>DASCMO010000106.1:0-21043 GCA_036010965.1 Planctomycetota bacterium | reverse complement strand
AAGAGTGGGCCCCGAAGCGCGTGAAGGTGGGGTCCACCTCGTAGGCTCCGTCATCGGTCGCGAGGATCGTCTGTAGCCGTTCGGGCCAAGGATTGTCCGCGCCGCGCTCGTGCCCAAGACCGGCGAGTGCCATCAACTTCCCCTCGTGGCGGTAGGGAAGAAAACCCATGTAGGCCGTGAACGCGGCGTAGTACCAGCCCAAGGAATGGGGGATGAGTGTCTCGGAGAGAACCCGCAGGTCGTCGCCTTCACCGCGAGCGATCTGTGTGCAGGTGTCCTCGCCCGAGCCGTCCAGGGTCAGGACGAGCGCATCGTCGAAGGGGCTAGAGAAATAGGCGCTGTAGGCGTGACAGAGATGGTGTGGAACGAACTCGATGGGCGGCAGCTCGCCGCGATAGCCGGTCGTGCGCAGAGCGAGGCGAGTCTCCTCCAGCAGGCGCCGGGGCGAGTACTTCAGGAGGTTCAGCAACACCGTCAAGACGTTGGCGTTGCCCGTCTTTCTTCCATTCGATGTGCTGCCGCCGTTGGAGCGGGCTGCGCTCCCCCGGTACTTCAGGAACTGCCGCGTGATGGAAGCCAGCATCCGGTAGGGGTACTTCTTCGCGTCCCATGCAAAAGCGATCCGATCGACTTCGCCCAGATCGATGCCCACTTGCTGGAGGCACGACACCGTCGCGCGCCCGGGAAACATTCCGTGCGATCCCTTGAGGCGCGTGAAGCGCTCTTCCTCTCCGAAGGCGATCAGCTCCCCGTCGCGCAGGATGCAAGCGCCGGGGTTCATGCCGAAGGCGAAGATGCCGAGGACGATCATTGGAGAGGGAGAGGCGGTCGGCGCACGCCGTGGGCGTGGCCGGGCCCCATTCCAGAACGGGCATGATACAACTAGGACTGATCGCTCTGAGTAACGAGAGCAGGCCCTGTTCCACTCGCAGGTCATGATCCAGCAGCGCAAGCGCATAGTCCTGTATTTCCCCCAGCAGGCGGACGAGCGGACCGGCGCGTCGGCCGGTAAGGACTTGCTCCCCGTGTCGCTCCTGAGCATCGCCGCCTGGCCCGTTCGCGACGGCTACGAGGTTGTCCTCGTTGACGGCAACCTCTATCCGGCCGAGGAGGCGCACCGGCGTGTCGTCGAGGCCTGTGAGGGCGCCATGCTGTACGGGACGACCGGAATCCTGGGCTATCAGGTGGCGGACGGGTTGCATTGCACGCAGCGCGTGAAGGCACGCCACCCCGACCTCCCGTCCGTCATCGGCGGCTGGTTCGCCTCCGTGATGCCCGAGCTTCAGCTCGCGAGCGGCCTCTACGACGCCGTGTGCCTCGGGCAGGGCGAGATCACGTTTCGGGAGCTCGTGCAGGCGATCGACGCCGGCACGTCGCTCGACGAGGTCGCCGGGCTGGCGCTCCTGAGAGACGGCCAGCTCGTGCGCAGCGCGCCGCGCGGCGTCGTCGGCTGGGACGAGCTGCTGAACTGCCCCTGGGAGATCCTCGATATCGAACCCTACCGCGCCGCACAGCTCGCCGGGCGCCCGGTGGGCGAGGTGGAACGAATGCCCGCGCCCCCCGGCTTCGCGGACAGGCCCTTCTTCGGCATCAGCTACTTCGCGAGCGTCGGCTGCCCGGAACCCTGCGCTTTCTGCTGCTCGCCCGAGGTCTCCGGCATGCGCTGGAAGGCCATGGAGGCTGACCGCATGGTCGACGATCTCTGCGAGCTCCACGCGCGCTGGGGTTTCGACACAGTGCGCTTCTACGACGCCAACTGGGGGGTCAAGGAGAAGCGTTCACGCGAGTTCAGCGAGGGCATGATCGCACAGGACACCCACTTCTGGTGGTACATGACCATGCAGTCGGGATCAGCGGTTCGCTACAAGGCATCGACCCTCGATGCCATGCGCGACGCCGGACTGTACGTGACGCTCTTCGGGGCGGAGACCGGCGACGAGGAGATGATGGTGGAGATCGGGAAGCACACCGGCGAGGCCGACAACGTCGAGGCGGCGGCGGCCATGGACCGGCGCGGCGTGTGCACCTGGATGACCTACATCATCGGCTTTCCCGACGAGAGCCGCTCCTCGATGATGGCGACCTTGGACGAGGCCCGGCGCATCGCCGCCCGTTCTCCCCTGGCGCGCTGCAATGTCTGGCCCTTTCGCCCGATTCCCGGCACGGCGATGTACGCGCCCGCCGTCAAGCTGGGCTACGAACCACCGACCACTCTCGAGGGCTGGGCGGATGACGGCATCTATCACCTGCGCGATGGGTGGCCTGGGCAGATTCCGCGCACCGTGGCACGGCGCCGAAAGCTGTACGAGCACTACTCGCACCTGGCCCTGGGCCTCGCACGCGAACGCGACGGCATCTGGGAACGCCGCGCGCAGCGGCGCATCGCGAGCGGCGACTATCGTCTGGGCGCCGTCGAGGCCAAGGCGTTCGACCTCTACGAGCGTCTCGGACGCCGCCTGCGCGGCGCGGGCCCCAGGCGGATCAGGCGCGGATACCAGACGAGCGTCCTGTCGGGTCGCGACACGCAGGGCGGAGCCGACCCGACATGATCCAGCGCAACAAACGCGTCGTGCTCTACTTTCCGCACCTGGCGGACCCGCACTCCGCCATGCGGGCGAGCCGCGACCTGCTCCCGCTCTCCGTCCTCGCCATCGCCGGCATCCCCGATCAAGAGGGCTTCGAGGTCGTCGTCATCGATGGCAACCTGACCCCGCCGGAAGAGGGGCACCGGCGTCTGGCCCAGGCCTGCGAGGGCGCTCTGTGCCTGGGAACGACCAGCATCCTCGGCTACCAGGTAACCGACGGGCTGCAGGCCGTTCGGCGCGTGAAGGCGACCTGTCCGGACCTGCCGATCATCGCCGGCGGTTGGTTTCCCAGCGTCGCGCCCGAGATGCACCTCGCGACCGGCCTCTTCGACGCCATCTGCGTCGGGCAGGGGGAGTTGACCTTCGCCGACTTCGTACGGGCCTGCGATGCGCGCACTTCGATCGATGCGATCCCCGGCCTCGCGCTCCTGCGCGAGGGTCAGGTGATCAGGACAGCGCCGCGCCCGGTCGTCGGTTGGGACAAGCTGACGAACTTCCCCTGGCACCTGCTCGACATCGCGCCCTACCGTGACAGCCAACTCGCCGGCCGGCCTGCGCGCGAGATGGAAGGACCGGTCGTTCCGCCCGGACACCACGACAAGCCCTTCTTCGCCATCCCCTACTACTCGAGCTTCGGTTGCCCCGAGCCCTGCTCGTTCTGCAGTTCGCCGGGGGTCAGCGGCCGACGCTGGAAGGCGATGCCCGCCGCTCGGATGCTCGATGACCTGTGCGATCTTCACGATCGCTGGGGATTCGATTCCCTGCGCTTCTTCGACGCGAACTTCGGCGTCTCACAGAAGCGCGTGAAGGAGCTGGCCGAGGGCCTGATCGACCGCGGACACCATTTCTGGTGGTACGCCCTGATGCAGACCGATCATGTGGCGAGGTATGAGCCGGAGACTCTCGACGTCATGCGCGACTGCGGGATGTTCTGCGTGCAGCTGGGGGCGGAGACGGGAGACAGCGGCGTGATGAGCTCGATCGGTAAGCACTGCCCGCCCGAGGTGAACGAGCGCGCGGTCGAGCGCTTGGCGAAGCGCGGTGTCTGCACCCTGGCCACCTACGTGATCGGGTTCCCCGACGAGACGGAAGAGGCGATGATGCGCACCATCGATCAGTGCGAGCGCGTGGCGTCCTCCACACCCCTCTGCCGTGCCATGGTCTGGCCGTTCCGGCCGATCCCCGGAACGGGCATGTACCCGCGGTCGGTCGAGTTGGGTTTCGAGCCCCCCGAATTGCTCGAAGGTTGGAGCGACGTCGGTTCGTACCACCTCGTGCAGGAGGAGCCCTGGCCGGGTCAGATTTCCCCGCGCGTCGCGGCCCGCCGCCAGGTGTACGAGCACTTTGCGAGCCTGTCCGTGGGCCTTGGCAAGCCGCGCATCGGCTTCTGGGGCCGCCGCGCCCAGCGCCGCGTCCGCGAGCGGAATTACCGCAACGGGCGCCTGGAGGCGCGTCTGTACACCGCCCTCGACTCCATCACCAGACGGCTGCGGCCTCCCGTCGCCGATCGCCGGATCGCGCGCTTGAGCGGCTACCAGACGAGCATCCTCGCCCCGCGCCTGCGCGACGGCGAGCGCTCAACTCCGTCCTGAGCGGGCCCGGGCCTGGGCATCGACCAGCTCGTATTCCTCGAGGAACTCATCGGTCAAGCGCTCGATGGTGAAGTGCTCCTTGAGCAGCCGGTGGCCTTCAACGCCCATCTGCTCGCGCAGGGCCGGGTCGCGCAACAGTCGCGCGATGCACTCGGCGAAGGCTCGCACCTCGTAGGGGTTGGCGACGAAGCCGTTCACCCCGTCGCGCACCACCTCGGGGCAGCCGCCAAAGCTCGTGGCGACCACGGGTCGTGAGAACTCCATCGCTTCGAGGTTCATCAATCCGAAGGTCTCGAAGCAGATGGAGGGCGTGAGCATCACGTCCGTGGCGGCCAGGGCGCAGGCCAGGTCGAGGCCGTCCAGCCACCCGGTCGATACGATCAGGTCATCGACGCCGCACTCCACCGCGTAGGGCTCGAATCCCCGATAGATCTCTTCTTTTCCCAGGGCGAGCATGCGCAGGTCGGGAAACTCCGCGCGCAGCACGGCGAGCATCTCGAACACCTGCCGCACGCCCTTGAGGTCGTGGAGACGGCCGCCGATGGCGACCGTTCGCATGCCGACGAGGTCGAAGCGCATACGGAAGGTCGCGACGTCCTCCTCGGTGGGCATGCGCTCCTGCATCCGGATCGCGTTGTTGATCGTTCGGTCCACTCGGATGCCGTTGGCGCGGATGGCGACGGCCTGCTCATCGGTAACGACCGTGAATCGGTCCACGGTCGCCTCGAGGACAGCGCGGATGGCGGCGTTGCGCCCCGGGCGGAAGCGAAAGCGCTGACAGGGTATGCACTTCGACCAGTGCGCTCGGTAGTCCTTGCGGGCGAAGTCGTGTTTCTCTCCGCCGTGGAAGCAGTCGAGTTTCTGGTAGCAGAAGGTCATCGAGTCGTGAGCGGTGAAGACGATGCCCGCTCCGACCGCTCGCGCCTCGCTCAAGGCTGCATAGGAGAGGTGCGAATGGATCAGGTGGCTGTGGACGACATCCGGCCGAAACTTCTCGAGCGCGCCGCGCAGGGGGCCGAGGACCGAACGATGTCGCAGGGCTACCCACGACCGGAAGCGCGGCGGGTAGTCGGAGTGGATCAGGAACACCTCGCAACCCTCGACCGTGCGCCAGCCGCAGTCGGCTCGCTCGGTGGTGGTGGAGATGACGGCCGTCTCGTGGCCGCGCTCCCGCAGGCACTCGGCGTGCTGGTACATCTGCCGGACCGACGAGCCGATCCGGGGGTCCCAGAGATCGATCAGGAAGAGGATGCGCATGGCCGCTCAGCGCATATTGTCAGGCTCGCGGGCCCGCTCTCAAGGGCCGCGACCCGATTCAAGCGCCGGTCTCGGTCGAACTCGCGCCGGGGAACAGACCTCGCAGATGCCCCGCGCCCCGGCGGATCCCCGACAGGACCCCCGTGCCGCTCCATCTTCGCGCGAAGCGCTCCAGTGCCGGGTAGCCGCGGATCGTCTGCCACAGGAAGGCGTCGGCGCGTTTCAGGAAGCCGACCTGCTCGCCGGCGACGAGGAAGGAGAAGTCGCGGAAGAGGCGCTCCACCTGCCTGTCGGGAAACTCCGGCAGGCCGAGCCGGGCACGGAAGCGCTCGGCCCCGTCCTCGAGGGGTGGGACCACGATCCCGCGTTCCTTGCAGACCGTGGCCAGTTCCGTGCCGGGGTAGGGGTAGAAGATCCCGATGTAGCTGCGGGCGATGACGCTCGACTGGTTGATCTTCACGGTCTCCATGAAGTCCTCGGGGGTCTCGCCGGGGATTCCGATCAGGTTGTAGGCGTAGACCTGTAGTCCAGCGCTCTGTGCGTCCTCAAAGGTGTTGAGCAGGTCCTGGTTGGACTCGTAGCGCTTGAGGACCTCCTTGCGGATGCGGTCGCTCCCCGACTCGATCCCGATCCGGAGATAGGAAAATCCCGCGCCCCTGAGTGCCTCGAAGAAGTCCAGAAACCGCTTCTTGGGATGGACGCGAAAGTTGGTCGCGAATTCCAGCGGAGTCTCTCGCTGGGCATTGAAGGCCTTGAGGTGTTCCGCGAACTCGAAGGCCCACTTGCGATTGGAGGTGATCGTCTCGACCTCGAAGTAGCAGTAGGTCGTCTCGGGAAACTCCTCGCAGACCTGCTTGAGTTCGGCGATGACGCACTCCACTGCACGGAAGCGGAGGAACTTGCCCTCGGCGGTCTGCGAGAGGGCGTGGTTCGAGCAGTAGGTGCACGGGAACGGGCAGCCACGGGCAATCAGGATCGTGTGCTTGCGCGGGTCCTCGATCCACTCGCGCCAGATGCCGCGGTCGGGGATGGCGAGTGCATCGAGGTTCTCCTCGAAGTGGCGCGTCGGGTTCTTCTCGACCTCGGTGCCGTGCCGGATCCACCAGCCGTCGATGCCGCGCGGCGTCTCTCCACGCTCGAGGGTGTCCGCCAGTTCCACGATGGCTGCCTCGCCCTCACCGATACAGACGGCGTCCCAGGGGCCCTCGCAGACCTCGGCGGGGCAGAGGATCGAATGCGTGCCGCCCACCACGTGGTAGGCGTCGGGGCAGCGCTCTCGCGTCCAGCGTGCGATCTTCTCGATGAAGGGGTACTCGGTCGCCACTGCGGTGGAGCAGACCAGATCAGGTCGCGCCTTCTCGATGGCCGCCGCCAGCTCCTTCTTGAAGCGCCCGTGGCGCAGCACGACGAGCGTGCTCTCGTGTCCGGCGCGCTTCAGGGCGGCGCCCAGGTAGGCGACCGAGAAGGAGATCTCGATGAACTCCGCGATGGGTTTTGACGGCGCCGGGAGGGTCTCGGAAACCGTGTAGACGAGGAGAACTCTCATGTTCTACCGAGAACCGAAGTGTAGCACCGTGCGGGGGAAAGGTGGGGAGAGCCATGCGTCACGCGCGTAGCGCCCCCTCAGCGTCCGGCCCGTACTCGCTCCAGGCCAGCAGCGGAGGTGTGGTCTCCTGGAGCGAGCTCCAGCGCTCGGCGGTAGTGGGCCTCCGCTTCCGCACGAGCCCCGCGCCGCTCCAAGACGCGCGCGAGGTTGGCGTGGGCGGCGGGGAAAGCCTCGCGGGCTTCGAGGGCGCGGCGGAAGAGGACCTCGGCTTCCTCGAGACGTTCCGAGCGTGCGAAGGCGCTGCCCAGGTTGGCGGCGATGTCCGGGTCGTCCGGTCGTAACACCAAGGCGCGTTGCAAGTGCTCGCGCGCCGGCTCCAGGCGGTCTTCCATCAGGTACACCACCCCCAGTCCGGCGTGGGCCCGGCCCGACTCAGGGTCGAGGCGCAGGGACGCCTCGTAGTGGTCTCGTGCCTCCTCGCCTTCGCCCTTGCGGGTGAAGGCCACGGCCAGGTTGTAATGGGCTCCGAACTGGCTCGCGTCCTCGGCGATCGCTGCGCTCAGGGCGGTGATCGCCTCGTCGAGTCGGCCCGCGTTCATGTGCCGCACGCCGTCGTTGGTCAGAACGCGCGCGTAGCTCGCCGCTCCTCCGCCGAGCCCCAGCGCGCGCTCAAGGGCAGCCGCCGTGTCCGTGGAGGGCGCGGCGGTCGGTGCGAGCGTGCCTGCCGTATGGCGGCGGAGCACATCGGCGAGGGCTTGCGCAGCGCGCTCGCAACCGGCGGGGGAGGGGTGCGTGCGGTCCCCGCTCGTCCACGCAAGGCGCGGGTTTAGGGAGCCGTCGAGGGCGAAGTAGGCAGAGAGGCGGACTGCGGGCAGTCCGAAGGCGGCGGCCAATCGCTCGATCACGAGGTCCTGTCCGGCGGCGGCGGGCGGCGGGTTCCAGCCGTCGGCGGAGGGGAGCGGCCGCCCCTGTTCGTCCACTCCGCCGGTATCGATCACCGCCCGATCGAGGAATGTGGGCCAGATGGCGACGATCGGAGCGAAGCCGTGTTCGCGGGCCAGGCGCGCCAGCTCGGCGAGACCGGTGGTCACGTTGTTCTCGCCCATCGCCCGTCGGTTCCATCTAGCAGGGTCGAGGTCTGCCGCTAGCTGGAAGAGATTGAAGCGCAGGCCAGCGATGCGAAAGAGGTGCGAGTGCTGAAATAGGTCGTTGACCCAGGCGGGCCGCGAGCTCTCATGTAGGCGCAGAGCCTCGTGGTTGAAGTCCTTGAAGTCGTTATGGACGAAGACGAGTACGACGACGTCCGGCTCGAAAGCCAGGCCGCGCTCGGCGAGCAGGGCGACTTCGGCGCGCGTGTTGTAGCCGCTGACGCCGAAGTTGAGCACCTCGGTACGTTCGCTTGCGAGGACCGCTTCGAGTCGGCTGGAGATCGTGTCGCCCTCCGCCACACCATGGCCCTCGACCACCGAGTCGCCGAGCAGAATCACGCGCCGTTCGATATCCGTGGGCCGCGCGATGGTTCGAGGTCGATCGCGCAGGCCGTGGGCATTCGTGCGCTCGAAGGTTCGGCGCAGGTCGGGGTCGGCGTTGCGGTAGTCGCGTTTGAGCTCGAAGGAGAGCAGCGGGTTCCGCGAGCGCTGGTAGGCGCTATCGGGCGCATCGACCTCGATCGCCTTGACCCGACCTGCTCCGCCGACGAGGCGAGCGACGCCCTCGGCGACGAGCAGGGCGAGGATCAGGCCGGCTCCGGCCGCCAGGGCGCGTTGCGCGGCCTGCCTCCCCCGCGGGTTCTCTCTCCGGGCGGTCAGCCCCCTTGCGTGCTCGTCTCCCATGGACCGGAACGGAGCTTACTCCCTCTCGAGGGTCACCAGCACCCGGTCGCGGCCCTTGACGGGGACTTCGGCTTCCAACTCGACGGGCCGAAAGCCCTCGACGCCCCAGAACCGGATGCGATAACGCCCGGGAGCGCTGAAGAAGATCGTGTCCATGCTGATCGTGGCCATGTCTCCCTCATTGTCGAGGGCCTCGACCTCGACTTCCCACTCCAGCAGGTTGGCGGGGGTCGCGGCTTCCCCGTCCAGGAATGAGAACTGCAGGCCGCCGGCATTGGCTTCGAGGGTCCATGAGCGTTCGGTGATCCCCGGCGGGAGGTCGATGGTCTCTTCTTCGAGGTGGGCGTAGCCGTCGGCCCAGAGACGGAGCGCGATCCTGCCAGCGGGGACGACGAGCGAGTGGATTCCACTCTCGGCGTCGTACTCGGGCGGCGTCCAGACAACGCTGGCGTGGGGGCTCGCCTCCGCGTACTCCCAATAAACGCCCAGAGTTGGAAGGGCTTCCCCGGTGAGTGCGTCCTGCACCGAGATGCGCAACTCAGCGGGGTCGGGAACCACCAGCTCGATCCCGCCGGTCTCGGGTGGGGTTGCCTCGAAATCCACGTGCAGAGCCGTCGTGTCGAAGGAGAGCTGCCAGGTGCCTGCTGCGGCCAGGACGGTATCCCAGTGAAAGAGGTCGGGGTCGGTTCCGTCAGCGACGAGCTCCTCCATGGGAATCGACGGACTGCGGCGTACCCAGACCTCGGTCTCGCCGAGCGCGTTGAACTGGAGGCCGAACCCTGATGTGCGCCAACTGGGCCCGACCCGTACGGTCCCGCTGCAGCGCACGCGCCCGGGGTGGGAGAGATCGGAGGTGATCTCGAGCACGGCGTCGGTGCGCTCGCCGGCGACGACCTCGAGATCGGTCGAGCCGAGGGTTTTGACGTCGTCCCACCAGGCGCCGATCTCGAGCGTCGCCCGCATCGCACCCGCGGGCAGGCCTTCCCAATGCAGGATCCGCTCGCGCCAGAGGGCGGCCTCGACCGCCGGTGCCTGGGCCTCACCCTTGCGGAGGCGCAGCATGGCCTCCGCGCCGCCCAGTATGCCCGGCGTCAGGCCGACCACTTCCAGGCGCAGCGAGCCGCCGGGTTCGAGGGCGACGAGGTACTCCCCGCCGCGCAGGTGATCGACCTGGACATCGCTCCAGGCGTAGCCCGGCGCGTGGACCCAGCAGGTGGTTGCGGTGGCCCAGTCGGGATCCACCGCCGCGAGGCGGATCGGCGAGGAGAGATCAAGCAGGACAGAGGCGAACGCTTCTCCTGGCCCGGGATGGACCGCGCCCAGGTCCTCCAGATCGTAGGCTTGGCGCACCTCGATCTCGCTCAGGTGTGCGTTCGTGGCGGCGTCGACCACGACCAGGGTGACCTCCTCCATGGGCCTCGCCAGCACCTCGAGGCGCAGGTCAGAGAGCGGCCCGCGCAACAGATCGCCCCCGTGATCGGCCACGAGCGCGGCGCGTCTGCCGTCTGCGAGGTACACCGCGCTGACGATGCAGAGCTCTGGGTCGGGCAGGCGGAAGGTGAACCGACCGCCAGTGACCTCGACTTCAATCCGCACCTCTTCGTCATCGCCGCGCGAGAGGACCTCGAAGCGCCCGTCGGTGGCGGGCAGTTCCAGCTCCTCGGTGTCGATCAGGACGAGGGAGCCGCGCACGCGGTGGCCGTCACCCACGGCGGGCTCGGGAGCGGGTCCAGTCGCCTGCTCCTTCTCGGCGGCGGCCTCCAGGCCGGATTCGGTCGCTGTCGTTCGCTCGTCGGAGCGGAGGGCGGGGGCGGCCGGTAGCTCCTCGATCCCGCGCGCCTCGGCCGGGTCGATCAGCGGCGCCGCGAGGCCTTCGGAGGCGGGCGGGTCGCCGACAAGAAGCGCGATGCCCGCGCAGAGGAGGGCCGCGACGAGCACCAGGACGAGGGAGGGGAGGGTCGGGCGCATGAACTCGGCGGGACGCAGAGAGGAGATCGGCCTCGGAGCGAACGGCACATCATGGCCTCTTCTTCCCAGGGGTTGCTACAGCGCCCCGGCGAGCCCCTCGTTTTCTCAGGTGGCGGGCAAGAACGGTGTATTATCCATCCGATGGAGTTGAATCCGATCGGGGTCGCCGTGCCCTTCTTCATGCTCTTCATCGCCATCGAGGTCTGGGTGGCGTACAGGCGCGGGATACGTGTCCACCGGCTGAACGACTCCCTGGCGGACCTCGGCTGCGGCGTGACGGAACAGCTCGGCGGCCTGTTCATCCACGGTGCCCTGCTCGCCGCCTACGCGTGGGTCTGGGAGCGCTGGGGCGCCTTCGAGCTGCCTCTCGACCAGCCGCTCACCTGGGTCGTCGGCATGGTCGGCGTGGACTTTTTCTACTACTGGTACCACCGCTTCAGCCACCGCGTGAACTTCGCCTGGGCGACGCACGTCGTCCACCACCAGAGCGAGGAGTACAACCTGGCCGTGGCCCTGCGCCAGCCGGCGTTCACCGCGCTCTACTCGTGGGTCTTCTACCTGCCCCTGGCTCTGCTCGGCCTGCCGCCGGTGGTCTGGGTCGGCTGCTTTGCCGTGAATCTGCTCTACCAGTTCTGGATCCACACGCAACTGGTGGACCGGCTGGGCTGGTTCGAGCGGGTGTTCAACACGCCCTCTCACCACCGAGTTCACCACTCGATCAATCCTCAGTACATCGACCGCAACTACGCGGGCATCCTGATCGTCTGGGACCGCATGTTCGGCACCTTCGAGCCCGAGGTTGGACCCTGCACCTACGGTAGCCTGAGTCCGCTCCGGAGCTGGAATCCCCTTCGGGCCAACCTGCAGCCGTGGGCCGATCTGTGGCGCGCGAGCCGCGCCTTGCCGCGCCTCGCCGATCAGTTGCTGCTCTGGTTTCGTCCTCCGGAATGGAAGCCTGAGGGCGTGCCGGTGGCCGTGTCGTCTCTGCCGCCCGCCGGCTTCGGGTACGACGCGCAAGCCCCGCGAGCGCTGTGGCCGTACATGCTGGCCCAGTTCGTTCCGGCCTCCCTGGCGGTTGGAGCGTTGCTGGTCTTCGAGCCGTACATCCCGCTCTGGATCCTCGGCCTGGGATCGTCACTGCTGCTCTGTACGCTCCTGACCTGGAGCGGTTTACTCGAGAGCCGCCCTTGGGCGGCGCCGCTGGAGTTCTCACGCCTGGCTGTCCTGGGGATCTCCGGTGCAGCCGTCGCCCTGATCGGAGGGAGTCCGGTTCTGGCGATCGCCCTGGCATGCTTCTCTCTCGTCAGCGCCGCCTATCTGCTGCGCTGCCTCCAGAGGGTGCGGGCGGCCGCCCTGTGAACATCGCGCTCGCGCTCTTGCTGGGGTCCTGCGTCGGTCAACAATCCGACCCCGCCGTCGAGTGGGGGAGCTGGCGCGGTCCCCTGGGGACCGGGGAGGCGCCCCTGGCCGACCCGCCGATCCGCTGGAGCGAGACCCGGAACGTGCGCTGGAAGGCGGCCCTCGACGGCCGTGGCCACTCGAGCCCGATCGTGTGGGGTGGTCGGGTGTTCCTGACCGCGGCGGTCGCCGTCGGGGAGCTGCTCGAGCCGCAGCCGAGCCGAATGGAGGGCGCTCACGACAACACACCGGTGACTCGCCGCCAGCAGCTCGTCGTGCGCGCCTTCGAGCGTGCGACCGGAGCCCCGGCGTGGACGCGCGTCGTGCACGATGCCGTTCCGACCGACACGGCCCACGAGAGCGCAGGGTACGCCTCGGCCTCGCTCGTCAGCGACGGGGAGCAGCTCTTCGCCTTCTTCGGGTCCGCGGGGCTCTACGCCCTCGACCTCGCGGGGGAGGTGCTCTGGACGGCCGACCTGGGAGAGATGCGGGTCAAGCACTCCCACGGCGAGGGAGCGGGCCCGGCCCTCTTCGGCGACACCCTGATCGTCAACTGGGATCACGAGGGAGACTCCTTCGTCGTCGCTCTCGACAAGCGCACGGGCGAGGAGCGCTGGCGCAAGGCACGCGAGGAGCAGACGAGCTGGGCCACTCCATTGATCGTCGCCCACGCCGAGGGCGCCCAGGTGATCGTGCCCGGCAGCGGGCGCCTGCGCGCCTACGACCTGGATGATGGCGAGGTGATCTGGAGCTGCGGCGGTCTCTCGAAGAACATCGTCGCCTCGCCGGTCGCCGCTGACGGGCTGGTGGTCGCGGGCAGCAGCTACGAGAAGCAGGCCCTCTTCGCCGTGCGCCTCGAGACCGCGCACGGCGACCTGACCGCGGGGGCCGAAGGGTTGCTCTGGTCCCGCCGGCGTCGAGCGCCCTATGTGCCGTCACCCCTGCTCTACCGCGGCGTCGTCTACAACCTCCAGCATTACAGTCCCTTGCTGTGCCGCACGGCGCTCGAGAGCGGCGAGGAGGGCGATCCCCTGCGGCTGGGGATCGGGAACCTCTACGCGTCGCCGGTGGCCGCGGCAGGCCGCGTGTACCTGACCGACCTGGACGGCGCCACCCTGGTGCTGGAGCACGCACCCCTGGGCGAGGTCGCGCGACCTGTGGCTCTCAATCAACTCGAGGACTCTTTCAGCGCGTCAGCGGCCGTCGCCGGATCCGAACTGTACCTGCGCGGCGACCGCTGGCTGTACTGCCTCGCACGGGAGGCCGAGGAGCGTTAGCTTGCTCGGTAGCCGATTCACTCCGGATCGGTGATGCGGAGGAGAAAACCACATGAGAATCCAGACTTCGATCGTCGCCATGGTCCTCGCCGCATTCGCGGGCGGGGTCGGTTCAGCTTGTACCGTGGCCGTAGAGACGGTGCTGGAGACCGTCCTCTGTGGAGGCTGCGGTGAGATCAAGGGCGGCGAGGAGTGTTGCGCGACGGACGCCGTGCAGTGTGACGGATGTGAGCTGACCAAGGGCTCGCCCGGCTGCTGCAAGATCGCCAAGGGCACCGACGTCAGCATGTGCTCGGACTGCGGCCAGGTGAAGGGCAGCGAGGTCTGCTGCGACGCCGACGCCGCGAAGTGTGATGGGTGCGGCATGGCCAAGGGCTCGCCGCTCTGCTGTCGCTGAGTCAGCGGGGGCGGGCCAGATGCCGCCCGTGATCGCCTAGGAGCCCCTTGATTGGGTCATTCGGCGACATGGCGACCTCTTCCACACCGGCTCAGAACCTGAACGCCTGGCCGAATCCACCGATTCGCCTGCGTCTGCAGGCTCAATGGTGGAGCGGGTGCGATCGCTCGGCACCCGAAGCCCTTCTTCAACGGCCTCCTAGGAGGCCTTGAAGGCTCGGAAGAGCTCCTTCTCGGCCAGAGACTCGCCCATGCCGTGGTGCTCGGGCTGCAGGGCCATGGGATAGTCTCCCCAGGCCTCACCGGCGGCCCACCAGGCTGCCTGAACGCCAGCCTGGTCGAGGGCTTCCAGGCAAGGTCGCAAGAGGCTCGTCCAGCCCTCGTCGGCGATCGGGACACCGAGTTCACCCAGGAACCCGCGTGCTTCGTTGTCGCGCAGCCACGTCAAGAAGGGCTCAAGGCGCGCGAGGGGGCGCTGGGCCAGGTCTGGATCCTGTTCCAGCTCCTCGTCGAAGGACTGCCGGTACTGACCGGATGCGTCCTCGTCGAAGTAACAGTGCGCCTCGTAGACGATCGCGTTCTCCCGGTCCTCGATCCACGGCTCGCTCGGATTGACCCAGGCCCAGCGGGCGGCGCTCGCCCAGCTGTCACCGCTGACGTAGATGGGTGTCGCGTCGCCACCCGAGCGGATGGCCTGTACGGCCTTGCTCGAGGCGTTCACCCAGACGTCCTCGCCCAGGTCGTGGGGTTCGTTCATCAGCCCGTAGCCCGCGTTCTCGGGCAGACCGCAGAGGGCAAAGGAGAGTCGCGCCCAGAGCTCGGCGAGGTCATCGGAAGAGACCGGGACGCGGCCCTCCACTTTCTTGTCGAGGGCGTATTCGACGGGCGCGTCTCCCAGGCTCTGAACGAAGCGTCCGTAGTTGTGCAGGTCAAAGATTGCCCGCCCACCGACCTTGGCCGCCAGGCTGGCCTGAAGGCGCAGGTGTTGGATGGCGTCCGGGTCAAGAGGGCCTCCGAGCAGGGGCTGGACGCGCTCCCAGCGGAAGGGGATGCGGAAGGTCTTGAACCCCAAGCTGGCTAGCATCTCGTAGGTCTGCGCGCGATTGACACAGTATTCCAGGCCGCTCTTGCCCGGGTTCTCCGCGCAGAACTCCGGCAGCTCGCTGCCGAACTCCAGGCCCGCGACGCTGATGGCGCGCGGGGTGGGGGCGAGGGGCTCGGGTCGCTCCGGAGGTGCAGCCCGAGGGCCGGCCATGGGGCGTGGAGCGGGCCGGCCGAGGCGCTTGGCGCGTTCGTGCAGTCCGCGGATTTTCTCCGGGTGGGAGGAGTCCATCGGATGGTCTATCGGCCCAGACTGCCCCCTTCCCTTAGCCCGCTTCCTTCTTGAAGGGAGCGGGTCAGCCCATCAGGGCCTGAAACGGGAAACCTACTGGCCTCCGCGGAGCATTCTACCGCCCCGGACATCCGCCAGGAGGGCCCGGTAGTGGTGCTGGGCCTCGGTGTGCTTGCCGGCGGCGCTCAGGGCGTCCGCGAGCCGCACTCGCAGGTCGCGATCGGTCGGATCATCCTCGACCGCCGTCTTGAGCATCACCAGGGCGCGCTCGTGATCACCGGCCAGGGCCAGAGCGGTCGCCAGGCGACCGGGGATGTCCGAGCGCTGGGCTACGGAGTGGTCGTAGAGGCTCACCATCCACATCAGCCTGCGCGTGTCGCTCTGGGTGCGTCGATCAGCACCCAGATAGGCGTCGAGGAAGCCGGAGAGAAGGCGCCAGTCGCCGTCGTTCTCGTCGTGGCCCTCGTCGATCATTCGACCGTACTCGGCCAGCGCCTCGTCGCCCTCGCCGGACCAGGTCATCGTCTCCGCAAGGAGCATCCTGATCTCCAGGTCGTAGGGAGTCTCCGCCAGCAGATCTCGATAAACACGCTGGGCGTCGTCGAAGCGCTTTTGCCAGGTCAACAAGTTGCCCAGCTCGAGCTGCAGAGCGCGATCGGAGGGGCGCTCTCTGAGCAGCTCTCGGATCATCTGCTCTGACGCGTCGAACATCAGCAGCGAGTTGTAGATGGCGATCAGTTCCAGACGGACCTTGAAGGTCTGCGGCAGGGTCGAATACTGCCGCAGGGCTTCGTCGGCAAGACCGACCTGCAACAGCAGGCCCGCGTACTCCTTGCGCGTCGTGAGGTCATCGGGGAACTGGGCCAGAGCGCGGCGGAACAGGTCCAGAGCCGCGTACGAATCTCCCTCGCCGAGCGTATTTCTGGCCTGGAGGACCTGGAAGATCAGCAGGTTGGGATCGTCGACGTTTTTCCTCGCGAGCCGCACAATCCAGGCCTCGCTCGTTTCGTGAGCCTCTTGCTCGCGTCCGGCGCGTGTGAGTGCGCTGACCAGGGCCATGCCCATGTTCGGATCCTCCGGATTCCTCGAGGTCAGGACGCGGCAGACACGTACCAGATCACCGTTCCTGCCGGACTCCTCCAGAGCGTCTTTCAAGAGCAGCAGCCTGCGCCGCTCAGGGTTCGGAGCCGCGAGAGTGTTCGCGAGAATGCGATCGAGGTCCTCAGGTCGGATGTCGTCCGCTTCCAGGACTACGTCACCGTTGCCTTGGGCTAGCAGGAGGTCGTCGTCGTGCACCTCGTGGAAGAGCCCAATGGCGATCGGAGAGAAGGCCGCCACTGTCAGAGCGCCGGCCAGGATGGGCCGCGTGTAGGGCTGCGGAGGAATCTGATGGCTGAGATCCAGAGATGACCGCAACACCGGTTGGGCACCCAGGTCGATCAGGGACTGCATCATGCTGCGTCCCTGTCCGTGGAACT
Organism: Planctomycetota bacterium; assembly: GCA_036010965.1. Classification (GTDB taxonomy): domain Bacteria; phylum Planctomycetota; class UBA1135; order UBA1135. The sequence continues at coordinate 4,381 of DASCMO010000106.1, read as the reverse complement.
CGTCGAAGACCATCACGTACTCGACCACGCTATGGGGGGGCTTCGTGATGACTCGCATCGTAGCCGCGCGGGCCGTGACGTGGATCGTGCCCACGGGGGAGACCACCTGCGCCTCGTAGTTGGCCTCTTCATCGAGAGGTGTGGCGAGGATGCAGCGCATGGCCCGGATGCTGAGGTCGCGGGTCGTGCAGTAAACCTCCTCGTCACCGAGTTTCAGGATCACGGGCAGCTTGAAGTCCTCTCTCGCCACCTCCCGGTGGGAGATGTGGGGACGCCGGAACCCAGTCTCCCGGTTGCGCTCGAAGATCGAGTACCAGGGCGCTACGGCGTAGCGCTGAGCGATTCGCCCGGCAGCGTCGAGGGTCTCGGGAGCCGGATCGGTGAACTCCAGGCCATAGCGGTACAGCGCCGGGACGTCCATCCCGCGGGCGGCTTCGCCCTCGCGGTGCCCCGCGTAGCGGATCACCGCATCCGCCTCCAGGCGGTCGGAATTGACGATCACCGCGACCTTGCCGCGGACATTCGTGGGCAGGCTCGAGTAGGCAACCATGCCGATGCCCATGTCGCTGAGGTCGCTCGTGACACCCATGCCCTTGAAGACCTTGCCCTCTTCGTCCTTGAATTCGTACTGGACGGGGAGGTTCACCCTGTGGCGATAGGTGATGCGGTCAGAGGCGGGGGCCATGGCGCAGCGCAGATAGGAGATCGCGTAGCGCGAATGGTGCAGCACGAGGAACGTGGCGATGCCGAGCCCGACCAAGTCGAGCTGCGGGTCGAATAGCAGGTGGCTGATCACGCCGTAGATCAGGGCGCCCCACATGACCGCCAGCAGGGTGATCTGCGGCACGATGTGTGGGAGCACCGCTCCCTGCCGACCACCGCGCTTCTTCGTGACGACGAAGCGCGCCTTCTGAGACGGGAAGATGACCCGCCAGAAGGCGCGAATTTGCGTCCAGAAGTTGGCCATGTTGAAGAACTCGACCAGGCCGTAGTTCGTGTAGCCGCGGTACACCACGCGCAGGGTGAATATCACCGACACGATATAGGCCAGGAAGACTCCAGCGAGGAAAGGCGTGAACTCGCGCACGGGGGAGACGCCGCTCAAGAGCATCATCACGGGCGTGATGTACAGCACGAGCCTGGGAACCCCTCCCGCCCAGTGTACGATCGAGGCGAAGTAGGTCAGGCGTTGCTTGAGGTCCAGCCCGCGCATGGTCAGCGGGTTGTCGTACCTGAGGATCGACAGGTTGCCCTCGGCCCAGCGCATGCGCTGCGAGTGGAAGGTCGTCACGTCCGCCGCGCCCTGGCCGGCGATGAGGCGCTCGCTTACGTATACGGTGCGCCAACCGGCCGCGGACAGACGCATCCCGGTGTGCATGTCTTCCGTGATCGTCTCGGTCGCGATGTAGCCGACTTCCTTGAGGGCCGTGCGACGGAAGATGGCCGCGCTACCCGCGAAGATCACCGAGTTGGTGTTATTCCGACCGGGCTGGATGATCTTGTAGAAAAGGAGCCCCTCGTCCCAGAAGCGCTGCTTCTCGTAGTTGACGCGACCCTGGAAGGTGTCGAAGTTCGAGAACGCGTGCGGGGACTGGACCATGCCCACTTCCGGGTTGCGGAAGTAGCCGATCATCCGTGAGAGGTAGTTGGGCTCGGGGACGTGGTCCGCGTCGAGGATCGCGATGAACTCGCCGTCGGTCTGGTCGAGCGCGTGGTTGAGGTTGCCCGCCTTCGCGTGCAAGTTGTTCTCACGCGTCTTGTAGTGCACGCCCAGCTCCTCGCAGAGCTGCTTGACTTCGTCGCGGGCGCCGTCGTCGAGCAGGAAGGTGCGGTGCGGGTAGTCCATGGCCAGGCAGGCCTGGAGCGTGCCGCGCAGGATTGCGATGTCCTCGTCGTAGGAGGGGACGAAGACGTCCACCTCGGCAGCGTCCAGGGGAGGCTGCTCCGGGGGCTCTTCGCTGTCCCAGACTTGCATGAAGAAGAGGACCAGGGAGGTGCAGCCCCAGATCTCGGCGAGGTAGAGAAGCCACGAGGCGAGCGTGGCATACCAGCCCTCGACGTTGAGGGTATAGAGCCCTCGGTACACGATGTAGAACGTGCAGATCAGGCAGCAGGCGACCATCAGGGCCTGTCGTAGTTTTTTCGACACGGTCCTTACTCTCTTGGATGAGGGAACTTAGGCATCTGGGTGGAGTTGCTGAGGTCGGGGGGGCCGCAGGGCATCGGTCCGGGATACTAGGCAGGGCACAATCAATCTCGGAACCTCGAACAATCGTATCCTACGATCATGAGTTGGGGGCAGTGGAAATGTTTTCCTGGTGCAATCTCAATTGATTGGCATGCCGCTGAGGATTGTATTGGGCCCAGCATGTCCGAGCGTCCACCCGCAGGGAACACGCCAGGGGCCCCTGAGCCCAGGGGGCGCTAGGGTGCCTCTCGTGAGCGCTCAAGGGTGCTCCCGCCGAGACCCCGTGGGACGGATGTGGGACAGCTGCGGAGCCTCCAGGCCCCCGCGCGGCTGGATTGAGAGGGGGAACGCATCCCACCAGTCTCCGGCAGCCCAGTAGTAGGTCCCGATCCCTCGCCGATCCGCCTCCTCGAGGAAGGCGCCCATCACGGGGAACCAGCGTTTGTCGGTGGAGGGAACGCCGTACTCGCCGATCACGCCGCGCACACCATTGCGATCACACCAGTCCGCGAAATCCTGTAGACGGTCCACACCGCGCGTCCGCAGCCCGGGGTCGCGCGCAAGCTCGGCGTCGAAGGGTTCGACATACTTGCCGCTCGCGTCGGCGTCGAAGTAGGTGTGCGCTTCGTAGACGACTAGATTCAGGGGATCATCGATCCATGCCCGCGGCCCGTTCGACGCGGTCCACGAGTGGCCGCCGGACCACTCGTTGCCGCAGATCCAGACGGTCGTCGTGTCCTCGTACATGCGGAGCCTGTCCACCACATGCTGGGAGATGGCGTGCCAGTCGGAGTCCCCCATGTCATGGGGCTCGTTCATCAGTCCGTAGGCTTCCAGAGCGGGGTGATTCCGCACGTGGCCACCCAGGCGCAGCCACAGGAGGGCCAGGTGGTCGCGGGTCACGGCGCCGAAGGCGGTGGGGTCGGCATCCACGACGCGTCCGTTGGGGTAGCGTGACTCCCCCGTGACGTAGCGCCCGTAGTTGTGCATGTCGAGGACCACGCGGCAGTCGTTGGCCTGGGCCGCGTCGAGGAATTTGACGATGCGTGCCAACTCGACCGGGTCCAGATCTCCGCCGGCGCGCCGCTGCAGTCGCTCCCAGCGGAAGGGCATGCGTACCAGGCGCATGCCCTGCTGGGAGAAGTAGCGCAAGGTGCTCGGCGAACAGTAGACGTAGTCCACGCCGTGTACGCCGGGCGAGAGGGCCGAGAACCCTCTCTTCTCCGTGCCGAACTCCGCCCCTGCGATGTTGATGCCGCGCAGGGTCGGGGCGAGCGGGACGGGAGTGCAGTGCCAGAACCCGAGGACCACCGCTGTCGCTGCGAGAACGAGGACGGCTCGTTTCGTGAGGGTCATGGGGTGCGTGAGGTCAGGCTGACCCCCGTTGGCAGGGAGCTGCCGGAGAGGCCATCCATCGGCTGGAACAAGCCTGAGGGAGGATATCTCGCTCGAGGGATGCGCGACGCCTAGGGCCAGCGAATGACCAGCTGCGCACCCATCTTGGTGACATCGATCTCCGATGAGCGGATGGCGCTGGTTCCAAAGGTGAGGCCGAACCACGAGCTGAAGTCGTAGCCGGCAAGCACGCCCAGCTCGGTGTAGCCCGCGCCGTTGGCGTCCATGGCCACGCGCCCTGTCGTGCCGTACCACATTCGCGGAGATCCGGTGAACCACTGCTCACCGAACTCGTGGCGCCAGTCGAGCTGGATCGAGAAGATCGAGTAGCCCTTGGGCGCGAAGTAGGGCGTATCCAGCAACGCGAGGGCGCCCGGGGTTATGTCCCCACCCTCGTCGGGTAGCTCGAAGTCCCCGTCGTTGGAGAAGTCGAGCATGTCGATCTTGGTCAGGACTCTGAGGCTCTTGGGCGCCGGCGAGAACTCGTAGGCCGCGAAGAGGTTCACGTCGTAGCGCGTGTTCTGGTCTGAGTAGTCCGCGAACATCAGGCTGCCGCCGTAGTCGACCTTGCGGCTGTGCTTGCGCGTGACCCCCATGCGTGCACCCGTTCGGTGCAGATCGCGCCGGATCGTCTCGCTGTTTTCCGCTACCTGGTCTGCGAACACATTGACGTTGATTCCCAACTGGGACTTCGACAAGTAGCGCAGGCCCACATCGAACGCGATTCGCTCCTCGAACGATCCCGGTGCGGCTACTACCACCCCTTCGTCACCAACGTCAATGAAGTGTGGTGAGTAG
>DASCMO010000105.1:0-169018 GCA_036010965.1 Planctomycetota bacterium | reverse complement strand
CGGAGTCAGTCACGACCGAGCACTTGTCGTACGACACCCAGCTGTCGGAAGAGCGGCGATCAGCGCGCGAGACCTCTCGTCATGCCGACGGAACGATGTCGGTCTGCAGCGGCGGCTGGGCGGCGCGGATCTCCGTCAGCGGCAAGCCCAACTCCGCGCGCACGATGTTGACCCCCTGGGCAATCGCCGCGGACTTGAAGAAGGCGATGTCGCGGTTGCAGCCCTGGCGGCCGAAGCCGCAGTCGCTGGAGATGATCAGCTGCTCGGGAGCGATGTACTCGAGAGCGTGGCGGATGCGGCCCGCGATCGTCTCAGGACTGTCCACTTGGAGGTGGCGGTGACTAACGACACCGATGCAGACCTTCTTCGGCAACTTACCCCTGCCAGCGCCGAACAGCTCGATCTCCCTGAAGCCACGATCGGTCATCTCGACCGTCCAGACATCGCCCTTGCACTCGTTCATGTACAGGTCGAAGGATTCGGCATAGCTGTCGTCGTCGATCACGCGCTGCATGTTCGGGTTGCCCCAGCAGGTGTGGATCCACAACTCGATGTCCTCAAGCCCCTCGACCTCGCGGTTGAAGGCCTTCAGCATGAACTGCACCTCCTCGCTGTCCTTGCCGTAGGTGTTGGCCCAGAAGTGCAGGGTCGGCTCCTCGATCTGGATGCAGCGACAGCCCGCGTCCTTGAGGGCGTGCAGCTCGCGGTTCATGGCCACTGCCATGTCCCAGACGACCTCCTGATTGCTCGTGTAGTGCGGCGTGTGGATGTCGAGAAACAAGCCCATCACCTGGGAACAACAGGTGCCGAAACGCACGGGCTTATCCGACTTGGCCTGAGCCATGCGCCAGATCTTGTCGTAGCCCAACGGCCGGTGTTCGATCTTGTCGACCACATGCGGCCAGCGCCAACCGGTGTAGATCTCGTTCAAAAGCGTGCCCGGCGGATAGCGCAACCAGGGCGAGCGCGTCGCTTCCGATTGCAGGTAGTCGCCCTCGAAACCACTCCAGCGTTGCAGCGGGTAGTGATGCCAGGAACGACCCGCCATGTCATCGTCGCAGTGCAGGTCGCCGTGGGTCAGGATGTCGAGACCGGCGCGGTCCTCGTCGCTGATCACGGCCGCCAAAGCGTCCTGGTACTTCTCTCGAAAGCTCGTGTCCATCATGCAGGTGTCGAGCGGTCGACCCCACATGCTGTCGTCGAACCAGCGCGGGCGCGGCCAGGAGCCGGTCACTGTGCAAGGCAGGACGAGATCGTCGGTGACGGTGTACATGCCCGAGAGTGTAGCGCTCGCAGGGACCCCGCCGGGCCGCTAGGAGTCGAGGGAGCTGCCAGCGTTGCCCGAGAGCGCGCCCAGGACGCCGCGAACGAAGGTCTCGGCGTGGCGCTGCTCGGTCGCGACGCCCAGGTGACCGCACTCGATCCAGGACAGAGGCCAGCCGGCAAGGCGCGCGATCTCGACCAGGTCTTCATTGCCCCACAGGCGGTCATGGCGCGACGCGAACATCCACACCGGTAGGTGCGCCAGGGAGGACCAGTCCGGAGGCCGGCGATACCGCCCACCCTGGGCTTCCAGGAACAAGGCCGCGTAGACGAACCAGGACACACTGCGAGCCTCCTCGATCATGCGCGGCGGATGAATGTCGGGCTGCCCGGCATAGGCGGGGTAGTCCTTGCGCATGGGCTCGCGATGGGCGGCGCATCCGACGTGCCGACCGATGCGCCAGAGGAGCCGCGAGGTACGCAACAGCCGTAAAGGAAGCTCACGCAGAGGATGCGAGCGGGCCACCCAGCTCGGAGCCTGGGCGAAGAGGCCGTCGATGACCAGACCGTCCGGCGCCGAGCGCAACAATTCGAGGCCGATCCGACCCGCGTAAGACTGGGTCACCAGGATGACGCGCTCGAGACCGAGCTCGGCACACAGCAGGGCGGCGTCCGCGGCGAGTCCATCCGGGCCGAGATCCCTGACGCGACTCCCGTCAGAGAGACCGTGGCCACGCTGGTCGGGGACTAGGGCGGGCACCCCCGCGCGAGCGAGGGCTTCTGCCACCCAGTGAAAGGAGTGGGCGTCCGCCGAGGCGCCGTGCAAGCAGAGCGCCGTGACTGGACCCGGATCATCTTCCGCAACCTGATAGCGAAGCCCGCGCAGCACGCAGCCGCCGCGCACGAGCACCTCGAAGGGCTCGGCGTCAGTTTCCAGCATGCGAGGTGATGCTCCCGCCCGCCGCGACGGTCTCGATGAGGTGACAGGCTCGCTCCACACCGCCACCATCCCGGCACGCCCCCTGCATCCTCTGCGCAGCCTGCGCGAACTCCTCGTCCTCGAGGGCGGCGCGGATCGATGCGCGCAGGCGAGCTCCGCGGGCTCGCCTGGGAGAGAGCGCGAGGCCGGCTCCCGTCCGCGCCAGACGCGCCGCGCAACCGGGCTGGTCGAACATGATCGGGATCGCAACCACGGGGACGGAGCAGGCCAGCGACTCGACGATCGTGTTCATGCTGCCGTGGGTCACGGTCACCGAGGCCCGCGCGAGCACCTCCAGCTGAGGGCAATAGTCCACGACGATCGGGGAGCCTGGAAGAGACGCCGGATCCGCCGGAGCGCCCCCCCCGCCGCGCGTCATGACGACCTGCACGGGCAGGGGCGCGCAAGCCTCGGCCACGCGTCGGAAGAAGGCCTCCGCCTCGGAGAGCGTGCCGGTCGAGACGTAGACGATGGGCTCCTCCCCGAGGCGCTCCCAGGGGAAGTTTCCGCCGGCGCGATCCGCCGGAGACTCGAAGGGCCCCAGGTAGTGCACGGCCTGCGCGCCATCGCGCGCCGGAAAATCCAGACCGGGCGGCAGCTGGGAGATCACGGCCGAGGGCGACAGGGCATCCCCCAGGTGGCGGTGGGGCGCGAGGGACGCGCGCGCTCGAGCCCGGTTGAGGAGATCTAGCAGGGGCAGCTCTATCACCGAGCGCAAGCGGTAACCGAGACGATTGCGCGTCCGCGCCCAACCTGCGTCACGGTAGTGCCAGCGCATGAACTCCGGCGGGATCGTCGCGTCACTCAGGCGCGGGACGCCCGTCGAGAGGTTCACTAGCGGTACGTTCGCGAGCTCGGCGGCGGTCAAGGCCGCGTGGCTGAGATCCGAGGCGATGAGCGCATCCACCGGCCGGTCATTCAACGCTCCCGGGATGCAGTCGAGATCCCTGCCTGCCGACTGGCGGCAAAACTCCGCGTGCATGGCCAAGGCCCGCAGGCCGCGGGCGTCGGCGTATTTCCCACGGCCGATCCTGCGCAACAGAGCAGGCAAGGCGCGCCACAACCGGGGCGAGCGGCCGCCTTCCTCAAGCGAGCGGCCAGCGGCGAAGCGCTCACGATCTACGAATTCGACGCCGGCCGCATCGACGTGCCATCGGACCACCTGCGGTCCGTAGAAGGTCAACTCGTGGCCGCGGCGCAGCAACTCGCGGGCGACGGCGAGCATCGGGAGCAGCCGACCCTGGGCCGCGAGACAGATCATGGCGAAGCGCATCACGCGGCGTGGAACGGCCTCGCGCCACCCTCTCGAGAGAGAAGCGTTGCGGTGGCAAGGCGCGCGAGATTCATGCCCCGATGGCGCCCGGGGCAGAGCATGTCGAAGCCAAGGACTGCATGCGCTCCACCCAGGGCTCGTCCGTCAAGGGGAGCGCGAGGTGCCCTCCACGGGAGATGACCTCCACCGTGGCCTGGGGGATGGCCGCGGCCATCGCGCGCGCCTGGGGAACGGCGTCCACGATCCCGTCCCGCTCGGAGGCGAAGAGGGCGACCGGACAGCGGATCTCGCCCAGGCGAAGACGCAAGTCCACCCCCCGCACCATCAGCGCGCGGCGCAGGTAACCCTCACCGAAGACCAGGCCCTCGACGCAGCGAAAGTCGCGCACCATGGCCGCGTCACGCCGCGGCCCCATCAACATCGGCGGCCCCACGTGACGGCGGACGATGCGCGCCAGGCCCGCGGGAACGCGCGGCATGACCGCGTTGGTCAAGGCCAGGCGCGCACGGGAGCTGAAGCGGCAAAAGCTATTGACGATGGCGAGGGCGCCCACGTGCTGGGGGTGATCGAGGGCGATCTGCAGCCCCAGGGGGCCGCCGAATGACTCAGCGAGCAGGATCGGGGCGTCGATCCCGCACTCATCGAGCACGCCGACGACGCTGGCCGCCAGGCCCTCGTAGGTGTCGGCTCCGCGCGGCACACCGGGTTCGAGCTCGTAGCACAGGCGCACGAGGCGAAAGTGGGCCGCAAGACGATCGGCTGCGCCAAGGAGCAACTCACCGGTCCCGTCGATGCCGGGGATGTAGACCAGCGGCGGCCCAGACCCCACATCTTCTTTCACTCGCGCCAGCACCCCTCCAGCGTAGCGAGCGAGTGGAAGATGGTGGAGATTAGCCCCGTGGCTTCTTCACTGGAGCGCCGGCGCCTATCCTCGGCGAGCGTTCCGGGCGCGGAGAGACCGATGAGCACGACCACGACAGAACAAGGGAAGAAGGCGCTCGAGGCCCGTTGCGGTCCGAGTGGCATTCGGCCTTCGCGAGCCGGGAAGTGGCGCACCCTGGCCCTGTTCGCGGTCCACCTGCTGATCGCAGCGCACGTGGTGCACTGGATCGTCAACGGTGAGACCCTCTCGCCGCTGGAACCCTCCGAGGGCATGGAGTTCTTCAAGCACGGCGTGGTCAACGCCGGCTTGCTGTTCTTCGCGGCGACGGTCCTGTTGACGGGGATCTTCGGGCGCTGGTTCTGCGGCTGGGGCTGCCACGTGGTCGCCCTGCAGGACGGGAGCCGCTGGCTGTTGGCCAGGTTCGGTATCCGCCCGCGGCCGCTGAAGTCGCGTTTGTTGCTCATCGTTCCCGTGCTTGCCTTCGCCTACATGTTCCTCTGGCCTCTGGCGGCGCGCATGTGGCTGGGCAACGAGCTGAGCTACCGCAGCGCGAACCTCGTGACCGAGAACTTCTGGGCGGCCTTTCCGCCCTGGCCGATCGCAGTCGCGACCCTGCTCACGGCCGGCTTCGCGATGATCTATTTCCTGGGGGCCAAGGGTTTTTGCACCTACGCCTGTCCCTACGGCGCGATCTACGGAGCTGTGGAGCGCTTCGCCCCGGGCCGTATCCGCGTCACCGACGCCTGCGAGGGATGCGGCCACTGCACGGCGGTCTGTAGCTCGAATGTCGTGGTCCACGCCGAAGTGCGTGACTACGGCGCGGTGGTGGACCCGGGCTGCATGAAGTGCCTGGATTGCGTCAGCGTCTGCCCCAACGACGCCCTGTACTTCGGCTTCGGGGCCATCGGCGCCGCCACGAGCGTGCACGAGGAGCGCGGGCCCCGGGCGCCCGCCAAACCCCTGGCGCGCAGCAAGCTCGCGCGCTGGAAGGAACAGACCCTGGGAGAGGAGGCATTCCTGGGAGTCGCGTTCGTGCTCGCCTTCCTGACCTTCCGCGGCCTCTACGGGCAGATCCCCTTCCTGTTCTCTCTCTCGATCGCGGCCATACTGGCCTACCTCTCGCTCCACGCGGTACGCCTGGTCCACGCCAAGGAGGCCCGCGTCCAGCGCTGGACGCTCAAGAGCGCTGGACGGATCACGCGGGCGGGACGCGTCTTCGCAGGAGCGATGGCGCTCGTCGGCGTGTTCTGGGCCCACAGCGCCGTCGTGCGCGTCCTCGCCTGGCGAACAGAGGGCGGCTGGGAGCGCACGATCCCTCTGCGCGCAGCGTGGTTCACCGATCCTCGCGCGACTCTCGAGGGGGAACAGCGAGAGCTGGCCGAGGGGGTGTTCGCCAATGCCTCGCGGCTCGCAGGCTGGAGCCTGCTCGCCGATAACCAGAACGTCCTGCGCATCGCCTGGATGCACCTCCTGCTCGGGAGGGAGGGCGAGTTTGAGAGGCTGGTGGCACAGCGCATCGAGCGCGATCCGGCGAGCGTCTCGCTACGGGTGAGCCTGGCGGAGGTCCACGCGGCGCGCGGGGAAGGAGACGCGGCCTTCGCGCTCTTCGAACAGGCGCTGACCCTCGATCCTTCCCTCGGCTCGACCTACCATCGCCTGGGACTCGCCGCCCAGGCTCTCGCTCAACTCGGGCGCGCGGCGGATGTCTTCGAGGGGTTCGCCGCTGCCGATGCGGAGAACGTCAGCGCGCTCCACAACCTCGCCATCGCGCGCGCCGCCCAGGCCGCTCAACTTCGTGCCCAGAGCGCCGAACTTCGGGCGCGCGGGCAGGAGGAGCCAGCCGCATCGCTCGATGAGCGCGCTGCCGCCGCCCAGGCCGCCGCCCTCGATGCCTACCGCCGCACGGTCCAACTCGCTCCCGGCCTGGTCTCGGCGCGGGAGGATCTGGCTTTCGCTCTGTTTGCTTCCGGTCAAACATCGGCCCTGCGTGAGAGCCTCACCCACTACGCGGAGCTCCTTTCCAGGCGCCCGGAAGACCCAGGCCTGCACCTCGAACTGGGCCAGGCGCACTTCGCCCTGGGAGAACTGGAAGCGGCCGAGAACGCGCTTGCGGAGGTCACCCGGCTGGCCCCCACCCTCCTGCAGGCGTGGGTGCTCCTGGGACAGATCCAGGAGGCTCGGGGGCGCCCTGAAGCCGCCCGCGAGAGCTTTCAGCGCGCCCGTTCCCTGGCTCCCCCGCCCCGATTTGAATGACCCACTAGGCTAGCGAGGGGCGTGGTAGACTTTTCCAGGTAGGACGGTAGGCCCACTGCGACGGAGGTCGTAGGGGTCTCCGTCAGTAAAAACGCACGTTCCAGCGCCATGGAGGCCTGGAGGGACCGCCTGAGGCGACCCCTCCCCGAAGCAATGGACCGGTCGGGCTTGCCCCGGCGAGACCGATCGTCTCTGGCGTGGGCCACGAGCCCACCCCCTCCCCAAATCACCATCATCCACGGCACGAGAGACCAATGAAGCAAAAGAGAACCCTGATGCTCTGCCTGGCGAGCGCCATCCTCGGCGGATTCGCCTTCGGCCAGACCGGCGGCGCGATCACGACCATCAAGGTCGGCATCGACGGCGGGAACCAAAACGACTTCCACTACTACGGGCAGAGCGGCGGCCTCGCTGCCTACTCGATGGGCACGACCTCCTGTAATCCGGGAACAGAGGTGGTCACCTGGACCAGCAGCAACCACCCCGTCATCGGGCAGAACTTCTTCCGGTTGAAGGACGGTCGCTTCGAGCAGATCGGCCAGAGTTGGCTCAAGCACGGCTTCTGCGCCGTGAATGAGAGCGGCTGCGGCTCCTGCCAGGGCACCTCCTGCAGCACCCTCGGCCTCGGCTGCGCGGACACCTACTGGGCGACGCTCAACGACGGCGCGGGCGGCGGGCCCAAGTACCAGGTGAACGCCACCAGTGGAGTCCACCAGCACCCCTATCCGAGCCCCAGCGGCCCCTCTGCCATCCGCGGACGCCTCCAGGTTCCGGTCACCGAAATCGACCCGGCCCAGAACGCGGGCGCGGACTACTTCGCAGAAGCGCAGTACGTCTCCCAGCACACCGCCTCGGACGGCAACGGCGGGATCGCAAACGCCTGGCGCAAGCTGAACGTCGTCTCGGTGAGCAACATCGACGGCGGCGGCCCCACCATGGTGGACCAGTGCGCTCCCTACGCGTGGGCGGCCGAGGACAGCTCGGTCAACGTGCAGGACGTGATGTACACCAATGAAGGCGGCTCTGGCATCCACGGACACTACACGGTCGGCTACAACGTCGAGGACCTCGGCGGGAGTAGCTGGCGCTACACCTATGTGGTCTACAACCGCACGTCCGACTCCAGCGCCGGCTCCCTGGCGATCCCCGTGGGGAACAACGCGACGCTATCGAACGTGTACTTCAACGACGTCCCCTATCACAGCGGTGAGCCTTTCAACTCCAATGATTGGGTCACCAGCCAGGCTGGCGGGATGTTCACCTGGCGGACGGACCAGACGTTCAGCCAGAACGCCAACGCCAACGCGATCCGCTGGGGCAACATGTGGAGCTTCGGCTTCGACGCCGACGTCCCGCCGATGCCGGGCACCGCTGATCTCGCCATGTTCAAGGACAGCCATGTCATCCAGTTCGGTGTCGCCGCTCCCGGCGGCGATCCGCCGGCTGGCACGGTGTTCTGCCCCGGTGACGGCACCGGCACCTTCTGCCCCTGCTTCAACTTTGGCAACCAGGGCCACGGCTGCGAGAACGGCCCCTTCGGCCAAGGTTCGCGCCTGTCGGCCTCGGGCGACGCGAGCGTCAACGGCGACACCGTCGTCCTGAACTCGAACTTCGCCACACCCGGTCAGCCCGGCCTGTACTTCCAGGGCGACACTGCGGTGAACGGCGGCAACGGCGTGCAGTTCGGCGACGGTCTACGCTGCGCCGGCGGCAACGTCATCCGCTTGGAGATCGTCACGTCCGACGGCTCCGGCGCCGGCTCGTCCAGCGTCAGCATCTCGAGCTCAGGCGGCGTCTCCCCCGGCCAGACCCGCTACTACCAGTGGTGGTTCCGCGACCCGAACCTCACGGTCTGCGGGTCGGGCTTCAACACCTCCAACGGTGTCGAGATCACCTGGAACCCCTAGGGTGAGCGTCTGAGCGGCGGAGCTCGGCTCCCTGCTATAAAACAGTGAGGGCGGCTCCCGTGGGAGCCGCCCTCACTTCAGATTTGCAGGCAACGTACGGCACTTGCCCCGCTGATTATCCGTCCTCAGGTACAGTGTCGAGGTCGGGGCCGTGCTCCCTGGACCCTCAGATTCCTCACTCAAGACCCGGAGACCCTCGATGGCCACCGTCCACATGCTCTTCCGCTCCCTCGCCGCCGGCATGATGCTCGCGGGTCTCGCTACGGCCCAGGGCTCCCAGGGCCCCGACATCACCACCATTCGCATAGGTGGCACGGGCAGTGACTTCGCCTACTACGGCCAGAGTGGTGGGATCGCGGCCTACTCGATGGGCACGACCTCCTGCAATCCCGGCACGCAGGTCGTGCAGTGGACCAACGCGGATCATCCGGTGATCGGTCAGAACTTCTACCGGCTCAAGGACGGCCGCTTCGAGCACATCGGCCAGAGCTGGCTCAAGCACGGCTTCTGCGCCGTGAACGAGAGCGGCTGCGGCAGTTGCCAGTCGACGAGCTGCGACACCCTGGGTCTCGGCTGCGCGGACACGTACGGATCGGGGCTGAACGACGGCGCCGGCGGCGGCCCGAAGTACCTGGTCAACGCCCTGACCGGCGTACACTCGCACCCCTATCCCAGCCCCTCCGGCCCCAGCACGCTCCGCGGCCGGCTGCAGGTGGCGGTGGCGGACATCGATCCGCCCCAGAACCCTGGCGCGGAGTACTTCGCCGAAGCCCAATACGTCTCCGCTCACGTGGCGGGCGCGGGCAACGCGAAGCACAGCTACTCCTGGCGCAAGCTGAACGTCATCTCTACAGGCAATGTGGACGGCAGCGGACCCGCTCGGACCGACCAGTCCGCGCCCTACGCCTGGCGTAACGAGGACGCGGGCGTGACCGTCGTGGACATCACCAACAACAACGAAGGCGGGAACGGGGTCCACGGACACTTCACCGCCGCCTATCGGGTCACCGACCTGGGCGGGACCTGGCGCTACAACTACGTGGTCGAAAACCTCACTTCCGAGCAGAGCGGCGCATCGTTCTCCGTTCCTGTCCCCGATGGAACGGTCATCACCAACGTCTTCTTCAACGACGTTGACTACCACAGCGGTGAGCCCTTCAACGGTACGGACTGGATCACTTCCCACAGCGGCGGTGTCTTCTCCTGGACCTGCCCGCAGACGCACCAGCAGAACCCCAACGCGAACGCTCTGCGCTGGGGCACGATGTATTCCTTCGGCTTCGACGCGGACGGCGCCCCCCTCTCGACCGTGGGAGAGATCGGTCTCTTCGCCCCCGGAACCGGGAGCGTCTTGACCTTTGCCACGGAAGCGCCTGCGGGCGGGCCCTCAGCGGGTTCGGCGTACTGCTTCGGCGACGCTTCCGGCACCTTCTGCCCCTGCCTCAACTTTGGCCTCCCCGGACACGGCTGCGAGAACAGTGCTTTCAGCGATGGCGCGCGCCTGTCGGGAACGGGCGATCCGAGCGTCTCCGGCGACACCCTGGTGTTCAACGCCACCCAGGCGATCCCCAATCAGCCCGGACTGTTCTTCCAGGGCGACGAGGTCATCAACAGCGGCAACGGAGTCACCTTCGGCGACGGCCTGCGCTGCGCGGGACAGAACGTCCTGCGTCTGGAAATCGCGACCGCCGGGCCCGGCGGGAGTGCGTCCACATCGGTCGCGATCGGCGCGGCGGGCGGAGCCGCGGTCGGCGAGACGCTTCGCTACCAGTACTGGTATCGAGATCCCTCTGGCAGCCCCTGCGGCACTGGCTTCAACACCACCAACGGCCTCGAGGTCGTCTGGCAGCCGTAGGGCCCCCAGGCGAGTTCCTTACAAAGCCCTGACTCCCGGGCGCCGTCGTGGCCGCGTTCGGGAGCGGGACCGCTTGACGCCGGGGGCGATTGGCACATCATGAAGGTAGCCGACGATCCTCGCGACTGCCGGGCGACGATCCGATATCGAGCGAACCCACACCCATTCACGAACCGATGACAAGAACCGCGCTCCTCTGCTCATTCCTCGGCACCTGCCTCCTCAGCGGCTTGGCCGCGGCCCAGGGCCCTGACATCACGACCTTGAAGATCGGCCAGGAGGCCAACGACTTCCACTACTACGGGCAGTCCGGAGGGATCGCGGCCTATTCGATGGGCACGACCTCCTGCAATCCGGGGACGGTGCCGGTGGAGTGGACCAACCAGGACCACCCCGTCATCGGCCAGAACATCTTCCGCCTCAAGGACGGGCGCTTCGAGCAGATCGGGCAGAGCTGGCTGAAGCACGGGTTTTGCGCCGTGAACGAGGGCGGCTGCGGCAGCTGCCAGCAGACGGACTGCGACACCCTCGGGATCGGTTGCGCCGACACCTACTGGGCGACCCTCAACGACGGGGCGGGTGGCGGACCCAAGTACCTCGTCAACGCCACCACCGGACTGCACTCTCACCCCTACCCGAGTCCGAGCGGGCCGTCCGCCATCCGCGGGCGCCTGCAAGTGCCCGTGTCGGACATCGACCCGGCCCAGAACCCCGGCGCGGTGTACTTCGCCGAGGCGCAGTACGTCTCCGCCCACGACGCGGGCGCGGGCAACGCCTGGAACAACAACGCCTACCGGCGCCTGGACGTGGTCTCGGTGAGCGACATCAACGGCGGCGGACCGACCAACGTGACCGCGCCCGCGGTCCTCGCCTGGCGAGAGGTAGACCCGCTGGTCGTTGTTACTACTGTCACGAACACCGACGAGGGTGGCTCGGGGATGCCCGGCATCTTCAACGTTGGATCCAAGGTCACCAACCACAACAACGTCGCCTGGACCTACGACTACGTCATCCACAACCTGACCTCCACCCAGTCGGCCGGTTCGTTCAACATCCCGACCCCCGCCGGAATGAACGTCACGAACACGTACTTCCACGACATCCCCTACCACAGCGGTGAGCCCTACAGCGGCACCGACTGGGCCTGGAATCAGCAGAGTGGCAGTGCCTCGTGGTCGACGACCCAGACGCACCAGCAAAACCCCAACGCGAATGCCATCCGATGGGGGACCATGTACACCTTCAGCTTCACCTGCGACTCGGCGCCCCAGACCGTGACCGGCGAGATCGGACTGTTCGCGCCGGGTTCCGGCAGCGTCCTCACCTTCAACATGATCGGCCCCGGCGGCGAGCCGCCGGTGGGCTCGCCCTACTGCGCGGGCGACGGGAGCGGCACCTTTTGCCCCTGCCTTAACTTCGGCCTGACCGATCGGGGCTGCGAGAACGGCTCTTTCTGGCAGGGCTGCAAGCTGGACGGTGACGGCACGGCGAGCGTCAGCAGCGACACCGTCGTGCTCACGGCGGATCGTGGAGCGATGAACCAGCCCGGTCTCTTCTTCCAGGGCGACCAGGACGTCAACGCCGGCCGCGGCGTCATCTTCGGAGACGGCCTGCGCTGCGCCGGCGGCACGACCGTGCGCCTGGAGATCGTGACCACCGACGCGGTGGGTGACGCGGAGACGACCATCGACATCGGTGCGGCCGGGGGCGTCTCCGGCGGCGACGTCCGCTACTACCAGTTCTGGTTCCGAGACCCCGTCGATTCGCCCTGTGGCGGTGGGTTCAACACGAGCAACGGCTACCGGATCATCTGGACGCCCTGAGCGAGCCGAGGCCAGAGATCCTCATGCAATGAGCGGGCGGTGCCCAGCGGGGCGCCGCCCGCTCATTGCCATCGGGATCAGGGGGGCACCGAGGATTCGGGTCTCGCGCGCCAGGCATTGCGCGTTCGCCCCGAAAGCCTCAATCTGAGCGCATGCAAGCCTCCCTCGCCGCTCTGCTTCTCAGCCTCGCGCTCCCCTTTGCCCAGGACAGCCCGGAGCTGAGCGAACCAGTGGAGGTCCCCTCGGACCTCCAGCCGACCATCGCGCACTGCGCTGCCTTGCTGGTCGAGATGCAGGAGGACTACTCCAAGGGAGATGATCGCAAGACACACCAGCCCAAGAGCCGAGGTGCGACCGAGTGGCCCTACGAAGGTGTCTATCGCGTCGGCGGTGACATCCCGATGGGATACCGCATCGGCGGCACCTCCATCGTGAGCACCGCGCTACTCGCAGCACCGGGAAGCGACGGACGGCGCAAGAAGGCGATCGACCGCGGCCTCGCATTCGTCTTGAGAGAGCTCGACCACGAGGACATGGAGGCCAGCGGAGATTACAGCTACGACGTCCGGGGCTGGGGCCACGCCTACGCGCTCGATTTCCTCCTCCGGATCCGTGCGCTGGACCAGGTCCCTTCCAAGCAGAAGAAGAAGGTAGACAAGAAGATCACCTGGCTCACCGAGACCCTGCAGGAGACAGAGATCCCTACCACCGGTGGCTGGAACTACTCGCGCAGCGGATCCTCCAGGCGCGGACGGAGGAGCGCAGAGCCGCGCCCCTCCCCCGCCTCACCCTTCATGACCTCGCCGACCCTCCTCGCCCTCTTCGAGGCACACGCGCAGGGTGAAGAGGTCGATTCGGCGGTGGTCGAGCGCGCCCTGGATGCCCTCGAGGGCTGTCGTACGGCCCAGGATGGTTATCCCTACACGACCGGCGGCGGGCGCGACGAGATGCCTGGCTGCACAGCTCGCACACCGGTCACCGAGGTCGCGCTAGCCCTGGCCGGTCGCGGCGACGTGGATCGTCTGCGCGGCGCGGTGGAGGCCTTCAACGAGCACTGGGCAGAACTCGAGGTGCGCAGGTGTCGAGGGGGAACGCACATCGGCGACTACGGCATCGCCCCCTACTACGTGATGTACGGCCACCGCTACGTCGCGATGGCTATCGAACTCCTGCCCGAGGCAGAGCGCGCTGAGCACCGCGTGCGCCTCTACACGCACCTGTTCGAGATCCAGGGCATGGAGAAGAACGGAGACGCCGGAGAAGGAGAGGAGGCGCCCCCGTTCTTCAACGAGCCGGACCCCGGCAGCTGGAACGACCGCGTCTTCCCGCGTAGCAGGAGCTACGGAACGGCCTGTGCGATGCTCGCGCTCCTGCAGCCCGGTCTGCCCCTCCCCGCCGCCTGGGAGCCGGCAGCGACCGAGGACGAGTAGCTCGAGGCCTCGCAGGACATTTGCCGGCCACCCTGGTCGCCCGTGTCGGGCGTTGTCTTCCAGCCAGGCGAGGGCGGAGGCTCGTCATGAGCGGCACGCTGTAGAATCTCCCCATGCCGTCGTTCGCGCTGCTCTTTGCCGCCTCCCTGGCAATCCCGCCCGCGTTCGGGCGCGTCGCAGTGGGCGAGGTGCAATTCAACCGCGACATCCGCCCGCTCTTCTCGGAAACGTGCTTCAACTGCCACGGTCCCGACAAGGGCCCACGCCGTGGGGACCTGAGGCTGGACGTGCCTGACGGCCTATACCAGGACCTGGGTGGCTACACGGTGATCGTCCCGGGCAATCGAGGTGCGAGCGAGCTGTACCAGCGGCTCGTTGCCAGCGACCCACACGATCGCATGCCACACCGCAAGTCCCGCAAGACGCTCAGCCCCGAGCAGATTGAGGCCATCGGCCTCTGGATAGACGAGGGAGCGCGCTGGGAGGAGCACTGGGCATACACGGCACCGACCCGCCCGGCTCCACCGGAAGTCGAGCAGGAAGCCTGGATCGCGAATCCGATCGACCGTTTCGTCCTGGATCGAATCGAATCCGCGGGGGTCGTGCCGTCACCCGACGCGACCCCACGTCTCTTGGCGCGCAGGCTCTCATTCGACCTACTCGGGCTCCCGCCGGACACCGGAGATGTGGAGGTGATGAAGGGTGCGCTCAAGGCCGCTCCCGATACCGATACCGAACTCGGGCGCATCGTGGACGAGCTGCTGGCCTCGCCCCATTACGGCGAGCGCATGGCCATCGGATGGCTGGACGTGGTTCGCTACGCCGACACCGTCGGCTACCACGGCGACCAGGACCGCAGCATGTCGCCGTATCGCGACTACGTGATCGACGCGTTCAACGACAACATGCCCTTCGATCAGTTCACCACGGAGCAGTTGGCCGGCGACCTCCTGCCAGGGGCCACCCTCCAGCAGCAGGTCGCCTCGGGATACAACCGCCTGAACCAGATCACGGCCGAAGGGGGCTCACAAGCCGAGGAGTACCTCGCGATCTACGCAGCGGACCGCGTACGAACCACGTCCTCCGTCTGGCTGGGGACCACCCTGGGCTGCGCTCAGTGTCACGACCACAAGTACGATCCCTTCTCGACCCGAGACTTCTACTCCTTCGGCGCTTTCTTCGCTGACATCGAGGAACGGGGTGTCTATGAGGGCGCAAACACTTCCGGGAACTGGGGCCCGAGCGTTCGAGTTCCGTCCCCCCGTGAAGAGGCGGACCTGGCGCGCATCGACGAGGAGATCGCCAAGCTGCGCTCGCAAGCTGCCACCGCATCGCCAGAGCTCGCGCTCGCCCAGGACGCCTGGGAAGAACGCGTCAATTCCGGCAGCGACGGGCCCTTCGAGTTCGACTGGATCGACGACGCGCAAACGAACGGGGGCCGCACGGAGGGGACCTGGCGCTTCGTCGAGGCCGGGAAGCCGTCCGTACTCAGTGGGGAGCGCATGCGCTTTCAGCAGGGCGCCGGGACGATTCAGCACTTCTTCTATCAGGCCTCTCGCGTGGTTCGGCCCGGCGCGGCCGACCGCTTCTACGCGCACGTCTGGCTCGACCCCGATGACCCACCGGCCCAGCTGATGATCCAGTTGCACTCGGGGAATTGGTCCCACCGCGCATTCTGGGGCGAGGACCGCATCCCTTTCGGGGAGATCGGGTCGAATGAGCAGGACCATCGAGCCGCGGGGCCGATCCCGGCCAGCGGCGAGTGGATCCGACTCGAGGTCGATCCGGCCAGCGTGGGCATCCCTCCCGGCGCAGTCGTGGACGGGATGGCCTTCACACAGTTCGGTGGTACGGCCTGGTGGGATCGGAGCGGCCTTCGCACCGAACAGAGACTTCTTTCCATCGAGGGGCTCACGGAGTCGCTGCACACCACTCTGAAGGACCATCCAGACGAGCGGACGGATGAAGAGGCGCTCGCCCTCGCGGCCTTCTACCGCAACATCGCGCCGGAACTCGACGAAGTTCGAGGGCAGGTCAAGGCTCTCGAAGGCGAACGCGAGCGGGTCGAGGGGGCTATCGTCACCACCTTGATCACACGTCGAACTACCCCGCGCACGATGCGGGTCCTACCGCGCGGTGACTGGCTAGATGACTCGGGAGAAGTGGTACAGGCCGCCGTGCCGGCGTCGCTCCCACAGCCAGCCGACACGGGAGGGCGCGCCCCGAATCGCCTGGACCTCGCACGCTGGCTCACCGCCCCCGAGAACCCACTCGTCGCCCGCACTATCGTCAACCGACTCTGGCAACACTTCTTCGGCACCGGTCTGTCTCGGGTCCTCGACGATCTAGGCTCGCAAGGAGAGTGGCCCACCCACCCAGCCCTGCTCGACTGGCTGGCCGTGGAATTCATCGAGAGCGGCTGGGACGTGAAGCACATGGTGAAGCTGATCGTCACCTCCCACACCTATCGGCAGACCTCCACAGCCACGCCGTTGGCGAGGAAGAGCGACCCCTACAATCGCCTGTTCGCGCGCCAGGAGAGCCTGCGACTGCCCGCGGAGCTCATCCGAGACAACGCCTTGGCCGTCAGCGGGCTCCTGAACCCCACGATCGGAGGCCCGAGCGTCAAGCCCTACCAGCCGACCGGCTACTGGGCCCAGCTGAACTTCCCCGAGCGACGCTACGAGCGCCACACGGACGCCCGCGGACTGCGGCGAGGCCTGTACACGTACTGGTGCCGCACTTTTCCCCACCCAAGCCTGCAGGCTTTCGGAGCACCCTCCAGGGAGGAGTGCGCCGCCGAACGTGAGCGCGCTAACACCCCGACGCAGGCTCTCGTCCTGCTGAACGACCCGACGTTCGTCGAGGCCGCGATCGCTCTCGCCACACACATGATGGGCGAGGGCGACCGGAGCCCAGAGGGGAACATCGAGCGCGGGTTCCAGCGAGTTCTCTGCCGACCTCCGACGGCGAATGAGCGCGAGGTTCTCGTCGACCTCTTCCGCCAACATGGCGCACGCTTCGCTGAGGACCCCCAGGCTGCGCAGGCCTTGATCATGTCGGTCGATCGCTCGGGAGCCCAGACTGGCGACGCGCCGAGCCTGGCCGCCTGGACCTCGGTGGCCAGGGTCATCCTCAACCTGCACGAGACAATCACCAGGGACTGATGGACGACCACCTCCCCTCGACCACCATCGCTCGTCGTGCACTCCTGAGAGGGGGCGCGGCCGGTCTCGGCTCGCTTGCCCTGGGTTCGATCCTGGCCCGCGCCGACGACAGCTCCGCCGCCCGCTGGCGCGGGCTCGTACAGCCGCCGCACCACCGACCGCGCGCGCGCAGCGTGATCCACCTCTGCATGGCCGGCGGCCCGTCTCACCTCGAGACCCTCGATCACAAGCCCGAGTTGGCGCGCCGCGATGGCGAGCCCATGCCGGAATCCATGACCAAGGGGCAGCCCATCGCGCAGCTGCAGGGCAAGGAACTGCGCTGCCTCGCGCCCCAGCACCCCTTCGCTCGCTACGGCGAGTCGGGGCAAGAAATCTGCACCCTGTTCCCTCGCATCGGATCGATCGCCGACCGCATCGCCATCGTTCGTTCCATGCGCACCAAACAGATCAACCACGACCCTGCCCACACGTTCATGAACACGGGCGCCCAGATATCGGGTCGCCCGAGCATGGGGTCCTGGGCCGTGTACGGGCTGGGAACCGGGAGCGATGACCTGCCGGGATTCGTGGTGATGACCTCAAAGGGCAAGGGAGGGCAAGGGCAGCCGATAGCCGCGCGTCAATGGCACTCTGGCTTCCTGCCCGGACGCTTCCAGGGCGTCCACTTCCGTAGCGCCGGCGACCCCGTCCTGTACCTGGGGAGCCCGCCAGGGACCGGCGCTGAGATGCAGGGCGACATCGTGGCTGCCGTGCAGGCCCTAGACCGCGACCGCAACAATCTGCTAGACGACCCAGAGATCTCCGCACGGATCAGCCAGTACGAGGTCGCGTTCCGCATGCAGGCCAGCGTCCCCGAGTTGACCGCCCTCTCCTCGGAACCCCAGTCCGTGCTTGACCTGTACGGGACCCGAGGAGCTGACGGATCATTCGCCGCCAACTGCCTGCTCGCACGCCGGCTGGTCGAGCGTGGAGTCCGCTTCGTCCAGCTCTACCACCGCGCCTGGGATCACCACGGTGGTATCCAGCGCAACATGAAGATCACGGCGAATGAGGTTGATCAGGCCTCCGCAGCGCTCGTGATCGACCTTGAGCAGCGCGGCCTGCTTGAGGACACCCTCGTCATCTGGGGCGGCGAATTCGGCCGGACACCGATGGCGCAGGGAGACGGACGTGACCACCACATCAAGGGCTTCTCCATGTGGCTGGCCGGCGGGGGGATCCGCGGTGGTTGCTCCCACGGCGCCACCGATGAGCTGGGCTACAACGCCGTGGAGGACGTGGTGGAGATCCACGACCTTCACGCCACCATCATGCACCTGCTCGGGATCGAGCACGATCGCTTCACCTATCGTTTCCAGGGCCGTGACTTCCGGCTCACGGACGTATCGGGTCACGTGGTCGAGCAGATCCTCGCCTGATTCCTGCGGGCTGAAGTGCTGGAGTTGACTGCTCAATGCGGACACTTGTCGGGTAAGGAATGACTGAATGCCGGCTCGCCATGAAGGCGGCCGTGGCGTGTAGACTTCCCGGCTTATCGACGGGACCGCCACCCCCTCCCGCTCCAGGAGCCCGCTCCTCACGGCCTCCTCAGGCATGATCATCACCGCCCTAGCGCTCACGTCGCTCGCCCTCTGCCAGGAACCCTCACTCGAGGACGTCCCCGCGCACAGCCCGACGCGACGCCCCGACGACGTCCCCACCCCGGTTATCGACGGAGTCCTCGACGATGCGCTCTGGGAGCTGTGCGAACCACTGCAGGGCCTCCGCCAGGTCGAGCCCGTCGCTGGAGCGGATCCGAGTGAGGCCACCGACGTGCGCATCGCCTTCGACTCCGGAGCGATCTACATCGGGATCCGCTGCCACGACACCGATCCCCAGGCCATCCGCGCGACGCAGAGGAAACGCGACGCACGCCTCGAACCGGACGATCGGATCGAGTTTCTGCTCGATACCTTCCGCGACCGCCGAAACGCCTTCTGGTTTCAGGTCGGCGCCGCCGGGTCGATCGGCGACGCCTTGATCACAAAGAACGGCTCGCGTTTCAACAAGGAGTGGGACGGAATCTGGTATGGCGAAGCCAGCATCGACGACGAGGGTTGGGTCGCGGAGGTCGAGATCCCCGCTGCGTCCATCAACTTCGATCCCCATGCAACCGCCTGGGGATTCAACTTCGTCCGTGAGATCCGCCGACGCTCGGAGACCATCCGCTGGGCCTCCCCGACCCCGCGCATCTTCTTCTTCTCGGTCGCCAACGCCGGCCTGCTCACCGGGATCGCCGGCCTCGAACAGGGCCTCGGCCTCGACATCAAGCCCTTCGCCACGGGTTCCTACCACAACTACGAGTCGGCCGGTGACGAGCACTCCCAGGGTGATTCCGGCCTGGACGTCTTCTACCGGATATCGGCCAGCACCAAGCTGAGCGTCAGCGTCAACACGGACTTCGCGGAGACGGAGGTCGACAACCGAAAGGTAAACCTGACGCGATTCCCGCTCTTCTTTCCCGAGAAGAGGGACTTCTTCCTGGAGGACTCCGGGGTGTTCTTCTTCGGCCCCTCGGGTGGGTACAGGCGCCGCCAGGACGTCGTGCCCTTCTTCAGTCGCCGCATCGGACTCGACGACGACGGCAAGGAAGTACCGCTCCTGGTCTCAGCGAAGGTCACGGCACAGACTGATTCCTACAGCCTCGGGCTGCTCGATGTACAGACCGGTGCATCGGCAGGTCTCGACGATCGAAACCTGTTCGCTGGGCGTTTCTCGAAGAACATCCTCGATCAGTCCGACATGGGCGTGATCTGGACCCACGGCCACCCGACCGAAGACATGGAGAGCGACACCGTCGGCGTCGACCTCAACTACCGCACCGACCGATTCGCCGGCGACCGCAACCTGCGCGTTTCGGCCTACCTCCTGAAGACCGCGTCCGAAAACAACGCTGGTGACGATCTCGCCTATCACCTGGGCATGCGATACCCCAACGACGAGATCTGGGCTGGCCTGTCCATGACCACGATCGAGGAGAACTTCGAACCTGCTCTCGGTTTTGTGGAGCGCTCTGGAGTCCGCAAGTTCAAGGGCGACTTCTCGTACCGTCCGAGGATGTACAGCGACATCCGGCAGCTGAGTTTTGGTATCGAACCGACTTGGATCACGGACATGGGCGGGAAGACCCAGACCATCGACGTTGATGTCATGCCCTTCGGAATCGAGTGGGAAAGTGGAGACGAAGTGGATCTGTTCGTCACCCAGAAGGTGGAGAACCTCGACGAGGAATTCCCCATCTATGAGGGCGTCGTGCTCCCAACCGGGGACTACGAGTTCACCCGCTACGGCGTGATGTTCGAGTCATCGCAAAAGCGCGAGTTCTCCGCAGAGGTAATGGTGAGCACCGGGGAGTTCTTCAATGGTGACCGGACAGATTATTCTCTCGAACTCGACTGGCGTCCCAACGCGGCCACGCTCTACGGGCTGGAGTACGAGCTGAATGACGTTGGCCTGGCCGAGGGTGACTTTGTCGTGCACCTCGCACGGATGAAAGTCGAACTGCTATTCAACCCACGGGTCTCCTGGTCCAACTTCGCCCAGTGGGACGACATCAGCGATGACGTCTCGCTCAACAGCCGGCTTTGGTGGATCTTCGAGCCCGGAAGGGAGGCCTTCCTCGTGCTCAACCGGGACTGGCACCTGGAGGACGGAGACCTCCAGCCCACCAACCTCGAGACGACCTTGAAGCTCGGCTACACCCTGCGGTTCTAGAGCGCCCGGCGCACCGGCGAGCGCTCGCCTAGGCGAGGATCTCCTGCACGACCCGCGCCTCCTCCTGGACACCCGTCAGGCGCAGATCGAGTCCCTGGTGCTTCACGCTCAGGCGCTGATGATCGAGGCCCAGACAGTGCAGGATCGTTGCGTTCAGATCGCGAACGTGGACGGGGTCACGGGTGATGTTGTAGCTGAAGTCGTCCGTCTCTCCGTGAACGACGCCGCCCTTGATGCCGCCACCCGCCATCCAGATAGTGAAGCAGCGCGGGTGATGATCGC
The DNA here is from genome assembly GCA_036010965.1 of Planctomycetota bacterium. Lineage (GTDB taxonomy): Bacteria > Planctomycetota > UBA1135 > UBA1135. Next base: position 148,150 of record DASCMO010000105.1, on the reverse strand, counting down.
GCCCGTAGTTAGCGCGAGTCAGCGCGCCCTGACAGTAGATCGTCCGGCCGAACTCGCCGCCCCAGATCACCAGCGTGTCATCGAGCAGGCCCCTGCGCTTCAGATCTTGCACGAGGGCCGTCGCACCTTGATCGATGTCCCGGCACTGGTTGGGCAAATCCGTGGGCAGGTTCGCGTGCTGGTCCCAGCCACGATGGAAGATTTGCACGAATCGCACGTCGCGCTCGACCATGCGCCTGGCTAGCAGGCAGCTCGCCGCGAATGTCCCCGGTTTTCTGGAATCAGGGCCATACAGCTCGAAGGTGCTCTCCGGTTCGTCGGAGAGAGCGGTAAGTTCGGGTACTGACGATTGCATCCGGAAGGCCATCTCGTATTGCGCGATCCGCGTGCGCGTCTCCTCGTCGGCGAGCTTCTCGTAGCCCCGCTCGTTCATGCGCTCGAGGGTATCGAGCATCCGGCGCCGGGCCTCACCGCTCAGGCCTACGGGATTGTTCAAGAACAACACCGGGTCGCCTTGCGAGCGGAGCGCGACTCCCTGGTGCCGGCTCGCCAGGACCCCGCTACCCCACAGCCTGTTGTAGAGGGCCTGGGCCTCCTTCCGACCGGTCCAGGTCGCGTTCAGGACCACGAATTCCGGCAGGTTTGCGTTCGCCGACCCGAGCCCGTAGCTCAACCAGGAACCCAGGCTGGGCCAACCGGGCTGCTCCCGGCCCGTGCAGATGAAGGTGATCGCCGGGTCGTGGTTGATGGCCTCGGTGTACATCGAGCGAATGATGGCGATGTCCTTCACCATCGTCGCCGTATGAGGTAGCAGCTCACTCACCCAGGCGCCGTCCCCTCCATTGTCGTACCTCTTGAAATTGAATATTGAGGGGGCGATGGGAAAACGCGTTTGGCCCGAGGTCATCGTGGTCAGCCGCTGCCCCTTACGAATCGACTCGGGGAGATCCTCGTCGAACCGCTCGTCCATCTGCGGCTTGTAGTCAAAGGTGTCGAGCTGTGACGGAGCCCCTGCGGCGAAGAGGTAGATCGCACGCTTGGCGCGGGGCGCAAAATGGTGACCCGGCACAGTCACTCCTCCGCCAGGAGCCTGTCCCAGCGCACGAGGCCCGAGCAGTGACGCAAACGCTGCGCCTCCCAATCCCAGCGCCGCCCGCCCGAAGAATTGGCGGCGGGTCTGCAGCAGCAGCGACTCGTCGAGCGGGCTCAACCCTTCACCACCACCTCGTCGAGGTTCAGGAGCAGGTTCGCCACGAGCATCCAGCTCGCGAGTTCGACCGCTTCACCGTCAGTCATTTCCGAAGGCCCACGGACGGAGAGCAGCTGCCGCGCAGCCAGTGGATTCCCCTCGTATTCGATCTTCTGAGCCAGCAGGAGATCGATGACGTCCGCCACGTCCAGTTTCGAAGGAGGCCTGCAGAGGACCAGCGAGAGACCGAACTCTGCGCGATCCTCATCGCTCGCGCCTCCCTCCCGCACGATCCGTCCGGCGAGAGCGGCCGCTGTCTCCACATATTGCGGGTCGTTCATCAAGAGCAGTGCTTGGAGCGGGGTGTTCGTTCGCTCGCGGCGCACGCAGCACTCCTCCCGAGAGGGCGCGTCGAAGGTGCTCATCTGCGGCGGTGGTGAGGTGCGCTTCAAGAAGGTGTAGAGGGCGCGCCTGTGGACCTTCTCCGCTCCCTCGTCGGCCTTGAAGCGCGCCGTGTTCGAAGAGGTGTAGCCGACCGCGGACCACAACCCAGCGGGCTGCGGGGGCTTCACGCTGGGCCCTCCAATCCGTTCCACGAGCAGGCCCGACAGGGCCAGGGCCTGGTCGCGCAGGGTCTCGGCGTCCAGCCGGAACCGGGGTCCCCTGGCCATCAGCCGGTTCTGAGGGTCGCCCTCTCCGCGAGCACCCGGGTCCGCAGCGCTCTGGCAGTAGGTCGAGGACATGATGATCTGCTTCTGAAGCGCCTTCACGCGCCAGCCGTCCGCGATGAAGCTCGTCGCGAGCCAGTCGAGCAGCTCAGGGTGGCTGGGCCGCTCCCCCTGATTCCCGAAATCCTCGCTGGTCTCCACCAGGCCGACGCCAAAGAGCTGCTGCCAGAAGCGATTGACAGTCACCCTGGCCGTGAGCGGGTGGTTGGGATCTACGAGCCAGCGCGCCAGCCCGAGGCGGTCGCGGGGAAGGCCGTCCTTCATGGGCGGCAGCATGGAAGGAGTCGAACGCGCGACCTCCTCTCCCCTCGCGTCGTACTGCCCCCGCTTGAGAATGTAGGCGGGCCGCGGTTCGGTGCGCTCCTTCATCACGGGAGTCGTCGCGATCTGACCCTCGATGCCCTTGCGCTCCTCCTCGAACTGCTCCACGCGCGTGTTCAGGGGATCGAAGACCTCCCGCGACTCGCCGTGCACGTGGCGCAGGTAGTGCGCGCGGAGAACCCCGAGATGGGCTTCGGTCCGGGCCTCCCTGGTGATCGCGGCCGCCTCGCGGACCCCCTGGGGGATGGTGCTGTCGACCGCTGCGATGGCCTCCCAGCTGCGCTGCGAGGTGAGGTGCCGATCATCCGGAGGTGACCAGGTGTTGATCCCCGCACGATCCCAGTAGACCGTCCCGCCCACCTGGGTGAATGCCCAGCCGTTCAAGTCCGCGCCAGGCTTCAACCCCACAGCAGCCATGGGCACTTCGAGGCGCACCCACTCTCCCGTCGTCGGCAGCTCCCCGGCGCGATGGTCCGCACCTCCCTGCCTCCCCGCTCCGTGCGCCGTGTCTCCCCAGCGTGCGCGGTGTTCCCAGGTGCCGTCGTTGAACTGCAGTTGAATCGAACGGGGTGGGTCCTGTGGGTCGAGCCAGGCGTGGGCGTAGAGACGGTCGCCCGCGCTCAGCCTGAGGGCTCCGGCCTGGGTGAAGTAGTCCTGGTTAAGGCCACCGCCACCGCTGCGTCGCAGGCTCCGCGTGCCGGAGAGGACGGGATGTTGCTCCCCGCCGACCCAGTTCCACGTCGGTCCGTCTCCAGCCAGGACGGCACCGCGCGGCACCTCGTCGTCGATCCAGTCGTGATCCTCTGGGGCCTGAGCCACCGTTGAGTCGATTCCCGCATCGTCCCACCAGACCGTCCCGTCGAACTGGGTGAACGCGATCCCGTTCACCACCATGCCCGGGCCGAGGGACACGTCCTCGACGCCGACCTCGAGACGAACCCACTCACCAGTCGCGGGAAGCTCCCCCTTGGCCCGCCGCGCTCCGGTGCCGTCCGCCCCCCAGTCGATCAGGTTCTCGCCCCAGTAGGCGCGGTGATTCCAGCTGCTGCCGTCATCGAGGAGAAACTGCAGCATGAGTTCGCGCGGTGGGTCCTCGGGGTCGAGGAAGACCCATGCGTAGAGCACGTCCTCCGCGGCGATCCGCAGCTTCCGGTCCGCGCCGCGGAACAGGTGCTGATGCCGGCCGGCCCCGCTGCGCCGAGTGGAACGAACGCCTGAGCGCACCTGAGCCGTGGGCCCATCGACCCAGCTCAGACCGTCGCCCTCAACGATCGATCCCGCTGGCACGTCGTCGTCGACCCAGACCGTTGTGGTGAGCGAGAGGGAGCCCTCGGTTGCGGGCTCGGGCTCCCGGTACTCGATGCCCGACAGGATGGCTACGGCCTCCTCCTCGACGCCTTCCAGCTCCCTCTGGATTCGGTCGATGAGCGCCGTCTGCTCTGCCGTCGGCACGCTGACCACAGGCGCGTGCGCCTTGGCGTTCCCATCCATCGGCTTGCCATCGATGTTGTTGAAGAATCCGAACAGGCCATAGAACTCGCGCTGGGAGATGGGATCGAACTTATGGTCGTGACAGACGGCGCAGCCGACGGTCAGCCCCATGAACACCGTCCCGAAGGTGCTCGCCCTGTCCACCACGTTGCGGACGTACACCTCCTCCTCGATGGAACCACCCTCCGCCGTGGTCACGTGGCAGCGGTTGAAACCGGAGGCGACCTTCTGGTCAAGGGTCGCGTCAGGGAGGAGGTCTCCGGCCAGCTGCTCCACGATGAACTGGTCGTAGGGGATGTCCCGATTGAAGGCACCGATGACCCAGTCGCGATAGGGCCAGGTCTCGCGATAGTTATCGAGGTGTAGGCCGTGGGTGTCCCCGTAGCGCGCGGCGTCCAGCCAGAAACGCGCCATGTGCTCCCCGTAGCGGGGGGAGTCGAGCAGCCGATCCACTACCCGCTCGTAGGCACCCGGATCCTCGTCGGCGACGAACGCCTCGACCTCCTCGGGAGTCGGAGGGAGACCCGTCAGGTCGAGGGTCGCACGTCGCAGCAGAGTGAACCTGTCAGCCTCCGGTGATGGCCGCAGGCCCTCGGCCTCGAGCCGGGCGAGCACGAACCGATCTATCTCGTTCAACGGCCAGGCCTCGTCCTTCAGGGCCGGCCTCTCGGGGAGGACCAAAGCGCGGAAGGCCCAGTGCTCCTCCCACCTGGCCCCCTCCTCGATCCATCGAACCAGGATCCGCTTCTCCTCTTCGTCCAGAACATGCCCCGACTCTGGAGGCGGCATGACCTCCTCTGGGTCGGGGTCGATGATGCGGTAGGCGATTCCGCTAGCGATCGGGTCGCCAGGAGCAATCAAGGTGAAGTCCGGCCTGTTCCTGGAGAAGAGGCCGGCTCGAGTGTCCAGGCGAAGGTCTGCCTTGCGCTTCGCCTCGTCGGGGCCGTGACACTGAAAGCAATTCTCTGACAGGATCGGACGCACGTCGCGATCGAAATCCACTCTCGGCGCGCCCTCGGTCTCGGCCAGCAGAGCCTGGATTAGGGGCGTAGTGTCCACGCCCGAGCCCCCAGTGGCCGATGGCTGCACGGCCACCTCCCATGGCGCACCCTCCTCGATCCACTTCCCAAGCGTCGCAATCTGCTGCTTTGTCAGGGGGTCCCCCTTGGCCGGCATGACGTCGGGATCGTCGGCGGACAGGGTGATGAGTTCGTAGAGCGCGCTGTCCTGGGGCCTTCCAGGAACGACCGGGATCCACTCGGGATCGTCGGATTCGAACAGGCCCGACCGCAGATCGAGGCGCAACCCCCCTTTTTGCTTCTCGGCCCCGTGGCAGGCGAAGCAGCGCTCCGCCAGGATCGGATGCACATCGCGCAGGTATTCGACCTCCTCGTCAGCCGACAGAGGACCCCGCCCGGGGTACGGGACGATGAGCCCAACGACCAGCAAGCTCGCCGGAAGAAACACCTGAATAGAGAACATGAGCGGGAGAGGCGGACACGAGTCTAGCACGGCCTCGAATCCCCGCGAGGGCCACGAGGTGGCCACGTACGCTAACCCAGCTGCTCGGGGAACATCCCCAGGCCGAGCCCGCCTGAGACCGGCAAGGTCGCGCCGGTGATGTAGGACGCGCGCGGCGAGGCGAGAAACGCGGCCGCGTGGGCAACCTCTTCGACGTTCCCGACCCGACCGATCGGCGTGTTGCGCGTGAACTGCTCCTGGACTCTCGGTTCGATCATCTCGTTCACACGCTCGGTCTCGATCAGTCCCAGCTCCAGCATGTTGCAGGTGACCCCTCTGCGCGCGCATTCGATGGCCACCGTCCGCGTCATCCCGACCAGACTGGCCTTCGCCGACGCATAGGCCACCTGCCCCGTCGCGCCCAGACTGGCCGCCACCGACCCCACGTTCACGATGCGCCCGAACCCGCGCTCCTTCATGCCCGGAAGGACATGCCTGATCAGTCGCAGGGTCGAGCGGACGCAGGTGGTGAGCACGCGGTCGATCTCCTCCATCTCCACCGTCTCCAGCAGCCCGTAAGGGGCGAAGGTCGCGGCGTTGTTGACCAGCACATCAATCGTGGGCGCGGCTTCGTCCAGCCGATCGAGCCACTCGGGATCGTCGATGTCGGCCTCGAGGGTGCGGACGTCGAGGCCGGCCGCCTCGAGCTCGGCGTCAGCCGCTTCCAGGTGCTCCGAAGTGCGCGAGACGAGGACCGCGTGCGCGCCACGCTCGGCCAGGGCTCGCGCGATCGCGCGCCCAATGCCACGCCCGGCGCCCGTGATCACTGCCGTCTTTTCGTCCAACTCTCCCATTACATGCCCCGCACGATCGGTGCGGCGTTCCCAGTAAGCGCCGATCATAGCCCGAGGCCATTCCCGTGGTGCCATGGGAAGGCAACAGGGCCCAGGATCGGCCCGCCGAGCACCCATCCCCCCCCCACAATCGCTGCCCCGGAGTAGACTTCTGGTGACCCCTCCGTCGGGTCAACATCCCCAAGTCCCAATCAAGCACTGAGGCCCAAGATGATCTCGAAGCACACCTCGTCCCTCATCGCGCTCCTTGCTCTCGGTCTCACCGCCCAGGCCCAGGTCACCAAGGCACCTTCCAGCAGTCCGGCCCTCCAGGTCGTGTCCCCGGCCCCCGGCGGCTGGCTCGGCGGAACCGATGACTGCGTCACTCCCATGCCCATCGCAGGACAGGGGACGTTCCCCTTCGACCAGACCACCGCCACCACCGGAACCCAAGGCCAGAGCGAGTCCCTCTGCTACGCCTTCGCAACCAGCGCGGTCGAGAACGACGTCTGGTTCTGCTGGACCGCGGACGCGGACGGCTGCGCCGAGGTGTCCACATGTGGCGTGACCGCAACAGACACCAAGATCGCGGCCTACCCCGGCTGTGGCTGCCCGGCCTCGGGGACAGCCCTCGCGTGCAACGACGACGCCTGCGGCCTGCAGAGCACGATCGGATTCCCCGTCTCCAACGGGACCACCTACACCCTGCAGGTGGGCACCTTCCCGGGCGCCTCTCCCGGTACGGGGTCGTTCACGGTCCAGATCCCTGTGTGTCCCACGCCCAATCCGATCCAGCTCGTGGGCCACTATCGCCTCGACGAGGCGTCCGGCACCGTCTGCGTGGACTCCTCCGGTAACGGGTTCGATGGAGCGTACAGCTTCAGCGGCGTCACCCTGGGCCTGCCCGGGGCCGCGCCGGGCACCAACCTCTCCGTAGAACTGGACGACACCCTGAACGGCCACGCTTCCATTCCCACCAATGCCGTCTACGACAACCTCCGCAGCGACCTGAGCGTCGCCGGCTGGGTCAACCCGCAGACCTTCGGGACGAGCCCGGGCGGGCTCATGCGCGTCTTTGGGAACATGGGGTTCCTGGGAAGCTGGAGCTTTGGCATCTCGAACTTCGGCCTGCGCTTCACGACGATCGGGGTCCAGGATTACGACATGGGTGTCGCCGTCCCGCTGAATGCGTGGTCCCACATCGCCCTCGTCTTCGACCCGAACTTCGACGCCCACTTCTACCTCGACGGTGTCCTCCTCGGCGTCGCCCCCGGTGGAGCCCAGTCCAACCCCGCTCATGCCGAGTGGAACATCGGGACCTGGGACGTGGCGCTCGAATTCTTTGACGGGCAGCTCGACGACGTCCAGATCTACTCGGGCTCCCTCACCGACGGCGACGTCGCCTTCTTGTTCGCCAATCCCGGCGCCACGATCGCCGGTAGCATCGGCACGACCTACTGCTTTGGTGACGGTACCGGGACCATCTGTCCCTGCGGCAACCCTGGCGCCTCCGACGAGGGATGCAGCAACTCGACAGGAAACGGTGCCACCGCGCTGGCCGACGGCTCGACGAGCGTCAACCTCGATGACCTGACCTTCGGTGGGCACAACCTGCTGCCCGGCCAGCCCGCGCTCCTGTTCAGCGGCAACAACGCGGTCAACGGCGGCAACGGCGTGATCTTCGGCGACGGCCTGCGCTGCGCTGGGAGCTCCGTGAAGCGTCTGGGCGTCAGGGTCCCCGACGCCATCGGCGATGCCAACTGGGGCCCGGGCCTGGCCCCCGCGGGCCAGTGGGTTGCGGGCGACACGCGGCGCTTCCAGGTCTGGTATCGCGATCCCTCAGGCAGCCCGTGCGGGAACAACTTCAACCTCTCCCATGGAGTTGAGGTCACGTTTACGCCCTGACGAGCGTCCCCACACGAACGCCCGCGCGTGCGAAAAAGGCACGCGCGGGTCACGGGCTCGAATTTATTCCTCTTCGACCGATGTGAGCCAGCCGAAACGGTCATCGGCGCTGCCCTGCACGATCTCGAAGAAGGCCCCTTGGAGGTGCGAGGTCACGGGGCCGCGGCTGGCGTCGCCGACGGCCTGGCCGTCCACACTGGTGACGGGCGTGATCTCGGCCGCGGTGCCCGTGAAGAAGATCTCGTCGGAGGTGTAGAGCATCTCGCGCGGGATGCGCTGCTCGCGAACTTTAAGGTTCGCGTCGGCCGCCAGCTGCAACACATACCCGCGAGTGACACCCTCAAGGATTGACGCGCCCACGGGCGGAGTCCATAGCTCGCCGTCGCGCACCATGAAGATGTTCTCGCCGCTGCCCTCGCAGACGTACCCGTCCACATCGAGCACGATGCCCTCGGCGTAGCCGTGGCGCTTGGCCTCCATCACCACCAGCGAGGAGTTGATGTAGTTCCCCGAGGCCTTGGCCATCGCCGGGTGCGTGTCCGGCGCCATGCGCCTCCAACTCGCGACGCCCGTGGCGACCCCTTTCGCCAGGGCCTCCTCACCGAGCATGGCACCCCACGGAAAAGTCGCGATCACCGCGTCCACCGGCGAGGCGCCCGGGTCCACTCCCAGCTCTCCGTACCCGCGGAAGACGAAGGGTCGGATGTAGCAGGCTTCGTGCTCGTTGGCGCGCACGGTCTCGAGGACGGCCGAGCGGAGACGATCGACGTCGAACGGCATGGGCAACGACAAGATGCGCGCTGAATGGAAGAGGCGCTTCATGTGGGCATCGAGGCCGAGTACGCGGGTGCCATGCTCGCTGCCGTAGGCCCGCATACCCTCGAACACACCCGTCCCGTAATGAATGACGTGGGAGAGCACATGGACGCGTGCCTCTTCCCAGGGGATGAGCTCCCCGTTGAACCAGATGTAAGGAGAGGGGGCGACCTTCATGAGAGCTTGCTCTGCGAGCGCACCTGCATAGGCGCCGACACCGGAAGGTCCGGCGCCCACGCCCGGACCAGCAGTCTACAGCGTTCGCCGGTCAGGAGACCTCCCAGGTCTCCCCATCGTACACGAGCTCCTCGATCGAACCGGCGCCACGCTTGGCGATGGCTTCCGAGACCTGGGACGCGGCGACCTCTTCGAACGTCGGAGCCGAAACGGCGCGAAACACACCAATGGGGTTGGGATGGCCGGGGTTCTCGTCCATCATCGACATCGTGAAGGCCGGCGCCGACGAGGGCACGCACGGATCCCAGACCGATGCGTCCTCCGCGCCGGAGACGATCGTCTCGAAGCCATCGACCTTGATGCCCTTCTCGCTCTGCTTGCCGAAAACCATGGGCTCGCCGGGAACGAGATCGATCATGCGATCGTCGCGAATCTTCTTGTCCACAACATCGTCGAAGCAGCCGTCGTTGAAGATCACGCAGTTCTGGTAGATCTCGATGAAGGACGCGCCCTTGTGCCGGGCGGCCGCCTCGAAGATCCGCTCCATGTGCTTCATGTTCGTGTCGTAGGTGCGCGCGACGAAGGTCGCATTGCAACCCAGGGCGAAGCTGATTGGGTTGAACGGGCGGTCGATCGACCCCATGGGCGAGGTCTTGGTGCGCAACCCGACAGGTGAGGTCGGTGAATATTGCCCCTTCGTCAGGCCGTAGATCTGGTTGTTGAACAGCAGGATGTTGACGTCCAGATTGCGGCGCAGAATGTGCGCCAGGTGGTTTCCACCAATGGAGAGCCCGTCGCCGTCGCCAGTGGCGATCCATACCGAGAGCTCGGGATTCGCCGTCTTGATCCCCGTCGCGAGCGCCGGAGCCCGTCCGTGGATCGTATGAAACCCGAAGGTGTTCATGTAGTAGGGGAAGCGACTCGAGCAGCCGATCCCACTGACGAACACTGTGTCCTTGCGCGCGACACCCATCCGGGCACACACGGCCTGCACGGCGTTCAGGATGGCGTAGTCCCCGCACCCCGGGCACCAGCGCACTTCCTGGTCTGACTTGAAGTCCTTCTTGGTGAGGGTGGTCGTATCGCTCATGGTCAGCGCTCCAAGATGTCAGTGACCTTCTCGACGATCTCAGTCGAGAGGAACGATCGCCCCTGAACCTTCGGGTAGGAGATGAAGTTGTGCTGGGTGAACTCGCTGCGCAGGATGAACGCGAGCTGGCCGAGGTTGATCTCGGGGATGAGGATCCCCTTGAAGCGAGCGAAGATCTCGTCGAGGCCCTCGGGAAGAGGCCAGAGATGCCGCAGGTGGAGGGTGCTCACCTCATTGCCCGCTTGCGCGCATCGCTCAGCGGCATCGATGATCGTTCCGTAAGTCGACCCCCATCCGAGCACCAGCAGGTCTCCGCTCTGCGGTCCACAAAGCTTCGGTGTGGGGATGCTGGCACGGATGCCCATGATTTTCTTCAGGCGCATCTGGGTCATGAACTCGTGGTTCTCCGCCTCGTAGCATATCTCGCCCGACAGGTGAGCCTTCTCGAGGCCGCCCACGCGGTGCTCCATCCCCTCCGTGCCCGGTCGCGCCCAGGGGCGCGCATTCTTCGTGTTGCGCGCGTAGGGCATGAACTTCGGGGCTTCTCCTTCCCCATCATTCTCGCTGCGCGGGCCCTCGAACTTCGCCTCAAAGCGCGGCAGAGAATCCAAATCAGGAAGCCGCCAGGGTTCGGCGCCGTTGGCGATATAGCCGTCGCTCAGGAGGATGACGGGGGTCATGTATTCGACGGCGATGCGGCAGGCCTCGATGGCACATTCGAAGGCGTCCGATGGCGCGTTCACGGCGAGCACCGGGATGGGCGCCTCGCCGTTGCGACCGAAGATCGCCTGCAGCAAGTCCGCTTGCTCCGTCTTTGTGGGGAGTCCCGTCGAGGGCCCTCCACGCTGGACGCTCACGATCACCAGTGGTAACTCGACGGAGACGCAGAGTCCCATCGCCTCCCCCTTGAGCGCCATCCCAGGGCCCGAGGTCGCCGTCATGCCGAGGCTACCGGCGAAGGAAGCGCCGATGGCCGAACAGATCGCAGCGATCTCATCTTCGGCCTGGAAGGTCACCACGCCGTGGTTCTTGAACGACGCCAGCGTCTCGAGAATGCTAGAGGCGGGAGTGATCGGATAGGAGCCCAGGAAGGGTTTCAATCCCGCGAGTTTCGCGCCCGAAATGAGCCCCAGGGCGAGGGCCTGGTTGCCCATGACATTGCGGTAGGTCCCCGGTTGGAGTGCGGCGGCGGAAACCTCGAAACGCCCCTGGAACAACTCGTGGATGTCTCCGGCGGCGAAGCCGGCGCGCATGGCGGTCACGTTGGCTTCGGCCAGCCCGGGGCGCTTCGCGAACTTCTTGCGCAGCCACTCCTCGGTGGGCTCGAGGGGGCGAGAGTAGAGCCAGTACATCAACCCCAGGGTGTAGAAGTTCTTGCAGCGCTGGATCTCCTTCTTCGAGAGGGGAGAGCCCTCAAGCGCCTCGGTCACGCGCTTGTTGATGTCTACCTTGATCAGGCGATAACCATCGAGTGAGCCGTCCTCGAGCGGATTGGTCTCGACGCGCGCCTTTTTCAGGTCCTTCTCGGTGAAATTTCCCGTGTTGGCGATGACCACTCCGCCGGTCTTCAGATCCCGGATGTTCACAACGAGCGCCGCCGGGTTCATGGCCACGAGCACATCCGGGTGGTCGCCGGGGGTGTGGATGTCTTTCGAACTGAAGCAGAGCTGGAAGCCCGAGACTCCTGGCCGCGTGCCGGCGGGGGCGCGGATTTCTGCCGGAAAATCGGGCAGGGTTGCCAGGTCGTTGCCGACGGCGGCAGATGTGCTGGTGAACTGGTTGCCCGTGATCTGCATCCCGTCGCCGGAGTCGCCGGCGAAGCGGATCACGACGCGCTCCATGTTCTGGAGCGGCAGGTCGGATCCCGGCTGTCTGGTCGTGGTCATGAGCATGTCGCGGACCCTTGCGGGGTCTCGCCAGACTGTTTTTCGCGCGTGTTCAGGGCACCCGGAGCGCCGGTTCGGAATGAAGGCCCATCCTGCCTTTTGGCGGCAGAAAACGGCCATAAGAGATCCGCCTTTTGGCCAGCGATTCTATCCGGTTCGGGGGCAAGCGGCAGCGCCGTTGTCGAGGATTCAGGCCGACTTGCGCTGGAGGTTGGACCGACTCGCGCCCACAATCCCAGGGAAGCGCCGCACTGCCTCCCTCCGACGTTCGATCTTCGGCGTTCGGCGCCGACTCTCCACCACGCCATGACCCCCGCCCGCTTTGCCTCCGGCTTCTCCACGAAGGAGGACTCGGGGGAAGCCATACGGGAGGCCACCGAGGACCTCCTCGCCGGACTCGGAGACCTCACACCGGACCTGTTGGTAGCCTTCGTGACCATCCACCACGGCGGCGAGTTCGAGCACCTGGGTGGCCAATTGCTGCGGGCGACGGACGCCCGCAACCTCGTCGGATGCTCCGGCGGTGGCCTGATTGGCGGCCAGCGTGAAGTCGAGCAGGGACCGGCCCTGGCCCTCTGGGCCCTCGCCTGCCGCGACACCAGGGTGGGTGTGTTCACAGCACACGCCGAGCAGGACAACTCGGGCAAGATCAGCTTTGATGGCGTACCCGACATTCCCCCCCAAACGAGCGGTTTGCTGCTCCTCGCCGAGCCGTTCACGTTCCCGATGGCGGACTACCTCGGGGTCTTGAATGAGCGTTTTCCGGGCATCCCGGCGGTCGGGGGGATGGCCAGCGGCGGCCAGGGCCCCGGCCAGAATTTCCTTTTCCACGACGACCGCCTGATCGAAGAGGGCTGCCTGGGGGTGACCCTGGAAGGCGGCGTCGAGCTGGTGGGGGTGGTAAGCCAGGGTTGCCGACCGGTCGGCAAGCCGCTGGTCATCACCTCCGTGAAGGACCATCTGGTTCGCAAGCTCGGTGGGCGCAAGGCTGCCAAGGCCCTCTTCGAGACACTCCGCGGACTCGAAGAGGGCGACCGAGATCTGTTCCAGAGCGGACCCTTCATGGGGATCGCCGTCGACGCCAACCAGCGGGAGTTCCAGCGCGGGGACTTCCTGGTGCGAGGCGTCCTTGGCGTGCAGTCCACCGATGGCGCCGTGGCCGTGTCCGATGGCGGCCTGCGCCCCGGCCAGACCGTGCAGTTCATGGTGCGCGACGCTCTCTCGGCGGGAGAGGACCTCTCGCGCCTCATGGAGGACCGCATCGGGTCGGACGCCGGGGCGGAGGAGGTCGGCGTGCTCCTGTTCTCCTGCAACGGCCGCGGATCGAGGATGTTCGGCGGCCAGGCTGACCACGACATCCGACGCGTGCAGGAGGCCTTCGGACGCGAGGTCCCGGCAGCCGGTTTCTTCGCGATGGGCGAGGTCGGCCCTGTCGGCGGCCGCAACTTCCTGCACGGATTCACGGCCTCCGTGGGCGTCCTACGTGGGATTCGCTCGGGCGGCGGGTCCTGACCTCTGAAAGAAACGGTCGCAAGCGTTCGGTTGGCTCCGTCTTCCGGCTCGCGCGTGGGCGACCCCCACGGGCGGGGGCGCCCCACCCCCCCCCATCCCAGCCCGAGCACAAACTGATGATGCTCCATCTTCGAGTCCCGGCTGCAGCCCAGCGCGCCTTCTCTCTCAGTTTCCGTGTCCTCCTACCCCTCGGCCTGATCGTGCACCTGAGTCTCCCTGATGGGCCCGGAGTTCTCGCGGCCGATGCCGGCGCCACCATCCTGAGCCCGCGCCGGACGGTCCGCGCGGGTCACGGGCTGCGGTGCGGCCGATCGAGGCCCCCGCGCACGCTCCAGCGCACGGCTCAGAGCTACCTGGCAGTCGAGGAGCGCGAGCGGGCACGCCTGGCAGCCGTGACCGGCCCGCCCATGCGAGCGGCCACACCCCCGCGGGACGCTGAGGGCGTACTCTCTCGGCAACTCCCGAGGAACGACCGCGCGGACGAGGAACACTGGCCCGTTCACTTCAATGAGACGCGCCTGGCGCGGCTGGAACGATCACCGGTAACGGCGCGCGGCGGCCCGGCACGGTGGCGAGCTGCCCGGCCGGCATGCGTGCTGCCGTCGGGTGCCCTCGATGCCGCCACGAACCCGAGACGAGGCCTGGAGCAAGGTCTGACCCTCGCCCGACCCGAGTTCGCGCCGCGCGCGCGTGGCGGCGCGCGGGTGGTCTTCCTGGAATTCGACGGATCGTTGGACCACGAGCTTGACGAGCGCGGCGAGGAACTCACCCTGCTCGATCACGACGGCGATCCGGTATGCTTCATCGGTGGGCTTGAGGCGCGGGATCGCACGGGCCGGCGCGTCCCCGTGCGCTTCGCCATGAACCGCGGCCGGCTGCGGCTCGAACTCGATGATGACGAGGCCCAGTACCCGATCCGGGTGCAGCCCCGGCGCGTCGACGAGGAAGAGAAAAAGCCCGAGGAGGAGCGCCGACTCGGGGAGGCGAAGATCTCGCCCTCCGAGGCGCCCGGGGGGCGTCCGGTAGCGGACTCTCAACGCGGCTCGGTGCTGGCCTCCTGAGTACGACGGGGCGGTATCGTGCGGGTGGGCGGAGAGTCCGTGCGGGCAAGGAAACTCGCTCCTGTGCTGACCGGCGAGGGGCCTCCCTGTATCGTGACGGCCCATGTCCGAACCCATGAGCCCCGAAGAGGTCGAGCGAGACCTGCAATTCGCGATCGAGGCGGCGCGCGTCGCCGGTGAACGGGTCACCGCCCTGCGCGAGACCGAGCGCTGGGAAGGGCGCATGCTGGCGGATATCGGCGACCAGGCGGCGGACGGCTACCTGCAAGGTCTGATCGCCGGTCGCTACCCCGATGACGGGATCCTGAGCGAGGAGACGCGCGACTCCGAAGCGCGCCTCTCCAAGGAGCGCTCGTGGATCATCGATCCGCTCGACGGCACGCGCGAGTACAGCCAGCTGCGGGAGGACTGGGCCGTCCATGTTGCCCTGACCATCGGAGGTCGCTGCGCCCTGGCCGCCGTGGGCCTGCCGGCCCAGGATTGCCTGCTATGGGGTGTCGCCCTGCCCGGCAGCGAGCGAGCGGGGATCATCGGAGAGGGAGAGCTGGCCACCGGCGATGCTCCCTCCCCCGACGCGCCCCGCATCGCCTGCAGCCGCAGCCACACCCCGGCTTGGATGGAGCGCTTTTCCGAGAGCCTCTCCGCCGGAGAGCTGATCCCCGCCGGCAGCGTCGGGAACAAGGTCGGCATGCTGCTGCTGGGAGTCGCCGATGTGTACGTGCATCGCGTCGGGCTCAAGGAATGGGACACCTGCGCTCCCGAGACGGTCGCCCGCGCCATGGGCTGGTCGGTCTGCAAGCTGCGCGGCGAGGAACACATCTACAATCGGCCCGACCCGGTCAACCACGAGTTCGTCATGTGTCGGCCGGCCTGGACCGAGCGTGTGGTCGCCGCCCTTGCGGCCTGCGGCGCCCTGGAGATCGAAGACTGAACGCGGTTCCTCGCGCCCGCTCCGGGGTTGGCCCACATCCGCCGACAGGCTTGCACAGGCGCGTGCGGGCCGGTCGCGCACCCTGGCCCGGCAACGGTACAGCGCACTGATCCCCTTCCGTCTCAATCCTCCACGCCAAGACGCGCAGCGCCTCGTGACGGAACCAGTCTAGCTAGCGCTCGATCGGCTCGAGGTCGCGCACGAAAGCCTCCCACTCACCCTGGAGGACCGCGATATCGACGCCCTCGAAAGCAGCGTCGACGGCGTGTGTGCGCGCTTCGAGCTGGGCCGCGGCGCGCGCTTTCTCCTCCGCCAGCCCCTCCTCGCCCAGCCTCGCCTGTTCCACGGCCCAGGCGCGCTTTAGCTCATCAAAGTAGACGGTCAGAATCTTCGACCATTGCGGATGATCTGCGACCGTCTTCGAGGTGTTCAGGAAGTAGATCATGGACCAGCCTTGGGCGTAGCAGAGGCCTGGGTTGGCGTAGTAGTCCTTCTGCTCGAAGCGGATGATCTTCTCCCACGGGACGTGCTTGCTCTCGACAACGGCCTTCTTGATGGTGTTGACGCGCCACGGGCTCGGGCCGATCCGCCGCACTCGCCCGTTCTTGACGACCGCTCCCGAGAAAAAATCGCCGGTTCCTTCGTTGTACCAGGAGTGGGGCGCAAGCTCGCCGGCGGAGTAGTGGATGAACTGGTGGAAGGCCTCGTGGTAGAGGACGATGAAGGTGTCGGTCTTGTCCGTTTGCTCGCCCTTCTCGCGCTTCGTCGCGTCGTAAAGGACGAGCTCCTCGTCACGGTAGTTCCAGTACCCAGCGCTCCCGCGCGGGCCTCCGTACTCGTAATACTCGTCGCGGTTCTCGCAGATGCGGACGGTCGATACGGCCTCGATCGGTTGCGCGGGAGGGAAGAGCACCTCGTACTCGGCGCGGATGAGTTCGATGTCGCGCACGATCTTGCGCACGAGCGGCTGGTCCTTGGTGTTGTAGACGACGAGGTAGTTCTCGGTGTCCTCGGCCTTCCACTTGTCGGGGAGTGAGAGGCGGGTCTCGATGCGGTAGGCGGGATCCACGTAGTTCCGGCGCACGTAGAACCGCTCCCACTTCCGCCGCTCCGGGTTCGGGGCGGGCTCACTGAATCTCATTTTGCTGGCGGTGTTGCGCCAGATCTTCGCCTGTTCACCCAGGCGGCCCTCCGGACAGTAGCCGAGCACCCCGATCGTGCGCTCGCGCTCCATCTCCCAGACATAGGCCCATCCCACGAGGTTGCCGCGCGCCTTGGGAGGTCGGACGAGTTCGAACTCCGTTGCCTTCCACTCGCCGCGCGTCTTGCCCGCGGTGGCTTTCCCCAGCGTCCAGCCGCGCCCACGCTGCTCGAGGTAGCGCTCGAAGCTGTTGATCGGCGGCGGGGGCTTGGCCTCGGCCTCCTCACCTTCCGCCACGTCCTCGCCCTCGGCGCCTTCCCGGTCGTCGTCCTCCCGTTTCCCCGAGCCCGGTGTCGTCGGCCCGGCGTCCGCGACGTAGTCGATCCGCAGAACGAGCATGTCGGGTCGGTATCCTCTCCCCTCCCGATCCGCGCGCAACTCCTCGGTGTACTTGAGGATGACCCAGGGTTCATTGGGTTTGGTCGGGATGCGTTGGTAGCTGCGCGCGCGCGGGAACGAGAGCCCGTGCTCGACGTGCTTCTCGGTGGTGTAGCCTCCCTGAAGCCCGACGCTCACGGCTCCGGCGGGCGTCCACCCGGTGGCGAGGAGCGCGAGAGCGAGCACGGTGCGCGGTGCCAGGGTCATGCTCCTCGTTCTAGTCCGACCGGTCGCCGGCCGCAACCCACGCTCTTCAGGCCACGCTCTCCAGCTCACCGAGAGCCTTGAGAAGGGGGGCGGCGTGCTCTTCGCTCAGGCGCATCGCAAGGGCGGCCACGAGCTCCCGCGCGACACGCAGTGTCCCCTCCCGTCCCCCGTTGAACGCCGCCCAGGCATCCTCGGGGTGCTCGCGTAGGTCAGCGGCGAGGCTGTGCATGTTGTGCAGCTTGTCGGCGGCCTTCACCAACAGTGCGCGCTCGCTCATGGTCGCCACGTGCGCGAGCGCCAGCCTCTTGCGCTCCGCCCAGCTCGCGATCGATTTGTCCTCGGTCACATCAGCCACTACATCCGCCACCGACGCGCCGAACTCCTCGCGCAGACGCTCAGCGGTCCACTCCGCGCAGTCCTCGACCACGTCATGCAGGATTCCGGCTTGCAGGGTGACCGCGTCCGCTCCCCAGCGCGCGAGAATCAGCGCCACGTGGACCGGGTGGAGGAAATAGGGGGTTCGCCCGTCCTTTCGGAACTGCTTAGCGTGGGCCGCGCACGCCACGCGGAGGGCCCGCTCGACATCGGGAGAGAAGGCCATCAGATCTCCACGCCCAGCGGTTTGAGCATCGCGAAGCCAAACACCATCGAGGCGAGGATGAAGACGATCACGATGCCCCCCGCTCCGTCGGGGAGCCAGGCCAGTTCGCCGTCGGGGTAGTGGATGGAGACGCGTGAGAAGGGCGACTCTGCGGGGAATCGGTCCTCTGCCGGCCACATGAACGAGAGCCAGAAAGAGCGCACGCGCTCAGGTTGCAACATCGGCGCCTGTACGTCGCCCGCCGCCAGGAGCTTGAGTTCGCGGGTGCCGTCCGCCAAACGGAACTCAAGCTCGTGCAGACCAGGCGCCGTGACCACGACCTCCTGGAAGGCCAGACCGCGCGAGGGGATGCGGGCGAGGGGGCTCAAGGCCTCGACACCCGGCGGAAGGATCAACTCCATCTCCCCCGCCAGAGCACGGTGCTCGCGTGCAAACTCCACGCGCACCAGGGTCCCCTGACCGGGGAGCAACTCCACCACCCGCTCGCGCCCCTGGACACCGACGGGCTCAAAGCCATAGCGCGTGACCATCTGCGCGACGACAAAGACAAATGGCAGAGCGAGGGGCACAAAGGGACCGAAGTTGAGGCCCAGGTACTTGAAGATGTGCGCCAGAACCTTGCCCGTCGATTGCAACACCACGACCAGGTCATCCTGGTAGAGGCGAATGGCGATCATGTGGCCCTTGATCTTGTCCTTGGTCCCCTTGATGCCGCGCTGCCAGCTGATGTGCTTGAACGCGACGAGCGCCCCGATCCCGAACACGCCGCTCACGACCAGCAGCGTGAACTCCCGCCCCAGAAGCTCCAGGGGCTTCAGGGCCAGGTCGAACAGGGTATTGACTGCGCCGTTGATCGCGTTCATCTCAGGTGGCTCTGACGGGTCAGCTGATGTAGCCCAACCCGCGCAGCTTCTCGGTGATGTCCTCGTCGGAAGCGCCGTCCTCGAAGTTCGACAGCTCCTTTTCAATGATGTGAACGATGAACTCCTCGTGCGACGCGTAGCCCGCCACCTCGGCGACCTGCTTCACGCGATCCAGGAGTTCCTTCTCAAGCTTGATCTTGTTGCCGCCACCAAACATGGCCGCTCCTCTCGTCAGGGGTTTGTCTCGAAGACAGGGTGTCCGATCAGGTCCGCGCCGGGCGCGATCCCGTACTGTTTCAGCAGTTCCACGGTCAGATCCTCCAGGCTGTGCTCGCCAGGCAAGACCGTTCCATTGGTGAGCAGGGTACCTGCCACGACTTCCGGTGCCATCAGGTGGTTCCCGTTGAAGGTTCCGCCCAGGTTGTCGCTGAGGACGGCGTTCGGGATGCGGCCGACCGAGGAGGCGTCCGCGTTGCCGTAGCCTGCGTTGTATCCGACCTGGATGTCAGGCGCCTCGTCCTTGCGGGCGCCCGCGTACACCTCGGCGGTGATGTCCGCACGAAGTACGACGCGCACACCGCCGTCGTCGATCGCCTCGAGCTTTCGCTGCAACTCCTCGACCAACGACTCCGCCTCGGGCCCCGGCTTGACGATGCCGCCCTCGTCCACGGCCGGTGTGTCGGGGTTGTCCAGCTCTCGTCCGGCCAGGTTCAGGTAGAGGCCGTTGAATCCCATCCCGTAAGCCCTTGTCCGCGTCCAATCCACCGCGCTCCAGATGTTGACCTGCTGGAAGTCGGGGTCGGCGCGCACAAGCTCACGCTCCAGACCCTCCTTGAGCACCAGGTAGCCCTCTTCGAGGAGCCAGGTGTTGAGGCTGAACTTGCGCCGGTAGGACTCGAAGCCGTGGTCGCTCATGACCATGATCAGCGCGTCCTCGCCAACCCTCTCCCTGAGCGTTCCCAGCACCGGATCCATGAGCAGATACAGGTCGTAGACGACTTCCTTCCAGGTGCTCTCCGCGCGACCGGACCACTCGGACGAATCCTGGGCCGCAAACCCAGCCACGGGCTCGTGCGCCGGGTGAGACTCGTCGTGAACCCGCCACATCATGTGGCAGTTCAGATCGATGGTGGAGAAGTAGAAGAAGAACAGACCGCCGTCATCACCTTCGAGGTAACGGTCGAGGGCGTAGTCCATCATGCGCACGCGCTGATCGTAGATCAGGCGCGTCTGCGTCATGAACTCGGCCTCGTCGATGGCCTGGTCCTTGAGGGCGTTGACTTCCTCCGCCATGCCTTGGGTGTAGTAGAGTCCGATCGCCTCGGCGAGTTCGCCGCTCGCCTCCTCGGGCAGGGAGACCGGCGTGGCGGGCGAGCGCGGGTCGATGTTGACGGGAGACGCGTAGAGCTCGAACGGATCGAGTGAGCGCAGGTAGAACCGCACGACGCCGCTGATCGTCATCGCCCCCCAGGGCAGGATGTCGAAATCAACCTGGAGGAAGTCACTCCATTCCCCAGGAGCGAGCACCACAGCGTCGGTACCGGTATCGATGACCGCCGCGGCGTTCTCGCGATCGATGTGGATCGAGAGCGGAGCGCGCTGGTGTGGGTCGCCCTCCTTGAAGGTGTTGGGCGGCCCGGCGATCTCGGTGACGATCGTCTCACCGAACTCGCGGACCGTCACGAAGCGGCCGCCGCTGCGCCTGGCCTCGATTGGCGGGTCGGAGGTGTAGATCGTGTACTCCCCATAGGCGGAGTCGAGCGCGGGGGTCATCATCCCCGAGAACGACAGGCCCTCGGCCGGCTCGACCGGGAAGTTGGCCGGCATGCGCCAGATGTCGGCGGGCACTCCCGCCCGGGCGAGGGTCACCCAGAAGGCCTCGCCGCTGCGGTTGCTGGGCGTGTCGCCGCCGATCGGGAACTTCCAGTCGCCCCACAGGGAGAGCTCGCTGCCCTTGACCTCCCGCACCGAGCCCGGCGCCGGGGAGCGCAGCACCGGATCACGGTGGATAAAGTCGAAGATTCCGTGGCCCCCCGGGTCCATGCCAGTGATGAAGTTCGACCAGGCGACGGGGCTCTGAGGCGGAGTCGAGGTCCCCAGGGAATGCAGGCCGCCCTCTCCCATCAGGCGCTGGAAGTGCTGCATCCGATCAGGGAAGCGCCGGACCGTCTCCGCCAGCAGCTCTGGGTCCAGCCCGTCGATGCCCAGCAC
The DNA here is from genome assembly GCA_036010965.1 of Planctomycetota bacterium. Classification (GTDB taxonomy): domain Bacteria; phylum Planctomycetota; class UBA1135; order UBA1135. The sequence goes on along the minus strand of DASCMO010000105.1, from coordinate 127,288 downwards.
GACGACGCGCTTGAAGCGCGAGGTGGTGGCAGCAGCGGACGCGAGCGGGTCGTGGCGCGCTGCCGGCGCAGCGTCGGCATGAGGCTCAGCCACTGGCTTGACGCGCGGGATCGCCGCCAGGGCGAAGAACGCGAGCGCGGCCAGGGCCGGGTAGGTCGTCCAGCGCGGGAGCGTCATTGAGCCTCCTCCGGCTCCTTCGGAGCCCGGGACACCTCTCCGGTGGCGGTCGGCGTCTCGGGTACCGACCGCCCACCGCTGCGGGGCGTCCCGTCGAAGAGCGGAGAGCCTTGCATGTAGGCCGGAATCTGCACGCCGAAGAGATCGAGCACTGTCGGCGCCATGTCGAGCAATTCGGGATCGCGCTTATCGATGGGCCGGTTGCACCACAACACACCCGGCACCAGGCGCGGATCGACACAGTGGTCACCGGACCACGATTTAGTGTTGTCGCTGAAGACGATCTCGGAGGCGCAGCCAGTAGCGCAGTCCCACGAGTGCCGGAAGCCTTTGTGGTAGCCGATCAAGAGTTCGGGCGCCATGTCGCGATAGGGCCCGGAGTGGAGCTCTTCGGTGATGAAGGCCTCCTTGATGACCGACTGACCGTCGAGCGGGTCGCACAGCGCTTCCAGCTTCTGCTTGATCTCGCGGCACAGGCCGCCGAGTTCGCCGGGCGTGACGGTGCCCTGTGCCTCGCGGCCGATGCGGTTGATGAATATCCCCGTCAGGCCGATGGTGAAGGCCCGCGTCTTCGTCCAGTCCACATCCCTGAAGTAGTCTCCGGACGTGCTGAAGCCCTCCTTGAGCACGAGGTAGCCCTCGTCTCGCAGCCAGGAGTTCAGATTGACGCCGCGGCGAAAATTGGTGAACCCGTGGTCGCTGATCACCATCAACACAGTGTCCTCGACCCGGTCCACCTTCTCTCGCACCTCGGCGACGAACTCGTCCATGCGGGCGTACATGGCAGGGATCACGTCTGCGTGAAGCTCGGTGTCCTTGCCGCGGTTCGCCGGATGGTCGGGATCCAGGTAGCGGTAGAACATGTGGGAGATGCGATCGGTCGTGTCGAAGACGACCGTGACGAAGCCCTTCTTGGTCTTCTCGAGCACATCCCAGAGCTGCTTCTTGCGCTCCTCGAAGATCAGCCAGGCCTGCTTGAGGAACGCTTCCTCGTCGATCACGCGCTCGTTCAGGGCCCAGGTGTCCTCCGCCAGACCGAGGGTCGCGTAGGGACCGAACAGTTTCGCGAGGTAGATCGCGTAGACGAAGGGGTGGGAGATCGGCATCGCCGGGCTGTCGGGATCGATGTTGATGGGCGTGAAGTACACCTCCACGTCCTGCTCGTCCCAGGTCTGGATGTAGGCGCGAGCGATCCCGTTGACCCCGTCGAAGGGGATGCGCAGCCATGGCGTGTACTCGCGAAACCCGACCTCGACCGTGTCGCCTCCGACCGTGACCCGGGCGCGTCGTGAATCATCGTCGAACTCCACCGAGAACGGCGACTTCATCGGGTGTCCGTCGGCCCCCGCGGGCCCCGTCAGTTTTGACTCGATGCGATTGCCGCGCCGGGTAACCTGGTACTGCTGGCCGCCGATGTGCGCGCCCGTCGGACGCGAGCGGGTCGAGTAGAACGCGAACGACCCCTGCGTTCCCTGGATGTCTGGTACGCACATGCCCGAGAGCAGGGTCCCGTTCTTGAACTTCTGCGGCGGGAAGGTGATCGGAACGCGAATGATCGACGACCAGACGCGGTTCGCACCCAGCAGCTTCCAGAAGGGCTGACTCTTCTGGAGCAGGCGGAAAAATGCCTTCTTCCCGAAGGGAATCCTGGCGAAACCCAGGTTGAGGGTGCGCGGGAGCGTGCCGGTCTCCGAGGAGGAGAGCACCGGCAGGTAGTTGCAGGGATCGCGCGTGAGGAAGTCGTAGATGTTGTGCCGCGAGGCGTCCACGCCGGTCGCAAAGCTCGACCAGGCCACAGGCGAGATCGACGGGCAGGCCGTGGCCAGAGGATGAAAGCAGCCCTCCTCGGCCAGCTTCTTGAAGTTGGGCATGCGGCCCTCGTCCATGAAGCGTTGCGCGAGCCCCGGATCGAATCCGTCCAGACCCAGGACGACGACGCGCTTGACCTTGGGCTTGGGAAACCTGAAGGCCGTCGCGAGGCGGTAGACGGCCTTGACGGGCCAGAGCAGCAGGATGATGAAGACGAGCAGGAACGTCCCGAGCAGCGCGTAAGCCGCTCCAGCCGCTGCAAAGCCGGCCCCCGGCCCGATGTAGGCCAGCGCCGGATGGCTGGAGCCGATCAGGAAGAGAGCCGCCAGGAGGCTCGTGCGCAGGTTTCCGTGACGATGACGCATGCAGCGGAGGAGGGGGAACGCAGCAGGACTATACGCCCCGTCGACCCGGGAGTGAGAGGGTCGCCTGCAGGACTCCTCCACCTCCGGGTCCCCGGAGATGGTGTCAGCTCCCCGGCAGGAGGCCCTGCTCGGTCAGGTAGGCCAGGATCCTTTCGGCCGACCCCTCGATGCTCTCGTCGCCCGTGTTGACAACAACCTCGGGGGTCTCGGGCTCCTCGTAGGGGTCGCTGATGCCGGTGAAGTTCTTGATGATGCCCGCGCGGGCCTTCTTGTAGAGCCCCTTGGTATCGCGCTCCTCGACCACGGCCAGCGGAGCGTGGACGAAGACCTCGACGAACGTCGCACTGGTCATCTCGCGGATCTCATCGCGCACTGATCGGTAGGGCGAGATCGCGGCCGTGATGGCGCACACGCCGTTGCGCGAGAGGAGGTTCGCGACATACCCGATCCGGCGGATGTTGGTGTCGCGATCTTCCTTGCTGAAGCCGAGGCCCTTGCTGAGGTTTTCGCGTACCTCGTCACCGTCCAGCACCTCGACGGCGCAGCCGCGCTCGAGGAGGATGGGAGTGAGGTACTGGGCAAGGGTGCTTTTTCCAGATCCGGAGAGTCCGGTGAACCAGAGGGTGAGTCCTTTGTTTGCCATGGCTGGGATGCAGTCGCTATCGATCTGTTGTCTGAGGGGAATGGAGAGAGAAAGTAAGTGTGCGGACGATGCGGAGGGCGCGGGTCAGCGGACCTTGCCCTCGAGATAGGGAACCTCGAAGCACTTCTCGTGCATGATCGGGCCGTGGCCGAAGTAGCCGGCCTCGCCGAACAGCTCGCCGTGATCGGCGGTGACGATGATGTGGGTGTTCTCCGGAACCATGTCGAACAGCTCTTCGAACACTCCGTCGAGGAAACGGACGGTGTCGATCTGCCGCTCACGCAGCTCATCAAGCTTGCCCTGATCGAAGAACTTGGGAGCCTCTTCGTCCTTGATGAGGTTCCCCTCCTCGTCGGTCTGCCCATCGAGCTTCTTGAAGACGCCGTTGACGCCGCTGATGCGGGGCCACATCGAGGAGTCCTCGTCGGGCTTTGCGTAGGGGTAGTGCGTCTCGCCCACGTTCAGCATGTAGAAGCTCGGGCGGTCCGAGCCGAACTTCATGGTGGACAGCATGGCCCGCATGTCGTTGTGCGAGTCCATGAGCTGGAAGGTGTCGAAGTCCCGATTGATCCCCGTCTTGGGGTTCAGGACCGGCAGGCTGACACGAGCGTGCGTTCGGTAGCCGAGGGTGTTGCGCAACAGACCAGGCAACCACAGGCCGGGGACCATCTTGGCAAACTCGATCCCCTTGGCACCCAGGCGCTTGTTGTAGTTGAGGAAGTCCTCTTTGTAGTACTCCGACGCGTAGACGTTTTCCGGTGACGTGTGAGGAAGGAGGCCCGTCAACAGGTTGTAGTGGGACGGTGCCGTCCACGCGGCGTATGAGTAGCGCTTCTCGACCTTGCCGAGCTTGTTGATCACCTTCGGCGCGGCGGCCATGTAGGAGTCGTAGCGCAGGCTGTCGAGGATGACGATGATGAAGTTGTTGTCCGCCTGCGGTTCGGGCTGAGCCCGCAGTCCCGCCGGCGCCCTCATCGGGCGCACGGGGGGCTTCGGGTTCGAGCTCTTCTTCTTGAGTGAATCGAACAGGCCCATCCCTACTTCTCCTGGGACTGGTAGAAGGCGGCCAGAATGCGCGCGGTCGAGGGGCGCATCACGCGCTCGTCCGGCAGCTCGCCCCGACCGAGGATCTCGCGCATCTTCGTGCCCGAGATCCCGACAGCAGTCTTGCCCTTGTTGTCGCCCATGAGGCCCACGCGACCGAGTTCCTCGAAGAAGGCCGCGAAACCGACGTTCACGGTCTGGATGGCCAGGGAACCGCCCAGGTTCTCGAAGACGACCTGGGCGTCGAAGTCACCCCAGATCGCGTCGCCGTTGTCGAAGGGAGCGTCCGCGTGCTTGCGGCCGATGATGAAGTGCGTGAAGCCCATGTTCTGGCGATAGACCGCGTGCTGGATGGCCTCGCGCGGACCGCCGTAGTACATGCGGATGTCGAGGCCGATCAGCTCGAGCTGGTCGTTGAGGTCCTGGCCCGCCGCGCTCCACAGGGCCTCGTCCATGTCGCCCTGGCCCAGGAAGCGGCCCTCGAGGAGCGCCTCGTAGGTCTGCATGCGCTCGGCGGCGGGGACGTCGTCGCCCTTGAGTTGGCCGACGAGCGGGTTGAGGATCACGCCCGTGCGCTTGCCGGTCTCGCGCAGGATGGTCTCCGCGCCATGCACGAGGGCGTACTCGTGTGCCCGGTGCAGGGGGTTGCGGGTCTGGAAGGCCACGGTCTGCTCGAAGCCGGCGGACTCGATCAGGGCGCGCACCTCGCGCGGTGAGAGGACACGCGATGCGAAAGCGCGCTGATCGTTGAAGGGCAGCAGGCGAATCGAACCGCCCACGAGCTTCGAGCGTTCGTCAGCCGTCCACAGCCGCGCGCCGGGGTGATCGGTGCGCTCGGTGCCGTAGACCCCCGCGATGAAGCGCTCCTTGTCCCAGTCGTGGACCTCGTCCACTTCCAGGGTCCCGAAGAGCTCGCCGTCGCGCCACAGGCCGACGGTCGCGCCCGCGCTGCACTGCTCGGCTTCCGCGTCAGTCAGGGGGAGGATGATCGGGATGCCCCAGGCCCACCACTGACCTTCGCGCTCGATGGCGGCGCGCTCGAGCACGCTGTCCTGGTCGGCGTGGCCCATCGGGCCGGTCAAGGGGCTCAGGGTGCCGTCGGCGACGCGGTACAGGGTGGTCGCATCGATCTCGTTCACGTCCACACGCGGCAGAGCCTGCCAGGCGGCGAGATCGACGTCGGCGGGGGAGACGATGAGATCGACGGGCTCGGTGAGGCCGCCGTGAACGGGGGAGACGCTGGAACTGGTCGAGAGGGTCATGATGAGGCAGGGGGGACTAGAGGTATCCGAGGTTCTTGAGCTTGCGTTTGATGTCCTCGAGCTCTTCAGGCTTGAACTCGATCGGAGTGTGCTCGTCCGCCTCGCCCATCAGGTCCCGCAACACGAAGACGATGAAGTCGGTGGGCGAGTTGAACCCGGAGTCCTCGACAACCTGTTGGATCTTTCGATACAGCGGGCGAGGGATCTTGACGGTCACCTTGCTCTCTCGCACGACGGCTCCTTGTGATGGAATGAACCTGGCCCTGAAGAGGGTGTGTTTCGCCCTCCGAGGCGCAGGATCACTATTCGGGGGCACGGACCCCGACGATGGCACGGACGCTACCCGAGGCTCCCCGCGAGGGAGGCGCACTCCAATAACACTCTCATCATACTCCTATCGGAGTGCTATAGGAGCCCCCTTTGGGAAAAACTGGCCCCTGGGGCCTCCAGGGGTGCAAGCCTCGCTCCCCCACGGGTTTGCGGCATCGTTCCTGCGGCTGGGGGCTCACGCAGCCTCTCGCGAGCCCGTAGAGTCAGGCGCCCGCCGGCCACCCTGTGACGGCACCTCGGCGGGCGATCCACGGCACTGGCCGACGTCCTGCCCCGCCCTCGACCTCCTGGTGAACCCATGCAGCCCGTTTCCACCGTCCTCGCTCTCTTCCTGTCCCTGACCCTCGCAGCTTGCGGCTCCCCGGATCCCGGCCAGCGCACGGATGCCGGGCAGAAGGCGCTCAACTCGGGGAACTTCGAACTCGCCTACGAGGAGTTCGCCGCGGCCGCTGAAGCCTTCGCGGCGGACGATCCGCGCTTACTGGAGGCCCAGCTGGGACAGTGCCGCGCCCAGGCGCACCTCGACCCGCCCGCGGCGAAGGACGCTTTCCTGGCCCTCTCGGCGAGCGCGGCCCTCGAGTACCGCGACTTCAACCTGATCGTCACCGACTTCAAGGCCCAGGGCGCCTACGCCGAGGGCATCGAGATCCTGGGCGCCGGCATGGTTGCCTTTCCCGAGAACACGGCCCTGATCGCACTGCGAGATCGCATGGGCAAAGACGCCGAGGCACACGGCGACAGCAGCACGCTCGATGCCCTCAAGGGCCTCGGCTACGTCGGAAACGACTGAAACCGAGCTCAGTCTCCGCTGAGCATGGAGCCGATCAGGTTGCCGCCACGCTTGACCTGACCCTTGTTCGCCCCGGCGGCGGACATGACACGGTCGGCAAAGCGCGAGAAGGGGGTGGTCTGCAGCCAGATCTTCCCCGGTCCGGTCAGGAGCGCGTAGAAGAGGCCTTCGCCGCCGAAGACCATGCTCTTGACGCCCTTGACCATCTTTATGTCGTAGTCGACGCACTCCTGGAAACCGACGATGCACCCGGTGTCCACGCGCAGGGTCTCTCCGGTGCCCAGGTCGCGCTCGACGATGTGGCCGCCGGCGTGCACGAAGGCCAGGCCGTTGCCCTCGAGGCGCTGGAGGATGAAGCCCTCGCCGCCAAAGAACCCCGCCCCCAGGCGGCGCGTGAAGGCGACGGAGACCTCGACGCCGTCCGCCGAGCAGAGGTAGGCGTCCCGCTGGCAGAGGATGGATCCCGCTGCGAGGTCGACCGGCATGATCTTCCCTGGGTAGGAGGCCGCGAAGCCGACCTCGGCCCGCGACGCGCCCTCGTTGGAGAAGGTCGTGATGAAGAAACTCTCTCCGCCCACCATTCGCTTGAGCCCCTTCATCAGCCCGCCACCAGTGGACGTGGCCATCTCGACGCCCGTTTCCATGTACATCATCGCCCCGGGTTCGGCCCGCACGGCCTCCCCGGGATCCAGGGTGATGACCACCGCCTGAAAGTCGTCGCCCTCGAGTCGGTAGTCGATCTGATCAGCCATGAACTTTTCTCCTCTGTGCCTTGCTCGCCTCGCCGGCTCGACGATACGCCGGCCCATCCGCTGCGCACCTCGGCGGGGTGTGAGAATAGCCTCTCTCCGCGCTTTGCGACGGCGACAATTGACCCTCCATGCCTGGCGAGTCGAGAATCAGGGCGATGCAGCGCCCGAATTCCCTCCCGGCTATCGTCACCCTGCTCGCCGTCGCCTGCGCGACGACCCCCGCGCCAGGCGAGCTCACGACCGTGCTGCAGGCCCAGCAGGAGGCCTGGAACAACGGTGACCTGGACGCCTTCGTCGAGCGCGGCTACTGGCGCTCCGAGGGCCTGACGTTCTTCTCGGGCGGCACGGTGACCCGAGGCTACGCTTCCCTGGTCGAGCGCTACCACCGCCGCTACCAGAGCGACGGCGCCGCTATGGGGAAGCTCACCTTCAGCGACCTCGAGCCGCTCCCCCTCTCGCCCGAGAGCGCCGCGCTGCGCGGGAGGTGGCGGCTGGAGTTCGCTGACAGCCCGCCCCTGGGCGGACTCTTCACGCTCCTGCTGCGCAAGATCGACGGCCAGTGGCTAGTCGTCCACGATCACACCAGCAGCGACGAATAGGGCCCCCGACGAGCTACTTCAACCGCTCCCAGAAATCCTCTGGCATGTCGTGCGCGATCTTCAATGCGCCGTTCGCTCCGCCGTAGAGCGGCTCCTCGATGCGCGAGACCTTGCCGCCGCCGAGGCGCTCAACCATTTCCTTCTCGATGGCTAAATCGAGCCCCTTGATCTGGCTGCCGCCGCCCGCAAGCAAGACGCGGTCCTTGAGACGCTGCTGGAACTCGGGGTCGAAGGTGCCCACCAGCTTCCCCAGACCCTCCACGATCGGCGGGACGATCGAGCGGCAGGCCGTCTGGATCTCACTCGTCAGATCAAACTCCGTCGGCTTGCCGTCGACAGGCAGGGTCACCAGGACAGGCTGCATGACCTCCGCGACGCTGGAGTGACGCTCCTTGATGTCCTTCAGCATCCGGTCCGAGAACTGAGCCCCGGGGTGGCTTTGACGAATGAGGGCGGCCAGCTCCGCATCGACGAAGTCACCGGCCGTATTCAGGGTGATCTGGTCGGTGTCCTCGGGCATGGTGCCGTGCATCCGACACAGATCCACCGTCCCTGCGCCGATGTCGATCACGAGTACGTCGTCCAGCATGTCCTGACCGTAGGCCACGGCGAAGGGCTCGGAGCAGAGCATGACCGAGTCCACGCACTCCCTGGCGATGTCGACGATCGAGCTTTTGCTCGTGATGCTCGCCTGGGCGGGCGCACCGATCACCGCGTACACCAGCTCATCCTTGCGCGGCCGGGCGCGGCGGATCGCCTCGATCAGCAGATCGCGCGAGGCCCTCAGGTTGCCCTTGTCCTCTGCCGAACCGTCCCCGGTGACCTTGAGCACACCGTGCTCGAGCGGGCGGTAGAGGTCCAGTGACAGGCGGTGGGCGATCGCGTCGTCCCCGTAGAGGATGTCCTGCTTCAGCAGTTTCTTGCTGACGACGTCCTTGGGGTATCCGACGTAGGAGGCAAGCGTCACACGCACGCCGTTACTGGCGGCGACGGAAGTACGCGATGTGCCCAGGTCGATCCCGACGTACAGGACGCCGGCGTCGGACGACGCGGAGCTTTCCTCCGCCGCGGTAGCACTCTTCTCAGTGGGAGATTGGGACATGATCCTTCGCCGTTTCTCGACTAGCAGACAACTCTCGATTCAGAAGGGAGATAGGGCTAACCCACCTCTCCCCGTTTTTCTCTCAACTCCAGGTTGGCCTCGAAGATCTTCGACATCATGGCCCGCTTCAACTCCTGATCCGTCTCTTCTTCCTCCAGCCCCTGCACCGTTCGATACAGCGACGCCACGCCCGGGTCAAAGCCCTTCTGAGCGAGAGCGCGGCGGAGTTCCTCCTCGGTGATCTCGAGGCCCGCTGCCAGCTTCTCCATGCGACGCGACAGCGCGTCCATCTCCTCGCGGTGCTGCGAGACGAGGTCCTTCCGCTCCTCTTCCATCTTCCGGATGGCGAGAGAGAGCACTTCCTGTTCATGGCCGCCGAAGTCCGGCACCTGCTGGCCCATCGACTCGAACATTTCCTGGACACGCTCGCTGAGCATGCGGTCCAGCATCGCGCCGATCTGCTCGATATCCGCCGGCACGGGTTCGGCTCCTGCGGACAACTGAGGCGCGGGCGGTTCGTGCTCCTCAGCCCTGTTGCCACCGGCCACGAGCGCGCCCTCGAGCGCCAGCGCGGACTCGGCAATCAGCTCGTCGAGGCTGGCGCTCGCCCCGGGCTCGCGCTGTGCTATGCCGATGCTGAGGGTGATCTTGACCTCCGCCACGCCCTGGTGAAAGGCCAGACGGGCCGCCGAGTCGATCAGCCGCCCGGCGAGCGCACGGCCTGCCACGGACGGTGTGTGCGGGAACAGAGCCAGGAACTGGCTATCGACGATGCAGCCGAGCATGTCGCTCTCGCGCGTCACGGAACACAGGACCTCGCCCACCTCCTCCAGCACACGCTCGCGGGACTCGTACCCGTAGAGGTCGCCGAGTTGCTCGAGCCGATCGACGCAGACCCGCAGGAGGGTCAGCGGATAGGCGTAGCGCTGCGCCCGATCGCACTCGCCACGCATCAGGTCGAGGATCTCCTCCGTGGAGAAGAGCCCCCGCCCCGTGCGGGTGAAGTTGACGGAAGGGAACTGTGTCATGCGATAATCGTGGCCTGTCGGCTCTATCGGCCCCCTTCCGAGCCTCTCTTGAGAGCCGGAGTCCGGCGCGGGAGCGAGAAACATAGCGACTGGGGCCCGCCCGGTGCACCCCTCGCCCCGCGAAGGCTCCCTGCAGCCGGTGGAACAGCCTATGCGGGCTCAGTCGCCCTCCTGCTCGGGGGACTTCAGCACCCTCTTGGTCAGTTCACTGGTCAAGTACTCGAAGGCATCATCGACGGAGTTTGAGCGATGGAACAGGGCCAGGTCTTCCTTGCTCACGGTCCCATGGCGAACCATTGGCTCGATGTTCAGGACCTCGTCCCAGTAATCGGTGCCGTACATCACGATGGGTAACGGCTTCGTGATCTTCTGAGTCTGGATCAGCGTCACCGTCTCCATGAACTCGTCCAGGGTACCGAAGCCTCCGGGCATGATGACCATCGCCTTGGCGAGGTAGTTGAACCAGAACTTCCGCATGAAGAAGTAGTGGAACTCAAAGGACAGCCGGTGGGTGATGTAGGGGTTGTCGTTCTGCTCGAAGGGAACGGAGATGTTGAGGCCCACGTTCTCGCCCTTGGCCTCCGAGGCCCCGCGGTTGGCCGCCTCCATGATTCCCGGCCCTCCTCCCGAGCAGATGACGAAGCGTCGCTCCGCGCTCTCCAGACCCTTCGACCAGATCGTCAAGCGCCGCGCCAGCTCACGGGCATCCTCGTAGTAGCGGGACATGGCCAGGCACTCTTCAGCCATCTCCAGTTCGCCCTCGCCAGCCCGGGCTCGCTCCACCTGCTCCTGAGCCGCTTCGCGCGAGAGGATTCGCGCCGAGCCGAAGAACACGATCGTGTCCTTCACATGGAACTCCCGGAAGCGCGCTTCGGGTTCCATGTACTCCGCCAGGATGCGCAGCGTGCGCGCATCCGGTGAGTTAAGGAACGGCTGGTTGGCGTAGGCCTTGACGGCTTGGTAGCGGCCTTCGGGCATCTAGGTTCGGCTCAAAAGTATGTCGGTTGGGCGCGGATGGGGTGGCTGCGGGGTACGCGCCCGACTTCGCCCCTTCTCCGTAGGCCCCAGAAGGTAGCGCCTTGGGTCCCGCGAGCCCGCGGAAATCGAACCCTTCGCGACACCTCCAGGACGACCGGCCTATCGAAGCCATGAGTGTGCCGTCGCTGGCCTGGGGAGCGCATTCTGCGCACCGAATTCAGTCGGATTCCTCTTCCTCCCGTCGATTAGCCTTCTCGCGCGCCCGGTCGAAGAGCGCGTCGAAGTGGCTCGCCCGGTCACGCTCTTTCTCGAGCGCGGCGTCCAGTTTGTCCGAAGCACCCTCCACGCGCTCGCTGACCTGATCCTCCGCCGCGCCCCATCTCGTCGGGTCGACCCCGATCTTCCCCTCGTCATCCCCCTCACTGGGCGGAACCGCACGCAGTACTGTGGCAGTTCGCACATCGATCGTGAGGTGGTGTGAACACCCGGGACAACAAACCTCGACCTGTTTCACGTCCATTCCTGATCCTTGCTCCTGATCTGCCTGGCGATCGTAACCGTTGTGTCAGTGGGGAACCTGGCGCGCCCTCGTCTCGTCCAGTGTCGTGTTCCCGACAAGGTCCGCAAGTCCTTGTAACCGGACCGAGGTCGGGCGCTATTCCACAGACCGACAGGGGGCTCGAGGAGGAGCGAGGATGACACGAAGGGGTAGGGAACTGGCTTGGACCATCGAAGAATCACAACGACAGACCGGGCCGACGGCCTTCGACGAAGGTTCGGCGCGGATCGAGCGGGCACGCCGCTTCGAACGCGCTCTGGGACGCACACTGTGGCTCGCGCTGATCGGCGTGCTGATCTGGAACAGCCTCGCCTGAGGTCTCGCCCCTGGGCCCTCTCTGCGAGAGCGACGCGCGAACACGCGCTGGATCGCGATGCGGATGAGTCCACGGGCACGCTTCCCTGAGCCCGCCTGACAACCTCTGGCCTACTCGCCGGAGAGCCGCTCCAGGCGGGCCTGGTAGCGGTCGCGGAGGCGAGTCTGGCGGTTCGCGAGGTCAACCTGGCGCCCGTCGATGAAGAGGTACTCCACGCGCGAGGTGATCTCGAGCAGATCGCCGTCGGTCACCAGCACGTCCGCGATCTTGCCCACCTCCAGGCTCCCGAGGCGGTCGGCGATGCCGAGCACGCGGGCAGGGTAGAGGGTCACGGCGCGCAGGGCCTCCTCACGGGGCAAGCCGAAGGCCGCGGCCATGGCAGCGTGGTGCGCGAGGTTGCGCGTGTTCTGGGAGTCATCCGACATCAAGGCCACCTCCACGCCGGAGCGGTGCAATACGGCCGGGTTGGCATAGGCGCTGTCGTAGGGGTCGAACTCGGAGCGCGGGACCGCCAGGACGGGCCCGATCACGACACCCATCCCCGAGCGAACGATCGCATCGGCGACCTTCCAGCCCTCCGTCGCACCGAACAGCACGCAGTCCAGCTTCTCCTCGCTCGCGAAGCGCAGGGCGCTCAGGATCGTCTGGGCGTTCGTGGCGTGCAGGGCGATCCGTCCCTCACCTCGGGCGTAGGGCGCGAGCGCTTCCAGGCGCGGGTCGCCCGGGGGCGGGGGCACACCGGAGGCGGCCGCCGCATCCGCGAGGTCCGCGTGGCGCCGGGCCTCCTCCAGGAGTTCCCGCAAGGGCGCGATGTCCTCGTGTTCCTCGTCGAGGTCCGCGTCGTTCGCGATGCGCGGGAAGTTGATGTGCAACATATCCCGATCCTCGAACAGGAGTTCCTCCCAGGTGTCGCCGTCCAGGTCGATCACGGCCGACTGGCCGAGGATCGGCCCGCCGCCCTGGGGCGCTGTCTGGCAGCGCGACAGCCCGCCCGCGCGCGTGACACCGATGTGCGCGGAACCGGCATTGATCGACGCCGCCACCCGCAGATCCGGCTGGTTCCCGCCGATCTCCGAGGTGTCCATGGTGGCCGCGATGGCGCCGATCTCGCGCAGGCCGACATCCGTGTTCAGGGCGATCATCCCCGGCCACACATGACGGCCCGTCCCGTCGATGACGCGCGTCGCCGCGGGCAAGGACACATCGGTCCCCAGGGAGAGGATGCGGCCGTCTTGAAAGAGAATCGTGCCGCCTTCGAACGAGGGGGCGCCGATCGGATGAATCGTGGCCCCCGTGACGGCGACGGCCTCGCCCCCATCGGGATCCCACGCGACGACAGCCGGCGCAGAGGAGGTCAGCGCTCGCGCGACGAGCGGCTCGCCGTCCAGTTCGAATGCGTCCCGTCGCTCGAACTCGATCTCCCCCTCGACCATGGTCCAGCGCACGCGCGAGAGCGATGAGAGCGGCAGACCGTTCATGAGCACCAGGTCCGCGTCCTTGCCCACCTCGATCGAACCCAGTCTCTCGCCGAGGCCAAGCTGGCGGGCGGGGTTGATGGTGACCAGGGCCAGGGCCCGCACGGGATCCAGTCCAGCGTGGCCCACCGACTTGGCAGCCTCGCAGAACAGGCGTCGCACCAGATCGCCCGAGTCGGAGTTCACCGACGACAGCACCCCGGCGCGGTCCATGATCGCCGCGTTGTGCGGGATCGCGTCGTAGGCCTCGATCTTGTAAGCCCACCAGTCGCTGAACGTCGACCCGCCCACGCCCGCGTCGGCCATTTCGCGGGCGACCTTGTAGCCCTCGAGTACATGCTGGAGCGTCGCCAGGTGAAAACCGAAGCGTTCGGCCGTACGGATGATCATCAGGATCTCATCCGCGCGGTAGCAGTGGCAGTGGACGTGGATCTCGCGCTCGAGGATCCCCTGCAGAGCATCCAGCCGCAGGTCCCGGCGCGGCGGGGGCGGCGACTCGCCGGCCTCGACCGCCGCTTCGAAAGCCCCCCAGTCCGCGGCGTACTCGCGCGCGGCCTCGAAGGCGCGGGCGTAGACCGCCTCGACACCCATGCGCGTGGCCGGAAAGCGCGAGCCGTTGCGCCCTCCGCGCGATCGCTTGGGGTTCTCGCCGAGAGCAAACTTGATCCCGACCGGCGCGTCGCGCATCAGCAGCTCCTCCGGCCGTCGACCCCAGCGCAACTTGATGACCGCATCCTGACCGCCGATCGCATTGGCTGACCCGTGCAGCAGCCGCGCGGTCGTGGTCCCGCCCGCCAGGGCGCGGTAGATGGTCAGATCCTCCGAGTTCACCACATCCCGCATGGTGACCTCGGCCGAGATCGAGACAGTCCCCTCGTTGATGCCGCGTTCGATCGCCATGTGCGAGTGGCAGTCGACCGCTCCGGGCACGAGGTGGCCGCCTGCGCCGTCGATGACGACGAATCCCTCGGGGATCGAGACCTCGCCGACAGCCTCGATCCGCCCGTCCACGACGAGCACGTCGCCGACGGCGGCCGGCGCCACGGCCGAGTGGATCATCGCGCCGGTGATCACGCAGCTTCCACCGGTCTTCAGCCGCGGCTCGCGGTGCTCATCGAGCTCGACCGGGTGATCGCCCCAAGCCCTGGCCTCCTCGGTCAACAAACCGACCAGGACGACGGCCAACGACACCGCGGCGAACCAACGCAAGCGACTCATCTGATCACCTCCCGCCGCGACGCATCGGGCGTCCGTGTAGCCTCGAAGTCACTCGTCTGTTCACCGCCAGAGAAGCGCCAGCCCGATTCGCCGCGGATCGTGCCCCCCTCCAGGGTGCCCTCGAATCGCAGGCCAGCCTCGAAGGCGCCGAAGGAGAGCGATCCCCGGAGCCGCAGAGTGCTCCCCGACAGACGGCCTTCCAGCTCGCCCGTTACCTTCTCGTCGTTGATCGGACTGCTGGTGACGAACCGGCCGGTCACGGCGCCGGAAGCCGACATCTCGAGCGACATCGTCGCGTCGGAAGCCTGGTCGCTCTCGAAAGTGACCTCCCACGCGCCGCTCACATCGAGGCCCTCGTCGGGTACGCCGTCGCTCTCGTCGGCCTCATCGGGATCGAACTCGAACACCTCCCCATCGACGACGAGCCAGGCGAGGTGGGCCTTGCCGGTCACGGGCGAACCCGACCAGAGGGCGATGTTCGCGTATTGGCCCGCGGCGATCCGGCCGACGCGATCAGCGATGCCGAGCACATCGGCGGCGGCGCCCGTCAACCCTGCGAGCGCGACCTCTGCCGGCAAGCCCGCGTCGACCAGCTCGCGAACTCGTTCGACGAGCTCGCCCGGTTGGTCATCCCCGCTCCCGAAAGCGATCCGAACGCCCGCCTCGTGCAGGCGCAGGGCTCCGTCGCGGCGCTCCTCCCAGCGCCTCCGCCGCTCGCGCTCCACGGCGACGGGTTCGCTGTAATCCCATTCCGAGTCGCTCTGATCCTCATCCTCCGGAGCAGGGTCTGCCTCGTCCTCAAGATCGCTATCGGTTTCGCCCACCGGTTCGCCCTCGGAGTCGTCCTCGGGTTCAGTAGCGTCTTCGTCATCCTCTGCGTCGGGGTCGTCGACCTCATCGCCCCAGTCGAGGGTCAAGACGACCGCGCAGCCCCGCTCGGCGAGCAGGTCCGCCACACGCCATGCTTCCAGGCCCCCGGCGAAGGCGACCTCGAAGCCGAACTGATCGGCCAGGCGCAGCCAGCGTTCGAAATCTCGCGCGCGTTGCGCGAAGCACAGGAGCCGCCCCTCGCCGCGCAGCAGGGGCAGGACCGCATCCAGGTCCGCGTCGAAGGGCGGCCGGCGGTCGGGTTGGCCGGCTGACGCGCGTGTCTGGAGCTGTTCGTGCCGCTGGGCATCGAGAAAGAACTGGCGCAGGTGAGCGATGTAGGCCATGAGCGTGCTCGGGTAGCCGCTCCCGCTGGCCTGGAAGGTGGCGTTGTGGCCCACCTCGGCGTGCAGGATGCGCTCGCGCAGGGCCAGTTCGCTCGTGGTCAGCGCCGCGCCGCGGCCGGCGAGGAGTTCCCCCGAGGGAGCGCTGTGGAGAGTCCCGAAGCCGTGCTTGCGGAACTCCTCTCGTTCGGCCTCTCCCAGATCGATCGCGTCGAGTGAGCGAAATGAAGGAGCGAGCCCCTTTCGGTTCGCGACTCGCATGCCCGCCAGCACGTTGGCGACCGTCGAGAGCGGCACGCCACGCTCGGCCGCGATCTCTGGCTGGTCGCACTCGCGGGTCGTGAAGCCATCGATGAAGGCCGGCAGCGCCAGAGCTCCCTCGCCGTCGATCTGGCGCAGGCCAGCCGGGAGTTCCGCGCCCGCGTCCAGGACCGCGGCCACCCGGCCCTCGCGCACGACGATGGAGACGCGCGGCGCATCTTCATCGTCCGAGAGGCGCACATCGGCCAGGATGCAGGGCCCGGGCGGCGGAGGCGACTGGGCCAGGGCGGTCAGGGGGAGAGCGGCGGTCGCAACGACCAGCACGGACAGAATTCGGGGCGTGATCATCGGCGCAGGGGAACGGGGAGAGAGCGAGCGGTCAAGCCCTCAGAGGCCTCGCGACCACTCAGGGCGGAAAGAGGCCTGGTCGGGATCCGCCAGGACGGCGTCCAGGGCAGCGACCAGGCTGTCCCGGTCGCGCGGCAACGAGCCCGCGAGGGCGAGGTAGTTGCTCGCGTGGTTGGAGCGGAAGACCGTGCCTTCGAGTTCGAGGGCGGCCAGGAAGGTCCGCAGTTCGCGCGCGAGCTCGATCGGAGCGAGTTCGTCCACCTCTCCCCTGCGCGCCTCATCCCACAGGGGCGTGCCCTCGACCGGCGTCATCACCAGAGTGCTGACGAAACGCGGCTGGATGGCGTTGACGACCCGCGCCGATTCGCGCGCGTGGTCCTTGGAGAGTTCGCGCCCCCCAGCGCCGAGCAGGATCATGGTCGAGAGCTTCACGCCCGCCTCGCCCGCCTTGCGCGCGACGCGGATCATCTCGGCGGCATCGACGCCCTTGACGAGGCGCTCGAGCACGGTGTCGTGGCCGCTCTCGATGCCGAGGTAGTAAAGGGTGAGCCCGAGCTCCCGCAGGGTTGTCATCTCCTCAATCGAGCGCACGGCGAGCGCCTGAGGCGAGGCGTAGCAGCTCACGCGCCGCAGCCGGGGGAAGGCCTCGCGCAGCTTCTCGAGCAGCGCGGCCAGGAACGACGCCTTTGCCACCAGGGCGTCACCGTCGGCAAGGAATACCTTCTGCACGTCTCCCAGTTCGCGCGCCGCCCAGTCGATCTCCTCGCAGAGCTCGTCCAGCTTGCGCACGCGGAAGCGCTTGTCGCGGTACATCCCGCAGAAGGAACACTCGTTGAAACTGCAGCCGATAGTGGCCTGCAGGATCAGGCTCTCGGCCTCCGAGGGCGGCCGGTACACGCGTCCTTCGTGACGGATCATCTCGACATGGTATCGGCCCCGCACGGCCCAGGCGCCGCCCGGTGCCAATCTCCCGTCAACGGGAGTTTTGTGCTGTCCGCTGCGTGCGCCAGGGCTAGACTGCCGGGCCCCGCGCGGAGAACCGCGCACGACCCCCACCCCACGAGACGAGATGGTCACGCGAGAAGACGTCGAGAGTCAGCTGCGAGAAGTGTTCGACCCCGAGATCCCGGTCAATGTCCTCGACCTCGGCCTGGTCTACGACATCGCGATCGAAGGCGAGGTCTGCAAGATCGAGATGACCCTGACATCCCAGGCCTGCCCCGAGGCCAAGACGATCCCCGACATGATCAAGCGGCGCGTGAACACTCTCGAGGGCATCGAGAGCACCGAGATCGAGGTGGTCTGGGAGCCCCAGTGGAGCCCGCACCTGATCTCCGCCGCGGGCAAGCAGATCCTGGGAATGGACGACGAGGAGTAGGCGGCCGGCCTACTGGACGACGTCCATGCTGCCGGCGGGCGGCGAGGCGTCGGGATTCTCCTTCAACTCCTGCCTCCAGGAGAGCATGCGCGCGGTGGCCTGCTCCCTCTCTGCCTCCTCGATCATGCCCTTGCGCATGTAGATCATCGAGAGGCTCGTGTGGCCGAAGGGGTCGTCGCCATCGAGCTCGACCACGCGCTTGCCGCTCGCGACGGCGTCATCGAGCAGATTGGCATTCATCTGCGCCGTGGCGAGGGCCAGCAGGATGTCAGGGTCGTCAGGGCTGAGTTCAAGGCCCTTGCGGTACTCGTTGATCGCCTCGACATGCTTCTGCTCACCGAAGAGGGTGAGGCCCTTGAGGTAGTGCTGCTTGCTTGTGGTCGTCATGAGGTCCGGGGCGCACGGCGCTGCGCGCGGTTGAGGAGAGCACAAGCGGCGCGCCGGCGCCAGCCGGCACGCCCCCGAAACCGCCCAGCGTGCCGCAGGTGCCTTCCGTGCCCTACATCACCTGCTCGATGCCGAGCTCGGCGAAACCCTTCTCTTCGAAATTGGCGCGGAACATATCGCGCAGCTTCTCGGCCTGGGCGTCGTAGGCGTCCTTGTCTTCCCAGGTGTTGCGAGGGTTGAGGATCCCGGAGTCGACTCCTGTGCAGGCGCGGGGCATCTTGAGGTTGAAGATCGGATGGACGTCGTATTCGACTCCCTCGGCGTGCAACTCGCCGGAGAGAGCGGCGTCCAGCAGGGCGCGCGTGTCACCAATCGAGATGCGCGAGCCGACGCCATAGGGACCGCCGCCCCAGCCGGTGTTGAGCAGGATGCAGCGTGTCTCGTGCTCCTCCATCTTCTTCGCCAGCAGGCGCGCGTAGACCGAGGGCTTGTGGGACATGAACGGCGCTCCGAAGCACGAACTGAATGCCGCCTTGGGCGCGGTGATCCCCACCTCTGTACCCGCGAGCTTCGCCGTGAAGCCCTGAATGAAGTGGTACATGACCTCCCGCGAGTCGAGCACCGAGACCGGAGGAAGGACTCCGAATGCGTCCGCGGTGAGCAGGACGATCGTCTCGGGGTGCGGCCCCCTGGCGCCCTCGGCCACGTCGGGATTGCAGGTCAGCGGATAGGAAAAGCGGGTGTTCTCGGTGATCGAGCGGTCGGCGAGGTCCAGCTCCTGGGGATCGGTCTCCTCCATGGGCTTCCCGGGCAGGGGCGCCACATTCTCGATGATCGTCCCCGGCATGGAGAGCGCCGCTGCGATGATCGGCTCGGCTTGCTTGTCGAGATCGATCAGCTTGGCGTAGCAGCCGTCCTCGAGGTTCGAAACGCCCAGGTCCGTCCACGCGTGCTCGTCGTCACCGATGAGCTTGCGCGCGGGGTCAGCGGAGAGGGTCGTCTTGCCCGTGCCCGAGAGGCCGAAGAGAATCGCGCCGTCCCCGCGCTGGCCGACATTGGCCGAGCAGTGCATGGACATGTTCCCCATCTCGGGCAGCATGTAGTTCATTACCGTGAACATGCTCTTCTTGACCACGCCGGAGTAATCCGCGCGCCCGGCGACGAGCACGATGCGGTTCTTGAAGTCCAGGATGGCCACGCGGTTCGAGCGGCTGCCGTCGCGTTCGGGATCGCAATGAAACGACGGCGCGTTGAGCATCACCCAGCGCTTGGCGTCTTCGTCCTGCACACCCTCGATTCCCTTGGGGAACATGTTGTGGGCGAACAGGGCGTGCGTCGCGTACTCCCCCACGAAGCGATAGGGAACGGCATAGCTGGGATCGCTCCCGCAGTAGACGTCCTTCACATACAGCGTCGCCGCCCGCTCGTTGAGGTGCGCGACGACGCGCGCGAGCAGCGCCTGGTAGTGATCTGGGTCGTACCTCTGGAAGTCCGCCTTCCACCAGACCTTGTCCTCCAGCTCGGGCCAGGCCACGCCGAAGGTGTCCTGGACCGGACGGCCGGTGCAGGTCGGATCGGTGTAGTAGACCAGCGGTCCGTCCGCTCCCAGGGCGGTCGGAAAGGCCTTCTGGGCGTCGTCGCCGCCGCCCTCGCGCGTGCGCCCTCGATCCGAGGCTATCGCCTCGTGGAAGAGTTCGTCCTTGGAGAGATTCGCCTTGAAGGTGACGCCGTCGAGGCCGAGGCGGTCATTGAGGTCCTGACTAATGTCCATGTGATGTCTCGCGGCGTCGTGGAGGCCGCGCGTCGAGGTCCGGGGGGTGCTGGAGCTCAGGGCCCCTGTCTCTCCAGGGGGTGGTGATCTGAAAACGGGCGAGAAAGGGTAACGGCGTGGATGGGATCCGGCAACCGACGCATTGAGGGCGCGCCGGCGAGATGCGTGGGCTCGCCGAGGCCTGTTCAGGGCGTGGTCTTCGCGAACCGCTCGCGGTACCAGGCGAGGGTCCGCTCCAGGCCCTCCTCGAGACCAACACGCGGGCGCCAGCCCAGCAGGGCTCTGGCGCGCTCGATCGAGGCCAGGCTGTGGCGCGCGTCGCCCAGCCGCGCGGCCGCGCGGACGGGCTCCAGATCGCTCTCCTCCAGGGCCGCCATCTGGCTCCAGAGGCGGTTGATGGAGACTCGCTCTCCGGTACCCACGTTGACGATCGCGCCCGGCGAGAGGTCCGCCCCCATGGCGCAGAGGTTGGCCTCCACGACATCGGCGACGAAGGTGAAGTCGCGCGTCTGCTCGCCATCGCCCTGGATCGTCGGCGCGCGCCCCTCGAGCAGGCAGCGGGCAAAGATCGCGATCACGCCGGTGTAGGGGCTGTCGTCCACCTGTCGCGGCCCGAAGACGTTGAAGTAGCGCAACACCACGGTCCGCAGGCCGTGGACCTCGCCCCACACCCGCAACAAGTGCTCGGCCGCGACCTTGCCCGAGGCGTAGGGCGAGCAGGGAGCGGGTGTCATGGACTCTTCCTTCGGCAGGGTCTCGTCGGCTCCATAAGCCGCTGACGAGCCGGCCAGGACCAAACCCCCGACCCCTTCCGCCCGCGCCGCTTCCAGGAGGCGCAGTGTGCCCATGACGTTGATTCGGTAGCTCTCGGCGGGCGCCTCGATGCTCTGGGGCACCGATACCTGTGCGGCCTCGTGGAAGACCGTGGCGACGCCCTTGCAGGCGCTCCGGCAGACGGCCGAGTCCGCCACGTCACCCTGGGAAAACTCGACGGCGGCGCCACTGCCAACCTCGCCCAGCTCCAGGCCATCCAGGTTCTCGCGGCGCCCCGAGGAGAGGTCGTCGAGGACGCGCACGCGCTCCCCGCGCCCGACGAGGGCGTGCACGAGATGCGAGCCGATGAAGCCCGCGCCCCCGGTCACCAGATGGAGAGCCATGGAGTCATGCTAGCCCGCTTCCCTCGCGAGTGCTCGCGCCGGACACGCAATCGGCCGGCCCGGCCCTGCTCTCGCCAGCGAATCGGGGCACCATGTAAAGGAGCCCGCCGGCGCGGGCCGGCGGGCTCGGAGCACCATTCGCCGCGCTGGCAGGCCCAAGTTCCCGCCGTCCTTCCGAAGAAGGGGCCCGCCGAACGCCATCCCAACGTCGGCGGGCCTGATCGCGGCCATGATGACTCGGACCTGTGCAACTGGGTCCGAAATGGCTCTCTTCGTGGTTTCTACCAGGGACACCGCTTCAGTGTCGTTTCCCCTGGACACGTCAGAGCCAGCCGCGGCGGTTCTCCGAACGGGGTTCTTCGAGAAGCGTGGGCGACGGAGGGCCTCAGGACCCCGACCAGCTCAGCCGATCGCGTCCGCGCTTGCGCTTGACCTCACCCTCGATGCGCAAGGCCTCGGAACGCGTCCCGTAGGGTCCGTAGGTGACGCCGACCTTCCAGGGCCTTCCCGGGCGCGTGGAGCGCGCTCCCCCGGCGACGATGCCGTTGTGCTGGTTGAGGCGCCGCTCGAGGTCCGTGCTGATGCCCACGTAGGTCCTCTCGGCGCTCTCGGAGACCAGGACGTAGACGATCCAGGGCGAAGACATGCGGAAGGTCGGGGCCCATCGGACAGGCCCGCACGCCAGTAGACGCCCCTCAGCACTCGGAGTCACGCCCCGGAGAGTGGGGCGTGCGGTGAAGAACTCTCGTTCACTCGGTGGCCCTGGCGAGCAGGCGCCAGGACTCGCCCGCTGGGGCGGGTGAGTGAAAGTAGATGCGCGCCTCGCCGCCGGCGGCCAGGCTCAATCGCCGCCAGTTCTTGGAAGCGCCGAGCAGGGGCTCACCCCCACGGTCCCACCAGACGACGCTCCAGTCCAGGGAGAGCCCGGCTCCGCGATTGGCCAGCACCGCTTCCACCACCCGCACACCATCGACGAGCGCTGCCTCAACGACGGTGAGTTCCAGCTGGCCCGAGACGTCGAACTCCGCCTCGACGGCCGGCACCCGGCCCTCGCGCACGCCCCTCTGCGCGGGAGCGGGATCGGCCGTCTGGCACCCAACCACTGAGAGAGCGAGGGCCGCCACTAGCGGCGTCGCGCGTCGTCGAAGAGAGGGTCTGTCGCTTTCGCCTACCATGCTCGGAGCGCGCGCGGGGTGACGCGCGACCACAAGGGTACGGGCGTCCGTGACCCCACACCCCAACCTTCCGCCGGCCCTCGCCGCCGGGGCGGTCAACGGCCGGTGTAGCTCGCCAGCCGAGCGCCGACGAAGGGCAGGGCCAGGGCGCACAGGTCGCGGCCGACGGCGCCCTCGCCGCCCACCCCTTCGAGCACCAGCATCGCGATCCCGCCGCAGGCGAGGGCGATTCCCCCAACCTGGCGCCAGGGGCGGGCCGCGGGAGTGGCCGGGGCAGGGGGACGCTCAAAGCGAGCGAGCAACCCCACGAAGAGCGCGAGGCCGACGGTGAAGGCCGCCAGCCACGGGATGCGTGCCAGCCACCAGGCTCCGCTCGCCGGTTCGGACTCCAGGCCGACACCTCCCAGGAGCAAGGCCAGACCGAACAGCAACATCATGACCGTCGAGTGCCACAGGAAGATGGTCATGATCATGCCGTTGGTCAGCACGGTCGCCGTCCACGGGCCAGGACGGGAGAGCAGGCGCTCGAGGGCGGGCTCGGCGAGCCGCACCGACCCGAACTGCACGGCGGCCAGGGCAAGCAGCGGGAGGTGGGGCGGTGTCGTGTTGCTGACGTCCGCGCCCGGGACGCCCACCAGACTGATGGGCCAGGGTCCAAAGCGCGTCATCCACACGAGCAGCGCGAGCCCTACGAGGACGAGCGCCCAGCACAGGCTGCGCGAGCGCCAGCGGCCGTCCAGCCACACGAAGCCCAACTGGTGCACGGCGAGCCAGACGAACAGGTAGTTCAGCCAACCCACGGCCCGCAGGTCCCAGCGGAAATAGGCATGGTCCGCGAGGGCGGCGAGGACGAGGGGCACCGCGACCGTCGACACGCCCCAGCGACGCCACGCCTCCCGCATCAAAGGCGCGAGCATCACGACCGCGAAGTAGACCGCCAGAAACCACGTCGGCAACATCGCAATGCGCGAGGCAATCGTGATCTTCGCGGGCGGGACACCCGCCAGGGACCCGACGGCCCAGGCGACGGCCCAAAATCCGATCAGCCCCAGCACGGGCAGCATCAAGCGGCGCATGCGCGCGTCGAGCCACTCCCCGTACCCGCGGCCGTCGCGCCGCGCGGCGTCCCAGGTGACGCCGTTCGAGTACCCGCCCACGAAGAAGAAGACCGGCATGACCTGAGCGATCCAGGTCAGCCAGTGAAACCAGGGGGCGGCCTGGAGCAGGTGGCCGTCGCGCGCGACGCCGTCCTCCATCCAGGGCGCCGCCATCAGCCAGTGACCGAGCACGACGCATAGGATCGAAACCGCTCGCAGGAGGTCGATCGAACGGTTGCGGCTGGCCGGCGTCCTCGCCGCCAGCTCCCCGGCACTGATCCACAACTTCGCGCTCATCCGGTCAGGGTAGCAGGGGGCTCGCCCAGGCCCGGGCCTCCGGGGGGCTCGAAATCCCGGCGCTTACCGTATCCTCTCCCCGCACCATGCCGAAGAACACCGTGTTCGTCGCCGGACAGCCGTCCCGGCGCCCTAGCGGCAAGAACTCGACTCCCATGATGGAGCAGTTCTGGCGCGCCAAGAAGGAGCAGCCCGATGCACTGCTGTTCTTCCGCATGGGCGATTTCTACGAGCTGTTCCACGAGGACGCCGAGATCGCGGCACGCGAGCTGGGCATCACCCTGACATCCCGCTCCAAGGGCGAGGGCGCCTACGCCATGGCTGGCGTGCCCGTCAAGTCCGTGGAGGTCTACCTGCTGCGCCTCGTGCGCAAGGGGTTCAAGGTGGCAATCTGCGAGCAACTCAGCGACCCGCGCACGACGCGCGGCATCGTCGACCGCGGCATCGTACGCGTTGTCACTCCCGGCACGCTCACGGAAGAGGATGTCCTCGATGCGCGCGAGAACAACTACCTCGCCAGCGTCGCGGTCGAGGATGGCGGAGCGGGGGTTGCCTGGGTGGACCTGTCCACCGGCCGCTTCCAGGTGACCGAGGTCGCCGCCGCGAATTTGATGGACGAGCTCGGACGCATCGCGCCGGCGGAACTCTTGTGGTCGGTGGCAATCGACGAGCGGCACCCCGACCTCGCGGCCGAAGTCCGCGCGCAGATGGGCGCGGGCCTCTCCGAGCGCGACCCGTGGCGTTTCGAGGAAGAGACGGCCCTGCGAGCCCTCAAGAAGCACTTCAAGGTTGCGACCCTTGAGGGCTTCGGCGTCGACGACCGCTCGCGCATGGTCCCCGCGGCGGGCGCGCTGATCGAGTACCTCGAGGAGACCCAGCGCGGCGCCTGCGAGCACGTGCTCGCCATGGAGCGCGTCGAGAGCTCCGGCCTGCTGATCTTGGACCGCGCCACGCGCTCGTGTCTGGAGCTGGTGCGCACCCAGCGCGAGGGGCGCACCGAGGGCACCCTGCTCGCCACGATCGATGCGACCCTGACGCCGATGGGCGGCCGCCTACTGCGCAGCTGGGTGCTCTCGCCCCTGTGCGAGATTGCGCCCATCCTGCGGCGCCAGCAGGGGGTCAGCGAGCTCACCGACCAGCCCTTCCTGCGCGAGGACGTGCGCGAACGCCTCTCGCAGGTGCGCGACATCGAGCGCATCGTGGCCAAGGTCTCCACCGGCCGCGCCAACGGGCGCGACATGGTGGGACTGGCGCTCTCCCTGGAACCGATCGGACCCCTCGAGGCGACGCTCGGCAAGGTCTACTCCGCCGCCCTCGGCGAGCTGCGCGAAGCCCTCGACACCCTCGAGGACGTCGTCGACCTGATTCGCACTACCCTGGGAGACGAACCTCCCATCGGCCTGCGCGACGGCGGGATGATCCGCGACGGCCATTCGGCCCGGCTTGACGAGCTGCGGCAGATCGCCGGAGACGGCAAGAGCTGGATGGCGCGCTTCCAGGCCGAGGAGGCCGAGCGCACCGGGATCAATGGCTTGAAGATCGGCTTCAACTCGGTCTTCGGCTATTTCATCGAGATCCCGCGCGGGCAAGTCGCTGAGGTGCCCGAGCACTACATCCGCAAGCAGACGATCAAGTCCGCCGAACGCTACATCACGCCTGAGCTGAAGGAGTACGAAACCGAGGTCCTCAAGGCCGAAGAGACCTCGAAAGACCTCGAGTACGACCTGTTCTGCGCCCTGCGCGAAGCGGTCGCCGCCGAGGTGCGGCGCATCCTCGAGACCGCCCGCGCGGTGGCCGAGATCGATGTGCTCGCGGCCCTCGCCCAGCGCGCCGCGGAAAACGGCTACACGCCTCCCGTGGTCGACGAGGGGGATGTGATCGAGATCACCGACGGACGCCACCCCGTCATCGAGCTGGCCGCGGACGGCGAACCGTTCGTGCCCAACGACAGCCGCCTGGATCGCGAGGGATCGCTGGTGACGATCCTCACCGGCCCGAACATGGCGGGCAAGTCGACCTACATACGACAGACGGCTCTGATCGTGCTCCTGGCCCAGATCGGTTCGCACGTCCCAGCGGGCAAAGCGCGAATCGGTGTCGTCGACCGCATCTTCACGCGCATCGGATCGGCCGACGACATCGGGCGCGGGGCCTCGACCTTCATGGTGGAGATGATCGAGATCGCCAACATCCTCAACAACGCCAGCGAGCGTTCGCTGGTGGTACTGGACGAGGTCGGGCGGGGAACGAGCACCTTTGACGGCCTGGCCCTGGCGTGGGCGATCGTCGAGCACCTGCACGAGAGCGTTGGCGCGCGGACCATGTTCGCCACCCACTACCACCAGTTGACCGACCTCGGTGAGCGCTTCACCGGCGTGTGCAACAAGACGGTCGCTGTCCGGGAGTGGGATGAAGAGATCCTCTTCCTGCACAAGATCGTCGAGGGAGGGACCGACCGCTCCTACGGCATCCACGTCGCTCGCCTGGCGGGCGTGCCGGCGGGAGTACTAGATCGCGCACGCGCGATCCTGTCCGACATCGAGGACGACGCCGAGCACCTCGCGCCGCGCATCGTGTCGGGAGCGAGCGCCGCCGATGAGGCGGACACGCCCACCGGTCAACTCAGCCTGTTCGGGGCGGGCCCGAGCGCCGTGGAGCGCCGACTGGCCGAGCTCGATCCGCAGACCCTCACGCCGCTCGAAGCCCTAAACGAAATCCAGAGCCTGCGGGACCTGTTGAGCTGAGGAGGGGGGCGGCCGGCGCGCGGTCAGTTTGCCCGCCCGGCTCGCTCGGCGGCGGCCTGCAGGGCGACCCGTACCAGGGCCCGGCGGGCGCTGTGGGCGTGCGGGAAGGTGTCCAGGGCCTCCACCCAGCGCTGGGCGACCTCGCCCCAGGGGCGCACCTCGTCCACCCACTCGCCCGCCGCTCCGCTCGGCACGACGGCCAGACAGGTGCGGGCGTTGCGTTCCTCGCGCACCGCTCGGCCGAGGCTGACGGAGTGGACCAGGAATGCGTCCGCGTGGCGCACCACGGAGCGGTTGAGGATCAGGGTGGAGAGGCCCGCACCGGCGGCACGCTCGCGCCGCCAGGCAGCGGCTTCCGCCGGACCTCCCTCCCGCGCGGCGGTCAGGAGCCCTCGCCATCCCCCTCGCACGAGCGCCGGAAACGCCGCGGCGGCGAGGGCCGGCAGGGCCCAGGTGTGGAGCGCGACCGTCCCCCCGAGCGCCTGCAACATGGGCGGCATGAAGGCGCAGCCCACCTCGTCGCCGATCTGGTAGACGACCTGGTCAAACTCGCGCGGACGCAACGCCGCGACCGAGCGCGGGATCTCATCGCCGACGAGCCGCGCCTGCCCTTCGCGGCCGTCCTCGACGAAGCGCTGCACGTCCGCCAGCTCACGCAGGTGCCCCAGGAGCGCACGAGTGTGGTCGGCCACCTCGCAGGGCGGCTCATCCACCCTGGTGACCAGCGCGATCTTCACGCCGTGAGGACCTCGATGCCGTCGGGACCGAGGTAGAGGGTGTGCTCGGTCTGGGCCACCATGACGCCCTCCTTCTCCGTCAAGGGTGGGAAGCGCGTCAGCGCGCCCTGGCGGGCGAGCTTGGCGAGCGTGTCCTCGAGCACCTCCTGGTCGAACTCCTTGAAGTAACGCCGGGCGATGGGCAGGCCGCGCCAGGAATCGATAGCCCTGAGGACGTCGCGGTCGAGGCCTCTGGCGCGTGTGGGCGGGCGCATCATCATGAAGACCTCAGCGCGACCGCGCTCGGTGATGATGCCCCGGCCAGTGCAGCTGAAGGGCTCGATGGCGAACACCGTGCCCGCCCGCAGGCGCCCACCGCCGGAGTCGGCGTAGTTGGGAATCTGCGGCGGCGTGTGTACTTTCCAGCGCGCGAGGCCGTGGCCCGTGAGGTTCCGAACAGGTTGGAAACCGGCCTCGGTGATCGTGCGCTCGATGGCGGCGCCGAGGCGCCCCACCGGCAGGCCCTCCTCGGCGAGGTTGATCGCCGCGGCCAGGGCTTGGGCCGAAGAGTCGATCAGAGCAGCCCAGCGGCCGTCTGGTGAGAGGTCGACGGTGGTCGCAGTGTCCGCGACGTAGCCGTCGATGTGGACGCCGACATCGACCTTCACGCAGTCGCCGACCTCGTAGGCGAGCTCGTCGGTGGGGCTGGAGCAGTAGTGGGCGGCGAGATGGTTACGGCTGGACTGGGCCGGGAAGCCGGGCTGGGCACCCTCATCGCGAATCATCGCCTCCACGCCCTCGAGCACGCTGCGGACCATCACACCGGGCTTGATCGCGCTGCGGGCCCATTCACGGCAGCGGGAGGCGATCTTGCCGGCCTTCCGCCAGCTGTCGATGGCGTGGGTGTCCAGGGTCTGGGTCATGGCGGGTCTGGCAGGCGGAGCGAGCCGTCCTGGTGCAGGCGAGCACCCATTCTATGCCACTCCCGACGCCCGCGCAGCCGATAGGAAGGGAGTCGTGCGCTTCTTCCCTCTCCTCCTCATCGCCAGCCTCGTGTCCTGCCAGCAGGTAAGCCATCGCGCGTCCCCCGGCCTCTCGCATGCGGCGCCGACCCTCTGCCGGCCTTCGAGTGCCTGGGAGGTGGTGCACGCGGGCTCCGTGGTCGGCGTGGTGGTGCAGTTCAGCGACTTGCAGGAAGCCTCTCGCCGCTTCTTCAGCGTCCGCAACGCTTACCAGCAGGAGCTCGGTCTGGTGGACGCCCTCGGCCGAGCCTGGCGCTTTAGCCCCCACGGCGCGGACGCCGAGTGTCTGGGGAGCGGTTCGATGCTCTCCGGCGCGGCTCGCATCCTCGGCGTCGATGGCGCCTGCCAGCTCTTCGAAGTGCCCCTGGAGGCCCTGGAGGTGTAGGCGAGCGAGGTGCCGGCCTTCGGAGGGACTCTCCAGCCACCCGCGCACCGAGCGACACTCGATCGGGGGTGAGCCCAGTCATGGCTGCCGCCCCTTCCGCCCGCGCCGGGGCGAGGCAATGAAAGATCCTAGCCCGAACTCCTCGGGACCGTCCCTCTCTTGGGATGATCGACGCAGAGGCCCTGGAGGGGGGGGATGGGGAAAAGGGCCCGGTTTGGATGCCCCGCGCGGGTCCCCCGACTCGGAAGTGTGGGGCAATGCTGGTTGAAACCCTCAATGAAGGGGGGGCCTCGGATCGATGTGTGGGCATGCGAGCGCAGCCTTGGGCGCCCGCCCCCCTGACTCCACGACATCGAGACTCAGCCCACCGCCCCCCCACATGATCAAGCTCGAAGTTGGCGAACGCATCGGTTCCTACCGCGTGATCGAATTCCTGGCCCGGGGCGGATTCGCCCTCGTCTATCTCGCCGAGGACTCCGAGGGCAAGAAGGTCGCCCTCAAGGTCGGCGACGTCGCCGGTGGCGGCCGTTATGTCACGCGCTTCCTGGAGATCACCGACCAACGCCGCCCCGACGGCATCAGCCCCGACGAGACCCCCGCGGAGGCGATCTTCTTCCGCCAGGACGGCGTGCGCATCGACTTCCTCGACGTGCACGAGATCGACGATCTGATCCGAGCAGAGAGCGAGCTCCTGGTCAATGCGACAAATCCCAACCTTGTGAAGGTGCGCGAGGTCTTTTCCCACGAGGGCCGACCGGTCGTCGCCCTCGAGTACGCGCGCGGTAAGACGCTGCGCGAGAAGGTCCGCGCCCTCGAGGGCATCCGCCTGAACTGGTTCCTGACCATCGTGCGCTCACTGCAGCGCCTCAAGCAGAACGGCCAACTGGACTACCACGGCGACCTCAAGCCCGAGAACATCCTCATCAAGCCCTCCGGCAGCGTGCTGATGATCGATCCGGCCATGCGCGCCGACGAACGCGGTATCGTCACCACCACGCCCCACTACAACCCGCTGCTCTTGCGCGACAGCAAGGCGGACGTGATGGCGATCGGGGTCATGCTGTACGAGATCCTGACTGGTGTGCTGCCCTTCGACGATGTCCCCTGGGACTTCGCCGGCCGCGAGCAAGGCGGGGACGTCGAGCGCTTGAGCCTCTCGTACTTCCTGAGCTATCCCCCGCCGAAGGACCTCAATCCCAACACGCCCGACGCCCTCGCGGAGATCGTCTATCGCTGCCTGGTCGTCTCCGAGTACGGACTGGACGAGCTCGAGCAGGGCCTGGTGGACTTCCTCCGCAAGGAGTAGCCCCCGAGCGGCTCGCGAGCGCTAGCGCGCCGCGGCCAGGCGCGCTTCGGCGAGGCGGAAGGCCGCCTCGTTGGTGGGGATCTCCTCGCTCCTGGAGATCTCGAAGACGCGCTTGAGGTTGGTGTAGATCCGGTCGATCCGGTCGAGCGCCTGCACTTCGTCGTAGCCCCCTTCGAAGAGCTCCACGCCCACGTTGATGATCCCGCCGGCGTTCAGGACGAAGTCCGGGGCGTAGAGGATGCCGCGCTGGCGCAGGCTCTCGGCGTGACGGGGCTCGAGGCACTGGTTGTTTGCGGCCCCCGCCACGGCCTGGCAGCGCAGCTTCGGGACGGTCTCGTCGTCGATGCCCGCCCCACGCGCGCAAGGCGAGTAGATGTCGCACTCGATGTCGAGGTGAATGGAGTCTTCCACGTGCTCGAAGCCGTGCTCGCCGGCTAGCTGCGCGACGCGCTCAGAATCGATGTCGCAGATCACGACCTCGGCGCCCTTTTCCTTGAGCATCACTGCCAGCCGGCCACCCACCGCGCCAACGCCCTGGATCACGACCTTCCGGCCCTCGAAGCTCTCGTCGCCACAAGCCTCCTCGAGGACCGCGCGCATGCCGATCACGCATCCCAGCGCGGTGTAGGGGCTCGGGTTTCCCGAACTCCCCGACTCCTTCGAGAGTCCCGTCACCCAGCGCGTGCTCTCGCTGACGTGCTCCAGGTCCGGAATGCCGATGTTCATGTCCTCGGCGGTGATGTACTTGCCCTCGAGCTGGTCGATGAAGCGGCCCATGGCCACGAACAGGGCCTCGCTCTTGTCCTTGCGGGGGTCCCCGATGATCACGGCCTTGCCCCCGCCCAACCCGGTCTCGGCGACAGCCGACTTGTAGGTCATGCCTTTGGAGAGGCGCAGTACATCGAACAGAGCCTCGTCCTCCGACGCGTAGGGCCACATGCGCATGCCGCCCAGGGCCGGACCGAGGGTCGTGTCGTGGACGGCGATCAGGGCGTGCAGGCCGGACGCCTCGTCCCTGCAACGAACGACCCGCTCGTAGCCATCGACTGCGATCTCGGTGATTTCCATCTAGTGCGTCTTGGGGGGTTCGTCTGGCGCTCGGCGCACGCGCGGAAGAAGCAGACAGACAACCATGGTATCCGGCCCGTTCTGAATCGGCGACTCGGGACCCGCTGGCCATGACGCCCGGATCACTGTTCGCAGGCCACGTACCCATCGATCCAGGCACCGTCGCCCTTGCTGGCGGCCTTCTTCTTGGTCTACACCTTCTTCTTCGCCTTCTTCTTCGTGGCCTTCTTCTTGGCCTTCTTCGTGGCCTTCTTCTTGGCCTTCTTCTTCGTGGCCTTCTTCTTGGTCTTCTTGCGGGCGCGCTTCTTGCCCTTCCCCGAGGCCTCGCGCACTCGGATCAGATCGATCGCCTGACCGAGGCTGACAGCCTCTGGGTCATCTCCCTTGGGGATTGAGGCGTTGGTGGAGCCGTCGCTCACGTAGGGCCCGTAGGGACCCGCGAGCACCCGCACCTGCGCCTCGGTCGAGGGGTCGACGCCCAGCTCCTTGATGACCTTCGAGGCCCTGCGCCGTCCGCCGCGCGCCGGCGGCTCCGCCAGCTTCGCGAGGGCCTGCTCGAGAGTGATCTCGAAGATGTCCTCCACCTTCTCCAGGCTGCGTGTGTCCGTCCCGCGCTTGAGGTAGGGCCCGTAACGGCCGTAGTCCGCCAGGACGGGCTCCTCCTCGTTCCCCGAATCTGCCCCCACCAGGCGCGGCAGACGCACGAGGCGCAGGGCGTCTTCGAGGGTGACCGTGTCCATCTCCATCCCGGGCAGGAGGGACTTCATCTTGGGCTCCTCGTCGTTCTCACCGAGCTGGACGTACGGCCCGTAGCGCCCCGTTTTCGAGTAAACCATCTTGCCCGTCTCGGTGTCGACACCGAGTTCGATCGGCCCCGAGCCCTTCTCCAGCAGGTCCTCCGCCGTGGGGATGTCGAGCTCGTCGGGGGCGAGGGCCTCGGGGATCGTCGCCCGTTCGTCGCCGCGCTCCAGGTACGGTCCATAGCGCCCTACGCGGATGTTGATCATCCGGCCTTCGGAATCCTCCCCCAGCGGCAGGGTGCAGACATCGCGGGCGTCGATCTCGGAGTCGAGCAGGTCCTTCAGGCCCTCATGACCCTCCTCGCCGAAGTAGAAGCGTTTGAGGTAGGGCAGGGCCTCCTTCTCACCGAGGGAGATCGCGTCCAGATCGTCCTCCATGCGAGCGGTGAACTGCACGTCCACCAGTTCGCTGAAGTGCTGCTCCATCAGCTTGACGACGGCGAAGGCCACGAAGGTCGGTACGAGGGCCGAGCCCTGCTTCACGACGTACTTGCGATGAAGGATCGTGTCGATGATCGACGCGTAGGTGCTCGGGCGGCCGATACCCTTCGCTTCGAGCTCCTTGACCAGCGACGCCTCGGTGTAGCGCGCCGGTGGTTGGGTCGTGTGGCTCTTGGGCTCCAGGTTCTCGAGAGCAACCGACTGGTTCTCGGTCAGGCTGGGCAGCACCGTCTCCTTGTCCGCCAGCTCGGCGTCGGGATTGTCGGCGCCCTCGACGTAGGCGCGTAGATAGCCGGGAAAGTCGATCGTCTTGCCGGAAGCCTGGAAGACCGCCTCTCCGTCGCCGATCTTGAGCTTCATCTTGTGCCCGCGCGCGTCCGCCATCTGGCACGCCATGGTGCGTTTCCAGATCAGCTCGTAGAGCTTCAGCTCGCGCTCGCCCACCTGGCCGCGCAGGTCCTCGGGGAGGTGGAAGTCGGTCGATGGGCGGATGGCCTCGTGCGCCTCCTGGGCGTTCTTGACCTTCGTCTTGTAGGTGCGCGGCCCTTCCGGCAAGAACTCCTTCCCGTAGAGCTCTTCGATCATCTCGCGCGAGCGTGACACCGCCTGCTCGGAGAGCAGGGTCGAGTCGGTCCGCATGTAGGTGATGAAGCCGTTCTCGTAGAGCCGCTGCGCCGCCTGCATCGCCGCCCGAGCCGAGAGGTGCAGCTTGCGGTTGGCCTCTTGTTGCAGCGTGCTGGTGGTGAAGGGCGGCGACGGCCGGTCGGTGTAGGGCTTACGCTCGACCTGTTCGACACTCCACTTGGAGTTCTTCATCCGCTCGACGAGACCCTGCGACCGCTCCTCGTCCAGGTGGCAGACCCCGGGGCCATCGCCCGTCGAGGGCCGCAACAGGCCCGTGCCCGCGTCGAAGTCCTTGCCGCGGGCGATACGCTCGCCGCCCAGGGAGACCAGCACCGTGTCGAACGCGGCGCCTTCATCGGCCTTGAAGGAAGCGACGATGTCCCAGAACGTGCTCTTCTTGAACCGCTGGCGCTCACGCTCGCGATCGACAATGACCCGGATCGTCACGGACTGCACGCGGCCCGCCGAGAGACGCGGCGCGACCTTGCGCCACAGGATCGGAGAGACCCCGTAGCCGTAGAGGCGATCGAGGATGCGGCGCGTCTCCTGCGCCTTGACCAGCCGCTCGTCCATCTCGCGCGGGTTATCGAGTGCCTTCTGGATCGCCTCGCGCGTGATCTCGTGGAACACGAGCCGCTTCTGCGGGACCTTGGGCGCGAGCACCTCGAGCAGGTGCCAGCTGATCGACTCGCCCTCGCGGTCTTCATCGGTCGCGAGGTAGAGGACGTCCGCGTTCTTGAGGAGCTTGCGCAGCTTCGCGACCTGCTTCTTCTTCGCGCTCGGCACGACGTAGACCGGCTCGAAGTCCTTGTCGACGTTGATGCACAACCGCCCCCAGGGTTCCTTCTTGATCGCGGCGGGCACCTCGGCCGCGGAGGTCGGCAGATCTCGCACGTGACCGATGCTTGCCTCGACCGAGAAACCCTCGGGGAGAAAGCCGGAGATCGTCCGTGCCTTGGTGGGCGACTCGACGATGACCAGGGCCTTGAGCATGAGGGTGTCGGGGGGAAGGAGGGGCGGAGAAGACGAGGGAACGGGCGAGATACAAAGTCGCCTCGCGCTCCCAGTCAAGAGAGACGGGTGCAGTCGGACGCTCAAGCATGGGCCAGAAGGACACCCCGCGGTTGACCTCAACTGCCTTTGTAACAACAACTTAAGTTCGTTCTAGAGGCGCATCCCTGAAGGTCTCCGACAGACCCCGACAACCCCGGCTCCAGCCCCCGGAGCGCTGGCCGGGCGGGGCGCGAACCCCGGGGAGCGCGAAGGGAGCCGGCCGTGCAATGGCGACCGCGTGCGCCTCCATCCCCTTCGCGGAGCGCGGGGGACGGTGAGGAGCGAGATATGATGACGCGATGAAGTCGCGACGGGAGGAGCCTGTCCGGACACCTTGGGACGAGGAGGGCGCTGGGGACGCGCCGGCCTTCTGCGTCTTGTGGACGACCGGGCCCGACACGGGCCTGGACGGCGTGTTCCGAATGCAGGCCTTGCGCCGTACTCCGGACGGTCACGGCTGGGAGTCCTTCGACCGCACCTGCGACCCCTTCCCGAACCGAGCGGCGGACACCGGTGCCGCGACGGCGCGCATGGCGCGCGAGTTCGGCGTGACGGCGCGCACGCTGGAAGCGCGCCCGCCCGCCTGCGAGATCATCGGCGAGTTGCAGGCCTTCATCGGTCCGCGCTCGCTCGTGGTGGACGACGGCGAGGCCTTCGACTCCTGGTGGCGGCATCTCGCCCGCGCGAGCGACGCGGGACCGGAGCGTGTGGGCCTGACCGAAATGGCCTCCCTGCTCCTCCCCGGCCGACTCGCCGGGCGGCGTGAAGGTCTGGTCGCCGATCTGTGTCCCCCGCAAGCGACTGCCGCCCTGCCCTCGGATCGCGCGGTCGGACCGGAGCACTTGCAAGCGGCCTTGCGAGAACTGATCGGGCGCTTCCTCGGCCAGGACCCCGGCACCCTGGCCCTGGCCGCCGGCGGATTCCACGCCGCCTGGTGGCGACTGCTGGCGACTGATGCCGACGCGGCGCGACGGCTGGCCCTCGCCCTGCGCCTGGTAGAACAGCCCACGGCATGGAGCGCGAGCGCAAGCGGCGAGCTGCCTCTGGGAGCCGAGCTTCTGGAGAGCGCTCTGTCGAACGCCTGGACGCCGCAGGTCCCGATGGCCGAGATCGTCGAAAACCTCTCGCCGCGCTGGGCCATCGAGGCCAAGCGCTGGAATGAGCTGACCGCCCTCCCGCCGCAGGTCGAGGGGACGCTCGATTTCCCGGCTTCCGACCGCGCGCTGCTCGATGACCTGCTGCGCGTGCACCTTCCAGCGCTCTTCGCCGAGCGCTCGGGCGAGGAAGCCGGAGGCTCCTTCCGCGCCAGCCAGCACGAGATCGCCGTGCGCATCGCCGAGACCCTCGGAGGTGATGACGCCCGACTGCTGCTCGTGAACGCCCCCACCGGGACGGGCAAGACCCTGGCCTACTTGCTTCCCCTCGCGCTCTGGGCCGAACGCCACGGTATCCGGACGGGGATATCGACCTACACGCGCGCTCTGCAGGAGCAGGCGATGGACCGCGAGGTGCCGATCGCCCTGCAGGCCTTGCGTCGCGCGGGCGTCAAGTCGACCGCGCGCTTCAGCGTCCTGAAGGGCCGCGAGAACTATCTCTGCTGGCGAGCGCTTCGACTGCAGGTCCCCGAGGAAGACGCGCAGGCCGAAGAATGGCTGGCGTGGACACGACTCGCGCTCTTCGCGTTGATCGACGGCGAGGGCGACCTCGATCGCCTGCCCCTGGCTGAACCGCTTCCGCTCGCGAACGCGCGCGCCTACCGTCGCGCCGCCGCAGACCTCGTGCGCCTGTCGCGCGCGCGCAGCGCGTGTTGCACCCACCCCGATGACCGCACCACCTGCGGAGCCGACAACGCGCGCCGAAGAGCCGAGCGCAGCCATGTTGTGATCACCAATCACTCGCTCGTGCTCGCCCGCCAGGAGTTCCTGCGCCATGTGGTCTTCGATGAGTGCGAGCACCTCCACGGCCAGGCTCAGGCCACGTGGAGTCATGTGATCGGCCTGGAGGCTGCAAACGAGATCGTGCGGCGTTTGGGGGGCCGCGGCGAGCGCCCCGGTGTCCTGGGGCGCCTCGAGGCCAAGGCCCCCCTCGGGAGCCGCGCCGCGGAGACAGCTCGCTCATGCACGGACCGCTGCACGGCCTTCGCCGCGGCCGTCGCGACCCTGGGGGTCGGGGTGGAGGGCTTCTTGCGCTGGCGCGATGTGGAACGGCGCGCGCGTCGCCCCGCCGACGATCACTCCCTCTTGCGCGAGTACGCCGAGAACGAGGTGGGAGCCACCTTGGTCGCCGCCCGCGGCGCCCTGAGCGGGGCCGGCGGCGGCCTGGAGTCCGAACTGGCCCTCCTGGCCGAGCGCCTGGACGAGGTGCCCACCCGCAGCCGAGGACGGCTGCGGCGCAAGCTGGATCTGGCCCGCGAGGACCTCCACGCGCTGATCGCGGACGTGGAAGCCTGGCTACCCCTCGAGGCGGGCCGAGCGCGTTTCAGTCCACAGACCTTCCACGATGTGGAGGTCGAGCCCGGAGGCGCGGTGCGCCTCGCGGCGCGCGTCCTGCTCCCCAACGAGTACCTCGGCCGCTTCTACTACCCGCAGCTCGCCACGGGGCTGTTTGTCTCGGCCACGACCTGGCTCAAGGGTGGCTTCGAGGCCGCGGCTTCCTACCTCGGCCTCGATCGCACGGAGCATCCGGCCGAGGACGAGGAGCGCGCGCCCTGTCCGGTGAGCAAGGTGCGCTCGCCAGAAGTCTTCGACTACACTCGCGCCCTCGTCTGCGTGCCGCGCGACTCCCCGGCTCCGCGAGACAAGGACGCCTCGCTCGATTACGTCAGGCGCTTCATCGCACACCTCGGGGAGCGCACGCGCGGTCGCATGCTGGTGCTGTTCACCAACGCCGACGACGTGCGGCGCGTCGGCGCGCGGCTCGAGGGCTTCTTTCGCGCCCGGCACATCCCCTTCTGGTACCAGAACATGAAGGGCTCCTCGAAGGAGGAGCTCGGCGAGCTCTTCCGCCGGCGCGTGGACTCCGTGCTGCTCGGCGTCGACACCTTCTGGTACGGCGCGGACTTCCCCGGCGAGACCCTTGAGTACCTCGTGATCGTGCGCCTGCCCTACGGCGTCCCCGACCGCTACCACCACGCCCAGTGCGCCGCCCTGGGCTCCTCGGACCAGCGCCGGCGCATCTACATGCCCCGAGCCCTCGCGAAGTTCCGCCAGGGGTTCGGGCGTCTGATGCGCCGCGTCAGTGACCGCGGGTGCGTCTTCCTCCTCGACCACCGCATCCTGGAGCCGAGACACCGGGCATTCCTGCGCGAGCTGCCGCTCTCGGTCGAGGCGCAGGGCGATCCCGACTGCGAGTGGAGCGAGGGTGGCGCCCGGCTGGTGCGCGAGGACACCGACGGCTGCGTGCGCGAGGCCCTGGCACACATGGACATGCTCGCGGATGTGTCGCGCCGCGGCCTCGACACTCCCTTTGCCGACGAGGGAGCACCGCACGAGCCCACACCCCAGGTCGGCATCGACATTCCTCGTGAAGACGTGCCGTTCTGAGCGGGCTGATCCGATTGGGCGAAGTGCGTATGAGCGACTGTGAGGGATGGGGGATAGGCTGCCGCCGGTGAAGATCCTCTTCCTCTCCCAGCGCGTGCCCTACCCGCCCGACCGCGGGGACAAGATCACGACCTGGCACCTGGTCGAGCGCATGAGCCGCTCTCACGACGTGACCTGCGTGGCCTTCGCTCACGACGACGCCGACCGCGAGGCCGCCGACCATCTCTCTCACCATGGCATTCCGACCTGCGCGATCCCCCACGACGAACGACTTCAGAAGTTCCGCTCGCTCCCGCTGCTCGCAACCCGCAAGCCCTTGACCCTCGGCGTCTACGGATCCGCGGCCCTGCAAGCCGAGGTCGACCGCCGCGCGGGAGAGGCTGATCTGATCTACGCCTTCTCCTCCTCGATGGGCGCGTTCTTCCTCTCCCACCCCGAGTTGCCGCGGGTGATGCACATCGCCGAGCTCGATTCCGACAAGTGGCTTCAGTACGCCGAGCGCGTGCCTTTTCCCATGAGCTGGGTCTACCGCCGGGAGGGCCGCACCCTGCTCCAATTCGAGCGCCAAGTGGCCTCCGAGGTGAACCTGAACGTGCTCTGCACTCCCCTGGAGGAGCGCATCTTCCGCGACCGGATCCCTGGCGCTCCTTCCGCTGTTCAGCCCAACGGAGTCGATCTGGAGCATTTCCGCCCCGCGCCCGATGACGCGGAAGCGGGGCATCTGGTCTTCACCGGCGTGATGAACTACTACCCCAATGTCGAGGGCTGCGAGTTCTTCGTGCGCGAGGTCCTGCCGCTCGTACAGCGCGAGCACCCCCGGGCGCGCCTCTCCATCGTCGGCTCCCACCCGACCGCCGCTGTCTCGCGTCTGGCGCGCGCCCCGGGCGTCACGGTGACCGGTTTCGTCAAGGACACAGGCGAGTGGCTGCGGCGAGCGGACATCGCCGTTGCGCCCCTGCGCATCGCCCGCGGCATCCAGAACAAGGTGCTCGAGGCCATGGCCAGTGGCCTGCCCGTGGTCGGCACGACCGCCGCCTGCCAGGGGGTCGGCGCCGACGACGGCAGCCACTACCTCGTCAGCGACGACGCGGCGGGCCTGGCGGCCGCGATCTGCTGTCTGCTGGACGATCCTCCTCGGGCACGCTCTCTTGGAGCCGCGGCACGCGCCTTCGTCGAGCGGCACTACGACTGGGAAGTGGTGCTCACGCGGCTCGATGAGATCCTGGAGACCTGCTACAAAGAGGGGCCAAGGAAACGATGAGCATCGAAACCACCACGCGCACTTTTAACGAATGGGCCCGCTCAGGCCGCGCGGACGCCATGGAGGGATCCCACGGAGACGTGGCCGCCCAGGTCATCGAAGGCCTCCTCATCCGGCCGGGATTCCAGATCCTCGACCTCGGCTGCGGGCTCGGCTGGGCCACACGCCTGCTGGCCGAGTCAGCGCCGGGAGTCGGCGCCGTCGGCCTCGACGCCAGTGCGGAGATGGTGGCGCGGGCCGAGGAGCTGTCGAGCCTGCGCATCCGCGCTCGCTACGAGACCGGCACCTTCGAGGCCCTCGACTTCCCCGACGCCCGCTTCGACCTCGTGTTCTCGATCGAGGCGCTCTACTACGCCGCCGACCTGGAGCAGGCGGTCACAGAGGCGTTCCGGGTCCTCAAGCCCGGCGGGACGGCCGAGATCATCGTGGACCTGGTCGAGGGGCGGCCGGGAACCGCGGGCTGGTCTGCGGCCCTGGGGCTCGAGATGGCCGTCCTGTCGGCTGAGAGCTGGGGCGCCCTGTTCGAAGGCGCGGGCTTCGACCCCGTCCGCACCGAGCGCGTGCTCGATCGGCGCGGGGCCGGTGTGGAGGCGGACTTCAAGCCCAGCTCCTGCTTCCCCGACTGGGAGAGCTACGCCGCCTTCCAGGAAACGGGCAGCCTGTACCTGCACGCCAAGAAGCCCGACTGAGCGCCGCGAGGGCGACCTCCCCGAACGCCTCCTCAGCCGCTCGCGGCTGACAGGATGTCCATGCTGCGCTTCGCCCAGTCCACCAGGGGTGCGGTGTAGAGGGCGAAGAACACCGTCGCCACGCCGAGCGCGGCCAGCAGGCCGACGAACAGGGGCTGGGGCGCGACCTCGCCCTCGGCGGGCTCGGAGAGGAACAGGGCGCGGACCACGCGGAAGTAGTAGAAGAGGCTGATCACGCTGTTCAGACCCGCGACGACCACGAGCCAGAGCAGATTCGCGGCTATGCCCTCCTGGAAGAGCAGGTACTTGCCGTAGAAGCCGACCGTCGGCGGCAGGCCGGTCAGGCTGACCAGGAAGACGACCATCGCGATCGACACCATCGGCGCACGCCAGCCGAGCCCTTTCAGGGCGTCGATGGAATCGCTGCCCGTGACGCCCTCGAAGTAGAGCAGGAAGCCGAAGGCTCCCAGGTTCATGAAGTAGTAGGCGGCCAGGTAGTACATGGCCGCTTCGAAGCCGCCGGCGGTCATCGCCGCGACGCCGATCATCACATAGCCCGCGTGGGCGATCGATGAGTAAGCGAGCATGCGCTTGAGGCTCTTCTGGCGCAGGGCGGAGAGGTTGCCGATGGTCATCGTGACCGCCGCCAGGACAGCGATCAGCAGGCCGACCCGCTCGCCGTACTCGCGTACGGCGTCTTGCACGTCCTCGCGCACGAAGAGCACGCCGACAAAGCGCAGGAGAGCGCCGAACCCGGCAGCTTTCGAGCCCACGGCCAGGAAGGTCGTGACGGGCGTCGGGGCGCCCTCGTAGACATCGGGCGTCCAGAAGTGGAACGGGACGAGCGAGACCTTGTAGGCGAAACCGGCCAGGATCAGCACCACGGCGACGGCCACGGGGATCGGGTTCAGCTCAATTTGACCGACCAGGCCGACGGGGTAGGTGCTGCCATCCGCCGAGGCCATCTGCGCCAGATCGATGGTGCCCGTCAGCCCGTAGAGGAGGCTGATCCCATACAGCATGATCCCGGCCGAGAGGCCGCCGAAGACGACGTACTTCATCGCCGCCTCGGCCGACTTGCGCTCGCCCTTGTGGAAGCCCGCCAGGGAGTAGCTCGCGAGACTCAGCAGCTCGAGGCCCAGCATCAGCAACAGCAGGTTGTTGGTACTGACCATGAAGAAGACCCCGACGGCGGCGCCGAGCAGCAGGAAGTAGTACTCCCCGATGCCGTGCCGCCGTTCCCGTCGGTCGTTCAGCACGAACACCACCACGGCCGCGAGGGCCGCACAGGTGAAGAGCTTGAAGAAGTTCCCGAACTGGTCGATGGTGACCATGCCCAGCACGGTCCGCGACGGCTCGCCCCACTGCCCGATTAGCAGGAGCGAGGTGAGCGCCAGGCCGACGAGGGTCAGGTAGGCGACGTAGCGCGAGTTGCGGCCCTTGGTGACAAGATCGAGCACGAGGGCCGCGAGCGCGGCTCCCGTCAGGACGAGTTCGGGCGCGATGGCCTTCAGGCCTTCAAGGTAAGCGTCACCCACGATTCCAGGCTCCCATCAGCCCGCGGCCCCTTCCAGGAGTCCCACGAGGTGTCTCACGCTGGGCTCCATCCAGTCGAGGAGGAAGTGGGGGAAGATGCCCAGGGCCACGCACAAGAACAGCAGCGGCGCCAGGCAGAGGATCTCGCGGAAGTTGATGTCGGGCAGGTCCTTGTACTTCTCGTTGAGGGTCCCGAGGAAGACGCGCTGCATGGCCCACAACAGGAAGCCCGCCGTGATCACGATGCCGAGCACGCTGATCAGCACGAGGATCCGGAAGCGCGGATCCGCCGAATCGTAAGCCCCCACCAGGGTCAGGGCCTCCGACACGAACCCCGCCATGCCCGGCAGGCCCAGGGCCGCGAAGAACGCGACGGTCGTCAGGCCCCAGTAGACGGGCATCGGTTGGGACAGCCCTCCGAATCCGTTCAGGTCGCGGTGGTGAGCGCGGTCGTAGATCACGCCCACGACGAGGAAGAGCGCCGCCGAGGACGTCCCGTGGTTGAACATCTGCAGCGCGGCGCCGCTCATGCCCCACTCGGTCAAGGCCGCGAAGCCCAGCAGGACGTAGCCCATGTGGCTGACCGAACTGTAGGCCACCATGCGCTTGAAGTCGGTCTGGCCCAGGGCCACGAAGGCTCCGTAGATGATGCTGATCACCCCCAGCACGCCGAGGGCGTAGGCGAAGGTTCGGAAGGCATCCGGAACGATCGGGAAGCAGGCCCGCAACATCCCGTAGCCCCCGAGCTTCAGCAAGATGCCCGCCAGAATGACCGAGATCGGCGTCGGGGCCTGCACGTGGGCGTCGGGCAGCCAGGTGTGGAACGGGAAGACCGGCACCTTGATGGCGAAGGCCACGAACAGGAACCAGAACACCCAGGTGGTGAACTTCATCCCCAGCAGCACGCCGCCGAAGGGCAGATTCGCGCCGGTCAGGTTCCCCGCCTGGGCCAAGTCGACCATCTCCAGGATCGAGAAGGTCCCGCTCGAGAGCCGCAGCGCCACCACGGCGACCAGCATCAAGACCGAGCCGGCGAGGGTGTAGAGGAAGAACTTGATCGCCGCGTACTCTCTCCTCGGACCTCCCCAGATCCCGATCAGGAAGTACATCGGGAGCAGCATGATCTCCCAGTAGACATAGAACAGGAAGTAGTCGAGGGAGACGAAGACGCCGACGATGCCGACCTCAAGCAAGAGCAGCAGGGCGTAGTAGGCGCGGCCCGCCTTCTCGATCCCAAAGCTCGCGGGGACGCCGATGAACAAGAGCAGCGTCGTCAGCCAGACCAGCGGCAAGCTGAGGCCGTCTACTCCGACGTGGTAGTTCACGGCCATGCCGCTGATCCACGGGATCTTCGCCACGAACTGCATCTGTTCGGTGGTCTTGTCGAACCCGATGTACGCCACGGTGGCGAGGATGAACGGAATGAAGGTCGCCACGAGGCTGACAACCTTCACCGCGCCCAGCGCCCGCTTCGGCAGGCACATGATCACGGCCATGCCGATCAACGGGATGAAGGTGATCCAGGTGAGGAGGGTGGATTCCATCGGGCTCTGGAGGATTGGGGGACCGAGAGGTTCAGGCGAGGATCAGGCGAGGATCAGCCAGGCCGCGGCGATAAGCCCGCCGCCGACCGCGAAGGTGACGTACTGCTGGATGCGGCCAGTCTGCAACAGGCGCGCGAACGAGCCGAAGAGCTGGGTGAGCGCCCCCGCACCGTTGACGAGGCCGTCGACGACGGTTCGATCGAACCAGGCCTGCAGGAAGCCCAGGGCGCGATTCAGTCGGCCTACGCCGAGCACGATTCCGTCGATGATGTGCTCGTCGAACCAGCGCATGACGGTCGCGCAGAGATGCGTCAGGCGGATGACGGTCCCGTTGACCAGTTCGTCCACGTAGTACTTGCGAGCCACGGCGCGGTAGACCTCGCCGAGGGCCTTGGCGACGCGCTCGGGGCTTGCCTTGCGGGCTCCGTAGAAAAACCAGGCGCCAAAAATGCCCAGGCCGGCGACCAGGAGCGAGACGATCAGCGCCAGGTTGTGGGCTGCGTGCTCTGCGTGCTCGATCATTCCGTGGGTGATCGCGGGGCCGTAGCCGTTCATCAACTCCACGCCCGGATAGAGCGTTTCGGGCGAGACGAGGCGCACGAACCAGGGATCGTGGTGAGCCAGGACATCCAGATCAGCGAGCCAGAACTTGCCGCCCAGGAACCCGAGGGTCGCGAGACAGAGCAAGGAGACCGTCATCGGCCAGGGTGACTCCACCGGCATGGGGCCGGGGTGTCCCGGAGCGATTCCGCCGTCGGCGGCGTGCACGAGCTCGTGGTCGTCGTGCTCATCGTGACCGTGGCCCTCCGCGATCACACCGCGGTAGGTCCCGCCGAAGGTCATGAACATCATGCGGAACATGTAGAAGGCGGTCAGCGCCGCCGCGATGGGCAGGGCGAACGCCGCGAAAACCTGGGCGCCGGAGAACTCGAGGCTCGTCTTGGCGAAAGCCGCCTGGATGATCTTGTCCTTCGAGTAGAAGCCGCTGAAGAGCGGGATTCCGGCGATCGCCAGGGTCGAGATGCCCATCGCCGCGAAGGTCAACGGCATGCATTTTCGCAAACCGCCCATCTTCCGCATGTCCTGCTCGTGATGGCAGCCGTGGATGACCGAGCCCGCCGAGAGGAACAGGCACGACTTGAAGAAGGCGTGCGTGACCATGTGGAACAGCCCCGCGACCAGACCGATGCCGCCCGTCCCGATGGCGGCCACCATGAACCCCAGCTGGCTGATGGTGGACCAGGCCAGGACCGCCTTGAGGTCAAAGGCCGTCACGCCGATCGTGGCCGCGAAGAGCGCCGTGAAGGCCCCGGTCGCCGTCACGACCGCCAGCACGTCCGGCGAGAGGATCGGGAAGGTGCGCCCGAGCAGGAAGACGCCGGCCGCGACCATGGTCGCGGCGTGGATCATGGCCGAGACCGGCGTGGGTCCGGCCATGGCGTCGGGCAACCAGATGTGGAGCGGGAACTGAGCGCTCTTGCCGACCGTGCCGCCGAAGATGAACAGGCCTGCGATCGTCATCCAGGCCGGCCACTCGCCGCCGTGGCGGGCGACGTCCTCGTTCGTGAGGCGCCACAGGTCGACGAACTCGAAGGTGTGGTAGTGCTGCCAGAACATCATTATCCCGATCAGCAAGCAGCAGTCCCCGACGCGCGTGGTCAGGAAGGCCTTCTTGGAGGCCCAGGTCGCCCAGCGCTGGAAGAAGGGCGTGCTCGGATCGTGGGCGAAGTGGCCGATCAGCAAGTAGCTCATCAGGCCCATGATCTCCCAGAAGACGAACAGCACGAGCAGGCTGTCGGCCAGCACCAGCCCCAGCATCGCGACCGAGAAGAGGCTGATGTTGGCAAAGAAGAGGTGGTAGCGCCGATCCCCCTTCATGTACCCGATCGAGTAGAGGTGCACGAAGAAGCTCACGACGGCCACGACCGCCAGCATGGCCGCGCCCAGGCCGTCGTAGAGGATGCCCACCTCCAGGTTCAGGTCCGAACTTGCCGCCTTGCCCGTCTGGTAGAGCCAGGCCCAGCTCATCCCCGCTTCCGAGGAGTGGTGGAAGAATCCCTCGCCGCCGTGCCCGCTGGAGGTCGTGTAGAGGACCTTGGCCAGCATGAAGACCGCGATCACCATGGTGGCGCCCAGGCCACCGGTCACCAGCCAGTCCCCCTTACGCGGCAGGAAGCGGCCGAAGAAGACCTGGACCACGTACCCGATGAGCGGGATCAGCGGCACCGCGAGCAGCAGCTTGAAGTCCGTCTCGGGGTCGAAGTGAAGGAAATCCATCTCGAGGTCTCT
This sequence comes from Planctomycetota bacterium, assembly GCA_036010965.1. Taxonomy (GTDB): domain Bacteria; phylum Planctomycetota; class UBA1135; order UBA1135. Next base: position 82,739 of record DASCMO010000105.1, on the reverse strand, counting down.
TCCTACTCCCTCAGCAGATCGGCATCGCTCGGCCTGATCGAGTCGAAGAGGTGGAACACGTTCAGCACGATGGCGAGGGCCACCGCAGCTTCCGCGGCGGCGAGGATGATCGTGAAGATCGCGAACATACGCCCGTCAAGGCCGTCTCCGCCGAAGCGATTGAAGGCCACGAAGTTGATGTTCGCCGCATTGAGGATCATCTCGATCCCCATCAACACGTAGAGGATGTTGCGGCGCGCGATGATGCAGACCACGCCGAGAGCGAAGAGTCCGGCGGAAACGGCGACGTAGGCCCCGATACCCATCAGGCGTTCCCTCTCGATTCGGCGGGGTCCTCGAAGTCAGCTATCTTGCGGCGCGCGATGTAGACCGCCGCGACGAGCGCCACGGTCAGGACAACCGCGGCGAGTTCGAAGGCCACGACATATTGATCGGCCGCGAGGAAGGCCACGCCGATCTCCCGCGCATGGGATTGGGTAGCGGCCGGCGGCGGCAAGGCGGAGCTCCCCCAACTGACCGTGGCCGCCACCTTGGCTCCCACCCAGGCGAAGGCGCCGCCCACGCCCAACAACCCCAGACCGATGCGCGAGAGCTTGCGCTCGTTCATGTCGGGCGGGCTCAACATCACACCGAACAGGATCAGGGCCAGGATTCCGCCCACGTAGATCAGGATCTGGGCCATGGCCAGGAAGTCGGCGCCCAGGAGCAGAAACAGGCCGGCGACGCCGCCGAAGGTGGCCAGGAGAGCGAACGCGCTGCGCACGACCGAGCGCTCCCAGATGCAGACCAGCCCGCCTCCCAGGGTCATGGCCGCGCAACCGCCGAAGACCAGGCCGTGCACGCCGCCCGTGCTCAGGCCCCAGCCCATGCCCGCGAGCATGGCCAGGCAGAGGACAACGTAGAACGCTCGTTCAACCGGCATCGCCATCCCCTTCGCCAGCGGCGTCTTGCGCAGCGCCCGCCTCTGACTGTGCGGCGGCCTCCTTCTGAGCCGCCTTCTGGGCCTTCTTCTCCTTCGCCTCCCTCATGCGCACTTTCGCATCGGGAGCCATGCCCTTGTAGGAGAGCAGGTCGTGCACGAACTCACTGCGGTCATAGCTGACGTACGCGAACTCCGTGCCCATATGGATGCAATCCTTGGGGCAGGGGTACACGCACAGCTCGCAGAACATGCACTTCTGGTAGTCGAGGGTGAACGAGACCCACTCCAGCTCCTTGCCATGACGGATGGCGTCCATCCCGATGCAGTCGATCGGACACGCCCGCGCGCAGGCGAGGCAGTTGATGCACTTCTCCTGCTCGAGGTAGTGGATGCCGCGATAGCGGTCGGGAATCGGCAGGCGCTCGTCGGGATACTGGACCGTGATGGGCTTCTGGAGCAGGTAACGCCCCGTGATCCGCATACCGACAACCGTCGTCCGCAACCCGTCCCAGATGTTGGCCAGGTACTCTTGAAATGTGGTCGATGCTCGCATGGTCTGTACCGCTCCGATCAGCTGAGGATCAACTCCCAGACGCCCGCACCGAGCACGACCACCAAGGCCAGCGGTGTCAGGTACTTGTATCCCATCGTCATGACCTGATCGATGCGCACGCGGGGCAAGGTCCAGCGCACCCACATCATCAGGAACACGCCGAACAGCGCCTTGGCAGCCAGCACGGTGCCCGCCGTCGTGTGGTAGAGCAGCGGCAGGTCGAAGAGGCCGGCCGCGCGGGTCACCACGCCCTCCGCGTCGCTCTCCGCGACGAACGCCCACTGGGCGAGGCTCGTGAAGGGGCTCTCGAATCCGCCGAAGAAGAAGACCGCGCCCACGAGTGACATCAAAAACATCGCCGCGTACTCCTCCATGAAGAAGAAGGACCAGCGGATGCCTGAGTACTCCGTCATAAACCCGGCGACGAGCTCGGACTCGGCCTCGGGCAGATCGAAGGGCGCGCGCTTGGTCTCCGCCAGAGCGGCGATGAAGAACAGCACCGCGGCCGGGATCAGGAACGGGTTCTGGAAGACGAACCACTTCATCCCGAACCACCCGCTCTGCGCCTCGCTGGCCTCGAGCAGGTTGAAGGTACCAGCGACCATCAGCGGCGCGAGCAGCGAGATGCCCAGGGGGATCTCATAGGCGACGACCTGCGCCGCCTCGCGCATGGCACCGTAGAGCGACCACTTCGAGTTGGACGCCCAGCCAGACATGATCACACCGATGGTCGTCAGGGCCGACATGCCGAGGATGAAGAACACACCGAGGTTGATGTCGGCGAAGAAGAAGCCCGGCGCCAGGGGCATGGCGGCCATGGCGCCGAAGATGCTGCCGAGCACCAGCGCCGGCGCGAGCACGAACAGCACGCGGTCCGCGCCCAGGGGGATCATGTCCTCCTTCATCAACAGCTTCACGCCGTCGGCGATGGATTGCGCCCAGCCGTGCCAGCCCCCCACGTACATCGGTCCGTAGCGGCACTGGATGTGGCCCGAGACCTTGCGCTCGAGCCAGACCGAGAACATCGCCAGGACTGAGACCACGCCGATCAACAGCGAGACGCCGATCACGGCGGTCACCAGGGTCGTCGCCCAGCCCGGGACCGCTTCAGGGGCCACGCCGCTGAGCAGCTCGTGTACGAGGTTGCCGTGCTCCATTCCCTCAGCGATCCGTTTCTCCGATGACGACGTCCGTGGATCCGATGATCGCGACGGCGTCCGCGAGCAGAGTGCCCGGCATGATCGCCTCCAGCACGGCGAGGTTGCAGAACGACGGGCCGCGCACGCGCACTCGGCGGGCTATTTTCCCTCCGTCTGACAGGACGTAGTGCCCCAGCTCCCCGCGCGGGTTCTCGATGCCGACGTAGGCCTCGCCCGTAGGGACCTTCAGGACCTTCGGCACATCGGCGATGACCGGCCCGGCTTCGATGCTCCCCAGGCACCAGCGAACGATCTTGATCGACTCGACCATCTCCATCACCCGCACGTAGAAGCGATCCCAGCAATCGCCCAGCGTGCCCTTCTCCCCCGACCCCATGACGACATCGAAGGCGCCGGCGCCGAAGAGCTCGCCATAGAGCATGTACGGCCTGTCCCGACGCAGGTCGAAGTCGACGCCCGAGGCGCGCAGCATCGGGCCCGTGATGCCGAAATCGAGCGCCATCTCGGCTGGGATCACGCCGATATGCCCGGTCCGCTTGACGAAGATGTGGTTCATCATCAAGAGGTCAACGTACTCCTTGTGCTTCTCCTCGAAGACGTCACAGAAGTGCTCGACCTCCTGCAGCCACCCCGGGGGCGAGTCGTTGAAGACGCCGCCGATGCGGATGTAGCTGTAGGTCAGGCGTGCGCCGCATATCTTCTCGAACAGCGCCATCATCCACTCGCGCTCGCGAAACGCGTAGAGGAAGGGCGTGATGGCGCCCAGGTCGAGGCCGTAGGTGCCGAACGCGACCAGGTGCGAGCCGATCCGGTTCAGTTCGGCGCAGATGGTCCGGATCATCTGCGCGCGGCGCGGGATCTCCTCGGGCAGCAGCGCCTCGACGGCCATGCTGTACCCGAGGTTGTTGTTCATCGCCGCCAGGTAGTCGTAGCGGTCGGTGTACGGCAGATACTGCAGCCACTCGACGTTCTCGCCAATCTTCTCGGCGCAGCGGTGCAGGTACCCCAGGTGCGGCTGGGCGCCGGTGATGAGCTCGCCGTCGGTGCGAATCAGGATCCGCATCACCCCGTGGGTTGCGGGGTGCTGCGGCCCCATGTTGATCTCGAGGTCCGTCGTCCGCACGTCCATCATGAACTCGCGCTCGCCGCTGGGAAGCGTGCGCGCGGCGTCCGGGATCATTGCGCCCGCGGCCGGCGGATCGGTGGTTTTCCCTTGGGATTCGGTCATCTTCTCGCAGGGCTACTCGCAGGAGATGCCGTGGTACTCCTTGGGGAACTCGTAGTCCTTGCGCAGGGGGTGACCGACCCAATCGTCGGGCAGCAGGATGTTGCGCGGGTCGGGGTGACCGACAAAGGTGATCCCAAACATCTCGGCGCACTCGCGCTCGTGCCACCGGGCGGCGCGGTAGACCGCCGTCGCCGTGGGCACCTGTGCGTCCTCCTTGGGCACGATCGACTTGATCGCGAGGCGGTGTCCAAGCGTCGTCGACAGCAGTTGATAGCCGACCCAGAAGTGCTCGTCCGCCGTGTCGGGGTCGGTCGCCGTGAGGTCCACGAGGATATCGAAGGCGAGCTCGGCGTCATCGCGGCAGGCTGCGAGGAACCCGACGATCTCGCCCGACTCCACCAGCATGAAAGCGTCGCCAGCGCGGCCCTTGTCCTTCTTGTCCTCGGGGTCGGCCTCTCGCGGCAGGTCGGCGGCCAGCAGGCCGGGCGCCCCGATGGCCTTCAATCGCCCGTGAATCTGCTCGAAGTCGAGGACAAACCGCATGGTCTAGGCCGTGAGTACGGGCTTGCGGATGACGGAGGTGTTGCGAATCTTCGCCTGCAACTTCATCAAGCCCTCGAGCAAGGCCTCAGGGCGGGGGGGGCAGCCCGCGATGTAGACGTCCACGGGAACGATCCGGTCCACGCCCTTCACGACCGTGTAGCCGAACTTGTAGTAGGGCCCTCCGCCGGTCGCGCAGGCGCCCATGGCGATCACGTACTTCGGAGACGCCATCTGGTTATAGAGGCGCTTCACCCGCTCGCCCATCTTGAAGTTAACCGTGCCGGCCACGATCATCAGGTCGGCCTGGCGCGGCGAGGCCCGGAAGGCGCCCGCGCCGAAGCGGTCGATGTCGTGATGCGCGGCACCAACCGCCATCATCTCGATCGCGCAACAGGCGAGGCCGAAGGTCATCGGCCAGATGCTCGACAGGCGCGCCCAGTTGAGCAGCCAGTCCACCTTGGTCGTGAGGAGGTTCTCCTCAAACTGATGTTCGATCAATCCCATATGTAGCTCCGTCCTCGACGGCCCTCAGGCCAAGGCTTCCTCTCCGTCATCGTCGGACCCTTCGCCCGCCTCGTCACCCTTGCCCTCAGCTGCTGCACGAATCTCCTCGAGGCTCGGCACACTGCGGCTCCTGTCCGTTCGGCCCGCGTAGTCTCCGCCCTGGTAGGCCAGCACCCAGTCGAGGTCGCCCTTGGCCCATACGTAGGCGAGGCCGAGGAAGAGCACGACGATGAACAGCACGCCCTCCACCAAGGCAAAGGCGCCGATCCCCAACCCTTCCGCCGCGCCCGTTCCGGCGAAGGACTCCTTGAGGACGATGGCCCAAGGGAAGAGGAAAGCGATCTCCACCGCGAAGATCACATACACCAGGGCGACCGTGTAGTAGCGGATGTCGAACTTCACCCAGGCCTCGCCGAGGGTCTCCTCGCCGCACTCGTAGACTTCGAGGCCCTGCTCTCCCTTGCGCTTGGGTCGGATGACCGAGCCGATGACCATGTTCGCGAAGACGAACACGAAGCCCACGGCTGCGAAGACCAGGGCATTGAAGTAGTCGAAGTACATGAAAGGGGGCGGTGGTCCGAGGGCCTCGGGGGCCCTCCGGCGGGGCTCTGGAGCGTAGTTCGCAGGGTTTGGAGACCGCCGTCGTGCCAGGGAGGCGGCGACCATCGTGAGTGTATGGGCAGTCCCGCGTGCCACTGCTCGGCGGGTAAGGAGAACAGGGTGTTTCGGGCGCTAATCCTGCCCTCTCAGGAGGCCTGAGTGGCTGGAATTTGGCAGAGAGTCTAGGTGCGCCGCAGGAACACTGCAAGCCACACCGATCCCCGGGCATGGCTCTCGTGGGCCGTTCTCGTCGGCCACGGCGCAACCGCCCAGGACGCCGCCCGGTCCCTCGTCAGGTGAGCCGTCGCGAACGCACGGGAGGGGAGGAGCGAGCGCGGGAAGCACCTGGCCGGCTGGAGGCACGGGCGGGACCGGCGAGCGCGACACCCCTCCAACCTCCGGCGCGGCGGCGGGTCAGCCGACCGGCCGCCCTGGCCGGGGGCTGCGCCCTGGTCGTCGCACTCCTCTCGATCTCCCTCAGCCGGTGTCCGGCGGGACACGACGAGGCGGCCGTCCTGGGATTCGCGCGCGTACTCATCGACCACCCGTTCCGCTCCTGGCTGGCCCTCTCCCTGCTCGGAGTGGGGTTGCGGCGCTCGCCGCCCGCGGGGGAGCCGGGGGCCCGTTTGAGCCCTTCGGACGATCCTCTTCAGGAGCGGTCTCCAAACCCTTCCAATCGCACCTATGACTATGGTACTCTAGGACTTAGGGCTGACTACACTGACGCAAAACAGTACCTCCAGACAACCCTGACCCCGAATCTGAACGACCCATGACCGTGCCCGCCCTGAGCTCCTCCCTTCTCCTGAGCGGCCCCGAGACCATCGCGCCCTGGGGGGCGTGCGTGCGTATCGACCTCGGCCAGCCTGGCTCCACCCTGGCCATCAGCCGCGAGAATCGGCTTCCGCGGGCCTCCGTGGTGGTCACCATGGCCGCCCGGGAACTGATGAGGCTCTCCAAGGGAGGCGACAAGCTCAAGAGCATCCTGGTTGTCGGCTCGGAGGTTGATCCGACGTTACACCCTGCCTTTAAAGAGATTACGGAGAATCTCCGCGAGCTCAGGAACAAGTGGTTCCCGCGCGCCAAGCTGTGCCTCATCTCCGACGATCCCGATCTCGAGCGCGTCGAGGTGCGGCTCGCCCTGGGCTCCTACGACCGCCCCATGCTGCGCTTCGAGGCCGGCACGGCCCGCACCTTCGCCCGGCTCACGGGCCACAAGAGCACGCGCTTCCGCAAGCTCGCGGCGCACCTGGAGAGCCTGGACCGGGTCTCCATCCAGGCCTGTTTCGTGCGCGGAGAGGTCGACAACTCGACGGACTCCGAGGTCGAGGGCTGGCTGCGCCGCCTCCAGGAAGTGGGGCCCAGAGAGGTCCTGATCTCCAGCCCCAACCCCCGCGACCGGGGCAAGGGCAAGGCCCAGGGCATCCCGGCCGGGCAGCTGAAGGAGATCGTGGAGCAGATCGGCGACCGGACCGGAGCCGACGTCACGATCGTGGAGCCCCAGAGCGCCTGACCGCATCGCTCCAGGCGCCCGTGGACCGACCCCTGGCGAAGTTTCGCGGTGCCAGCAAGCGCTTCGGCGAGCGGGTCGCGCTCGCGGACCTGGACCTCGATCTGTATCCGGGAGAAGTCCTGGGCCTGCTCGGGCCCAATGGCGCCGGCAAGACCACCGCCCTGCGCCTGTTGTGCGGGCTCATCGCTCCCAGTGAGGGGAGGGTCGAGGTCGCCGGTCATGACGCGAGCAGCGAGCCCCTCGAGGTCCGCCGGCACCTGGGTTTCGTCCCCGACGGGGCGCCGCTGTACGTCAACCTCTCCGCGCGCCAGCACCTCCAGCTCGTGGGGCGCTTGCACGGCCTGGGCGAGGAGCACATGTGTGAAGGCTCAAGCGATCTGCTCGCCTCTCTCGACCTCAGCGAGCGCGCCGACGAGCCGGTCGGCCGCTTCTCGCGCGGCATGCGCCAGAAGGTCGCCCTGGCCTGCGCCCTCTTGCCCCGTCCGCCGCTGCTCGTGCTCGACGAGCCCTTGACGGGCCTCGACCCCCCGACCTCGGCCATGCTCAAGGCCCTCCTGCGCGGCTGGGCGCAGCGGGGTGGCGCGGTGCTTTACACCTCGCACCTGCTCGATGTAGTCGAGCGCGTCTGCGACCGCATGGCGATCCTGAGCGAGGGACGGCTGGTGGGGGTGGGCACCCTCGACGAATTGCGGGAAAGGGCCGGAACAGACGGGAGCCTGGAGCAGGTCTTCACGCGCGTGGCCCACAGCGCGGACCCCCAGGCCGAAGCCGACGCCCTGCTCGCTCACATCGCTCCGCGCGCACCGAAGGAGTGACTAGCGGGAGAGCCTGCCGGGCTCTTCAATGGGACCGTGCTCCTTCCCGATGTGCTGGCGAGCCCGGACTCTGGCGAGCTGGACAGCCGCCCTGGAATCCTCCTTGTACTGGCCCTGGTGACCGCGGGCGCCCTGGCGGGGCGGCTGTGGGCGCTCGGGGGCGGCTTGCCCTTCCAGAGTGACTCCGACGCGGTGATCGTCGCCCAGGCGATGGGACTCGAGCGCGGCGCTCCGCGCTCGGGTGAGAACGCGATCAGCCCCCTCTATCCCCACCTGCCAGCCCTGAGCCTAGTCGCCTTGCCCGGCAAGGTGGTCCGGCAAGCCCCGGCCGATGCGGAGTGGGCGGCCCACGCCCGCGCTGCGGCCCACCCCCACCTGCTCGCACGCCGCTGGCTCGCCTTGCTCTCGACCCTGGCCATCCCCGGCGTCTTCGTTCTCGCGCGGCGCTTCCTGCCCCCCGCCTGGGCCCTGCTCGCCGCGTGCCTGATGGCGGCCTGCCTCCTGCACCTCATCTACTCGCGCCAGGCGCGGCCCCACGGAGTCCTGACAGCCTTCTCGTTGTGGGCGGTCGTGTCCGCCATGTGGCTGGCTCGCCGGCCAACGCCGAGCGCCATCGCGGCCTGCTCCACATGCACCGCGCTCGCCATGGGCGTGCTCCACAGCGGAGCCGCGGTGCTTCCCGCCGTAGCCCTCGCGAGCTTCCTCGCCGCGCGTCGGCGCGCCGGACTGGCGCGGGCGGCTTGCGCCCTACCCCTTCTCGCGGCCTACCTCTCGTACCACCTGTTCTATCCCTTCGTAGCCACCGTCGGCATCCTGGCCACTCGCCATGAACTGATCGCCAGGACCTTCGACGGGAGCGGCTTCGCCTCCATCGCGCGCAGCCTCTGGGCTTTCGATCCAGTGCTGACCGCCCTGGCGGTGGCGGGTTTGCTGTACGCCTTCTCAGCCGCCTGGCGACGGCGCACACGCAAGGAGCCCTGGCTCACCTCCGACGCCGTACTGCTCTGCGCCTTCGCTCTGCCCTACCTCCTCGTTTTGGGCGCCTACTACCGCACCCTCCATCGCTTCGCCATGCCGCTGATGCCGATCTTGGCGCTATTGGGAGCCGTGGGCGTGATGGAGATCGCGCGCAGGGCGGCAGGTCGGTGCTCCTCGGCCTCAGGTCGACGGCGTGTCACGGCGCTGGTCGTCTGCGCAGCCCTGGCCCTGCCCTTCGCCGCCTCCAGTCGCTGGTTGTGGCTCACTACAAGGCCAAACTCGGCCCAGGTCGCCGCGCGCTGGCTGGAAGAGCACGTCTCCCTCGGGACGGAAACGGTCGCCATCAGCGCGGTCCTGCGCCTTCCACTGCCCCGCGACCCTCAGAGCTGGGCGACCATTCCCGAGTACGCGCGCTCCCCGATGCAGCGCTACCTCGACGAACACCCCGCGACACCAAGTCCCGGGCCGGCGTACCTCCTGAGGGCCCTGATCCCGCCGGCCGACGCCGAGCACACGGACCTCGGCGAGGCCTCGATGGCCGCCCTGCTCGCCGAGCTGTCACCGCGCTATGCAGTCGTGGCCCTGCCCAACAGCCACTCGGGCTTCGCGGATGGAACCCGGGCGGCCGTGCTGGCGGCAGGTGGTGAACGGGTCGAGCGCATCGAGACCTACCCCTTCCGAAGCGCTCGGGACCTCCCACGACATCGCCGCGGAGGGCCCCTCGGCTACGAGGCCTTCGCCTTCGCGCTGCGCGGCCTACGCCGAGGTCGGACGATCGAGATCTACCGCATGCCCTGAGGAATACCTCCCGAGCGACGCGTCAGGCGTCGCGCCGAGGGATCTCCACGGGCTTCCCATCGTCATCCACGGCAACCATCGTCACCAGGGCCTCGGTGACGGGGATGGCCTCGCCGCCGCCGAAGTGGCGCTGGGACCAGACGCTCACCTTGACCTGTACCGAGGAGCGCCCCAGGCGCAAGGTCTTCGTGAACAGCGACACCAGGTCGCCGACCCACACAGGCTGCTTGAAGTCGACCTTGTCCATGGCCACGGTGACGATCTTGCGCGGCCAGTACTTGTGGGCTTCGGTAGCCGCCGCGAGGTCGATCTGGGAGAGGATCACGCCCCCGAAGATGGTCCCCAGGGCGTTGGTGTCGCGCGGCATCATCACCACGCGGATGGCCGGCACCTCGTGCTCGGGAAAGGTCGACTTTTCGATCTGTTCTTCGCTCTTCATGCTCTCACCAGCCAGCGTCGGGCAGTCTCTCGCACGAGATCCTGCAAGGCCTCGATGCGGCCCTCGAAGAAGTGTCCGGCGCCCTCCACTTCCGCAAGTTCGAGCCCACAGTAGAGGTCGGGGTGGCGCGCTTCCAACTCCGCGAGGTTGCCGAATTCGTCCAGGCTCCCCTGGCAGACCAGTCCGGGGGTACGCACGCGGTCGATGGCGGAGCAATCAAAGACGGAAACGGGCAGGGCCACCAGGACGATGCGCGCGGCGCGAGGGGTGTGTGCGGCGAGCGAAACGGCGCAACGGGCGCCAAAGGAGGTGCCGCCGGCCCACAGCGCGAGGTCCGGGTAGCGTTCGGCCATCCAGTCCAGGGCGGCCTCCAGGTCGCGCTCCTCTCCCCCCTCTCCGTCGTGCTCGCCCGCGCTGCGACCCGCCCCACGAAAATTGAAGCGCAGGACCGCGAGGCCGGCCTCCTGCAGGGCGCGAGCGACGCGAAAGCAGACGGTGGAGTGCATCGTCCCGCCGTGCAGGGGATGGGGATGGCAGAAGACGCAGGCGGCGCGTGGGGTCTCGCCCGCCGCCGGCTCCCACAGGCGAGCCTCGAGCCGGCCCGCGGGCCCCGGGATGAACAGCTGCATGGGGGCGGGCTGTACCATGGCCGCGCCACGGGTGGAAACGGGATCCGCGGCGTTCATGGTCCTCCGCGTCCTCGCCATCCTCCGCGCGCGCCTCGCCGCGCACCTGGGCCGCGAGTGGCTGCCCATCCCGGCGCTGTGTACCCATGGCACCCTGACGGCGGTCGCCTGCCTGATCGTGCGCGACGGTCTCGAACCCTTCGCCTACGCCCTGTTTGCCCTGACGCTCGCAGCGGGCCTGGCCTGCCTGAGTCTGCTGGGTGAGTTCGGCGGCCTGCTGCGGGACGACCCGGCCGCCGAGTGGTCGCGCTCCTTGCCGGCCACCGAACTCGAACGCCGCGTCGCTCACGCGCTCGCGGCGCTCTCGATGGTCGCCGCCCTGACCCTCGGGAGCGCCCTGCCCGCGGCGCTGCTCGCGCCTCCCTCTCTGGACGCCGCCGCGCGCGCGAGTCTGGTGCTGGCGATCTTCGCCCAGGCTCTGTTCCTGGCGAGCGCCTTGCTGACCACCCAGTCCGCCCTCGGTGAGCGCGCCGAGGGTCTCCTGATCGGCTTGCAGTCCCTGCTCGTCGCCCTGGCCGTCGCCGGTGGCCTGGCCGCTCTGCGCGTGGGGCCCTGGCTGCGGACCCTCGCCCGGGGCGAGACCACCTGGCCGCCCTGGCTCGACGCGGCGCCCCCGGCCTGGTTCGCGGCCACCGTCGGCGCGCCGCCCGCAGCCGCGGGCTTACCGCCGACGATGCTGGTGGTCGCGCTCACCCTGGGAGCGGGCGTGTTGTTGTGCGCCGTCCCTCCGGCTCGCGCGCCTCGCGGCCGGCCCACGGCGACCCTGGCAGCGCGCCTGCTCAAGCCCCTGCGCCTGGTCGCGGCGCGCTTGTGGGTCGACCGGCGCGAGCGCGGCGTCTTCGAACTCGTCTTCGCCGCCCTGCCCCTCGAACGGGACTTCGTCCTGCGCACCTACCCGATGATCGGCATTCCCCTGGCCTTCCTGCTCGTCGGTGCGCGCGCGGGCAGCGGCGATGAGCGCGAGGGCTTGCTGGTCCTGCTGCTCTTCACGCCGGCCGCCTACCTGCCCGTGCTCCTGGCGCAGCTCCCGGTCAGCGCCAGCCCTCGCGCGCGCTGGCTTGTCGACTGCGCGCCGGTCAGTCCGGCCGCGGTGCGCAGCGGCGCTCTGAAGGCGCTCGCCGTCCGCTTCCTGATCCCCCTGTACGCGGTCCTCGCTGCCGTGGCCGTCGCCCTGGGGGAGGGCGAGCTGGCCTTGCGCTTCGCCCCGGCGGGCGCGGTCGTGTCCCTACTCGTGTTGCGCGTTCTCTACCCGCGCGTCGTCCTTGCTCCACCGCTCTCCACTGCGACCGAGGAGCTCGAGGTGGACCACGACTGGATGGGCCTACTCCTGACCCTGGCGATGATCCTGGTGGGGGTCTCGTTCCTGGCGCGCGCGCTCGTCACGAGCGCGCTCCACGCGACCGCCTTCACAGCGGGGCTGGTCGCCATCGAACTCGTCCTCAACCGCCGCCAGCTGCGGGGCTAGGGGTGCAGACGGCTACTCGCCGCGGGAGGCGAGGAAGGCCGCCAGGTCTGCGGGAAGCGGGCTCTCGATCTCGACGCGCCCGGCGGAGGTCGCGGGGGAGCGGAAGACGAGGCGGTGGTGGTGGAGCGCGTGCCGCTCAAGGATCAACAGACGGCGGTCCTCATCGCTCAGACAGCCCTCGACGCCGCGCTGGAAGATCGCCTCATCGTGGGCGTAGAGCTTGTCGCCCACCAGGGGATGTCCGATGGCCGCCAGATGGACGCGAATCTGGTGCTGACGGCCGGTGTGCAGCTGACAGCGGAGCAGTGTGCAGTCGCGCCCCCGTCGCTCCACTCGCCAGGAAGTCCTGCAGGGCAGGCCGTCGGCCGTGACGGCGATCTTGAGCGCCACGTGGCTGGCGCGGGCCGGGCCGAGGGGATAGTCGATCGATCCTCGCTCCTCGGCGAGCTCACCGTGGACGATCGCAAGGTACTCCTTCTCCACCTCGCGGCGCTCGAACTGGCGCAAGATCTGGCGATGCGCTTGCAGGTCTGTCGCGACGAGCACGATCCCGCTCGTTTCTCGGTCGAGGCGATGGCAGAGGCGGGGCGCGACACCGGTTTTTTCGATCTCCTCCCGACGATGGGCGTGCACGCGCTGGATCAGGGTGTCGCTCACGTGCCGGCCGCTGGGGTGCACCGGCAGACCGGCGGGCTTGTCCACAGCCAACGACACGGCGTCGTCCCAGAGCACATCGAGGGCGGCGTCGGTGTTCTCGGCGGCGGGCAATCGCTCTGGGGGGGGGATCCGGACCTCGACGCGCGAGGCGTGACGAAGCCTGCGGCCCGGGCGAATCTCGCGAAGGAAAGATCCCGATCCGTCGGGGGACTCGGGGGTGCTGGCGTCGACGCTGACCCAGCCCTCCTTGATCAACCGCTGCACCGACGAGCGCGAGCGCCAGGACAGGCGGCGCGCGAGGAACATGTCGAGGCGCTCCTCGAAACCCTCGATGCGCGCACCCACGGCGCTGGCATCAATACGTAGCTCGACGCGCTCGGCCGGGCGCGTCAGGTCGCGATCAGAGGGAAACAGGCCCATGGCGGAGCCTCCCCCGGCGAACCCCTAGCGGGCCCGGCGGCGCCGAATGCCGCCGCGAAAGTTGGGGTCGTTGCGACGCGCGGCCTTGAGGATCGTGCGCAGCCGCTCGCGGCGCTCGCGGCGCCGCTTGTCGGAGCGCTTCTCGTGCCAGGAATTGGACTTGGCGAGGCGGAAGATCCCGCTGTAGTTGCACTGACGCTTGAAACGCCGCAGCGCGGACTCAAGGGATTCGTTCGAACGTACCTGGACCCGGATCATGCTCTCCGAAGGGCTATGCTGGACCGGCTGCGGCGAAGCGCCGCTAACCGTCGAGGGGAATCGCGGGCTCATTACTCGCGAAAGGGGGCAAGAGGATATCGCCCTCGCCCGGCGGTGCAAAGGCCCGGCTGGAAAACGCGCCGGGGCGGTGCGATGCTCCCTGGGTGGAGGGTGAACAGGAAAGCACGCGACAGGGCCCGGGGCCCACAGGGGAGCCGGAAGCCACCGCCACCCTCGTGGGGAGCGTGGAGCGCATCACGTTCGTCTCTTCGGAGACGCTGTACACAGTCCTAAGAATCTCTCCGGAAAGAGGTTACGACGACCCCGGCGATCCCGGCATGTTCCGCGCGGAGCGTGTGACGGCCGTCGGACGAGCCCCCACGCCCCACGAGGGCCAGCGCGTCCGGCTGACCGGGAGTTGGCAGACCCACGCGGCCCACGGACGGCAGTTCGCCTTCGCGAGCCTGGAACCCCTGCCGCCCACCGACGCGGGCGGGCTCGTCCGCTACCTCGCCTCCACGGCCTTCAAGGGCATCGGCGAGACCCTGGCCCGGCGCATCGTCGACCACCTGGGGGCCGACGCCCTGGAGAGCATCCGTGAAGACCCCTCCTCCCTCGACGATGTCCGCGGACTGCGCCCCAAGGTCGCTGCGGACCTCGTCGAGAGGGTGCGCGTCGAGCTAGGAGCCCACAAGGCCCACGCCTTCCTGCGCGGGCTCGGCCTGGGCCCCTGGCAAGCGGCGACGGTGGTCACGACCCTCGGAGCCGACTGCGAGGCGCGGGTCCGGGCCGATCCCTTCTCCTTGGCCGATGAGATCGCGGGTTTCGGCTTCGCCACGGCGGACCGGGTGGCACGCGAACTCGGCATCGAGGCCGCGGACCCGCGCCGAGCGCGCGCCGGATTGCTGCACGTCCTGCGCGCCGGCCACAACGACGGCCACACCCTCCTGCCGCGCGAGCGCTTGCTGGAGAGCGCGCTCAAGTTGCTGGAAGAGGGCGCGCAGCAAACGGTGGTCGAGGAGACGCTCGCGGCCATGGGCGAGAGCGGCGAGGTGGTGGCGCGGGCCACCGCCGACGGAGACGAGCACATCTACCTCCCCCATCTCGCCCACTGCGAGAGCACCCTGGCCCGCAACATCGCCCAGTTGCTCGCCGCCGGCCCCGCGCGCCCTCTGGCCGCCGAGGGAGACCTCGCGCAGGCCGAGAGCGCCGCGGGTCTGGACCTCCACGCCGATCAACGCAGCGCCATCCTGGGACTCCTGGCCGCACCCGTCGCTCTCCTGACTGGCGGACCGGGAGTCGGCAAGACGACCATCATCCGGCTCATCGTGCAGCTCGCCGAGCGCGCGAGCGCCGAGGTGCTGCTGGCTTCGCCCACCGGCCGCGCCGCCAAGCGCCTGGCCGAGGCGACCGGACGCGAGGCGAGCACAATCCACCGCGCTCTGGGCTTCGAGCCAGGCGGCGGCTTCGAGCACGACGCCGAGAACCCGCTCGAGGCGGACCTGATCATCGTCGACGAGATCTCGATGCTCGATGTCGTGCTCGCGCACCACCTCCTGAAGGCCGTCCAGCCCCCCACGCGCCTGATCCTCGTCGGCGACCCCGACCAGCTCCCCTCGGTCGGACCAGGCAATGTCCTGAGCGATCTGCTCACTTCCGAGCGCGTCGCGGTGCACCGCCTGACGCGCATCTTTCGCCAGGTGGAGGGCAGCCGGATCGTGGAGAACGCCCACTGCGTGCTGCGCGGCGAGACACCCTCCTTCCCCGAACGCGGCGACACCGACTCGGACTTCTACTTCTTCGCCGCCGAGCAACCCGAGGCCTGCGCTGAGCGCGTGGTCGAGGTGGTCACCGAGCGCATCCCACAGACCTTCGGCCTGGCGTGGGAGACGGACGTGCAGGTGATCGCACCGATGTACCGCGGACCATGCGGGGTCGACGCGCTTAACGAGCGGCTGCGCGAGGCCTTGGGGACAGGTGGCCGGGAAGTGCAGCGCGGATCGCGGCTGTGGCGCACTGGCGATCGCGTCATCCACACGCGCAACGACTACGAGAAGAACGTCTTCAACGGCGACATGGGACGCATCACGCGCATCGACTCGACCAACGGACTGGAAGTGGTCGTCGCCTACCCCGACCGCGAGGTCGTCTACGCAGCCGGCGAACTCTCGGATCTGCGGCCCGCCTTTGCGATCACCGTTCACCGCTCGCAAGGCGGCGAGTTCGATGGCGTCGTGCTGCCCCTGGTGACGCAGCACTTCATGATGTTGCAGCGCAACCTGCTCTACACAGCGATCACCCGCGCCCGCAAGCTCGTCGTGCTGGTCGGCTCGCGCCGCGCCCTCGAGCTCGCCATCCAGAACACCGACCAGAGCCGGCGTGAGAGCGCGCTGGCAGAGAAGCTCATCGAGGCCACCGCACGCTGATCTTGCGTGCTCCCGCCCGCGAACTCAGCGGCCCTCCGTACGCCCCCCGCCCTCTGGCGCAAAGTAGCGCCGTCCCTCCAGGGAGGGCGGCAGGCAGGTCATCTCTCTCGCCGCCTCCGGATCGTCGTGGGTGTAGCGGTAGCCCTCGCCGTAGCCCGCCTCGCGCATCAGGGTCGTGACGGCGTTGCGCAGGTGCTTGGGCACCGGCTCCGCGGCCGTCTCCCGCACGTCCTGCTCCGCACGAGCCAGGGCCACGTAGACACCGTTCGACTTGCACGCGCGTGCGAGGTAGACGGCCGCCTGGGCCAGGGCGAGCTTTCCCTCGGGGTAACCGAGGCGGTGGAACGACTCCGCGGCGTCGAGAGCGATGCGCAGGGCGAAGGGGTCCGCGAGACCGATGTCCTCGCTCGCCATACGGATCAGGCGACGGCCCAGGTAGTTGCCGTCCTCTCCCGCTTCCATCAGGCGCGCGATCCAATAGAGCGTCGCGTTCTCGTCGGAGTTGCGAACGCTCTTGTGCAAGGCCGAGATCAGGTTGTAGTGCTCCTCGCCGTTCTTGTCGTGGTGCAGGACCTTGCGCTGCAGGGCCTCTTCGGCCAGGGCGCGGTCGATCTCACCGCCTCCGGGGCGTAGGGCCGCCGCCGTCTCCAGGGCTGTCAGGGCGCGGCGCGCGTCTCCGTCGGTGGCGTGGGCGATGGCGGAGAGGATGTCGTCTGTGGCCGTCCACACGCCCCCGAGGCCGCGAGCGTCGTCTGCGAGCGCGCGCTGCAAGAGGGTGACCACCTCGGCGACTGCGAGCGGTTCGAGGGCCAGCACGCGCACGCGGGAGAGGAGCGCGCCGTTGACCTCGAAGGAGGGGTTCTCGGTCGTGGCGCCGATCAGAAGGATGTCGCCGCGCTCGACATAGGGCAGAAAGGCGTCCTGTTGGGCCTTGTTGAAGCGGTGGATCTCGTCCACGAAGAGCAGGGTTCGGCGCTCGCACGCACGGCGCTCCCTCTCGGCCTCGGCCATCACCCTGCGGATCTCCTTGACGCCCGAGAGCACCGCCGAGAAAGGGACGAAGCGCATCCCGCTCGCCTCCGCGATCAGGCGCGCGAGGGTGGTCTTGCCGCTGCCGGGCGGTCCCCACAGGATCAGGCTCTGGATCAGATCACCCGTGAGGGCGTGGCCCAGGACCTTTCCCTCACCGACGATGGCCTCCTGGCCCGCGAACTCCTCGAGGGTCTGCGGCCGCATGCGGTCCGCGAGGGGCGCGTCCGCCGGCGCCGCCTCGAGCGGGCGTCGGTCGGGCCCCTCGAGCGACCCGAAGAGCGTCTCCTCACCCATCGTCGCCCGCCTTCCCTGCGGCGACGCGACCGGTCGCGAAGAGCAGCAGCGACGCAGCCACGGTCACGTTGAGGGACTCGACGCCCGTAGCCGTGGCGATGGTCACGCCCTCGAACGCTCGGGTGCCCTCGGGGAGGGCGCCGGTCTCCGAGCCGATCCAGAGCGCCACGGGGCCGTTCCAGTCCATCGCCTGAAGGTCCACTCCTCCGCGTGTGGCGGCGCGCACCTGGCGAAAGCCCCGAGCGGAGAGGAGTGTCGCGACTTCCGCCGCGGCGGCGCCGTGGAGGCAGGGAAGCCGCAGCAGGCTCCCCATCGAACCCCGCAACGCCTTCGATCCCCAGGGGCTCGCACTGCACTGGGTCACGATCAGCGCGTCCGCGCCAGCGGCCTCTGCCGAACGCGCCATGGCGCCCAGGTTGCCGGGATCCGAGACCCCGGCAACTACGAGCACCAGAGCCCGCGGTCCGGCCTCGAGCGCCTCAAGTGCAGGTGGATCCGGGCACGGGCAGAGGGCGATCATGCCCGGGGGTGTCTCGAGGCGGCTCACTCGCTCGAGCAGGCCAGCTTCGACTGGACGAACCGGCGCGCGCTCGCTCCAGCGGGCGGCGTGCTCGACCAGGGGTTCTGCGACGAGCACGACCTCCAGTGCGAGGCCCGCTCGCAGGGCGTCCTCGATCAGACGCTCCCCTTCGAGCACGAGCACGCCGGCGTCTTTCCCCGCCTGAACTGCGCCCACGCGCCGCAGCAGCGCATTCGAGCGTGAACGGATCGTGGCGCTCATCCGCCGCTGTTATAGCATCGCACGCGCATGAGTCGCTTGGTGAAGGGTCGCGTCGTTCGAGTGGATGCCAAGGTCTGCCACGTCGAGACGGGAGACGGCGTCTTCCTGGCGGCTCCCCGCGGAGCACTGTTCGACAAGCTCGACGCACAGACGAAGAACCCCGTGGCCGTCGGCGACTGGGTGCAGCTCGACATGGAGGGCGACCCCGTCAGCCTTCTCGAGGTGTTTGAGCGCGAGAACTACCTCGGTCGCACGGCCTCTTCCCACGACCCCCGGGAGCAGATCCTGGTGGCCAATGTCGATCGGCTGTTCGTGATCGCTTCCCTCGCAAAGCCACGCTTCTCGAGCGTCCGCACCGATCGAATCCTCGCGGCATGTGAGTGGCAGGGGATCCCCACGACGCTGATCCTGAACAAGACCGATCTCGCCGACCCCGACGAGCGGGCGAGGATTCGCTCGACCTACGAGCAGGTCCCCGTCGATGTGCTCGAGACCTGCGCGACCGACGGGAGCGGTGTCGACGCTCTCCGCGAGAACCTGAAGGGGAAGGTCTCAGTGATGTACGGAGCCTCCGGCGTCGGCAAGTCCACCTTGCTGAACGCCTTGCAGCCCGGCCTGAACCTCAAGGTCCGCAAGGTCAGCAAGTACTGGGACGCGGGGAAGCACACGACCACCTTCTCACGACTGATGCACCTCGATTTCGGAGCCCAGGTCATCGACACGCCGGGGATCCGCGTCTTTCGCATCCACCGCGTACACCACAGCGAACTGAAGGGCCTCTTCCCCGAGTTCGCGCGTCACGAGGATCGCTGCCGCTTTCCCAACTGCACACACGATCACGAGCCCAATTGCGCTGTACTCGACGCGCTCGAATCGGGAGAGGTCGCGCCGACGCGCTACGCGAGCTACCTCGAACTCTTGCTCGAGGCGATCCCCGACGTGGTGCTCGACGACGAGGTCGTCGAGGGCGATCCCGACGAGTGACTCAGCCGGACAGGACGAGCCAGATCTTGTAGACCCAGGCGGCGAGCAGGGCTGCCACGCCCGCGCCGATCACAGGCCGCGCGCGCCTTGATGAGAGGTCCCTGTAGAGATCCCGGCCGCGCAGATGGGCGAGGAGGGCCCATAGGAAGAAGGCGGGCAGGGCGAGGGCCGCGAGGAAGCCGAAGGGCTGGTTGGCGAGGGATGCGAGCGGTCGGCCCTGGATGGCCAGGGCCACCGAGGTCGTCACGCCGCACCCAGGGCAGGGCACGCCGAACCAGTCCATGGCCCGGCAGGGCAGCATCCCCAGCTGTTCGTGGGTCCCGTAACCGCGCTCGTCCGGCTCGGTCAGGGTGGCGAGCGCCACCATGGCGATGATCGAGAGGATCGAACAGCAGAGGAGGATCCAGTGCGGACTCCCTCGTCTCCCCGTCGGCGCCCGCGCGGCGTCGGCGGTCCAGTCCCTCCCCTCTCCGCCGTTCACGACCGCCATCATAGCGCGCGCCACTCGCCAGCGGTGAGAGGGCTGGGGCTAGTTGAAGTCGTAGACGTACGACAGCCGCAGCTTGTTCACGATCACGTAGGACAGGTCTGTAAGGACCTTGAGGTCGTCGTCACCGTGATCGTCGAATCCGCGCACCTTGGGGGAGCGCAGGATGAAGAAGCGGCGCGAGAGCCGATCGTCCGCTTCGTAGGATCCCGGCCTCAGCATGCCGGCAATCTCGAGGTTGAGCTTCCCCGTATAGAAGGCCCGAACACGGTGCAGCTCCGTCTCGCTGGCCAGGAGGCGCGCGTGCTGGTCGCCGCCTTCATCGAGGAACTCGTGCGCCAGAAGGATCTCGTCCAGGTTGACGTGCAACAGGGGAGTCTCGACGCGCTCGCAGGTCTTGAGGTCGATCAGCGTGGCGTCACGGATCTTGAGAAAGTACCGCCGACTCTCGTCGAGGACATGGCTGAGACGGGTGTACTTGTTCTCAACATTGCCCTTGATGAGAAAGCAATCTGTGAGCAAGAGGTCCGAGACGATGGTCAACATGGGGAGGGCGGGTCTGGTTGCGAGCACTGGCCTGACAGGAGGCCGCGCAGCTCGCCGGCGAGGTAGAAGGAACCGATCACGAGGATCCAGCCCTGGTCGCCGATCGCCGCTCGAGCCCTGTCCAATGCCTGACGCGGGAGGTCACAGGCCTCGGCGTCGAGCCCGGCCGCTGCGGCGGCAGCGGTGAGCTCACAGGCCGCGAGGAGCGGTCCACAGCTCGTGCTGGTCACAAAGCACCTATCGACACGCCCGCGGAGAGCCTTTAGGACCGCCCCGGAGTCCTTGTCACGCCCCAGGGCGAGCACCACTTGCGGCCGCCCTCCGAGCGCCTCATCTCCCTCCAGCTCGTCCAGCAGGCCCTCCACGCTGGAGGCCACGTGGGCCGCATCGAGCACGACGGCTCGCCCCTCCAGGAGGAACCGCTCGGCGCGGGCGGGCAAGCGGGCCGCCCGGCAGGCGTCGTCATCGAGCAGGGCGCCGCTCAGCGGCTCGCCGGCGGCGGTGCGGTCTCCCCCGGCGCCCAACTCGTCGAGCACCGTCGCCGCGACCGCGCGGTTGCGCTGGGCGAAGCTCCCTTGCGCGTTGACCCGCACCAGACGGCCTCGGCGCTCGCGGACGATGCCCTCCAGGACAGCCAGGGCCTCGGGCTGCTCGGCCGCCGTCACCAGCACGCGCCCTGGCGCGAGGATGGCGCCCTTCTCGGCTGCGATGGCGGCCAGGGTCGTCCCGAGGGTCGAGGTGTGTTCGAGGTCGAGGTTGGTGAGCACCGCGACGTCGCTCGTGAGCACGTTGGTCGAGTCCAGCCGCCCGCCGATGCCGCACTCGATCACACCCCACGCCACCCGCGCCCGACACAGCACGAGGAAGGCCGCCGCGGTCACGAGGTCGAACCAGGTGGCCGCCGCCCCCGCACCGGCCACTTCGAGGGCGGCCTGGCGAGCGCCCCAGACCTCCCCTAGGACCGCCGTCAGCTCTTCCTCCGAGACCTCGGCGCCGTTCACGCGCACGCGTTCGGTCACCCGCTCGACGTGCGGCGAGGCGTACACACCGGTCCGCAATCCGGCCCGGCAGAGCCCTTCCGCCACCAGCGCACAGACCGAGCCCTTGCCCTTGGTTCCCGCGACATGCACCGACCGCCAGCGCCTGGAGGGCTCGCCAAGACGAGCGAGGATGTCCCGGATCGGTGCCAGAGAGTGCTCCATCCCACCCGCGCGGTCCGCTCGCTCCCAGTTCACCAACTCGTCCAGGCGCCCGAGGGCCTCCTTGAGACCGGCGCCGTGCCCCACTCCTGCGGTCATGGCACGGCCCAGGCTACCTGCGCCGGTCCGCACGGGGGAGAGAAGTCCCAATCAGGCCTCCTGCCCGCCGCGCGGTTCTGCCGATAGGAGGCCCAGTTAGACCCCTCCGACCAGTGCGCGCGTTCGGCAGGGACCCGCTCGCCGGCTCGCTAAGCGTCCCCCTCACCCATGAACGAGCTCTCCCACCGCGTCAAGGTCTTCGTCTACCGCATGCGCGAGGCGCGGCCGGACTACCTGTTGCTGCGCGGCGCCCAGGGCATGGAGAGTTTTTGGGGTCCGGCCCACGGCCCGGTCGGGTTCGGCGAGCAGCTGGAGGCCGCCATCCAGCGCGAAGTCATGGACGATGTCGGCATCGCACGCCACCTGGATGTGATCGACCTGCGCATGCCGGCACGCTGGATTGTCGGGGACGAGGAGATCATCGAGTGGGCCTATGGCTTTCGGGCCATGGCAGACGACGAGCACCTGCGCCTGGATGAGCGCTGGGCCGATTTCCGCTGGGCCGGATTCTCCGAGGCCTACCCGGTCCTGGAGCTGGAGAACGACCGGGCCGCCATCGCCCGCCTGCACTCGCTGCTCGGCGCGGCCTGAGCCTCACCGCCGCACGCTCCCCGACTCGCGGGCAGCCATCACCCGCCACCGTTGCGAGCCCAGCTCAGGATCGCAGGAAGGGAATCCGATCAAAGGTCGACCCGAGGGCCTCGGCGTGCGAAATGCCGAGCCAGTCCTCGATGGCCGTGGCGTACACCGACCGGAAATCGGTCGTGAAGCCCAGGTCGCCGCCGTCGAGTTCGGTCAGGGAGGGGTGCGCCCCATACAGCCCGCCAGCGACGGGGGCGCCGGCGAGGAACATCGGCGCGGCCTTCCCGTGGTCCGTCCCCCCCGAGCCGTTCTCCTCAACGCGACGACCGAACTCTGAGAACACCATCACCAGGGTCTGGGCGCCCGCCTCGCGGCCGGCGAGGTCACGCAGGAAGGCATTGAGGGCGTCGTCCACCGTCGTCATCAGCCCGTCATGGCTGGCCTTCTGGTTGTTGTGCGTGTCGAATCCACCCAGTTCGATCGAGAAGATGCGCGTCCCCAGCCGCGCCTCGACCAGACCGGCGATCACCCGTAATCCACGGCCGAAAGAGGTGTCGGGGTAGTCCACGTCGGACTCGTAGGCCTTGGCAGCGGATCGGATGCGACTCGAGGACTCCTGGGCGTCCCGCAACACTCCCCGCAGACGGTCCAGAACGCCTCTCTTCTCGCCACCACCATCTCCCTTGCGGAAGGTCTCCGCCTCGTGCCCCTCTCCCAGCCAGCGGTAGCTCTCGGGGATCTCGAAGGCCACGGCCGGGTGTTCTAGCGAGTGCAGCGAGTAGGGGACCTTGCCGCCCAGATGCAC
Organism: Planctomycetota bacterium; assembly: GCA_036010965.1. Lineage (GTDB taxonomy): Bacteria > Planctomycetota > UBA1135 > UBA1135. The sequence continues at coordinate 59,965 of DASCMO010000105.1, read as the reverse complement.
GACCAGTTCGGGCAGCACGCTCTCTCCCCAGGCCGTAGCGCACACCTTGCCCACCCAACCTTCTCCCGCGGCGCGGCCGCGCAGGCTGGCGGTGTGCCACACGTCCAGGGACTTGAAGTGCGAGCGCACCGGACCGGGATAGCCCACGCCCTCGACGATCGCGAGCCCCCCCTCCTTGTAGAGCCGGGCCAGCTTCCCCAGGTTGGGGTGCAGCCCGCGGTACTTGTCGAGCTTGTGAAGACCCGCACTGGGGACCAGAGTCCGCCTCCGGGCAGCGCCATAGGCGTCGTCTCCGTAGGGGACGACCGTCGAGAGCCCGTCATTTCCTCCGGAAAGCTGGATGAGCACCAGCGAGCGCTGGGTCCCGTCCTGCAGCGCTCCCAGGCCCGCCAACGATCCCGCGGACGCCCTCCCTGTGAGCAGGCTCGCGCCGCCCAGCAAAGAGAGGCCGCCGGCAACGAACTGGCGCCGGTCAGGATTCACTCGAGTGCTCCGTGTGTCGCTCATATCGTTCACCCCAGTTGGGCTTCGGGGAGACTCAGGATCAGGTGCGCGAGTCGCCGCAAGATGCCCTCGCAAGCGGCGGCGGCGTCGAGCAGTTCGCCATCACGAATGCGCAGCGCCTCGCGCTCCGAGGTCAGGTGTGCCAGCAGCATCGCACGCGTGTCAGCCGGCGCCTCGATGGCGAGCAAGGAGGACAGCAGGTGGTCGAGGATCTGCGCGTCGTCTAGCGCCCCCGCGGCGCCGATGCGCCAGGTCAAGTTGAGGCGCGGGCGGTATCCCGAGCCCACGGCGCTGCGCAGGGCGCGCAATTGCCTGGGGATGGAAGCCCCTCCCCTGGACGCGCCCTGCCCTTCCTCCGGGTTCATGGCCCCATCCATGGAGGGCAAGTCCTGGGTGTCCATATCCATATCCATGTCCATGTCGTCCATGTCCATGTCGTCCATGTCCGATTCCATCTCGGGCTCGCCGTCGAACGCGAGCCGGCGCCGCAGCTGCCGGCGCCGCTCCTCGAGTCCGGGATAGCCCTCGAAAGCAGCATCGAGGTCGATGACCCCCAGTATCAGGCCCGCCACATTGCCCCGCTGAAGCAGGCTCGAGGTGGTGATCCAGGTCTCGCCGCCTTCCCAACCCTTCACGTTGGGCGGTTCGAAGAGGCGCTCGCCGAGGTCGCCGGCGGCCAGCAGCAGGTAGCGCGCAGGCGGGTGTAAATCGAGGCGGCGGGTCATTCCTATCACGTAGTCGACGGGGCCCAAGACGCGCGTGCCGACCACTTCATCGCGGTAGAAAGCCGGATCGAGGAACAGTTGGCGCAGGAAAGGGCGCAGCTGGTAGTCCTCGTTGCGGAGCAATCCCGCGTATTCGCGCAGGCGGCCCGCTTCCGGTTCAACTCCCTCCAGAAAGTGGATCAAGCGACCGGCGACCCACTCGGCGCAAGCCTCCTGCTCGAGCAGCACGCGAACGACGTCGTCGCCGTCGAAGCGGCCGCGCTCTCCCAGGATGCGCTTGATTCCCGGGTCGTGCTGGCGGCGCTTGAACTCGAACCCGCCCTCACGGTTGGCCGAGTAACCGGTGAGAGCACGGGCGACTTCCTGCACGTCTTTCTCGGTGTAATTCCCTTCGCCGAGGCTGAACAGTTCCATCAACTCCCGCGCGAGGTTTTCGTTGGGCTTCCCGCGGCGGTTCGAGTTGTTGTCGAGGTAGTAGAGCATCGCCGGATCGCGCACGATCCCGTGCAACATGTCCGCATAGCTCTCGAGGGCATTGGAGCGCAGGAACTGGTGCTGCTGGATGACCTCGTAGGAGCGCCGCACATCCCGCGAGCTGGTCGTGAAGAACCCGTGCCAGAACAAGGTGATGCGATCGCGCAGCGGGTCCTCGTAGTTGACCATCTGATCCACCCAGAAGCTGGCGTAGTCGACCATCTGCTGGCGGTCGGCGGCGCGCAGTTGGGCGCGGAAGCGGCGACGCTCTTCCTCGGGGAGGTTCTCCATCTGCCGGTACTGCCCGTCACCTGCCCGTTCAGCGAACCAGGGCTCGCCCGTGGCGGGGCGCGTGCTCAGGAGTTCGTCGACGACTTCCGCGAGAGAGTGTTGCAGGACATCTTCGATCTCCTCCGAGGTGATGCCGAAGGCGGCGCGGTTGAACAGGTGTTCGGCGGCTCGAGCATTCCAGACCACCTCGCCGGTCGTGGAGATCAGGTCGTCAGCCCCCGCTCCCACGGCGGAAGGTGCGGCGCCCATCAGCAGTGCTCCCCCGGCCAGGAAGGTCAGCCGCAGCACCCCACGCCCGGAGATTCTCTGCTCTGTCATCACTCGCTCTTCCATCGGATGCCTCATCTGCCTGAGTCTCGAAAGTTCCTCGGGAACGTAGGCCGGTTCCCCGATGAAATAACCGCCCCTGAAACAGGAAGTTCCGGATCCCTCGCCGATCTCCTCGGCGCCTGGATCCTGCGGGACTCGGATACCTAGAATACACCCCCTTATCGGGTCGCTCCCGCGCTCTCCTGGAAAGCATTTCGCCATCCTCGGCAGCCCCTCCTCACACGCACTCTTGCCCGCACCGCCCATCAATCTGCGCGAGTTCCTGGACCTCCTCCGCCGTGAGGGAGAGCTGGTGGAAGTCGAGGCGGAGGTCGATGCTTCGCTGGAGGTAGCAGAGATCCACCGCCGGGTGATCGCCGCCGACGGGCCCGCGTTGCTGTTCCGGCACGTCCGCTCCAGCGCCCTGCCGGTCGTGACGAACCTCTTTGGCTCGCCTCGCCGCGTGGAGCTGGCCTTCGGCTCGCGCCCGCGCGAATTGATCGAGGAGCTGGCCCAATTACCCGAGGACCTCATGCCGCCGAGCGCGAGCAAGCTCTGGAGCAAGCGCGGCCTCTTCGGCTCTTTGCTGCGAGTCGGAACGCGCGCCGGATCGGGAGGACCGGTCACGGAGGTCGTCGAGAGCCCACCGCGTCTCGATCGCTTGCCGGCATTGAAGTCCTGGCCGCGCGACGGCGGGCGCTTCATCACCCTGCCGCTCGTCTACACCGAGCACCCCCAGACGGGGGGCGGAAATCTCGGCATGTACCGCATGCAGATCACCGGCGAGGACGCGGCGGGCATGCACATCCAGATCCATCGCGGGGCCGGCTTTCACCTGGCCGCCGCGGAGGAGCGCGGCAGCGCGCTGCCGGCGGTGGTGATGCTCGGCGGGCCGCCGGCCCTGGTGCTCTCGGCCATCGCGCCCCTGCCCGAGAACGTCCCCGAGCTGGCCCTCGCCAGCCTGCTGCTCGCCCGCCCCCTCAAGATGACGCGCCACCACGCGAACCCCTTGCCGTTCGCCCGCGAGGCGGAGCTGGCCCTGGTCGGTGAGATCCCCTGCGGTGAGCGCCGCCCCGAGGGCCCGTTCGGCGACCACTACGGGTACTACTCCGAAGTCCACGACTTCCCCTGGTTTCGCTGCCGCTCGGTCTTGCGCCGCCGGGACGCGATCTTCCCCGCGACCATCGTGGGCAAGCCGCGTCAGGAGGACTTCTTCATCGGGGACTACCTCCAGGACCTGCTTTCGCCGCTCTTCCCGCTCGTGATGCCCTCTGTGCGCGCCCTGTGGAGTTACGGGGAGACGGGTTACCACCCGCTCTCGGTCGCCTTAGTGCAGGAGCGTTATCGGCGCGAGGCGATGGTGTCCGCCTTTCGCATCCTGGGCGAAGGGCAGCTCTCCCTGACCAAGTTCCTGCTGCTCGTCGACCGTCCCGTAGACCTGCGTGACTTCCGCGCCGTGTTGGCTCACGTGCTCGAGCGAGCGGATTTCCGCACGGACCTGTTCCTCTTCTCGAACCTCTCGATGGACACCCTCGACTACGCCGGTCCGCGGCTCAACGAGGGCAGCAAGGGGGTCTTGCTCGGCATCGGAGAGCCTCGCAGGCAACTTCCGCGCGAGTTCAGCGGCTCGCCCAGCTCCGCCGTGCGCGATGTGCGGGTCTTCTGCCCCGGCTGCCTGGTTCTCGAGGCGCCCGCGTACGGCGAGGATCCTGACGTGGGTGGCCTGATCGCCCGCGACCCGGCGTTTGCCGACTGGCCCCTGCTGGTCTTGAGCGACTCGGCCGAGCGCGCCACTCGCAGCACCTTCAACTTCCTCTGGACCACCTTCACCCGCTTCGATCCGGCCGCCGACGTGAGCGCGGCCAAGCTGGAGCTGGTGGGATCCCATCCCAGCTTCGAGCCCCCGCTGGTGATCGACGCCCGCATGAAGCCCGGCTATCCCGAGGAGCTCTTCAGCGACCCAGACACCGCGCGCTCGGTCGAGCGTTGCTGGAACGACTACTTCCCCGCCCGCACCGTCGAGATGGGCGACTCCGACCGCGCCCACTTGGACTGAGGTCGGAGCGGGGTGATGCCCTGCGGGGAACGCGGACTAGTCGGCCTCGCGTAGGTCCGCCAGGGCTCGAACGACCACTGCCCCCCCGACGACCGCGACGACCAGGCCCGCCAGCACCTGCAAGCCGTCGCCCAGGAAGAAGCAGCCGACGCCGAAGAGCACGCCGTAGGTCGCGGCCAAGCCGCCGGCGGCGCCCGCCAGGGCCGCGCCCATCTGCTTATCGGGCTGGACCTCGGGCGCGAGGGCACGCACCGGCCCCCAGGCTCCCAGGGGGCGCACCTTGCGATAAAAACCCACCAGCGTGCGCGGGTCAGGGGCGCTGGTCACGAACATCGAACAGGCCGCACAGATCATCGAAAAGGCAACCACGAGACACAGGCGGCCCTCGGGCGCCAGCTCCCCCGCGGGAGAGAGCGGCGAATCGGGCCAGGGGATCCCTGCGAAGGTCAGGATCAAGGTCGCCGCGGCCGAGGCCAGCATGGCGGTGATCTCCGTCGAAGCCCGCACGCGCCACCACAGCCAACGGGCCACGTAGACGGGACCTACACCGCCCAGGAAGGCCAGGAAGAACAGGAACAGGCCGCTGATCGAGCTCGAGTGATAGGCGAGCAACCCTCCCATGGCGAGCACGGCCACACTGGCGAGACGCGCCACGAGAACGTAGTGAGCTGCCCCCCTACCCGACGCGAGGAAGCGACGGTAGATGTCGTTCACGAAGAACGAAGACGCCAGGTTCACGTGGGTGTCGATGGTCGACATGAAGGCCGCCAGGAGCGAAGCCACCACCAGCCCCAGCAGGCCCACGGGCAGGAATCGAGTCATCATCACGACATAGGCGCGCTCTCCGTCTGTGCGCGCGATGACTTCCCCCGCCTCGATCATCTCTCCTGCTCGGACCGCGGCCCGCGGCGTCCAGTCGGCCTCGAACCCCGCGCCCGCGATCGCGAACTCGTGACGGCCCGTCCCGTCGCTCGCGGCGACCACCACCTGCTCGGGAGTCAACTCGACGACGCGCCCAGGATGGTCGGAGAGCACCTCCACATCAGGAATGACCACCAGCGAGGCAACCGCCACCAGGATCCAGGGCCAGGGGCGCAAGGCGTAATGGGCGACGTTGTACCAGAGGGTGGCGAGCATGCCCTCGCGAGGATTGCGCGACGCGCTCACTCGCTGCACCGTCGTGCTGCTGCCGTCCACGCCCTCGGCCGCCCACCAGGCCACGCCCATGTAGACGGCGAGGGCGGCAACGGGCACGGTCCAGAAGCTGGCATCGAAGAGGGACCCGTCGCCCGGTCGCGGCAAGAAGCGCAGGGTGTCCGGTCCAAAGAAACCGTCGGCTCGCGCGGCGTCGAGGCCCGCGCCCCCGTCGATGGCCGCCCAGGCCAGAGCCGCGAGCACGACGGCCCCCACGATCGACATCGCGAACTGCACCATGTCCGTGATCACCACTCCCCAGAAACCCGCCATCAAGGAATAGACCAGGGCGATCAGGCTCGCGGCCACGATCCCGGTGACCTTGTCCACGCCGAGCAGCACGTCCAGGATCTTCACGGCGGCAAGCAAGACCCAGCAGAGCACGATCGTGTTGGTGATGCAGGCGTGCATCGTCCCCAGCACTGCGCGCAAGACACTCGCTCCCCTCCCGCCGTAACGCAGCTCCGCGATCTCGGCCTTGGTCATCACATCTCCTCGCCGCCACCAGCGGGAGAAGAGGAAGACCGTCAGCATCCCGTTCGCTGCGAAACACCACCACAGCCAGTTCTTCCAGATGCCGTAGTCGCGCACCCAACCCGTGACGACTAGCGGCGTGTCCGCAGCGAAGGTTGTCGCCACCATCGACGTCCCCGCCACCCACCAGGGCAGGGAGCGCCCGGAGAGAAAAAACTGCTCGACGTCAAGGCCCGCGCGCCGGGCGAAGCGCAAGCCAACCGCCAAGGCGAATAGGACGTAGGCCGCTACCACCGTCCAGTCGATCCAGTGCATGGTGGAAGGATCAATCCTCGTGGGCGAAGCCGTAGTAGGCGGGGTTAGTCAAGGCCGGTGCCGCTTCACGCCGGATCTGGAGGGTGCGGATGGCCCACAGGTCGCGGAAGACGCGGTGGCGCGCCACGTCGTCGAGGTAGTCGACACCCGAGCTGCCTCCGGTCCCCATTCGGCGGCCGATGACACGCTCCACCATTCGGGCGTGACGCTGGCGGAAGATGATGAACACCTGCTCAAACTCCACCAGCTTGTCGAGTACCTCCCGCGGCCAGGCCAGGAGAGGCAGCTCGCGGTAGGTCTCGATGAACAGCATCGCGGTGCGGATCCGCGCGCGCTCCATCCCGCCTTCGTCCTCCCCGGGCCTGAAGAAAGCGCGGACAGAGGCTTTCTCCTGCTCGCTGCGCAGCTTGCGGGCCTCGGAGGCGGCGCCGCCCCCTTCGCGGGCAAGCGCGGTCTCAAGTACGGCGTCCACCTCGCGACTGTGGGCGGAGAGGAAAGTCTCGATGAACTCCTCCAGCTTGACTGCCGCGCGGGGATCGTCGTGCTCCACTCCGTCGATCGGCGTCCGCATGAGCCAGCGATCGATGGCCTCCTTGAGCGTGCGGCGTTCGTCGAGCGCGCCCAGCACACGACGCAGGGACCACGATGGAGATCCGTCGGGGTTGCGCAACATGTCCATCCAGTTCCCCACCGGGCCCGCGTCGAGCCGCTCACTGGAGTCCAGGCCCATGACGATTTCGATCTCGCGCATCTGGGCGCTCTGGAACCCGCTGGCTGAGGTGAGCTTGTCACGGAAGGCCAGGTAGTCCCGGGTCGTCAGGGTTTCCATGACCAGAAAATGGTCCACCGCTCGGCCTAAGACGGTGATCACTCGATCGAGGCTTCGCACAGCGCCCGAGAGTTTCTGGTTGGCCACCGCTTTGCTGTCGAACAGGTCCCGAGCGGTACGCATCTCTCGTAGGATCAGCTTGAACCACAGTTCGAAGATCTGGTGGACGGTGATGAACATGACCTCCTCGTTGCCGAGGTCGGCCTCATTCCGCTCAGCCCCGCCCTGGAGGCCCACCAGTTCCTCGACCCGGATGTAGTCCCAGTAGGTCAGGGGCGTATTGCTTCCCATGGCAGCAAGGGTACGAACCCCGGCGCCGGATCGAAAAGCTCTCATCCGGTCGGGCGGGTACAATCCCGCCCCATGCCCTCCCGCGCAACGACGACTGACCCCTCTCTCGCCGCGATGGCCGCGGATGCCCTCCGGCTCCTCGATCAGCCGCTTCTCGATCTGGTCTTCGAGGCCGCGACGGTCCACCGAGACCATCACGACCCCGGAGCGATCCAGCGCTCGCAGCTCGTCTCCATCAAGACCGGCGGGTGCCCGGAGGACTGCGGCTACTGCTCCCAGAGCGCTCACGCGAAGACAGCGGTCGAGCGCGAGCCCTTGATGGAGGTCGATGACGTCCTGAAGGCTGCCCGGGAGGCCCTGGAGACCGGCGCCGACCGGTTCTGCATGGGCGCCGCCTGGCGCGAAGTGGCTGACGGACCGGAGTTCGAGCGCGTGCTCGAGATGGTCCGCGGCGTGAAGGAGATGGGCCTGGAGACCTGTGTGACCCTCGGCATGCTCGAGCCGCACCAGGCGCGGCGCCTGCGAGATGCCGGACTCGATTTCTACAACCACAACCTCGACACGGGACGCAGCTTCTACGATCAGGTTGTCACGACGCGCGAATACGACGACCGGCTGCGCACGATCGCGGCGGTGCGCGAGGCCGGCGTCCATGTCTGCACCGGCGGTATCCTCGGCATGGGAGAGGACCGCGGCGGGCGCGCCGAACTACTGGCGGAGCTGGCCTCCCTCGACCCGCCGCCCGAGAGCGTCCCGATCAACACCCTCGTCGGCGTGGAGGGGACACCCCTCGCTGACACGCCCGCCCTCGATTGGTCCGAACTCGTGCGCACGGTCGCGGCGGCGCGCATCCTGATGCCCCGCACCTGGATTCGCCTGAGTGCCGGGCGGCGGGAGATGAGCGAGGAGGCCCAGGCCCTGTGCTTCCTGGCTGGCGCGAATTCCCTCTTCAGCGGCGAAGATCTGCTCACCACCCCCAACGCAGAGCCGGGGAGCGACCAGGTCCTGCTGGAAAAACTCGGCCTCGCCCGGGTCGAGACCTGAGGCCCACGGAGGGACCCGCAACCCGTGGAGAGCGACCTGGACCGGGATTGGCGTGAGGAGGGCGAACGACTGGCTCGCTCGGGCTTGCTGCGCGAACTCTCCGTGGCGGACCGATCGCTGGCGGACTTCACGAGCAACGACTCCCTGGGCCTCTCCCGCCATCCCGACCTGATCGAAGGGGCGCGGGCGGCCGCGCGCGAGTTCGGCGTCGGTGCGCGAGCCTCGCGCCTCTTGGGAGGCGGCTCACCGCTCGACGAGGCCGTCGAACAGGCCGTCGCCCGCTGGCTGTCGGCCGAGGCGGCGCTGCTCTTCCCCACCGGCTACCAGGCCAACCTGGGTGTCACAGCAGCTCTGTTCGCCTCCGGGGACTTCGTCTGCTCGGATGAGCGCAACCACGCCTCCCTGATCGACGGGATGCGTCTATCAAGAGCGACCGTGCGCGTCTTCGCCCACGCGGACCTCGCCCACGCCGAGGAACTCATCGTGCGCGCAGCGGGCGCGCGGCGGCGCTGGATCGTGACCGAGGGCCTCTTCAGCATGGACGGCGACGCCGCGCCCCTGGCAGAACTGGCCGAGCTGTGCGCGCGTCACGACGCCTGGCTGGTGGTGGACGAAGCCCACGCCGTGGGCGTCGTGGGACCCGAGGGAGCGGGCGCCTGGGCTCTCGCCGCCAGCACGGGAGCCGACGGCACACGTCTCGCGGCGCGCGTCGTGACCGGCGGCAAGGCCCTCGGCGTCAGCGGCGGCCTGGTGGTCGGTTCCACCGCCCTTCGCGAGCGCCTTCTGCGGGGTGCCCGCAGCCTGATCTTCACGACCGGCTGCTCGCCGCCGACCGCCGGCGCCCTGGCAGCCGCCGTCCCCCTCGCGCGCGCGGCCGAAGGTGAGCGGGAGACCTTGCGAACCCTGGCTAATCGCATCGCAACGGCCGTCGACGGCCCCCGGCCGGCCGGGGCGATCGTTCCCGTAATCCTCGGTGCGAGCAGCGCGGCCCTGACCGCCGCGCAGGAGCTGCATGCGGCGGGCTTCGACCTGCGGGCCGTCCGACCTCCGACCGTCCCCGCGGGCAGCGCACGCCTGCGAGTTGCCGTGCACTCCTTCAACACGACCGAGGAAGTAGAGAGCCTGACGAAGACGCTGACGAGCACGCTCACTCGCCGCGCATCGACCGCCCCAACCCTCACGATCGAGACCCACGCACGGGCGTTGTTCGTGGTCGGCACGGACACGGAGGTCGGCAAAACGGTGGTCGCCGCGCTGTTGTCGCGCGCCGCGGCGAGACGCGAGCCAACGACCTACTGGAAGCCGGTCCAGACCGGCGATGACGACGACACGAGCGAGGTGGAACGCCTGTGCTCGGGCACCTCAGTCGCCTTCACCACGCCCACCTGCCAATTCCCTCTGCCCGCCTCGCCCCACGAGGCCGCGGCGGCCGCCGGGGGGGTGGTCGAGCCGGACCGACTGGCACGGCGTCTGGCAGAGCTCTGCGGGCCCTCTACGGACGGACGACTGATCGTGGAACTCGCTGGAGGCCTGCTGGTCCCCTACGACGCCCACACGACCCAGGCCGACTGGCTGGAAGCAGAGCGCCCCGCCCTGGTGCTGGTGGCACGCTCCGGCCTGGGCACCCTCAACCACACCCTGCTCAGCGTCGAGGCCCTCACCGCTCGACGCCTGCGGCCCACCGCCCTGTTCCTCGTCGGAGCACCCCACGTCTCGAACCGCCAAACCCTCGAGGAGCGAATCGGAGTTCCCGTCTTTGAGGTGCCGCGCTTCGAGACACTCGACCCTTCCTCCCTTGAGGACTGGCTGGACGGCCAGGACCTCTCGGCCCTCTTCGAGCACTGATGACTCCCCAGCAAGACGAGCACAGGCGCCTGATCGAGCGCGACCGCGCGCACCTCTGGCACCCCTTCACCCAGCACGGCGGGGAGGCGGACCCGCTGGCGGTGGACTCAGCCCGCGGCTCGCTCTTGGTCCTCGATGACGGCCGGGAGCTGATCGACGCCATCTCTTCGTGGTGGGCCTGCCTCCACGGCCACAGCCATCCGCGCATCGTCGCCGCCATGACGGAACAGGTGGGCAAGCTCGACCATGTCCTCTTCGCGGGTGCGACCCACGCACCGGCCGTCGAACTCGGTGAGCGTCTCATCGAGCGCGCCCCCGCAGGGCTCTCGCGGGTGTTCTTCTCCGATGACGGGAGCACGGCGGTCGAGGTGGCCCTCAAGATGGTCATCCAGTCCTGGCTGCAGCGCGGCGAGAAAACGCGGCGCGTATTCGTCGCCCTCGAGGGCGGCTACCACGGCGACACCTTTGGCGCGATGGCAGTGGGAGATCCCGAACCCTACTTCCGCGCCTTCGAGCCGTTCCTCTTCGAGGTGCGGCGCGTCGCGCCGACGGGAGAGGCCTTGCGGCAAGCGGTCGCGGAGTTGGGCGAGCGAGCCGCCGGTGTGGTGCTCGAACCGCTGGTCCAGGGTGCGGGTGGCATGCGCATGCAGGCGCCCGCCTTCCTGGGCGAGGTACGGGCCCTGTGCGACGACGCCGGCCTACCGTGGATCGCTGACGAGGTGATGACCGGCTTCGGCCGCACCGGAGCCCTGTTCGCCTGCGATCGCGCCGGCGTCGCACCCGACTTGCTGTGTCTGGCAAAGGGCCTGACCGGCGGCGCCTTTCCCCTCTCTGTCACTCTCGCAACCGAGCGCATCTTCGAGGCTTTCCTCTCGCCCAACCGCCTGCGCGCCTTCTTCCACGGCCACACCTTCACCGCCAACCCGGTGGGCTGCGCCGTGGCCCTCGCCTCCCTCGCAATCTGCGATGAGGAGCACACGCCCGAGCGCCTGGACGCGATCGGACGGCGCATCGAGGACGCCCTGGTGACCAGCCTCGCCGGCCACGACGGGATCCACGACTTGCGGCGCACGGGAGGCATCGTCGCCTTCGACCTCGCGCCACCGCCCGGCGAAGAGGCCGGCTATGCGTCGTCGCTCGCGCCCCGGCTGCGGGCCATGGCGGTTGAGCGCGGCGTGCTGTTGCGCCCCCTCGGCAACGTCCTCTACGCCATGCCGCCGGCAAGCACGAGCGATGCGGAATGCGACCGAATCGCCGAGGTGATGGCCGAGCTGGCCCTGGCGGAGCTCCCCTGAGCGCACCGCCGCGCGGGTTCAGTTTCCGGAGGTGAGGCGCAGCACCTGGCCCCGGACGAACGCGTCCTGATCCCCCGGTATCATCCCGGCGCGACGGGCCTCCATCAGCGCCCGCTCGAGAGGAACGCCGACGATCACGGTGCGATGGATGGCCATCAGCGCGACGCACCGCGCGCCGCTACCGCAAAAGACCAAGGTCCGCCTGCGGCCGGCCTGTTCGAAGCGCGCGAGCACTTCATCGACCGCCCGATCCGTCGGCGAGGTCCCCTCCCCCTGGGTGACGAGCACGTATTCCATGCCGAACCGCGCGCAGATGGCCGCCACGTCGAGGTCGGTCTGCTCGCCGGCGGCCGAGAGATCGATCACGCACTCGACGCCCCGCCGGTCGGCCAGTTCGAGATCGTCCCATGTGGGCGTGCTCCCCAGCCAGATCCCATCAACCACGAACACGTTGCGCATGGAGCCGAAGGTGTCGGCTTCCAGCGGAGGGTAGTCGGGCGTCGAGGAGAGCGTCGGGCTCCCCTGGCAGGCCGCGAGCAGCACGGCCACGACCAGGCAGGGCGCGGGCGCACTGAATGATGCGGTCGACGGTCTCATGGTGATCATCTAGGCGCCCTCGTCCCCGGCCCAGAGGCCGGAAGAAACCGGGCATTGCGGCCGGGAACCCTAGCCGCGAATAGCCCCTCCTCCAAGCCCCTCCACAGGATCCGCCGCCGATAGGGCCTTCTCGCACGCCCTCGGTCCGCGGTCAGTCCTCGTCGGCGCTCGCCTGCTCCCCTATCAACAGCTTCACGATCCCGTTCACGTCGATGATGCTGGGTATCGACGGATCGTTCGAGTTGAGGGTAACGCTCTCGAAGGAGAGGTTGGTGGCGGCTTTCTGGGCCAGGAAGATGCGACCGCCGACGGTGTCGAGAGCCTGGTTGCGCAACTCGTTGCGCAGGGCCTCGGCCTTGTCGATCGCGAGCTGGCCATCGGCGACGGCGGTCTGGTAGTCCGCCTCACCCTCCGCCCGTGTGCGCTGGTCGTAGACATCCGCCTCGGCCCGTACCGTCGCGATCTCGACCTTGTTGTCCGAGCGCATGATCTCCAGGTCCTTGTCCCACACACCGCGCTTTTTCTTCTCCGCCGCGGAGATCTCCGCGTTCTTCGTTCCGTTGATCGCCTGTTGCTCCTCCACGCCCCGCTGGGCCTTCGCCAGCTCACGCTTCTGGTAGGTGATCTGCTTCTGCTGGAGCTCCCTCTCGTACCCCGCGGGGAAGCGGATCGCCCGTACCAGGATTCGCTCGGGTTGCACGTGGTACTGCTTCATGTCCTCCAACATCGGGACCAGGGCGTCATTCACGCGCGCCACGCGCATCGCGGTGTCGTAGATGTCCTCGGATGAGAGCTGGGCAAGCTCCTCACGCAAGGTGCTCTCCACGCGGTCCGCGACCCGACTGCGGTAGGTATCGCGGTTGCCCTCCATGACGATCTTGTGTCCCTCCCCGGGGATGATCTTGTAGGTCACCGTGATATCGAACGACGCCACGTTGTTGTCCTTGGTGCGAATCTGCAAGGGAGGTCGGTAGTCCCCCAACTTTGACCGGGCTCGGCGTTCGGAGAAGCTCAGGAAGTGCGTCCGCTTGTCTAGCAGATACCACTTGTGGTAGCCGCTGACCCCCAGGTGATAGCCCAGGTGGTGGTCCTTCTCGACGACGCCGCCCCCGCCCCAGAGGGCTTGCTTCACGCCGATGGCGGAGGGCGGGATCTTCTCGAACAGAGCGCTGAACACGCCCAGGGAGATCGCGCAGAGGACGACCAGGATGATGAATGTCTTGGCTAATTTCATGACTGACCTCCACTGTCGAACGTGGCCTCGTCGATCAACGTCGTCGGTTTCGCTCCCAGGTGTTCGAGACGCTTGGGGGCTGGGTCGCGGCTGTAGGGGATGAGGGTGAACTTGATGCTGCGCAGCTTCTCGATGATCGCCTCGCGCACGACAACCTCACCGCGCCGTTCGAGGGCCTGCGCCTGCTTCTCGATGCCCTCGGCCTCCTTGCGGAACTTGGCCTCCAGGCCCCGCGCGCGCTCGAACATCTCCGCCTGCGATGCGAGGCCCTCCGCCACGCGCGCGATTTTGGTGGCGTCTGCCCCGCGCTTGACCAGGATCGCGTTCTCCTGAGCCGCGAGGAGTGCCTTCTCGAGGTCCCCCTCAAGGTCCTGCCGCTCGATCTCCTTCTCCTTCTCGACCCCGGCCAGGCGTCTGCCGCGCTCCTCCACGATCGTCTCCTCCTCGGCTCGGAGGCGCTGGATCTCCTGGTCCGCCTCCTTGCGCGTCTCGATCGCGCGCTCGTATTCAGGATCGAACTTGGGATCGGGAACCGGGATCTTGGTGACCCGGATGCCGTGGGGTGCGAGGACCTCGTTGAGTCGTGCGGCGGCCTCGATCGGTGCGGCGTTGTAGACAGTCGGGTTGGCCACCTCCACGGCGGAGTAGCGACCGAACTCGTCGCGCAAGATCGAGCGCGCGTGGGCACGGATCCACTCTTCCTTGTAGGAGTCCCCCGGCCCTGAGTCCTGCAAGATGATCTCCGCATCACCCGGGATGATCTCGTAGTGCACGGTCAGGGCGTCGAACCAGAAGTTCGAGCCGTCACCCGCCCGCACGGTGAGCCGCGAGACATGGTTGTTGGTGGTGGACTCCCTGCCCTCCATCGTGAACTCCTGGGAACGCTTGTCGAAGACAAAGACCTCCTGGGCGATGGGGAGGAAGAGCTTGATGCCCGGGGTGGTGATCACTTCGGTGGCACCCGTCAGGTAGTTGACCTTGACGGCCACCTCGTTGTCGGCCACGTTCGCCACGCCCGCCTTGCCGGAGACCATCAAGCCGAGGGCGACGAGCAGCAGGAGCAGGAGCAGGATGCCAGCCGCCATGACCACGACCGGGGGCCGGTTCCCGCCTTGGAGGCGCCGGCTCGCTGCCTTGCCCTCGTCAGGGGGCCAGTTCGTGGGGATGTCTCCTTGGTCGCTCGGGATCATATCTCGCTCCTGGTCTGTAGGCGGGGCAGCGGGCCCGCGGGCCCGGCGATGGACCCGGCAATCTACCGCCACTTGCGGTCGCGGGCCAAACGCATCTGGCCTACGCCCTCCTCCACGCGATATTCACCTTCCCCGCCCATGGAGTAGGGTGGGCGCCGATGGCAGCCTTCGATCCTGACGGCCCGGCCGATGCCGCGAGCGGCGTGTTCGGCCTCGATTGCCTCCCCACCGAGTCGAGGGTCCACATCGTCGGCGTTCCCTTCGACGCCACGGCCTCCTTCCGCCGCGGGGCCGCGGACGGGCCGCAGGCCATCCTCGGGGCCAGCCACCAGGTGGAGCTCTTCGACCTCGACGCGGGCAAGCCCCACGAGCAGGGGATCCACATGCTCGCCCCCGATCCTCGGCTGGCGGCGCTGAACGAGGAAGCTCGCGCCCTGGTGGACGCCCTGAGAGCGTCAGAAGGACAAACGGAGTCGGAGCACGACCGGGTGAACGCCATCGGCGCCGAGGTCAACGAACTCGTCGGTGCCGCCGTGGCGGGCATCCTGGACGACGATCGCCTGCCGGTGGTCCTGGGGGGAGACCACTCGATTCCCTTCGGGGCGATCGCGGCCGCAGCACGACGCCACCGGGGCCTGGGTGTCCTGCACTTCGACGCCCACGCCGATCTGCGCCCCGCCTACGAGGGCTTCGAGTGGTCCCACGCCTCGATCTTTCACAACGTGCTCGAGCGCTCGAGCGGGGTCGCGACGCTGGTTCAGGTGGGCGTGCGGGACCTCGGCGAGCGGGAGCTGGAGTACATCCGGTCCTCGCAAGGGCGCGTGCAGACCCTCTTCGACCGCGACTGGCGCGACGCAGGCCACGACGGCATCAATCGCCGCGCCCTCGCGCGCGAGTGGATCGAGCGTCTGCCCGAACGCGTCTGGATCAGCTTCGACATCGACGGCCTCGACCCGTCTCTGTGCCCGAACACCGGAACGCCCGTGCCCGGCGGCCTCTCCTGGCACGACGCCCAGCTATGGCTCGGCGAGCTGGCCCGCTCGGATCGGCGCGTGGTCGGCGTCGATCTGTGCGAGGTCAACCCGGGCCCCGCTCCGAGATCTTCGCTGGACGCGCTCGTCGGTGCCCGCCTGCTCTACGCCCTCATCGGATGCGCCCTGCGCGAGAAGTGAGTGGGCGCGCCGACGGCGGGTCAGGCCAGCACGCGCCAGGTGTAGAAGAGGTAGGCGGCCACGAGCAGGGCACCCTTCCAGCGCCCGCTGCCCGCGCCCGCGAATCGCGGCAGACAGATCAGCACCAGGCTGAGGGCCATCACGACCGGAAAGTCAACTCCCAGGGCGCGGTCGATGGAGGCGACGGCCTCGGGCTCGGTCGGCGCGAGGGGCGCGATCACCGCCGCCACGCCGATCACCGCCAGCACGTTGAAGACGTTGCTGCCCACGACGTTGCCGAGGCTCAGCTCGCCGTGATTCTTGAGGGCTCCGGAGAGGCCCGCGGCGAGCTCGGGCAGGGAGGTCCCCAAGGCGATGATGGTCAGCCCGACGACGCGGTCGCTGATCCCGGCACGCTCGGCGATGCCGATGCCGCCGACGACCACCAGCTTGGCACCCAGAGCGATCGCGACGCTGCCCACCAGGACGCGTGGCCAGGGCGCACTCTCCGGCGCGGCAGCCTGCTCCGTCCCCGATGTGCCCCGCACGAGGCTCCACAGGTGCAGGTTGTAGAGGGCGAAGACGACCAGCAATCCCACCCCCTCGGCGCGACTCACCGCTCCGTCCGCAAGGAGCCACCACGCGGCCCCGACCGAGGCCACGAGCCAGCAGCCCTCCCGGAGCGACAGGACGCGCCGCAGGAGGGTCGGCAAGACGAGCGCGCACACACCGAGGACCAGGCCGATGTTGGCCACATTGCTCCCCAGCACGTTGCCCAGCGCCAGCGCGGGTCGGCCCTCGGCCGCCGCCAGACTCGAGACCACGACCTCCGGGGCCGACGTCCCCCAGGCCACGATCGTCAGGCCCACGATCAGAGGGCGCACTCCCCGTCGGCGCGCCAGCTCGGCGCTTCCGTCGACCAGCCAGTCGGCGCCCTTGCCGAGCAGGACGAGCCCGCCGAGGAGGGCCGCAAGGTCCAGGACCAGGGAATCCACGCCCGGGGATCCTATCGTCACGGGCTCGCTGCGCCGGCGGTAGAATGCCGGGAACCATGAGCGGACCGGGCAAACCCCTGATCGCCATCAACGGGATCTTGGTCGAGGGCGAGACGCCGCGCCTCGAACTCGCCCTGCGCTATGCCGACTCGATCGTCGCGGCCGGAGGCTTGCCCCTGGCGCTCACCCCCGTCGGAGGTGCGAGCGAGCTCGCGGCGATCCTCAATAGCATTGACGGTCTGCTGCTCGGCGGTGGCGACGACTTCGACACCGAACGCCTGGGACTCGGACCGACCCACGCCGCTGCAAGCCCCACACCGACGGGCAAGCAGGACTGGGACTTCCTGCTGGTCCGCGCGGCCATCGCGCAGAAGGTGCCGCTCTTGGGAATCTGCTATGGCATGCAGGCCCTGGGGTTGGCAGAAGGCGGTCGGATGCACCAGCACCTGGCCGAGGACCGGCCCGGCTCGCGAGAACATGGCGGCAGCACGCAACACGCCGTCGCCAGCGAGCGAGGGTCGAAACTGAGCCACCTGCTGGGGGTAGAGAAGTTCGATGTCATCTCCCGGCACCACCAGGCCCTCTCGGCCGTCGCAGCGCCCTGGCGCGTGAGCGCCCGCGACGACGAGGGTTTGATCGAGGCCATCGAGCGCGACGGACACCCCTTCGCGATCGGCGTCCAATGGCACCCGGAACTCTCGCCGCCGGACAGCCCCCAGAGCGGCCTGTTTCACGGCCTGGTCGCCGCCGCACAACGGCGGGCCGAGCAGAGACGAGTCAGACGAGACGAACCCCTCCTGCCCCGATGAAGAAAACTCCTCCTTCCCCAGACTCCGGCGCCTCGCAGGCAGGCCTCTTCACGAAGTCCGAGCGCAACCGGATGGTCCTCATGGTCGTGCTCCTCCTCGGCCTGGCGATCGGGTTCGTGGCATCGCTCATGCAGAAGGAGAAGCATGAGCGCGCCGGCGAGGCCAACCTCCCCGAGGAACCGGTCTACATCGAATCCGTCGACCTGCCTGAACTCGACCGCGAACGCATCGCGGGCAAGATTCGCGATGTGCAGCCGGGCGACCGCATCCTGATCGAGACCGGCCCCTCGCAGGCCCTCTTCGAGTTCGTCTCACGTTTTCTCGGGCCCCACTACAAGGAACTCGGGATCGAGAACCTCGCGCCGGAAGTCGTCCGGGAGATGTACGCCGATCCCGAGACCTTCCGCGCCCGTCCCTACCGCGTCCGCGGCTGGGTCGAGGAGCTGTACTCGCGCCAGGTAGAAGGCGGGAGACAGGAACACTCTGGGTGGATCCGCCTCGAGGACCGCAGCGTCGTGCACTTCCTCGTACACCGCATCGAGCCGGGGATCATCCGGGACGACTTCGTGCGCCTCGACGGCGTGTTCTTCAAGCTCTTCCATGATGAGGGCGAGACGGGCTGGGAAGAGGGCCCCTTCCTGATCGGTACCCGGATCGTGCGCTCCTACGACTCCGTCGAGCCCTTCGATGCGGAGCGCTTCGCACGCCAGCTGGCCGTCGTGGAGGACGACTCGGCGGAGAACATCACGGGCATGATGAGCGGTCCGGCCTTCGACGCCCAGTGGATGCTCCTGGATCATGCGAACAGCGAGCGTGCAGCCGCCGTCGATTGGGACAGCGCGCCCGAACTCGACAACGCGGCCATGGTCGAGATCCTCGTGAATGGCGCAGCCCACCGCGGCGCTCCCTACCGGATCCCGATCAGCCGCGACCTGGGTATCTGGACCCAGGATCCCGGCGAGAATCCGGCACGCCTTGAGACTGTCACGACCGGCTGGATCGGGAACTTCACCTGGACCAACCAAGCGGGGCTGATCCAGTTCATCATGGCCGGCGAGCAGCCGCAGCTGCAGGAGAGCAAGCTGGTGAGGGGGCGCGGTTTCTTCCTGAAGAACTTCGCCTACGAGCCGCGCGACGGCGGCCTGCGCGTGGCGCCCTTTTTCGTGCTGGCGTCCATCGAGCCGTACACCGCGGCCTATGACCCGACGGCCGACTACATCATGTACGGGATCGGGGCCGTGACCGTCTTGCTGATCGGCTCCTTCGCGGCCTTCCTACTGTGGGACAGGCGCCGCTCGCGGGCCCTGCAGCAAGAACTGGTGCGGCGCCGCCGGGAACGGCGCCAGCGGACCGCGGGTGCCGACGCCTGATCCTGCCGCCATGGCCGACTCGATCCGCGTCGACACCAAGCCTCCCTACGAGGTGCGAATCGGGCGGGGAATCCTGGGGGAGGTCGCCGCCGTCGTCGCAAACCACACATCGGCGGTCCTCATCACCGACTCGCGCGTGGCGGAGCTCCACCGTAAAGCCCTGCAGGGCATGGACGAGATCGCCACTTGCGCCCTGGAGCCCGGCGAGCAGACGAAGTCCCTGGCTTGCCTGGAGCGCGTCCTGTCCTTCATGGCCCGCGCGGGACTGGACCGAGCGTCGTGCGTCATCACCCTCGGCGGAGGTGTCGTGGGTGACCTCGGCGGACTGGCCGCGGCCCTCTACATGCGCGGCATCACCTTCTACGCCTGCCCGACAAGCCTGCTGGCCCAGGTCGACGCTTCGGTCGGCGGGAAGACAGCGGTAAATCTCCCCGAGGGGAAGAACCTCGCGGGTGCCTTTCACCAGCCGCGAGGGGTGTGGGCCGACACGGATGTCCTCGCCACTCTTGAGGAAGAGGAATGGCGCAGCGGGTTGGGGGAGATGCTCAAGACGGCGCTGGTCGGCGGCGAGCAGATGCTGGCGGCGCTGGAAGAGGGCGCGCAGGCCCTGCGCTCCCGTGACGGCGAGTCTCTCGAAACGCTGATCGCCTCCTGCATCACGATCAAGGCTCGAGTGGTCGCCGCCGACCCCGACGAGCTCGATGGACGACGGGTCCTGAACCTGGGTCACAGCTTCGGCCACGCCATCGAACGCGTGGCGGGCTTTGGGAAGGTCCCGCACGGGATCGCCGTGGCCGCGGGTCTCGCCCTCGCCCTCGATTGCTCCCGGCGCTCCGGCGTGCTCGACGATCCCGCCCTTCTTGAGCGCACCGCGCGCCTCGCCGAACGCCTCGGCTTGCCGCAAAGCCTCCGGGCCCTGCGCGAGCACACGGGCCTGGCCCTCGACGCCGGACAGCTCGCGGAGAGCATGCAGCTCGACAAGAAGGGCCGGCAGGGCGCTGTGCGTCTCGTCTTGGTGCGCGCGCCCGGCAAGTTGATCCCCGGCGTGGAGGCGGATCCGGGGCTGCTGGCCGAAGTGCTGGCCTGAGCGCTGAGCGCCCCGGCCCATCCCGCGCGCCCTCCACCCCACCGCCGGGGTCTGCTCGTCGACAGGCGCTGGCCGATGTGTTTCAATCGCGCCAATTTGGTCGCGGGCCCTGAGGGCTCGCAGCCCTCAAGCGCACCGCCCTCTCTCCCCCCCGGAAGACGATTCCGAATGCCCCGCCGTGACGACCTGGAGTCGATCCTGATCATCGGCAGCGGACCGATCATCATCGGCCAGGCGTGTGAGTTCGATTACTCCGGAACGCAAGCCTGCAAGGCTCTGCGCGAGGAGGGCTACCGGGTGATCCTGGTCAACTCGAACCCGGCCACGATCATGACCGATCCGGAGACGGCGGACTCGACCTACATCGAGCCGATCACTCTGGAGACCCTGTCGGCGGTCCTGGCGAAGGAGAAACCCGATGCGCTCCTGCCCACCCTCGGCGGGCAGACCGGCCTCAACATGGCGCTCGAACTCTACGATCGCGGGATACTCGACGAGTTCGGGGTCGAGATGATCGGAGCGCGCGCCGAGGTGATCCGCTGCGCGGAAGACCGTGACCTGTTTCGCGCTGCCATGCAGCGCTGTGGGCTCGAGTGCGCCCGCTCTGGGGTCGCCCACTCGCTGGACGACGCACGACGGGCCCTGGCCGAGATCGGTCTGCCGTGCGTGATCCGGCCAGGCTTCACCCTCGGCGGCACCGGCGGCGGCATCGCGTACAACGTGGAGGAGTTCGAGGAGATCGTCGCCCGCGGGCTCGCCGCGTCCTTCAACACCGAGGTCCTCGTCGAGGAGAGCCTCCTCGGCTGGAAGGAGTTCGAGATGGAGGTGATGCGCGACAACGCCGACAACGTCGTGATCATTTGCGCGATCGAGAACTTCGACCCGATGGGGGTGCACACCGGCGACTCCGTGACGGTCGCGCCCGCGCAGACCCTCACCGACCGCGAATACCAGGACCTTCGCAATGCATCGATCGCGATCATGCGCGAGGTCGGGATCGAGTGCGGCGGATCAAACTGCCAGTTCGCCGTCGACCCCCAGACGGGTCGAATGATCGTGATCGAGATGAACCCCCGCGTATCTCGCTCCTCCGCCCTGGCCTCCAAGGCGACCGGCTTCCCCATCGCCAAGCTCGCGGCCAAGCTCGCCGTCGGCTACACCCTCGACGAGCTGCAAAACGACATCACGCGCGAGACTCCCGCCTGCTTCGAGCCGACCATCGACTACTGCGTGACGAAGATTCCCCGCTTCGCCTTTGAGAAGTTCCCCGGCGCTGATCCGACGCTGACGACGCAGATGAAGAGCGTCGGCGAGACCATGGCGATCGGGCGCACCTTCAAAGAGTCACTCCAGAAGGCCCTGCGCGGGCTGGAGACCGGACAGCCGGGGCTCGGCCTCGACCCGCGCGACCCCACGGAGCACCTCGCGGACGACCGCGAAGCGCTGACCCACAGCCTGCGCGTGCCGAACGAGCACCGCTTGCTCGCCGTGCGCACGGCCTTTCGAGCCGGCTGGAGCACCGAGGAGGTGTTCGAGGCCACAGCCATCGACCCCTGGTTTCTCGACAACATCCTCGCCCTCGTCGAGTTCGAGCAGGTTCTCCGCGAACAGCCGCTGACACCCGACCTCTTGCGGGAGGCCAAGCAACTCGGCTACAGCGACACACAGATCGCCTTCGCCAATGACATGACCGCCGAAGCCGTCGCCTCTCTGCGCGAGGAGCACGGCATCCGGCCGACTTACAAGTTGGTGGACACCTGCGCGGCGGAGTTCGCAGCCGTGACGCCCTATTACTACTCCACCTGGGAGGACGAGTCCGAACTCTCGGTCTCCAGCAAGCGCAAGATCATGATCCTCGGCGGAGGGCCGAACAGGATCGGGCAAGGTATCGAGTTCGACTACTGCTGCGTGCACGCCGCCTTCGCCGCCCAGGAGATCGGTTGCGAGGCGGTCATGGTCAACTCCAACCCCGAGACAGTGTCGACCGACTACGACACGTCGGACGAGCTGTTCTTCGAGCCACTGACCCACGAAGACGTGATGCACATCGTGCGTGCGGTTGAGCCAACCGGGATCATCGTCCAGTTCGGCGGACAGACTCCCTTGAACCTTGCCGCTGGGCTGGAACGAGCCGGAGCACCACTCATCGGCACTTCCGTGGAGTCCATCGACCGCGCGGAAGACCGCGAGCAGTTCACCGAATTTCTCGACAAGCTCGGGCTCAATCAGCCTGCCAACGGAATGGCCACGAACGCCTCGGAGGCCTTCGAGGTCGCTCACCGCATTGGGTACCCGGTGCTGGTCCGGCCGAGCTACGTCCTCGGCGGGCGCGCGATGGAGATCGTCTACGACGACGACTCCCTCGACCACTACATGATGAACGCGGTCCAGGCCTCACCCGACCGGCCAATCCTTGTCGACAAGTTCCTCGAGGACGCCATCGAGGTCGATGTTGACGCCATCTCCGACGGCCGCACGGTCCTAATCGGTGGGATCATGGAGCACATCGAGGAGGCCGGGATCCACTCGGGCGACTCGAGCTGCGTGCTGCCCCCCCACACGCTCGCCCGCGAGCACATCGAGGAGATCTCCCGGGCCACCAAGGCGATCGCCTCCGAACTCGGCGTGATCGGGTTGATGAACGTCCAGTACGCGGTGAAGGGCGATCTGATCTACGTCATCGAGGTCAATCCGCGCGCCTCCCGCACAGTCCCTTTCGTCAGCAAGGCCATCGGCGTCCCCCTCGCCAAGCACGCCGCGAAACTCATGGCCGGTCTCTCCCTGGAGGAACTCGGCTTCACCGAGGAGGTCATCCCGCCCTACTTCTCGGTCAAGGCGCCCGTGTTCCCCTTCAACCGCTTTCCGGGCGTGGACATCCTGCTCAGCCCTGAGATGCGCTCCACCGGGGAGGTGATGGGCATGGACGTCAACCTGGGTGTCGCCTTCGCCAAGGCATACCAGGGCGCCGGCCTGGACTTGCCGCGCTCCGGCCGGATCTTCATCTCGGTGCGCAACCCCGACAAGCGAGCCATCGCCTCGGAGTGCCGCACTCTGGCATCCCTCGGCTACGAATTGCTCGCCACCGACGGCACCTATCGGACCCTGCGAGCTGCCGGCCTTCCGGTGGAGCGCGTCAACAAGGTCCACGAAGGCCGTCCCCACATCGTGGACATGATCAAGAACCGCGAGCTGAAACTGGTGCTGAACACACCCTACGGCAAGCAGCAACGCGTCGACGACTCCAGCATCCGGGCGGCGGCGGTCATCGCGGGCATCCCCTGCATCACGACCTTGGCAGGCATCCGAGCCGTGATCAGCGCGCTCGACGCGATGCACGGAGGGGAGTTCGAGGTCCGCAGCCTTCAGGAGCACCACTCCCGATTGCCCGCCAAGAACACTC
Source organism: Planctomycetota bacterium (assembly GCA_036010965.1). Lineage (GTDB taxonomy): Bacteria > Planctomycetota > UBA1135 > UBA1135. The sequence goes on along the minus strand of DASCMO010000105.1, from coordinate 36,486 downwards.
CCGTCGCGAACTCGCCGGCCGGCGCTAGTCCTTCTTCTGGCGCGAAGTGATCACCGCCTGCCAGGTCCACTCGTCGGGAGGGACCTCGGAGGGCTTGAGGCGCCTGCCCACCTGCTCGACGGTCAGATCGGTGACCTTGACCTGGCGACTGTCCGCCTCGAGCCGGTACATGAAGCTCGCGATCGTGGAGGTCGTGAAGGCGCGCTTTTTGTCCACCGGCTTGATGGTGTACATCGAGTCAACGATGCCCTTGGCGGTGAGGTTCTCCACCGTGCGCTCGTCGATGTCGACATCTCCCACCTGGACCAGGCGATGGTCCTTGCACTTGCGAATGTAGCTCTGGGGACTCCCGACGCGGGCGAGGCCATCGCCCTCGACACTACGCGTCAACTCCGTGTGCCTCAGGGCGGCCTGCTGGATGTCGTTCACGACCTTCGGTGCCTGGTAATCGAGCGCTTCGCGAAGGTCAGAGAGCTCGCCGTGACTCTGCCACCCCGTCCACCCGAGAAAAATGGTGCCCGCGAGAGAGACCAGGATGATGACGCGCGCCAGGTTCAGTTTGGCGAGGAAGTTCTTCATGCCGTCTCCTCCGCGAGAGCCTTGGTGAGGTCGACCTCGATGTCGATGCCCTCCACCCAGATACCGACCTCCCCGTCCGCCAGGGTGTCCGTGCCCCGCGACTCCACGCTCACACACCAGGCCTGTGCGCGCAATTCCTCGATCATGGTCTCGAACTGGACCGTGGCCTGGGTGCTGTCTTCCGAGAAGAAGGCCGCGTCCATGGTGATCCGGACGGAGTCCGGCCTGCCCGAGCGGCCGGGCGTGTAGGTCGCTCGCACCTTGCGGATCGAGGGGCGGCCAAACCGACCCCCTTCCTGTTCCCCCGCGTGCAGAATGTCCAGCACGAGCGTCATGCCACGGAACGCCGACAGGGGCTGGGTGATCTCCGAGCCGCGCCCCAACTTCTTCTCAAGGCCCCTGATCTCGTTGTTGATCTGGGAGCGGATGTAGGTCAGCTGCTGGAAACGGTTGCGGTCCGGGTCGTCATTGGGCACGTCCGCGCGCAGCTCTCCGCAGGTCTGCTTCACGTACTTGCGAAGCTGATCGCTGGGGTACTCGAGGTTCCCGCGACCGCCCTTGCCCATCATGTAGTTGTTCGAACTCTCACGCCACGAGTACAGGGCCTGATCGACGTACTGCCTCTCCTTGCCGATGAAGATGTTGAACACGCCCATGAGGGTGACCAGCAGGAGGGCCACGACCGCCATGGGAAGCTCGAGCCGCTCCAGTGCGCCGGTGTACTTGAGTTCTTCGCGCCGTAGGCGGGAATGCAGGACTCCACCGCCTAGCTGGCGCAGGGCGACACCGTAGGCCACGGCCATCGAGCCCCTCTCATCCCCGTCTTCGGTCTCCAGGACATCGAATGGGCGGATCGGCAGGCCCAGGACCTCTCCGCCCAGGAGGCCGGGGAGGTCGAGGCCGCAGACGAAGACGGCCTGGAGGTCGACGAGAGTGCGGGAGGCCGAAATCGTGCGCGCCAGCTCGCGCTTAATCCTATTGATCAACTCCTCCGGAGACGAGTCCGTCAGGGCGCCGACCTGGATCGATCGCATCTCGCGCACATTGGCGCCGTCCATCACCGCGACGCCAGTGGACTCCTCGCCCACGTGTACGAGGATCTGCGCGCTCTCCACGACACTGATCCCAGCGTCAACGGCTGCGTTGATCATCGCCGTGGTTTCGAGTTCCACCTCCATCGGCTCGATACCGGCGGCCGTGCAGAGGTCGATGATCCGAGCGATCTCCTCCTTGGGCACGGCGGTGGCGATGATGGTGCTCGAGTCCTGTGACGATTCCAGCTTGTGGAAATCGACGACGATGTCCTCGATATTGAACTGCGGTAGGTGCCCCTCGACCTCGAACTTGATGACCTGCTCGATCTTCGCGTCGTCATCGACTGGCAGGGTCAACCGCCGGTAAGCTGCGTGCTTCGCGTCCGTCGCCACTCCCAGGTTCTCGCGCGGGATCTTGTACTCCTTGGCGACACGCTTCAGCTCCGCCACCGCTGCCCGCAGCGGATCCTCCTCATCTTCGGGAAACTCTCCCGAGACGGAGGTGGTGACCTTCGGCCGCTTGGCGCTCCCCTCGAGTACCACCAGCTCGAAACGGCGCGGGCCGACTCTCAGTCCACAGGATCTGGCCATGGTCTCTTCAGTCGGTGGGGTTGGGAAAGTTCGCGTAGCTGGCGCATAGCCGGTCGAATGCCGGACGATCCTCCACTTCCAGGAGGTGATTGCGAATCAGGGCCCGGTAATGGAGGCCCTTCTGAGCGAGTTCCGGCTCCACGCCCGACATGAACTCCGCCATGTGTCGGTCCTTGGTCTCCGCGATGGAGTCCGCGTAGAGAGCCAGGATGTTCTGCAACTCGCGCTCCCGCTCGGGGGCGAGGTCGAATCGGCCCGATAAGAGCTCGCGATAATCAGCGAAGGCTCCGCCTGGCTCCTGGGGAGTGCCAACGCGCTCCCCAAGCAGCGTTCCGGCTGCCACGCCTCCGAGGAAGCTGGTCGCGGCCAACAGGAGAACCCACAACCGAACGCTGGTCACTACCGGTCCCTCCCGGGGAGTGGAGTTGCTGACAGGCCTCCCGCAGACTCGGCCTCCGTGCCGCGGTTGAGGCGCTCAAGGTTCCGCAAGACCTGCGCCTCGGTGATCGGCGCCACGTCATCGGCCCGCAGGCCGCTCTCGGCCTGCAGGCCCACCCCGCCCAGGCCACCGGCCAGCAGTAGCAACAGGGCGGCGGCTGCGGCGGTGGCCGTCAGCACGAAATTCAGGAGCGCTCCCTTCCGCCGCTCCTCGCCCAGGACACCGGCAGAGATGCGCTCGCCGCGATCTCCCGCGAACGCCCGCCGCGCGACATGGGCCGCGAAGCCCTCCGGTACGTTGATCGCCTCGTCCGCGACGAACCAGCCCTTGAGGGCCTTCTCACCCTGGGTCGCCGTGCGACACGAGCGACAATCCATCAGGTGCTTGCGCAGCGGAGAGGCCTGATCCTCGCTCAGCTCGCCGTCCAGGTAACCCGGGATCAACGGCCGGAATAGTTTGCAGTCACTCATCACCATGCTCCGTCTTCAATGCTCACCAAACTCGGGGTAGAGGGCCAGCAGCTTCTCCTTGAACCGACCGCGCGCCCGAAACAGGCGCGACTCGACGGTCCCGATCGAGATCCCCAGGGTGTCCGCGATCTCCTGGTAGGCGAGGCCCTCGAGCTCACGCAACACCAGGACCGTGCGGAAGATGTCGGGGATCTGCTCCAGTACCTTATGGGTCACCTGCACGATCTCGTCGCGCTCCATCCCAACCGAGGGGGCGCAGCCCTCCACGGGTGCCGGCTGTGCCAGCATCTCGGGGTCCTCGACCACGGCAACCGGCGAGCGGCCCTTGCGCTTGAGCGAGTCGAGGATCGTGTTGACCGCGATGCGGTAGAGCCAGGTGTAGAACGACGAGCGATGGTCGAAGCTCTCGAGCCGCCGGTAGGCTTTCAAGAAGCTGTCCTGGACGATGTCCTCGACGTCCACCTGGTTGCGGGTGTAGTGCCGCGCGAGAGCGAACAGGCGCCCCTCGTAGCGCTCGACGAGCAACTGGAAGGACACCTGGCTGCCCGCCAGGGTTTCCTGGACGAGATGCGTGTCGTCGTTGGCGGCCGGTTCCATGGCGAGGATCCCCATGTCGGGAGCTTCGACGGCTTGGGGGGGGCTCTATTCCCGCTTATCCGGGGCGTCGGATGAACCCTCAACGCCCTCCAGGAGGTGCCCCATCTTCTCCGCCTTCGTGCGCAAGTAGTTGATATTAGAGGGGTTGGGCTCGGTGGTGAGGGGAAGTTGATCGATCACATCGAGCCCCCAGCCGCGCAGCCCGGCGATCTTCTTGGGGTTGTTGGTCAAGAGTCTCATGCGGCGAACCCCAAGGTAATGGAGCATCTGGGCGCCCAGGCCGTACTCCCGCAGGTCCGCCGGGAACCCCAGGGCGGCGTTCGCCTCGACCGTGTCGAGGCCCTCGTCCTGGAGGCGATAAGCCTTGAGCTTGTTGGCCAGACCGATCCCGCGCCCTTCCTGGCGCATGTAGACGAGGGCGCCCCGGTCCTGCTGGCCCAGGAACTCGAGCGCCTTCTTGAGCTGACTGCCACAATCGCACCGCATCGAACCGAATACATCTCCGGTCAGGCACTCGGAGTGGACGCGCACGAACACCGGCTCCTCGATGCCTTCGCGCGGGCCGTCGAGCCCGGGACCCCCAAGCCCACGCGTGAGGGCCACATGCTCCTTGCCGTCGAGAGTGGAACGGAAGAGGGTCGCTCGAAAATTACCGAATGGCGTCGGGAGCGGGATGTCCTCTTCGAGAGGCGCGATCAATCGCTCGTTCTTGCGACGCCACGCGATGATGTCCTCGATCGTGCAGATCTTGAGGTCGTGGCGCGCGGCGAGCACCTCCAGGTCGGGCATGCGCGCCATGCTCCCGTCCTCGTTCATCACCTCGCACACGACGCCCCCCGGTCGACTGCCGCAGAGCTTCGCCAGGTCTACCATTCCCTCGGTCTGCCCGCCCCGTACGAGCACTCCGCCGTCGCGAGCACGCAGCGGGAAGATATGGCCCGGTCGGTCCAGATCGGCAGGTTTGGAGCGTGCGTCGATCAGGACCTCGATGGTGCGCGCGCGGTCAGCAGCGCTGATCCCGGTCGTGACGCCCTCGGCGGCCTCGACGCTGACGGTGAAGCCCGTGCCCATCTTGCTCGTGTTCTTCGTGACCTGGGGATCGAGGCCCAACTCATCGCAAACCTCCCCTGCCAGGGGCACGCAGATCAATCCCCTCCCGTTGGTCGCCATGAAGGCGATGGCCTGGGGGGTGGCGAACTCCGCCAGCATGGCCAGGTCGCCCTCGTTCTCTCGGTCGGGGTCGTCGACCAGGATGATCATCTTCCCCTGGCGCAGGTCCTCGATGATCTCGGGGATCTCACTGATGGGCATGGGGCATTCGGGGGCACTGGTACGGGAGAGACTCCACCACGCGGAGTCGATCGGGACAGTCTACCGCCAGAGCCTGACGGGGCGGGTGGCGACCTGCTGTTTGTCGTCGCAAGTCCATATTGAACAGGCACTTCGAGCGATGGGCCCGCTTCTGTCGACGACCCGGACCCCTTCCCCTCCACCCGCGCCCCCACGTCGACCGAAACACGAAGGGAGCTGCGCCCGGTCGCCGTTCCCTACCCGATGACCTACACGACGCGGCGCCTTCTGCGGCTCACCCCGATGCTCTTCCTGGCCCTCGCAGCCTGCGGGCTGTGGGAACTCCACCGCCAGGTCGGCGAGCTGGAGGGCCTGCCCGAAGAAGCCGCGAGCGCGTTCGAGGCCGTCGATGGGCGCTTGGTTCAGCTCGAGGCACAGCTGGTCGAGGCGCGCGAGCAGCTCGAGCGAGCGGAGCAACGAAGAGCCTCCAATCTCGTCCGCAACGCTCGCGTGGACAGGCTGGAAGCGGGAGTTGTCAACGCTCAGGAAGAGCTCGCCCTCCATGGCGAGCTCTTTGAAGAATGGAAAGGGCACCACCAGGAACAGGTCGCTCAGGGCCTCGCCCGCAGCCTGGAGACCCTCACTCGCCGCGCCACTGAGCGCTTGGACGGCCTGCAGGGACAGCTCCGCAGCGCCCTCGACCTGGCAGCGCTCAACCGCGAGCGTCTGGCCGGGCTGGACATTCAGCGTGCACGCCGCCCACAGGTCATGTGGAGCGATCTGATCGGCCCTACGGTGCAACTGGCGGGCGAGGCGACCGTGGGCACAGGCGTTCTCCTGGCTCCGACCAGGAGCGGGGAGGACGGCCCCTGGAAGACGCCCGTGATCACGGCCTGGCACGTGGTGCGCGACATCCTCCAGGATGCTCGCAACGATGACCCGTCCATCCCCATCGCGATCTACTCCGCGGACGGCTCGGTGCGCCACGAGACCGGGCTGCTGCTCGGTTTCGATCGCTGGGTCGATGTCGCGCTGCTCGAGATGACGACCGACGAGCCCTGTGAGCACTGGGCGCGACTGGCCAGCCGCGAGCGGCTGGCGGCGGTCACGACCTTCGACACCGTCTACGCCGTCGGTTGCCCCCTGGGCAACGACCCAATCCCGACCTACGGCGAGATCGCGGACCAGCGCCATACCGTGGACGGCGAGCTGTACTGGATGATCAGCGCACCGACGTACATTGGAAACTCCGGCGGAGGGATCTTCGACGCCGAGACCCACGAGCTGCTCGCCATCTTCTCGAAGATCTACACCCACGGCAGCCTGCAGCCCACGGTCGTGCCCCACATGGGCCTCGCCACGCCGCTCGACATCATCTACGACTGGCTGGAGGAGGAGGGTCTGACCTGGATCGAGCCCTCCCGCGAACAGGGGTCGCCCCTGACCGCCGCGGCCTCCCTCGAAGCCCCTCTCGAGCGCGACTGAGGCGCCGTTCCAGATCCTGCGCCGAGGGATCGATCCGTCCGTGGGCTAGGATTGCGTCGGGCCCCCACTCGATGCGTTCTCGGTCTCTCATCTACCTGAGCCTGACACTGCTCGCTTTCGGCGCGTGCTCCCCTGGAGAGGGTGGAGGAAGCGCCAGCGGCGAGGCGGTGGAGGTCTGGCAGGTGGAGCTTCCGCTGATCCCCCTGCGGGTAAGCGAAGGGGTCGAGGTCCAGAACTCGAGCTTCCCGGTGCGCCTGGGCTTTCTGTCCCCCCACCTGCCCAAGACCGGGCGTCTCGGCTCCCTGCCGGCGCTCATCGCGCCGCCCCCCTCCGCCGTGCGCGTCCCCCTTCCCGAGGAAATCGGACCACGCTCCCGCTTGCGCCTCGCCATCGGTACCGGGCTGGCGTCGTATCAGGGAGCGCCCGGCCAGGAGGTGCGTTTTGTCATCGAACTCGACGGACGTGTGGTGCTGGATCGCCGCCGGCCAATCCACGCCGAGGTGAGCATTACCGAGCGGGACTGGGAGCACCTGGAGCTCGACCTCGACGGAGCCAGCGAGCTGGTCCTGCGCACCGAGGCTCTTAACGAGAGCGACACGGGACTCGAAGCAGCTTTCGCCCTGCTCGAGGTGATCTCACCCATGACGGTCCACCGCGCACCCTCGACCCCTCAGGCTCCGAGCGTGATCTGTGTGCTGATCGACACCCTGCGCGCAGACCGCCTTGGGTGCTACGGCTACGAGCGGCCGACCAGTCCGGCCATCGACCAGCTCGCGGCGTCGGGCTCGCTCTTCGAGCGCGCCCTCGCCCCCTCATCGTGGACCTGGCCCTCGACGGCATCCCTGATGACCTCCCTCGAGCCCCCACATCACGGCCTCGTCGACTACGACGCGTGCTTCCTGGCGAACGAGCTGTGCACCTTGCCGGAAGCCATGCAGAGAGCCGGCCTGCACACGGCGGGATTCAGCGTGAACCCGCTCGTCCGCGCCAACAGAAACTTCCACCAGGGCTTCGACCACTTCCAGGAGTACCTGTGGACTCCGGCGGATCTGATCCTCGGTGATGTGGAGGTCTGGCTGCGCGAGCACGCGGGCGAGCGGTTCTTCCTCTACTTGCACGTCGCGGACCCGCACGGCCCCTACGAACCCGACCGCGAGCTGGCCGGCGAGCTGATCGATGACCCTCCGCCTGGCTACGAAGTCGGAGCCTGTCGCGAGTTGAAGGCCCAACGGATGGCAGGGAAAGTGATCGACGAGGAGCGAATGGCCACCTTCACCAGCTACATCTCGTCCCTCTACGACGGGGAGGTCGCCACGGTGGACCACGCCATCGGGCGTCTCGTCGCTCTCCTTGAGGAGCTCGGCATCGAGGACGAAACTGTGCTGGCGATCACCAGCGACCACGGAGAGGAGTTCGGGGACCACGGGCTGAACGGCCACGGGATGCAGCTCTTCGACGAGACCGTGCGCGTGCCGCTGATCCTCAAGGGGCCCGGCGTTCCCGTTGGCTTGCGTCTGGAGGAGCGGGTCGAGATGCGCTTTATCGGCCAGACCCTGCTGGCCCTGGCCGGACTCGAGGCCGTGGGTTTCCCCCTCGGCATGGACCTGCTCGATCGCGATCTGCTCACCTCTCGCGTGGCCACACCGCACTTCCTGTCCACCGCCCACGGCGTCTGGCCCGGGGAGGGCGATACGGGCCCCACCATCGTGCGCGACCTCTATGGCATGCGCCACGGCGACTACAAGCTGGTCTGGGCCCCGCTCGAGGAGGGCCCTCAAGATGACCTGATGCGGATGTTCGATCTCTCCGCCGACCCGGGTATGTCCATCGACATCGCTCTCGAGCACCCCAGGCGCGTGCAGCGCATGACGGAGGCCATCGTCGCCTGGCTCGCACGCTGCGAGCGTAAGCGCCCTCCGACCCTGGACGGGGGCGAAGAGACCTTCGAGCTCCTCAGGGGGCTGGGCTACGTCGAGGAGCGCTGAGCGGCGCTCGGCCAGATCAGTGACGGAAGTGCCGTGAGCCGGTGAACACCATCACGGCTCCGAGGCGGTCACAGGCGGCGACCACCTCGTCGTCACGCACCGATCCTCCCGGCTGCAAGATCGCGCCGACGCCGGCCTCGATGGCCGTCTCGACGCCATCGGGGAAGGGGAAGAAGGCGTCGGAAGCGAGCACCGCGCCCGCCACCTCCTCGCCGGCCTTGTGGACGGCCATGCGAACGGCGTCCACGCGGCTCATCTGGCCCGCGCCCACGCCCAGCACCCGCCGTCCCCGGGCAATCACGATCGCGTTGGACTTGACGTGCTTGGCGATCTTCTCGGCGAAAAGCAGCGCGTTGAGCTGCTCCGCGTCCGGCTTCGCCTCGGTCTTCACATCGCAGTCCTCCTCTGTCGCGCACGCGAGGTCCCGCTGTTGAAGCAGGAACCCGCCGACCATCTTCTTCATCTCGATGTCGCTCGCCGTGCGCGTCGTCGGGCCGAACTCGCCGCAGGCCAGGAGGCGCACGCTCCTGCCCCAGCGGGGCTTGCCGGTCAGGAGATCGAAGGCGTCTTCATCGAACGAGGGCGCGATGATCGCCTCCACGAAGCGGTTGCCCGAGACTAGGAAGTCGGCCGAGGCCAGGTTGACCGGGCGCGTGAAGGCGAGCACGGAACCGAAGGCGGAGAGGGGGTCGCCCTCCCAGGCGGCGGCCAGGGCGTCCTCGATCTCTTCGGCCTGGGCCGCGCCGCACGGGTTATTGTGCTTGGTCACGGCGACGAAGGGCTCGTCGAACTCCTTGGCGAGGGCCAGGGCCGCGTCGAGGTCGACGTAGTTGTTGAAGGAGAGGGCCTTGCCATTGAGCACCTCGGCGGAAGCCGCGCTCGGCTCGTCGCTCTGGGCCGCGCTGTAGAAAGCCGCCGTCTGGTGCGGGTTCTCGCCGTATCGCAGCTCGGCGACCTTCACCCCAGCGGTCGCAAAGGTCGAGGGGAAGGGCGTCTCGGACAGCCCCTCCGCGCACTCACTCTCGAAGAGCCAACGGCTGATGGCGGCGTCGTAGCGCGCCGTCAGTCCGAAGGCCTTCACGGCCAGCTCGCGGCGCAACTCGTCGGAGAGAGCGCCTTCGAGGCGCTGCAACTCGTCCAAGACGCGGCCGTAGTCCTCGGGGTCCGTCACGATCCCCACATGGCGGTGGTTCTTGGCGGCGGAGCGCACCATCGAGGGCCCGCCGATGTCGATCTGCTCGACGGCCTCGGCGCGGGTCACGCCGGATTGGCGGATGGTCGCCTCGAAGGGGTAGAGATTGACCACGGCCAGATCGATGCCGCCGATGCCGTGGCTCTCCATGGCCTGCTGGTGGCTCGCATCGTCGCGCACGGCGAGCAGGCCACCGTGGATCATCGGATGGAGCGTCTTCACGCGCCCGTCCATCATCTCCGGGAAGCCCGTGACCTCACTGACCTCGCGGACGGGAATGCCCGCGGCCGAGAGCTTCGCGTGGGTGCCACCCGTAGAGAGGAGTTCCACGCCCATCTGTGATAGAGCGCGCGCGAAGTTCTCGATGCCGTTCTTGTCCGAAACGCTGATCAGCGCACGCCGAATCTTTGTTGTCATGCTCATTCTCCAGCCCACCCGGGCTCGAAGCGGGGAATTTGAGGGTCCGCCGACCCGCAGCAGCGCGGACGACCCTCGCAGTCTAGCCCGGCGGGGTGACGCGCCCAACTCTCATCCCGTCGAAGGGCATCCGACCACCGCAAGCCCGGCGAAACCTGCTGATTGCGCGCTCCGGGGTGAACGCCGGCGCGAATGCGGGCTAGGATTCGGTTGCGGCCTACCCCCATGCGAACCACGGCTCCCACCTCTCACCGCCTGCTCGCCCCTCTCCTGGCCGCGCTGTTCGTCGCCCTCCCGGCCTGCAGCCCGTCTGACGATCCCGGCGGGGAGAAAGCCCGCGAAGGTCCCGCCGCACCGGAGCCCGCGCAACCAGAGGCACCCTCGCCCGCCCAGGCTGGCCGAATCCGCGGACTACCGCACTTGTTGCTGGTGACCGTCGACACCCTGCGAGCTGATCATCTCTCGTGCTACGGATACCATCGCCGTACATCCCCCAATCTGGACGCCCTGGCGGCGGAAGGAGTCCTGGTCGAGAGGGCCTTCGCGACGATGGGGACGACCCTGCCGGCCCACCTCTCGATCATGACGGGCCTCTACCCGCACCAGCACGGGTACGTCGCGAACATCGGCGCGATCAAGAGCCCGTTTCGCTCCTCGGAGGGCCGGCGCACCGTGGCGGAGGTCCTGCACTCTGCCGGCTACGAGACGGCGGCCTTCGTCAGCGGGCCGACAGTCTCATCCAAGACCGGCATCGACGTCGGCTTCGAGACCTTTGACGAGCACGAGGAGGTCCGCCGGAGGGGCGCGGGCCTCAACGCGCGCTCCCGGCCAGCCGAGGTCACGAGCGCTCGCGCCCTGAACTGGCTCGCGGATCAGAAGGGGGACCGACCTCTGTTCCTCTGGGTCCACTACTGGGATCCGCACGAGCCCAATCTTCCTCCCAAGGACTTCGCGGACCGCTTCGAGGACGATGCGGGGCTCGATGAGCTGATCGCCCGACGCGCAATCGACCCGCAGAAGCTCTCGGAGCGCTTCGGCCAACTCGAGTTGGCGCGTCTCTTCGCACCCGAGCTGTTCGAGAGCATCAGCGCCGGGGAGGAGGTCATCCTCCCGCCGATGAACGCCGCGGCGGTGCGCAAGCTGATCAACCTGTACGACACCGACGTGGCCTACATGGATCACCACTTCGGAACGCTGCTCGACGCCTTTCGCCGGCGCGGCCTGTTCGAACGCACGATCGTCGTCTTCACCGCCGACCACGGGCAATCCCTCGGGCAACACGACTGGCTGGAGCACGGCCGCATCCTCGGGGAGGTGGTCCATGTCCCGCTCGTGGTGCGCTTTCCCTCCGGCGTGACCGTCCAACCTCAGCGCATCGCGCGCGTCATCTCGCATGTGGACCTGCTCCCGACTCTCTTCGCGCGAACGACCCACCCTGCGTTGCAAGGCATCCTCGAGCAGGCCGCCGGCTCGGACTGGTTCGCGCCGGACTTCGCCCGTCCCTGGGCTTTCTCTCAGCGCTCCTCCCGACACAGAATCTGGGAGCAGGGCCCCGACGAGCTCAACGGCCTCAAGTTCGCCCTGACCTTGCACGGCTGGAAGTACTACCACCGGCCAGGTGCCCCCGATGAGCTGTACGATCTCTCGAGCGACCCCGACGAGCGAGTGGATGTCGCGCAGAAGTACCCGCAGCGAGTCGCCAAGCTGGAACAGACCGTGCGGGAGTTGCTGGCGAAGCGACCCTTCTCACCCGAGGCCGGTGACGTCCCCAAGGACGTGCAGGCCGAGTTTCGCGACATCCTGCGGGACTTCGGCTATGCCGGCGACGACGACGACGACGAGTGACCTCGCTCCTGGCGCGCCTGGGCAACCTCTCGGCTACTCACGCCCCCGGGCGGGAAGGGCGGCGCCGGCTCCGACCTAGGCGCTGAACGGTTCCTCGGAGAGCTGGTCGCGCTTCTCCTCGACCGCCTTCCACTCGTCTGCGTCGGACAAGGGGTCCTTGCGATCGGTGATCACCGGCCAGACCTCCGTCAAGCGCTCGTTGATCTCGGTGTAGGCCGACCACTTCTCGGGCAGCTCATCCTCGGGAAAGATGGCCTCGGTCGGGCACTCAGGTACACAGGCTCCGCAATCGATGCACTCGTCGGGACTGATGACGAGGAAGTTCTCGCCTTCGTAGAAGCAGTCGACCGGGCAGACATCTACGCAGTCGGTGTACTTGCACTTGACGCAAGGCTCTGCGACGACGTGGGTCATCTCAATGTTCCTGGCTGGAGGGAAGGCTGGTGGAAGGGGCGCTCGGAACTCGCGGGAGTGGCGCCAGAGGCCGAAAACGGGGCGGGGAGAATAGCAACAAGATCCAATGTCGTGCCAGCGACGATTTCAAACACTTGGGCGGTTCTTGCGCAGGAGGATGGAAACGTCCCTAATACTGCATCCAGAGAGGAATCCAGCCATGCTGAGCCCGTTCACCCTCCTGCTCCTCGGCCTACTTGCCGCGCCCCACACCTCGCCACCGGCCGCGATCGACGCCGCATTCCAGGACGGCCAGTCAGAGCCCTCGGCCGCCGACCGTCTGGCCGCTCTCGAGGCCGCTTTCGACCAGGCGATGGTCAAGTTCACCGCGCTCTACCGGGCCGCACGGACCGACGAGGCGCGCGACGAACTGTTCGAAACCAGCTATCCCCGAGCCGCGGATTGGTTCGAGCGCTTCATGGAACTCGCTCGGGAGGATCCGGGCAGCCCCGTCGCCTTGCAGGCCATGCTGTGGGTATTGCGCCAGCGGCCCGAAGGTGAGATGCATGAGACTGTCGTCGCCGCGCTGTTCGCCGGCCACATCGAGAGCGAGGAGATGGCGGGGGTCTGCCGGCTCTTCGAAAGGCGCATGCTCGATGGGGCCAGGGCGCTCACCGCCCTGATTGAGCGCTCCCCCCACGCCGCCGTCCGTGGCCACGCCCACCTCAGCCTGGCGAAGAACCAGTTCGTGATCGCCGAGGCGGCCGAGAGGTACGGCACCCGGGGGCGCGAGCAGGCGGTGGCCCGTTACGGTGAGGAGGGCGCCGACCTCCTGAAGGCCGCCGACCCCGACGCGCGGCGTGCATTGGCCGAGCGGCGTCTGGAACTGGTCGTGGCCGAATACGGCGAGCATCCCCACGCCTGGGAGGGAACCCTGGGCGCGCGAGCGGGCGCGATACTCTTCGAGCTCCGCCGCCTGCAGGTCGGGCACCTGGCGCCCGACATCGAGGGTAAGGACGCGGATGGCGTCACGTTCAAGCTCTCAGGCCACCGCGGCAAGGTCACCGTGATCGACTTCTGGGGCCACTGGTGAGGCCCGTGCCGGGCCATGTACCCCCACGAGCGGTCGCTCGTGAAACGGCTCGCTGGCGAGCCCTTCGTCCTGCTCGGCATCAACAGCGACGACAGCCTCGACACCCTGCGGAAGGTGATCGCGGAAGAGGAGATGACCTGGCGCTCGTGGTTCGACGGTCCGGGGACTTCCGGCCCGATCGCATCGCGCTGGAACGTGACCGGATGGCCCACAATCTACGTCCTCGACCACGAGGGCGTGATCCGCTTCAAGGGCTTGCGCGGGGCGGAGCTCGATACGGCCGTGGACAGGCTGCTGGCCGAGATGAAGGCGAGGTGAGGCCGGCCGCCCCACCATGCACAAGGGCGGCGGCTTCACGAGGTGAAGCCGCCGCCCTGTTCCGATCGTCCTGTCGCAGAGCTGCGCCTAGTTGCCCGCTCCTTTAGGAGTGCGAGGGCCGGCCTTGCTCTTCGGTTGTCCCGTGATGTCGCCGAAGATGGCGCGCTTGTGCTCGAGGGTGACTTCCAGTTCTTTGTTTTTCGGTACTCGCCCGGAGTACGCGGAGAAGCCGCCGCCTCAGCACCCGCCGAACCGGCCTGAGGTCAGGACCTTGTTCGTCTTCTTGTCGGTGACAATGATCTTGGGTGACTTGGCCTCGGGCCAGAAGGTGTGGTACTCCTCGCCGGCTCGGCCGTAGAACGCCACATTGGGCGGCACGGTGACCGTCTCTTCCTCGACGGTGTAGTCGAACTCGGCGATGACCGGCCCGCCCCACTCGAGATCGCGGTTCTGGCCGACCTTCAGGGTGAAGGGCGCCATCTTGCCGGTGCGCATGTGCACTGATTCACCGGCCTTGGTCACGTAGCCCGATGAGACCGTGTAGACCCCTGCGGGTACGAGGAAAGCCTTCTTGCCTCCGGCCGCCGCGTTGAAGTGGTGCTCACCGTCCTCGCTCGAGATGACGGCGGCGATCAGCTTGCCGCGACTGTCGTAGTCGCTGCAAACGTCGATGGAGGCCGTCTCGCCCTCGAAGGGACTGAAGCTGGCCTGGGTTCCATCGGCGGAGATCTCGAAGTTGTAGAGGGTTCCGCTGGCGTTCACGACCTTCGAGAGCAGCCCTGCGGCGCCCCCCTTGCCGACGATCATGGCGTCCGTGCCGTAGTCATCGTAGAGGCCGTTGTTGTTCTGGTCGAAGACCTTGACGAGGGTGCCCTTCAGCTTGCCGACCATGGCGCCGCCGGGAGCGAACCTCCAGACCTTGCCGTCGCCCTTCAGGCGGATGGCGTAGTTGTATGACTCGCCGTCCTCGTTCTTGCCGCGGAGCTTCAGGAAGCCCTTCACGCCGCGCACCTTCTCGTCCAGCTTGCCGTCCGCGTTGGTGTCTACTTCGAGTCCGAGGGGGCCGACCTTCTTCGTGATGAAGCCATCACCGATCGGGATCTCGTTCTCGAACGACGTCCACTGCTCTTCGGGCAGGATGACGTCCCACTTCTCCATCGCCCGGTACTTGAGCCCGAAGGTCTCCACTTGCGCTCCCTCGTCCGCGGCAGACGCCGCGAAGAGCGGAACGGCCAGAAGCACTCCGGTCAGTCCGGGAAGAAAAGCTCGGCGCGCAATCATGGGGCCCTCCGTCCTCTCTCGCTTGTTTGTAATCATGTGTCCAGTGAGCGGGGCTCGGCGACCGGATTGGCCACTAGCTTCCCGAGTGAATGTTACCTTCGGCGGTCCCCGACAGGGCCCCCCATTCCAGCCCGAGGCCGCGCCCTCAGGACGGCCCTCCGACCGCCCTCGTACAGAGTTCTTACCCTCGCTTGCCGAAGGCGGGAATCCCGGCCCTCCAGCGGACCCCCGGCGCCAATCCGAGCGGTTGGCAAGAGTGGTGTAACAAGCCCGGTTCTACCGGCGAACTAGCCCCCGCCGCTCCCGTACCGCCGCAAGTACTCCTCCATGAACTCATCGATGTGGCCGTCGAGCACCGCCTGGACATTACCCTTCTCGGTGTTCGTCCGGTGGTCCTTGACCATCTGGTAGGGCTGCAAGACGTAGCTGCGGATCTGGCTGCCGAAGGCGATCTCGCCCTTGGCCCCGTAAAGCTTGGCGAGCTCCTTGTCGCGCTCAGCTTCGCGCATCTGCAGGATCTTGGCCTTGAGGAGCTTGAGGGCCGTCGCCCGGTTCTTGTGCTGGCTGCGCTCGTTCTGGCAACGCACGACGATCCCGGTCGGGATGTGGGTCATGCGCACGGCGGACTCCGTCTTGTTGACGTGCTGTCCACCCGCGCCGCCCGCACGCATGGTGTCGATCTTGAGATCCGCGTCGGCGATCTCGATACCCGTGTCATCGGCGAGTTCCGGCGAGACGTCCACCGACGCGAAGGCGGTGTGGCGCCGATTCTGAGCGTCGAAGGGGCTGATGCGCACCAATCGATGGACGCCGGTCTCCGCCTTGAGGTAGCCGAAGGCGAAGGGCCCCTCCAAGTAGAGGGTCGCGGAACGGATGCCCGCCTCGGGCTCTTCGAGTCGATCGACCTCGCTCACCTCGAAACCGCGCCGCTCGGCCCAGCGCACGTACATCCGAAACAGCATGTCGGCCCAGTCGCACGAGTCCACGCCGCCCGCGCCGGCGGAGATGGCGAGGTAGGCATTGCAGCGGTCCTGGGGGCCGCCCAGCATGACGCGGAATTCGAGCTGTCCGAGCCCCTCGGCCACCCGCGCGAGGGCCTCTCCGATCTCCTCCTCGACGAGTTCTTCGCCTTCCTCGGCGCCCATCTCGGCGAAGGTCTCGGCCTCCTCGAGGGCAGTCTCCACGGCCCGGATCGGGTCCACGACCGACAGGGCGAACTTCTTCTCGCCGATCAGCTGCTGCGCCCGCTCCTGGTCGGACCAGAAGCCGGGCTCGATCTCGGCCTCCCCTATCTCGCCCAGGCGTGCGTCGAGTGCAGCGTAGTCAAAGACTCTCCTTCAGCTGATCCAGCCGGCGGAGGTACTCACGGGCGAGGTCGAGGTTGTCCTTGAGCGAGGCCATAGTGGGGCGGATTCTACCGACACGCCGCCCTGTGGGCGAGGGCGCCGTCGGTTCAGCGCCCGGCTTCCATCCAGTCGAGCACGCCCTTTTCCGCCCACAGGGCCTCGATTCGTTCGCGCGTGCGCGGGATGCCGGCCGTGATGACCTCACAACCATCGGCCGTGATCACGACCACGTCCTCGATCCGGATGCCGATACCGGTCTCCTTCTCATAGAGGCCCGGCTCGATCGTGAAGGCCACCCCCACCTCGAGCGGCTTGCGGGCAGAGCCCACGTCGTGCACCTCCATGCCGATGTAGTGGGTGGCCGAGTGGGCCAGGAGGTCGCCGAAGCCCCGCTCGCGCAGGACCTGTGTGCAGGCCGCATTGACGTCCGCCATGCGGGCGCCCGGACGGGCCTTCGCGATGCCCGCCTCCTGGGCCGCCAGCACGGCGTCGTAGAGCTCGGCCTGGCGTTCGCTGAAGCGTCCACCCACGGGCCAGGTGCGGGTGATGTCGGTCGTGTAGTGATCGAACTCCGGCCCGTAGTCGATCAGGATCACCTCTCCGTCGAGCATCACGCGATCGTTGGCGCTGTAGTGCAGCACCAGTGAGTTCGATCCGGAGCCCACGATCGGATGGTAGGCAGCCCCCACTGCGCCCTCGCGGCGGTGCATCCAGCCCATCAGGGCGTCGAGCTCCCACTCGCCCAGGCCGGGCCGAGTGGAGCGAATGGCCTCGTTCATTCCCGCAACGCCCGCGCTGGCCGCTCTGCGCATGGCCTCGACCTCCTCAGGCGTCTTCGCCCGCCGGAGTTCGCTCAGCACTTTCGTCGCGTCCTTCGGCTCGCGGAGGAAGCTCAGCTCCAGCCGCTCACGAAAAGCGTGCTCCCTGCTGGCCCGGCCGTCGAAGGGATCGTTCGCCCGCGCCCTGTCCGAGGGGATCGCGCGGTCGAAGCAGTCCCCGAGCTCGATGTGGGGGTGCATGGAGATCCACAGCTGCCGATCCTCTCCGGCGAGTTCTTCCAGCAACTCGCCCAGCTCCTTGTTCGAGCGCACCTCCCCGATGCCGGTGGCCTCCCCGACCCACTCGTCCGCGACGTCCCAGATCTCGCCCTCCCAGGCCTCCTTCCACGGGTTGGCATCGCGCAGGAAGAGCACGTCCCGCCCTGCCTCGATGTCCATCACGAGCGCCGCGCCGGGACTCTCGACACCGGTCAGGTACCAGAAGGTCTTGTCCTGCTGGAACGCGTGGTAGCCGCGCGTCTCGCCCAGGCCGCGAATCACGAACACGCCCTCGCCCAGCTCCTCCCTCAGTCGAGCGCGCCGTCCGGCGTGGAACTCCCGGCCGAGCCCGCAGGTGGGAAGCTCCGAGACCTCCTGGGAGAGCAGCGGCGGCGGAGCGACAGGGGCCGGTGCAGGTGAGCCGAAGAGGACAGCCCCGAGGAAGAGTGCAGTGAGTTGGGAGTGGATCATGACCCGCGCCAGAATACCCGTACACTGCGCGCGTGCGCATCGAGAAGCCCGTTCTGGAAGGTCGCCTGCTACGGCGCTACAAGCGCTTCCTGGCCGACGTGGAACTCCTCGACGGTGAGCGGCTGACGGTCCACTGCCCCAATCCCGGCAGAATGCAGGGTTGCCTGCCCGATGACGCCGAGGTGATCCTGCGCGACAGCGAGGACAGCCGCCGCAAGCTGCGCTACACCCTGCAGACCGTGCGCGTCGGGCGGCAGTGGGTGAATGTCGACACCTCCCTGCCCAATGCCGTCGTCGCCGAGGCCATCGAGGCGGGCGCCGTCGAGGAGCTCACGGGCTACAACTCCTTGCGGCGCGAGGTCAACTACGGACTGAACAGCCGCATTGACATCCTGCTCGAGGGCGAGAGCGGCCCGCGCTGCTATGTCGAGGTCAAGTGCACGACGCTGGTAGAACACCGCGTCGCCATGTTCCCAGACGCGGTCACGGCCCGCGGGCTGAAGCACCTCGTGGAACTCTCGCGGATGGTGGCCGAGGGCCACCGAGCGGTGATGTTCTACTTCATCAGCCGCGCCGACGCGCGGCGCTTTGAACCCGCGGACCACATCGACCCGGCCTACGGCGCCGGCCTACGCCAGGCCATCAAGGCTGGCGTCGAGGCGATCGCCTACTCCGCGCGCGTCACCCCCGAGCGGCTCGAGCTGGGCTCGCCGGTGAAGATCACCATTCCCTGAGCGCTCGCGGACCAGCGCGGTCACGTCGCCTGTCTCTGGACCGGAAGACACAGGGCCCTTCCAGACAACGGCGATCCGGCGGCGGGTCCGCTCTAGAGGGCGACTTCGTAGTCGTCCTGGGCGCCGGCGATGGGATAGCGCGGCCCGCCGGGGCCGCCCACGCTCTGCTTCCAGGGATCGGGCCGAGAGAGCGGCCGCACGACAGACCGGCTGACGACGACAGCCGCCTGATAGCGCGCGCCGCGCGTCATGACGCGCCACATCATGACCACCATGCCCAGGGCCGGCAGCACGACCCAGCGCAGGGTCGTCGGGCCCTCGATCAGGCTCTCTTCCACAGCGTGCGCCAGCAGCGAGGCGCCGGCGATCACGACGCCCTCGACGACCAGCAGGGCCAGCATGGGCCGCAGGGTCTGGATCGGGTGGCGCAGGATGGTGAAGAGAGTCCAGAGACCGGCGCCGAGGGCGGAGCGCGTGTCGTGCAGCGCGATGCGCGTGCGGCTGTAGTCGGTCCAGGTGAGCGTGAGGCCAAAGGCCGTCGCCATCATCCCGGCCTGGACAGTGCCCACAAGCCAGGCTCCCCACGCCGAGTCGAGGGTCTCCAGCCGTCCGTGATCGAAGTCCTCGATGCCGAGCCAGGCCCCCAGGACGAGGCGCTCCCAGGGCCAGCCGTAGAGCACCCAGCCCCACAGGGAGAGGGCCAGCAGACCCATGAGCATCACGCGGAAGAAGCGCCAGAAATAGCACGAGCCACCATAGAAGAAGCGCCGCACCGAGTGG
Organism: Planctomycetota bacterium; assembly: GCA_036010965.1. Taxonomy (GTDB): domain Bacteria; phylum Planctomycetota; class UBA1135; order UBA1135. The sequence continues at coordinate 17,109 of DASCMO010000105.1, read as the reverse complement.
CCTTCCGTGCGCTCAAGGATGATCTGCAGCCAGCCGCCGGCGCTGAACACGCCGAACAGAATCATCAAGAACGCTGCAACGGCTCCCAGGCGGCCCGTGGCGCTGCCGAGTAGATCCAGATCCGCGCCATGGTCGGTGTGAAACCCCGGGTCGACTCGGTCGGCCACTCCGGGGATCGCGCCCAGGGTGTAGACCATGCTGCCCGGCTCGTAGCGGTGGTCGAGGGCTTGCTCGTACCAGCCGAACTGCGAGTAGGAAACCGCCAGGGACGCGACGGCCGTGACGGCCCAGATGAGCATCCAGATCGGCGTGCGCCCGATCGCCGCGTTCAGGGCGCGCACGAACAGGAAGCGCTTCACGAGCGAGGACTTCTCGGGGGCCGGTTTCGGGCTTGCGGGGGCCAGCGTCGGAGCCGTCGGCGTATCCAAATCAGCCTCCGATCCCGGCGTAGAAGTGCAGCAGGTGGGTGTACTGGTTGAAGACTCGTTCCGACCAGCGCAGGGGCGCGAGGTCATCCGTAGCCCGGAACCACTGGTTGTCCGACATGTCCGCGTCGATGTAGTAGACCCGCTCGGGGTCCAGAACGACCGAACTCACGCGCCTGTCCGCGGGCAACTCGATCTTCCAGCGCAGCCAGGTCTGGGCGAGCTGTTGCTCCCGGGTCCAGGTGAAGTCGAGGGTCTCCTCGCCGCCCTCCCCGTCCTCGGTGGGCTCGATGGTCACGCGCCACTTCAGGGGCAGGCACAGCTCGCCTTCCCGGCGCAGGAGCACCGTCGCCAGGCGCGGGTTCTCCGGCTCGGGTGAGGCCTCCTCGGGCTCTCCCCCCTCGTCGTCAGCTCCCCCGCCGTCGGCATCGCCGTCAGCGGTGGATTCCTCGTCCTCCGTGTCCTCGTCGTCGCGCTCGCGCCCGCGCTCTTCGAACCCGCCCTCGGGCAAGGGGAAATAGCCCAGCTCATCACCCGGCACCCTCTGGGAGACCGTGACACTCCAGTCGATGGTGCGAGTGCTCTCGAAGGCGTCCTCGAAATACCAGCCGACGTCCACGCCGGCCCCCTCGTTGAAGGCCCCGTAGAAGTCCTGCGGATAGGGATGGCGGTAGCGCCACTGGCGCGCGTAGTGGCGCATCCCGGCCAGGAAGGCGTCGTAGCCCACGAGGCCCGAGAGCGTGCGCAGGGCGACCGCCGGACGCGGGTAGCTGTTGGTGCGATAGCTCGAGCGGTCCACGTACTCCCAGGCGTGGGTGACGATCGAATCGGAGTCGGGGTCGCGCAGGTAGCCGGCCCGATCGCTCCAGCGCGGGTCGCTCCAGGAGGGCACGAGTGTGAGCAGAGGTTGATCGCGCCACCAGTCAACCAGGTCGCTGGAACGCAGGGGTCGCGAGATGGCTCGGCCGATCGCTCGCGCGTGCCATACATCGGGGATCCAGTCCGTATTCCAGCTGGTCGCGGTGATGGCATTCCCCAGGCGTCCGCCGCCGGGCAGGGAGGTCACGCGCCGGCCGGAGAAGGGAATCTGCAGGTAGCTCCGGGTTTCCCGGCGCGGGCCGTACACGCGCCAGAGCGCCTCGGAGTCCGCGTAGGAGTTGAAGCCCTCGTCCATCCAGGCGGCCTCGAACTCGTTGTTCCCCACGAGCCCGTACCAGAACTGGTGACCGCACTCGTGGACGGTCACGCTCTCGGGCCGGTACATGTCCGCGGTCGTGAACAGAGCCGTTCCGCAGGTGAACAGGGTCGGATATTCCATGCCCCCCGCCCCGCCGCCGCCCCAGGCGGGATCCACGACCGTCACCTGTTCGTAGGGATACTCGCCGAACCACAACCCGTAGAAGTAGAGCCCCGCGCTCGTGGCCTCGAAGTGGCGCTGCGCCTGGTCGGCGTGCTCGGGCTGGACCAGCACGCGCACCTTCACGTCTCGCATGCGCAGGTCCGCCCCGATGGCGGCCTCGGCCTGGCCCTGGTCGCCGGCGTACCTCGCCCTCCACTCGTCGAAGCGGAACTCGAAGTCGCGTACGACGTACTCGGGATCCGCCGTCCAGGTGAAGTCGTGCACCAGCGCCAGCTTCCCGAATTCGTCGGCGCGCAGGCGGTCGAGGGGCGAGGGGGCCTCGAAGACCGTCTCGACGCGGCCATCACGGATGATCTGCTCGACCTGCACGCCCGAGCCCGCGACCCGGTCGGCGTAGGCGACGGGCAGGTCGAGGGCCACGCGGTAGGTTCCATAGTTCGAGTAGAACTCGGTCGATGCGTGGAACTGATGGCAGTTCCAGCCTCGCTCTCGCTCATAGACCCCGAGCTTGGGGAACCACTGAGCGACGAAGAGGAAATCGTCCTTGGTGCCTGTCCGGCGCCTCACGCGCGGGAGCTGAGAGGTCCACTCGATCTCGATCTCCGCCGTCTGGCCGTCGATGATCTCACGCGGCAGTTCCACGCTCATCACGCTGCGGTCCTGCTCGCGGACGAAGCCCTCGCCATCGGCGGCGGCTTCCCAGGTGTCCGGCTGGCGGTAGCGCACCGTCGAGGTAACGTCCACACCGTCAACGAGCACGCGCGTGACCTCTTGCCATCCGTACCACCACTCGCGGTCGAGGTCGCTGACCGACATCCCGCGCAGGTTCTCTCCCGCGCCGAGCATGTGTGTGGAGCGGTTGTTCGAGAAGGCGTTCAGGTAGAGGTGGAACCACAGATCGGGAACGCTCTCTCCGCTCTCGTTGGTCCAGGTCAAGCGTTCCTCGCCATGCAGCTTCCAACGCATCAGGCCGCCATCACCATCGCCCACCTCTTCCAGCCGGGCCTTGATCTCGTAGTCGACGCGCGACGAACGGCCGTCGCGGGCGCGGGTGGCGGTCGGCGCGGGAATCGCGGCCTCCTCGGATGCCGCGGGCTCCTGTGTCGCCCCGGAGAGCGGGCAAAGCAGGGCGAGGGCCGCGAGACCCGCGCTGAAGCGGGTCGGATCAGGGTGCGCTGTCATGGGGGTGGTCGCTGGACGACGGCCCTCACATGATGCGCAGGGGCGTCGAGAGCCACAAGGCCTGCGCGCATGAACGGGCGCGCGGCAGGGGATTGTGCTGGCGGCTGAGCCGCCGTGCCGGGGGTGGGAGGCCGCCACCGATTCCTGGCGCAGAAGGTGCCTGGCTCCCCCTTCCGCTCTCGCATCGCGGAAAAAATTGCGTGAATCGACAGCCTGACGGTAAAGAGATTCCACCCCTCAGGCCGATGTGCCTCATGCGACCGCCCACTGACCGCATGGAGTCACACTATGGCCTGGAATCAGCGCCCAAAACACTCGTCAGAGCCTCTGCCCGGCACCCAGGGCCCCTTTTCGGTGCACTCGATCTCGGAGGAACTGCACCTCCCCCTGTCCGCCCTGCGGGCCTCGATCGAGGCCATCGCCCGCGATCTCCCGCCGGACAACCCCCAGGCCGAGCGATTCGAGGGCGTGGTCTCGGAGGTCGTGCGCATCGGTCGACGGGTCCAGAACCTGATCGACTTCTCACACCCGCCGACGCTCCAGCCCCTTCCGTGCAGCCTCGAGGAGGTCGTCCGCGGGGCCGTCGATGTGGTCCCCGAGAGAAGCCGCTGCCGGGTCATCTTCGCCATCGACGAATGTTCGGCGCGTCTCACCATCGATGGGCCGCTGCTCTCACGCGCCCTCGCAGGCCTGCTCGAAGCGGTGGTCGATGACCACGGCGAGGCCTTGCTCCACGCCCGCTCGCGGGACGGCATGGCATTCTTCGGGATCCGTGCCCAGGGACCGGCGCGGAGGTTCCCCGCTTCCACGGCCCGCCCGCGGCTCGGCGAGACCCTCGCCCGGCGTGAGATCGCACGCATGGGCGGGCAGATCTCGGAGACGACCTCTCGCTTTGGCACGGTCGGGCTAACCGTTCGGCTCCTCACCCAGGCCGCGAGGGGAGGTGCCGCGTGAGCGAAAACGATCTGCGCGTCCTGGTTGTCGAGCACGAACCGTCCGTGGCGCTGGTGATCTCGAGCGCGCTCGAACGCCGCGGCCATGAAGTGGCCGTGGTCACCAACGCAACGGAGGCCTTGCGATTGCCTTGCCCCGAGGTCCTGGTCACGCGCCTCGACCTCGGCGAGCGCACGGGCTTCGACCTCATGGCCGAGTTTCAGCGCCGCGGGACCCTGCCGCGCACGATCTTCTTCAGCCCCTCCCCGACTCCCGCGGATTGCCGCCGGGCGTACAGGCTCGGGGCCAGCGACTTCCTCTCCCAGCCGTTCCGCATCGACGAACTGGTCGCATCGGTCGAAGCCTCGACCACGAGGCCGGCCGCGGTGTTCGAGCAGACCTATTCCGCGGCTCCCGGCGCCATCGAGCACTGTCCGCGCGACCTGGCCGCCTTCGCCCTGCGCTGCGCGGTCTCCCCCACGACACGCGCCCGCATCTCCACGGCCACGGCCGAACTGGTCGAGAACGCCATCCTGCACGCCTATCCCGGCGACGGAGGGCTGGTGGAAGTGCGGGCGGTCATGGACGACCGCGAGTGCGTCGTCACCGTCACCGACCGCGGGGTCGGGTTCGACGCCGATGGCAATGACGAGACGCCCTCCGGCGGCCTCTCGCGCGTCCGGTGTCTGGCGGAGACCGTCGAGGTCCGCTCCTGTCCGACGCGCGGCACGAGCGTGACGGCCCGCTTCGGGGCGTCGCGGGTCGACTTCGATGACGGGCGCACCGTGAACCTCTCGGAGTTTGACTACCTCACGCCAGACACGGTGCGAGAGGTCCTGCACTCGATCCAGATCGACGATCTGGGTGAGATCTTCCAGCTCTCTCCCTCCATCGCTGTCGTGATCGGCCGCCTCTTGAGCGGCCCCCGGCCCCAGGACGCACCCCGCGAGAGCGCCGCCCCTTCATCCCTCTCCACTCCCTCCGATCACTCGTGATCTTCGAGGCCCCATCATGACTCTCCAACGCGTCTTGATCATCCACGCCGACTCCGCGTCCCGCGACCTCCTGACCGAAACCGTCACCTCCATCGGGTGCCTGGCGGAACAGGCCACCGACTGGGAAGGCGCTCGCAAACGCCTGCGGAACTGCCAGCCCGACATCGTGCTCACTGACGGGCGGACCGGAGGCCCGGGCCACATGCCCCTGGTTGAGGCGATCCACCAGGAGTGCCCCGAGCTACCCGTGATCCTGATGGGCAACACCGAAGCCGCCGCCCCCGAGAACGCGCGCTGGACGACGGAAGTCCTTCCGGGCTCGGTCTCGGCAGCGGCCCTCGAGTGGGCCTTCTCCCGCATCGAGGAGAACCGCCGCCTCAAGGAGGAGAACGCCTACCTGCGCGGCGAGATCGACGGGGACGCCGACACCCCGATGGTAGCCAAGAGCCCGCGCATGCTGGAGTGCCTGCGCACGGCGGCACGCATCGCCCGTTCAACCGGGACCGTGTTGGTGACCGGCGAGTGCGGGACCGGAAAGGAGCGCCTGGCGCGCACCATCCATCGACTTTCTCCGCGGCGAAACGGGCCCTACATTCGCGTCCACTGCGCCGCCCACTGTCCCGAACAACTCGAGATCGAGCTGTTCGGGTGCGAGCAAGGCAAGCGGGGCGCTCGCTCCGGGCGCTTCGAACTCGCCGACGGCGGAACACTTGTCCTCGACGAGATCGGCGAACTCCCGCCCGAGCTTCAGGAGCGCCTGCTGCGCGTTCTCGAGGAAAAGGAACTCGAGCGCGTGGGCGGGACTGCGTCCGTCAAAGTGGATGTGAGGGTCATCGCCACCACCAGCAGCAACCTGCCGGTGGAGGTCGCCGCAGAGCGCTTCCGCGAGGATCTCTACTACCGGCTGCATATCCTCCCCCTGGCCATCGCTCCGCTGCGCGCGCGCCACGAGGACATCGCACCTTTGGCCGAGCACTTCATCGAGCGCACCGCGCGGCTCGAAGGGCACTCCCTGCCTTCGCTCTCAACCGAGGCGCGTGAGCGCCTGGTCGAATGGCCCTGGCCCGGCAACGTGAGCGAGCTAGAGCGCGTCATCCAGCGTACCGTCGTGCTAACTCAGGCCGAAACCCTCGAGGCGGGCGATCTGTGCCTGGAGCCCACCGGTCACGCGCACGAAGGAAACGCCAAGGAAGGCGAACGCCTCGAAACTCCCGCCCACCCCGAGCGCGAACTAGGCCAGCGCCTCGCCAACCTGCGCATGGCCGATATCGAGCGCTACGCGATCCTGGCGACTCTGGAATCCACCGGAGGGAACAAGACCGAGGCCGGCCGGCGCCTGGGGCTGACCGCGCGCACGCTCTCGAACAAGCTCAAGCTATGGAAGAGCGCGGGCCTGGTGGCCTAGGCGGCATCCCCCATGAAGGCCTGCGCGCTCAGGCGTGCGGGCTAGAGGCCGAAAGCCCCGCCGGAGGCGACGGCCTGCGCCGTGTCGAAGCGGCCCGGATCGAAGAAGGAGGGGTCGAAGGCGCTCACCGACTGACCGGCCAGCATCTGGGCCATTCCCTCTCCCACGGCCGGCGCTAACTGGAAGCCGTGTCCCGAAAACCCGGCGGCGACGAACAGCCCTTCGATGTCACCGACCGGCCCCAGAGCAGCCTGGGCGTCGGGCGTGAGCGTGCAGCACCAGGGCGAGGAGCCCTCGTCCCGGCTGTCGCCGTAGGCCGGGATGCGTCGCGTCAACACGTCGCGTGCCCAGGTGGCGAAGGTCTCGTCGCGCTCGGCGCCGAGGTCGCCGGGTCGCTCGGTCTCTTTCCAGCCCTCGTAGCCCAGCCGCCCGATCCTCGTCCTGCCCAAGCTAGGCTCACAGCGGGCGAAGAACCCCAGTTCCTGATCAAGCAGCACTGGATGCGCCGCGCGCCGCGCGTCAGCCCCAAAGCGATCATCGACGGCTGCGACGACCAGCTCGCAGGCCTCGCTGTCGTAGAAACGGGTTGCTCCCGAGGCTTCCAGGGAGCCAGTGGCCAGGGTGTCGTGCTCGCGCTCCGGCAGCTCGTCGGGAGCCCCGAGGGTCGAGACGAAGTGCTGGGGGACGCGCATCGCCCTCAGGGGCAGATCGACGCCGACCTGGGCCAGCAAGGCTGCGCTCCACGGTCCGGCGGCGATCACGACCCGCTCGCACTCGATCGTCCCCTCCGCGGTCTGCACTCCTCGCACGCGCCCACACTCGACGAGCACGGCGGTGACCTCGCTCCCGCAGCGGATCACCGCGCCGGTGCTGCGCGCCAGGGCGGCCATCGCATCGACCGTGGCGCAGGGGTCCACGAAGCCCGCTCCCGGCTCGAAGACGCCGACCGCGTCCTCGCCGACCTCAATGCCCGCGATCAGCGCGCGCATGGCGCTGGCGTCCACCTCCCGCGCCTCGATGCCGAGGTCGAGCAGGGTCCGCAGGTTGCGCTTCAAGGCTCCCCGATCCTCGGCTCCCGAGGAAGCCGAGAGGGTCAGCACGCCGCAGCGCTGGAAGCCGATCGAGCGGCCAACCAGGTTCTCGAAGGTCGCGTAGGCGCGCAGGGAGTCACGGGCCATTCCGGCCGTGACCGGCGAGGCGTAGTACTGGCGTAGGGTGCCGTCCGAGCGGCCCGTCGGCCCCGAGGCGAGGCTATCGCGCTCCAGCACCATCACCGGCTCCTTCAGGGGCTCGAAGCGCCGCGCCGCGTGCACCCCGATCGACACCCCCGTGATCCCGCCGCCAACGACGACCGTACTTGCTCTGAGCCCCATCCTCGCGCACCTCCTTGGGCGTCATGCTAGCGTCTTTTGATCGCCGGGCCCGGCCCTCCGCAGCCGGGCAGGAACACCCAAAAAAGAGAGGTCCCACCGGAGGGGTACTCGGTGGAACCGGGGAGCGACCGCATGCGGGCCCTGCGATTTGCCTCGCCGTTGTGCACGAGAGGGCGTACGCGCTGACGCGACAACCACTTGGGTCCAAGGTTTCTCCCGACACGCTTCCGCAATTCGAGCGCCGGCGGGAGTACGATCCGATCCGGCACCGGACCGCAATACGGCTTTCCCGAATACAGGACTGGTCGTGATTCCCCCCCGCAAGACCCGCACCATCACCATCCGCGACCTGCCTCTGGGGGGGGGCGCGCCGATCGTCGTGCAGAGCATGGCCGCCACGCCCACGCGCGACGCGCCGGCGACCCTGCGTCAGGTGCGCCTGCTGGAAGAGGCTGGCGCCGACCTGATCCGCATCGCCGTGGACAGCGAGCGCGATGTGGAAGGCTTGCGTCGGGTGCGCGCGGAGTCGGACGCCATCCTGTCCGTCGACCTGCAGGAGGGCTACCGCCTCGCCACCGTGGTCGCGCCGCTGGTGGACAAGCTGCGCTACAACCCCGGCCACCTCCATCACCATGAGCGCGACAAGCCGGTGCGCGACAAGGTGGCCTTTCTGGCCGAGACCGCGGCCGAGAACGACTGCGCCCTGCGCGTCGGCATCAACGCCGGCTCGGTCGCCCCCGAGTACGAAGAGCGCTTCGGCGGCGACCGCGTCGGAGCCATCGCCGCCTGCGCCATCGACCACTGCGCCCTGCTGGATCAGCTCGGATTCGAGCGCTTCGTCGTCTCGATCAAGGACTCGGATCCGGCGCTCGTGGTCGAGGCAAACCTGCGCTTCGCACAGGCCTGCCCCGAGATCCCCGTCCACCTCGGCGTCACCGAGGCGGGCTTGCCGCCCGATGGGATCATCAAGACGCGCGTGGCCTTCGAGCAGCTACTCTCGCGCGGCATCGGCGACACCCTGCGTGTATCGCTCACCCTGCCATTCGACGAGAAAGGCCGCGAGATCGAGGTCGGCCGTCAGATCCTCGAGGACATCGAGAACGGCCGCTTTCGCTCGGTGCCGCCCTCTTTCTTCGATGGCCTGAACATCATCGCCTGCCCTTCGTGCTCGCGCGTCGAGAACGAGAAGTTCATCGATCTGGCGCAGGAGGTGCAGCGCGCGACCGAGCACGCCGCGCAGCACGACCTCACCATCGCGGTCATGGGCTGTCGCGTGAACGGACCCGGCGAGACCGATGACGCCGACCTCGGTCTGTGGTGCGGCCCCAATCATGTGAACCTCAAGCGCGGACCCGAGGCGCTGGGGGCCTATTCCTACGAGGAGATCGTGCCGCGCATGCTCGCTGAACTCGAGGTGATGATCCGCGCTCGGTCCGAGGCCTGAAGCGCGGAGCGGCTCAGGCGTCGCGGCGCAGCAGGACGCCCAGACGCAGGAGCAAGAGACCGCCGAGGCCGCGCAGCAAGAGGCCCGGGAATGCGGCGTGCACGGAGCGCTTGACCTCGTTGTAGGGGCGGCGGTTGGCGAAATGCATCTCGTCGGGCGGGCCGCCGAGCCCGGCCGCGCAGAAGGCGAAGACAGCCCAGACCAAGAGGGCGATCCCACAGGCGAACAGCAGCAGCGCGAGACGGCGCCGATGGGTGCCGGTGGTCCGCGCGGGGTCCAACTCGCCCTACTCCCGCACGCTGGCGGAGTACTTGTCGAAGTGCAGGGCGGTGAGCAGCCGCGCGACGGGCACCTCCACCCGCGCGAGTGCCCATGCCCTCGCGCTCTCGAAGTCCACCGCCGCCTCGCCCACGCCCTCAACCGCCAGCAGGGACCGGTACAGCTTGTGGGTGCAGCTCTCGCAGCACATGCCCTCGACTTCGAACGCTCGCATGGTCTGGCCCGGCTCGGCCTCGGTCTCGATCCGCACGGGGACGCGCAGGGTGGGCGGCGTGTAGTCGGGCTCTGGCGCATGGAGCGCGACATAGCCCAGCCAGGCACCAGCGCTGGAGAGCACGAGGAGGGAGAGGATCTTCATAAGGGGTGGCTCCGGGCCGTCACGACTTGTCGGTCAGCAGGCCCCATCCGTCAACCCTACGCGTCTTCGCGTCCACTCAGAAAGGTCGGATAGCCGGAGCGGGCTGCCAGGCCGGCTGGGTCGGCGCCACGGCCGGCGCGGGCGCCACCGGCGGCGCTCCGCGAGGTGCGGGCACGCTCTCTGGCGTGGACTCCACGCCCGCCGGGAGGGTCAACCCGCGGGAGGTCAAGACCGCCGCCAGGCTCGGGGAGCGGTCGCAGTAGGCGGCGAGCAGCAGTTCTGCCGAGTCGAGCCGCAAGACCTCCGCGATCCTCTTCAGCACCGGATCCGATGGGAAGCGCTGGCCGTGCTCCAGGGCACGCACGAAGGTGTAGGAGAGTTCCAGGCGGCGTGCGAACTGAACGCGTGATTCGCTCCCTCGCGCTGTTCTGAGGATGGTCCCGAGGCGGTTCATCTATCTCCTTTTTCGTCAGTCGTGGTCTTGCGATGGGTCACTTCCACCCCGGACGGGGGGCCTCCAGCGCCTCTACCCGAACCAGCGCTTCACGCTTGTTCAGAGCCGGAGGCGCCGATTCTCTCGATTGGGGTGCTGGGCGCTTGTGGTCCCCACCGCCGGGCCGACACAATGCGATCGCCGGCGAGGCTTCAAGATGACCGCTTCCGACCCCATTCGTGCCGCATTCGAGGAGGCCCGAGCGACGCTCGAGGCCTTCCTGGCCGATGATGACGCCATGGCGGGCGTCGAGGCCTTCGCCGCAGCCGCGGCCGAGACCCTCGATGCGGGCGGCAGACTGCTCTCCTGCGGCAACGGCGGGAGCATGTGCGATGCCATGCACTTCGCAGAGGAGTGGACGGGCCGGTTTCGTTCCGACCGCAGGCCCTTGCCCGCGCTCTCCTTCTCGGATCCCAGTCATCTGACCTGCATCTCCAACGACTTCGGCTTCGAGGAGGTCTTCGCCCGCCAGGTCGAGGCGCAGGGGAAGCCCGGCGACCTGCTGGTGGCGATCTCCACCAGCGGCCGCTCCCCGAACATCCTGCGCGCCCTCGAACGGGCGCGCGACCGCGGGGTCCACAGCGTGGCCCTCCTGGGCGGCGACGGCGGGCCCGCGCGGGCCCTGGCCGACCTCGCGATCGTGGTCCCCCTGGCCCGGACGAGCGACAGGATCCAGGAGCTCCACATCAAGGTCCTCCACATCGTGATCGAGGCCGTGGAGAGGCACTTGTTCCCGCAGAACTACGGACATGGCGGAGGAGACTCCCAGCACGCAGGCTAACTCTCAATGGGGTATCTACCCTGCCCTGATCTGGGCGAGGAGAGCATCGGCGGCGAACTGGATCACTGGGTGAGTTTGCGCGGCACGTGCCCTCCGTCGACCCAGCGGATCGAGGTTGTCACGAGTTGTTCGACGCGGCGTTCTGCGAGCGGAGAGGTCAGCATGCGCACGACCGCCGAGAGAGGTCCTTCCCGGTCGGGGTGCCCTTCGAGCGCGGCCGTCTCCTCGAGTGCCGCGAAACAGGTCTTGATCACGTGCGCGACAACGATCGGTCGCACGACGATGTCGCGCAGGCAGAGGTCTTGAAGGGCATGGGTGAGGGGTTCGAGCGGGCGGTTCGAGCGCAGGTAGCCCCGCACTCGCGCGACGGCTACCTCGCAGCGCCGCTCCCCGATGGCCGCGAGGATTCCTTCGGCGTCCGAGTCGACGGCCGGCGGGTCGAGCCGTTCGGCCAGGGCGAGGTCCATACCCCGACCGGTGTGGACGAAGGCCGCGGCCTGGAAGAGGAAACGGAGTGCCTCGGGTGAGGGACAGCGCTCGACGGCGTGGCGGACAGCGCAGGCGAAGGTGAATCGGTGGGTGGCCCAGAGCCAGTTCTCGGCGACCATCGGATCGCGTTCGATTTCCACATCGAAGCGCATGAGTCGCTCGGCAGCCGCCCCGACCAGCGCGCGGGCGATGCGGCCCGCCGCGACGCCGCGTTCCAGGGGTTCGCGGATCGCGGCGAAGGCCTCGTCCACGCTGCCGTCGAGGACGGCGTCGCGGGTCGCTCCGGTCTCGAACTCCTCGGCGGAGCCCTGGCGCTCGAAGTAGGCCGGCAGGTCGCCCGCCAGGGCGGTCAGGCGGCGCGAGTGGCTCTCCCAGTAGGGCAGGGTGTCCTCGCGGGTCGCGAGTACGGTGCTATGGAGAAGGGAGGAGTAGAGGTCCTTCGCGTAGCTCGCGTCCACGCGCCCGCACAGCTCCTGGGCCTTCACCATGTAGATCAGCTGGTGGCCGAAGCTCGTGAAGTGGCGGGAGAGCACCGTGTACATCCAGCCCTCGATCGCCCCCACTTCGACGCCCGCGTCGAATGCCCCTCGCAGGAGCCCTTCGGCGCGCACGGCGTCTTCCTCTTCGACGGCTTCCACCAACGCCGCTTCATCGCCGTCGGGGATCGACTCGGGGAAGAGCCGCGGAGGGAGGCGCCGATTCGCCTCGCCGCACAGGTCGATCGCGGGTGCGATGGCGTACATCCCCTCGACGCCACCGAGGCGCTCGAGCACGCGCCCACAGTCTGCGGCCACGGCCAGGGCGTGGGTCGTGCCGTACTCCGCGTGTCGTGCGTCCAGGGTCGCCACGTCCGCGAGCAGGCGCCAGGGGTCGTAGCCGCCTTGCAGGAGTCGAACGCCGTCGCGGAGTGCGCGGCCGTTCTCGTGCCTGCGGATGCCCTCGGCGAAGCTCTCGAGCAGGCCGGGCGCGAGATCCGCGAACTCAGGTTCGGTGAAGTCGACCTCCACGACCCCTTCGCGCACGCGCACGCCGAAAGCTCGCACGCCCTCTCCGCCCAGGGTGCATGACCCGTCGCGCACGTCGAACTTCCAGTTGTGCCAGGCGCAGGTGAGCGAACAGTCCGCCAGGTAACCCGAGGCGAGTGGATAGCCCTCGTGTGGGCAGCGGTTGTCCACGGCGAAGGGCTCTCCGTCCGCGGTGCGGCCGGCGGCAAGCTGCCGGCCGTCGATCTTGAAGGTCGAGAGGCTGGGGACCGCCAGCTCGGCGAGGGGCGCGAGGGGGCGCCAGTCTTCCCTCCTCGGTTGGCTATCGGCGCTCATCGGTTCATTGGAGTGCCATGCGTCGGGTGCTGCCACGCCATTCTCGAGGACGGCTTGGCAGCCACAAGGCCGTCGTGACCTGGTTCTCCCCGCGGGCGGTCCCGGTTCAGGAGTCCGTTCCGGTCTGGTTCGCGGCCCCCCATTCCCGACGGCAGTCCTCGAGCAGACGCTCGCAGATGTCTAGTTCGTGTTGCAGCGAGTCGTGCGCGGAAGGTGTCGCGTCGTGGGGCCCCTCGTCGCGCCCACGGGGCGGTGTCGCATTGGCCCCGTCGCGTTCCAGTGCGCGGGCCCTCAGGTCCAGTTCGTCCAGGGTGCCCGCGGGCCTCTCGTTGTCGCTGGGCTCTTTACTTCTCTTCCTGTCCACGGGGGGTACTCACTCTTTATTCGCAGGGGTTGTCGCGAGCCCACGGGCTCCGCCCTCGCCTCACCTGCCAACCAACCTGCCGCCTGCGCGAGACGATGTCCACCCGCACCACGCCATCCGCTGTACCCGAGCGCCTCCTCCATCAGTTCGTGGGCGGCGCCCTGCGCGCCCCAGGGAGTGGCCTTTTCAAAATCCGGGCCCATCGACTACCCTCATGTACCTGCGAGTCCATCCGCTTGGTTCCGATGGTCTCCCCCACTCTGGCCGCTGAATGCAAAGGGTATGGGCGCAACGCAATCCATCACTGACAGCTTCTCGACGGCGGTTCCCGCCATTTCCATCCCTGGATTCCTGCTGAACCTGGGGCTGGTCGCGCTGCTCTCGTACATGGTCTCGCTCGTCTACGTCCGTTTCGGGCGCTCGCTCTCCAATCGAAAGAGCCTAGCCCGCAACTTCGCGACGATTGGCATGACGACGATGATCATCATCACGATCGTGAAGTCGTCCCTGGCCCTGTCACTAGGGCTCGTCGGCGCGCTCTCCATCGTCCGCTTTCGTACAGCCATCAAGGAGCCCGAGGAGCTCGCCTTTCTGTTCCTGACGATCGCGATCGGTCTGGGCCTCGGCGCCGATCAGAGGCTCATCACGATCCTCGGTACGGGGGTGGTCATCGCCATGATCAGTCTTCGTGCCAAGGCTGGCGAGAGCGGGGAGCAGAGCAGCCTCTACCTGGTCGTAGGTCAGGCGGGTGCTCCCCGGCTCAGCCTGGAGCGAGTCACGGCCCTGTTGCGGGAGCACTGCTCGGGACTGAGCCTCGTGCGATTCGATGAATCCGAAGAGGCGCTGGAAGCCTCGTTCCGGGTCCAGTTCGACGACTACGGCAAGCTCGAACAGGCCAAGAGCGCCCTACGCCGGGAGAGCGAAACCGTCACGGTCAGCTTCGTGGACAACGAAGGGCTGGCGTGAATGGAGATCCAGCGCGCGGCCAACGGGACCTCCCCCCCCGCCCGGCTCAGGAAGAACCGCCGGCTCCTCCTCCTCTGCGCCCTGGCCGCCTTCTGGTCGATCGCGCTCCTGGCCGCGGGCGCGAAGATGCACAAGAACGGTTACTTCGCGGAGTCCGTCACGCCCTTCCTGCGCAGCGGTCTCGAGTGGCCCAAGAACCGTCTCAAAGCACTCCTCGCCGAACCTGAACACCTGGCGATCGACATCAAGTGGGAAGACCTGCAGAGGCTCGCGCACCAGCGGCAGATCGCCCTCGAGCGCGGGAGCCTGAGAGTGGGCCCCGACGACTTCGTCCCGGCGACCATCAAGCACGGTGGCGACGAGTTCGACGTGAAGTTGCGCCTCAAGGGCGACGGTGTCGAACACCTCCTCGGTGACAAGTGGTCGTATCGGGTCAAGGTCAAGGGCGGAAACACGCTCTTTGGCATGAAGCAGTTCTCCCTTCATCACCCGCGCACCCGCAACTGGCTCTTCGAGTGGTTCGCCCAGGAGGCCATGCGACGAGAGGGGATTGTCGCGCTGCGCTACGACTTCCTCGACGTCTCCGTCAATGGCAAGCCGATGGGGATCTACGCGATCGAGGAGCACTTCGAGAAGCGCCTCATCGAGCACAACGAGCGGCGCGAAGGCCCGATCATTCGTTTCAACGAAGACCTGATGTGGGACGAGATCGTCCAGCAGGTCCGCCCCTTCCTCGGCAGCGACCCGAGCGGTTCCGGCCAGTACATCGCCAGTGAGATCGACGGCTTCCAGTCTTCCCGCACCCTGACGGATGAGGCACTCAGCGCCCAGTACAAGACCGCGGTGTCGCTCCTTCACCGCTTTCGGCTCGGAGAACTCGTCACGGGAAAGGTCTTCGACCTGAAGAAGACCGCGACGTACTTCGCTCTGATCGACCTCTTAGGTGGCGAACATGGCACGCGCTGGAACAACATCCGCTTCTACTACAACCCGGTCTCGTCCCGGCTCGAACCGATCGCCTTTGACATGCTCGCGGGCCAGCCGGTCGGCTCTCTCAGTCTTGCAGGCTTTGGAAACCGAGTCCGGCGCGGCGTCTTCGTTCCGCGCCTTGATCGACTCAACAGCTCGTTCTTCCAGGATCTCGAGCTCTGCTCCCTGTACATCTCGGAGCTTGAGCGGGTCTCCGCCCCCGCCTTCCTCGAGGACTTGCTGGAGTCGCAGCGAGCGGCGCTCGACGAGAGGCTGTCGGTCCTCTACACGGAGTTCCCCTACTACGAGTTCTCGCCCGAGGTCCTGCGCCGCAACCAGGCCTACATTCGATCGGCCCTGGCCCCCGCCAAAGGCCTGCACGCCTTTCTCGGAAGTGTCGGTGAGGGACAGGCGGTCCTGGAGGTCGGTGCGACCCAGTTCCTTCCCGTCGAGCTTCTCGCGCTCCGGGTGGGCGAAAAGGTCATCGAGCTTCCCGCGACCGTGGCACTCCGCCCGCGAGCCCGCGACGCCACGGTGAGCTACACGCAGGTTCCTGTCGCTCTGCCCTCCACCATCGCTGACGGCCTCCTGACCGAGGGCCCGCTGGCTGTTTCCTACAGGATTCTGGGTACCTCGATCGAGCGCTGGGCCCCCCTCACACCCCACGCCCAGTTGCCACGACCGATGGTCGCCGAGGATCTGCTCCGCGCGGCCCCGAACATCGGCCAGTTTGAGTTCCTGCGCCTCGACGAGAGCGCGGGCACGATCTGGATCGCGGGCGGTGAACACGGGATCGACATCGACATGGTGATCCCGTCCGGTTTCCTCGTCGAGTGCGGGCCGGGCACGACGCTGCAGCTCACTGGCGGCGCCATGATCCTCTCCCGCTCGCCCCTGAGATGGACGGGGACGGAGGACGCTCCCATCGTCGTCAACTCCCCGGATGGCACCGGCCAGGGCCTCTTCGTCCTGCAGGCTGGGGGCCTGTCGTCTCTCGATCAGGTCGTTTTCGAGGACCTGACCAGCGCCGATCGGGATGGCTGGACCCTCACGGGTGCGGTGACCTTTCATGAGTCGCCTGTCTTGCTCAGACATGTACAGGTGCTCGAGAACACCTGTGAGGATGGACTGAACCTGGTTCGCAGCGAGTTCGAACTGGACGGCTGCACCTTCGTGGGCTCTTTCAGCGACTCGTTCGATGCGGACTTTTGCACGGGTTCGATCTCCGACACAACGTTTCTGCGGAGCGGCAACGACTCGATCGACGTCTCCGGCAGCGATCTCGTCATCGATCGCGTCACCGTCCGGAGGTGCGGCGACAAGGCCGTCAGCGCCGGCGAAGCGAGCGTCGTGACGGCCACCGGCCTGGTGGTCGAACAGACACGCATCGGTCTCGCAAGCAAGGACCTCTCGAACGTGCTGGTCAGCGACCTGCGCCTGGTTGACTGCGAGTTCGGCCTGGTCGCGTTCCAGAAGAAGAGCGAGTTCGGCCCGGGAACCCTCTCCGTGGGAGCCTTGGAGACCGTGAACGTGAGGCGGCTTTCCCTGATCGAGGAGGGGAGTTCCGTGACGATCGGCCAGAATCCCATCCGCGAGCGCGCTTCGGACATCCAGCAGATCCTCTACGGGAAAACAGGTGGAGCGCTCGGCTCGGGGGGTGGCCATTAGCCAGGGCGCCGACTACCGCTACGAGCGAAAGTTCCACGCGCCGTGCTGGGCGCTGTCGCAGGTGGAGCTCGCGGTCAAGGTGCACCCGGGACACTTCCGCGTCGCCTTCCCCCCGCGGTACATCAACAACGTCTACTTCGACACCCCGAGCTTCGACGACTACCACGTCCACGTGAACGGCGCCGCGGTCCGGAGCAAGCTTCGTTTGCGCTGGTATGGAGCTGCTCGCGGACAGGTCGCCCGGCCCGTACTCGAGATCAAGGCGAAGGTGGGGGATGTCGGCCACAAGCCCTCGTTCCCGCTCGG
>DASCMO010000104.1:0-10561 GCA_036010965.1 Planctomycetota bacterium | reverse complement strand
TAGGACTACCGGGGTATCTAATCCCGTTCGCTCCCCTAGCTTTCGCACCTCAGCGTCAGTAACGGTCCAGTGAGCCGCTTTCGCCACCGGTGTTCCTCCTGATATCTACGCATTTCACCGCTCCACCAGGAGTTCCACTCACCCCAACCGTTCTCTAGTGTGGCAGTTTCAGGTGCACTTCCTCGGTTAAGCCGAGGGCTTTCACATCTGACTTGCCGCACCGCCTACGTGCTCTTTATGCCCAATAATTCCGAACAACGTTTGCACCCTCCGTATTACCGCGGCTGCTGGCACGGAGTTAGCCGGTGCTTCCTTTCACGTTAGTCAACCGTACACTTATTAGCTGCACAGCATTCCTAGTATGTGACAGCAGTTTACAACCCTAGAGCCTTCATCCTGCACGCGGTGTCGCTCCGTCAGGCTTTCGCCCATTGCGGAAGATTCTCGACTGCAGCCTCCCGTAGGAGTCTGGGCAGTGTCTCAGTCCCAGTGTGGCCGATCGTCCTCTCAGACCGGCTACCCGTCATAGCCTTGGTGAGCCATTACCTCACCAACAAGCTGATAGGCCGCAACCCCCTCCCTCCACAACCGCTAAAGCGGCCGTTTACCCAACAGGAGATGCCTCCCGCGGGGACCATCCGGTATTATCCACCGTTTCCAGTGGTTATCCCGATCAGAGGGGCAGGTTGGTTACGTGTTACTCACCCTTACGCCGCTTTACTCACCCGAAGGCTTTCACGCACGACTTGCATGCCTAATCCACACCGCTAACGTTCGTTCTGAGCCAGGATCAAACCCTTCATGAAGTGTTTGTCTTGGTATCTATGGAGTCTGTGAGAGCCCCTGATCTCAGGGTCGGTCCAGAAGACTGACCTCAAGGAGGGCCTCTCATACTCGCACGGTTTCAAGGGTCACCCTCGTTTTCAAAGATCTCAGCGCGCAACGGTTCCCTTGTCGGCGGGACAAGCCCTCCGCAGGGGTCTCAAAGCACGGTGTTTCAGTACCTTGCCGTGGACGTTCTTCCGCGACGAGGGACGGAGAGCATAGGGCAAAACGAGGGTCCGTCAACCTCGCCTCGAAAAAAAACGGGGCACAGCCCAGAGCGCAGCGTAAGTGTGGTCGGGAACTGGGTTTGGACCTTCCCACGGCTCCCTGTCATTGCTCCTCATATCGTCGGTCGGTCCTGGTTCTGCCCTGCTGAAACACCCGGGACTCAGGGGCCTCTGTGCGCTTTCCTACGGTGCCTGGGCACGCTGGGTACTTCTCCCCTCACTCCTCAGGGGCGGACCTCGATGGCGGCGCCGCGAGGGAGGATCTCGAACAGCTCTGTCACGTCCCGGTTCAGGAGACGGATGCAGCCCTGACTCGCCTCCAGCCCGATGGTCTCGGGTTCGGAGGTGCCGTGGAAGCCCAGGCCGTCACTGCCCTTCCAGGCGATCCAGCGAGCTCCCAGGGGGTTATCAGGATGTCCGAAGGGCACGAATGGGCGCCCGATCGGGGTCCACGGGGGATCCTCCAGCTTCTCTCCGACCGTGTAGGACCCGGGAATCGTCCTCCCTTCCAGGCCGATCGCGACTTCCCAGGCGGCGACGACCTCCTCACCCATCAGGTAGAAGGCCCAGCGGGCGCTGAGGTCGACCAGGGCGTGGGCCTGGTCTGTGGGGATGCGAAGGACATCTCCGGGGTGCAGGATCTTGCCGGCCTGGTTGCAGCGCTGGATCAGGCCAGTGCAGAGCGTCATGTGCGGTCGCTCGGCGACGATGCGCTTGCGGATCGCGACGAGGCTGTCCCCGGACACCACAGTCACCTCGAAGGAAGGCCACTCGCCCCGCCTGTTCCAGCGGTGCCCTGCCTGGGCCTGAGAAAGCCCCGCTGTCCAGCGTCGCAGGATCCCGCGATCCTCCGCCCAGGGCGCGTCAATCTCGCTCAAGAGCAGGGCGGAGAAGAGCCTGGCGGCGTCCGCGTGACGACTGGCACGCAGATGGGCCTCCGCCTCGCGCGCCAGCAGGGCCATGCGCGCCCCCAGGATCAGGGCACCAGGTGCGCCGCTGGATGCGGCCCTCGGCCGCGCACGGCCCGATTCGAGCACACCGAAGACAAAATCGCGCTCGGCGTCGGTCACATCAGCAGCCTCCTCGAGACCACGCGCGTAGGAAGCCGCCTGCTCAGGGGAGGTCCGCACGAGCGTCGCGAGAACGAACAGCAGGCGCTTGCGGCCCTTCGAGAGATCCTTGCCTGCCCCATCACCGAGGTACTCCTCCATGCGTTCGGGGTCGTGCAGCAACATGCTCCCCTCCAGGACGGGATCGCCCAGATTCCAGTCCAGGGCCAGAGGCCCTGCTTCGCTGGTCAGGTCGGCGCCAGGTGCCTCGTTCTTGCCATTCTCGTAGCCCAGAGCGCGGTTTGCGCTGGAGATCGCGCGCTCACCCTGCCCCTGCGGCGGGAGGGCGCCGTCCCCGCGGGCCACCTCCTGCAAGGCCGCTTCCATCTCAGAGACGGACATCATGCGACCCCGGGAGGGGCGCTCCGAGACCTCGGGCGCCGGCGATTCGGGGTTGCGGCCGTAGCCCGACCAGGCCAGGAAGAGAACTGCTCCACCGAGCAGGAAAAGGACCAGTCCGCGCATGCTGTTGTGCTCCGCTGCTCGCCTCGGGGTGCTCGCCTCACGCTGGCCCCCGCATCGGCGACCACGCCAGCGACCATATCCACGGGACCGGGACGAACCAAGGGCGAAAGGCGCGGAATCAGCCCTTTCGAGGCCTTTTCGGCAGCTGCCTGGCGGGCGCGGCGACGCGCACACGCGAACGTTCACGCTCGCAGTCGACCTCCCACTCGCACTCGGCCTGCGCTGGGTTTCGCTGCACCGGCAGGATGGAGAGGATCCCCGGCGACGCCGCTCCCACGGTACCCGAAACCTGTTGGTTCCAGGTGGGCCAGCCTCGCAGCGGATGCTGTCCGCGGCGCAGGGTACGGCCCTCTCGGTATCTATTCGGCTCCTGGGATTACAGCGGGTGGCCTGCGCCACCAGGGTTCCGCACCGAAACTACCACCCCATCGGCGGCCTGCCAACCGCCCGCATCCATCCCTCAGGCACCGTGTTCGAGAGCGGCGAGGGAAGCGCGCAGCACCTGCCCCTCACCCACGGCCCACTCGGACCACTCCCCGCCCTCTAGGGCCTCCTCGGCGGTGCTCAACTCCACGGCCAGGGTCTCCGCGCCGATCAGATCGGCGTGCGCGACCAGGGCCCGGGTGATGCCGTCTCCCTCGCCCCACAGGCGCAGGCGGATGCGCTCCTCCACCGCCAGGCCAGTCTCACGGCGAAGCCCGTTGACTCGGTTGATGGCCTCCCTCGCCAGGCCCTCGGCCACGAGCTCGTCGTCCAGATCCAGGTCCAGGAAGCACACGAACCGGCCGTCGGTCTCCACATCGAAGGGAGCGTGGAGCTCCACCGTCGGCCGCACGTCTCCGGGGCCCAGGGTGACCGCCTGATCCTCGACCTCGATCTCGATCTCGCCTCCGTCCCGCAAGCGCACGACATCCTCCACAGGCAGCGCCTCGATCACGGCACCGGCGGCCTTCATCAGCGGTCCCAAGCGCTTGCCCAGGGCGCGAAAGTCCGGCTTCGCCCGCAGGGTGCAGAGCTCCCCGTCGTCCATGTCGAGGCTGCCCCAGCCCTTCACGTTCAGTTCATCGAAGACCTGGCCGGAGGCGAACTCGCCGCGTAGTAACTCCAGGGCCGCGGGATCGGAGCAGCGCACGTGGATGGCGCGCAGAGGCTGGCGCGTGCGAACGCCCGCGCGCTCGCGCAAGGCGCGCCCCATCTCGACGATGCGCACCACGAGCGCCATGCTCGCCTCGAGTCCGGGGTCCACGCAACTCTCATCGGCCATCTCGAGCAGCTCGGCGTGGACAGACGTCTCGCCGCCCGTGAGACAGGCCCAGAGCTGCTCCGCAATGAACGGAGCGGCCGGGGCCGTGGCCAGGGTCGCCGCTCTCAGAGCCTCGTACAGCGAGGCGTAGGCGGCCAGCTTGTCGCCGCCGGTCTCGCCCTTCCAGAAGCGGCGGCGATTGCGACGGATGTACCAGTTGGACAGTTCATCGACGACAAAGGTCTCGACCGCGCGGCAGGCCCCCGTCAGGTCGTAGTCGTCCATGCTGCACACGACCTCAGCGAGCAGCGTGTGCGCGCGAGACAGCAGCCAGCGGTCGATCTCACTGCGCTCCGCCGCCGGAGGGATGCCCGGGTCGCCGGGGTCGAAGCCATCGATGCGCGCGTACTCGGAGAAGAAACGGTAGCTGTTGGCGAGGGTCCCGAAGAAGCGCCGGCGGACCTCCAGCACGCCGGCGAGATCGAAGCGCCTGGGCAACCACGGTGCCGCGCTCGAGAGCATGTACCAGCGCAGGGCGTCGGCCCCGTGCTCGCCGATCGCCTTCCATGGGTCGACGATGTTCCCGAGGCGCTTCGACATCTTGACCCCGTCCCCGTCCAGGACGAGACCGTTGACCAGACAGTTGCGGTAGACGACGCCGGACGCGAGGCCCTCGTCGTCCTCGGCCAGGAAGGCCCCGATGGCGAGCAAGGAGTAGAACCAGCCTCGCGTCTGGTCGAGACCCTCGGCGATCACCGAGGCCGGGAACTGCTCGCTCACGATTCCACGGCTCTCCCCGAACGGCCAGTGATACTGGGCGTAGGGCATCGAACCGGAGTCGAACCAGCAGTCCACGACGGCGTTCGTGCGGTGCATGGTCCCGCCGCAGGCCTCGCAGGCGATGGTCACCTCGTCGATCAGCGGCTTGTGGTTGTCAAAGCCCTCCGGGAGCGAACCCGCCAGGCGCTCGAGGTCCTCGACGCTACCCACCGCGCGCTCCACGTCGCAGCCCTCGCAAACCCAGAACGGCAGGGGCGTGCCCCAAAAGCGGTCGCGAGAGATGTTCCAGTCGATGTTGTTCTCGAGCCAGTCGCCGAAGCGCCCCTCCCCCACCTGCGGCGGGACCCAGTTGCAGCGGCGGTTGTACTCGATCATGCGCTGCTTGTAGGCCGTCGTGCGGATGTACCAGGCAGGCGTCGGGAAGTAGTAAAGCGGCGTGTCGCAGCGCCAGCAATGCGGGTAGCTGTGGGACGCGCGCTCGCTCGCGAAGAGCAGCCCACGGCGCTCGAGATCGGCCGTCAGGGGAGCGTCGGCGTCCTTGAAGAACGTGCCCTCCTCCACCGGCCCGACCGCGCGCACGAAGCGTCCGTGGGGCCCTACGCCCAGGACGGTCGGGATGCCGTTCTTCGTGGCGAGGGCCCAGTCGTCGGCGCCGTAGGGCGCCTGGTGCACGATCCCCGTACCGTCCTCGGCCGTGACGTACTCCGCGAGCACGACCCGATGTCGAGCGTCGGGGTCGATGGTCTCCGCGGGAGGCATGAGGAACGGCTCGCCGAGCTCGAAGAGCGGCTCATAGGCCAGGCCCGCCAGGTCCCGACCCCGTCGGCGCTCGAGCTCCTCGACCTCCTCGCCCAGCACGGCGACCACGCGCTCGGCGACCACCCAAACAATCTCGTGCTCGCCCTCTGCACCGGCCGGGATGCGCGCTCGCACATACTCGGAATCGGGGTGCACGGCCAGGGCGAAGTTCGAGGGCAGGGTCCAGGGTGTGGTCGTCCAGGCCAGCAGGCTCTCGGGCTCGGCGCCGAACGACTCCTTGAGGCGAAAGCGCAGGGTGACCGAGGGGTCATTCACGTCCTGGTACACCCCCGGCTGACCGACTTCGTGAGAGGAGAGGCCCGTGCCGCAGCGACCGCAGTAGGGCACGACGCGCTGGCCGCGATAGACCAGGCCGGCGGCGTGAAAGCGAGCGAGGATGTACCAGACGCTCTCGACGTAGTCGGCGTCGTAGGTCACGTAGGAATTGTCGTAGTCGAGCCAGTAGCCGATGCGCTCGGAGAGCTCCTCCCATTCCTTGCGGTAGGTCCAGACCGATTCGCGGCACTTCTCGTTGAACGGGCCAATCCCGTAGGCCTCGATCGCTGGCTTGCCGCTGATGCCCAGCGCCTTCTCGACCTCCAACTCGACCGGCAGCCCGTGGGTGTCCCAACCCGCCTTGCGCAGGACGCGCTTGCCACGCATGGTCTGGTAGCGACAGACGGTGTCCTTGATCGCACGGGCCATCACATGGTGGATGCCCGGTCGGCCGTTCGCGGTCGGCGGACCCTCCCAGAAGACGTAAGTCTCGCCCTCGGCGCGTGCCGCTGCGACGGACCGGAAGACGTCCCGCTCTCGCCAGCCCTCCAGCACCGCACGCTCGGCCTCCTCCGGAGCGCGCGTGGCGCTCTCGGCCAGGGGGGCGAAGCGCCCCGTCGTCCTCGACGAACTCATGAGGGCCGTTCTACCAATCTTGAGCGCGGATGTCCGCGACGATGCGGTCGGCGAGCTCCAGGGCCCGCCGGCCATCGGCGCCGCTGACCTCGATCTCGCTGCCGTCGCGCACCGAGCGCATGAAGGAATCCAGCTCAGCCTGCAGCGGGCGCTGCTCGCCCTCCAGCTTCAACTCGGTGACGCGCAACACCTCCTCGGTGACCCAGTCCTTCTGCTGGGCCAGGCTGGCCGGATCCAGTTCCCGCAAGGCCTCGCGCCCGCGGTCGAACTCGGGTCCCTTGGTGACCATCAGGCCGTAGTTCTGCTGGAAGTCGAGGCTGATGTAGCCTTCCGACGAGAAGAGGCGCATACGCCGCATGGGCGTCAAGGAAGCCCGGCTGGCGGTCACGCTGGCCCTGGCGCCGTTCTCGAAGACGAGCCGCACGGAGGCCAGGTCCTCGCGCTCGGTCAGGATCGCGCCCCCGGCGGCGTCCATGCTCGCGATCTCGGATCCGCACAGGTAGAGGACCAGGTCGAGGTCGTGAATCATCAGGTCGTGGACGACGCCCACGTCCATGCTGCGGAAGCTGAAGGGCGCCAGTCGGTGGCTCTCGATGAAGCGCGGTCGAAGTCCCAGCTCGCGCACGGCGCGCACCCCGGGCTGGAAGCGCTCGACATGGCCGACGGCGAGCAAGGCGCCACCCTTTTCCGCCGCCGTGAGGATGCGATCGGCCTCACTCAGATTGCTCGCCAGGGGCTTCTCCACCAGGCAGGCGATGCCGCGCTCGAGCAGACCGACTGCCACGTCGGCGTGGACGGCGGTCGGGACGACGACACTGACGCCGTCAAGGTCGTCCGGGAGTTCGCTGGCCTCGGCGAATGCCTCACAGCCCAGCTCCTGCGCCAAGGCGCCCGCCCGGGCGGCGTCGGAGTCAACGACCGCGACGAGTTCCGCCTCGGGTTGTTCGTTCCAGATCCGGGCATGGATCTTCCCCAGATGGCCCACCCCGGCCACCGCTACCCGGAAACTGCGCTTCGCCGCGCCAGCCATCAGGAGCTCACCGCTACGAGGTCGCGGCCACTCTGAGCGAACTCCTCGCGCAGGCTCTCCCGGTGGCGGCCCTTGGAGCCGCGTTCTGTGTTCTCGAGGGCCTCGATCAAGCGCAGGACCCGGGCCGGAGTGGAACTCTCGGCCCTCATGTCGGCAAAGACACGCTTCTTCGGTACTCCGGAGCGGTAAAGGCGACGGAAGGCGGTCCGGACGGCCTCGATGTCCTCCTCGGGAACGTCCGCCCTCTGCAGCCCGACGATGTTCACGCCCCGCACGCGGCTCGGATGCCCCTCGACGATCATGAAGGGCGGCACATCCTGAACGACGCGCGACAGCCCCCCCACATAGGCGTACTCCCCGATGGTGCAGAAGTGATGCGCCGCTGCGGCGCCCGAGAGGTTGGCCCGTTTCCCCACCAGCACATGCCCGGCCAGCAGCACGTTATTGGCCAGGATCACGCCGTCGCGCAGGTCGCAATCGTGAGCGACGTGGCTGCAGGCCATCAGGAGGCAGCCGCTGCCGATGCTCGTGCGCGCACCACCCTTCACAGTCCCGCGGTTGATCGTGACGAACTCGCGGATCATATTGCCGTCACCGATCTCCAGCAGGGTGGGCTCACCGCGGTAGGAGATGTCCTGGGGCGCCGCGCCCAGACTGGCCTGACCGACGATCACATTGTCCTCGCCGATGCGCGTCACGCCGTCGATCACGACCTGTGGGCCGACGCGGGTGCGGTCCCCGATTTGCACGCTGGGACCGATGATCGTGTGAGGGCCAATGGTGACATCGACGCCGAGTGCGGCGCTATCCGCAATGACCGCGGTGCTGTGTATCTGGGTGGACATGAACTGACTGTCAGGAATCGACCATGGTGAACATCAAGGTGGCCTCGCAGACAACCCTCCCCGCCACCGACCCGACACCGCGGACCTGCGCAGCGTGACCTTTCATCCTGAGGGTCTCTACCTCGATGCGCAGCTGGTCTCCGGGCACGACGGCCCCGCGCAACTTGACCTTGTCGATCGCCCAGAGGACGGCCAACTTGCCGGTGTTCTCGAGCTTGCGGAGCAGGAGGACACCCGCGAGCTGGGCCATCGCCTCGAGCTGCAGGACGCCGGGCATCAGCGGCTGGTCGGGGAAGTGCCCCTGGAAGTAGGGTTCGTTGATCGACACGTTCTTGACGGCGACCGCACGCTTGTAGCCATCGATGTCGAGTACGCGGTCGATCAGCAGGAAGGGATAGCGGTGCGGAAGCATGCGCAGGATCTCGCGCACATCCATGCCCGCCTCGCGTCGGATCGCACCGCCGGTTTCATCGACCTGCATCATCTCGAGCAGGCTCTTGACCAGCTCTACATTGGTGCGATGGCCCGAGCGCATGGCGATCACGTGGGCGTGGAGGTCAGCGCCGAGCAGGTGCAGGTCTCCGAGCAGGTCGAGGATCTTGTGGCGCACGGGTTCGTCGGGGAGCCGCAGATCGACCTCTCCGTCCCCCAGGACGACCGTGTTCTCGGCGGTCGCGCCCTTTCCTAAACCCGCCGCGCGCAGAGCATCGATCTCGGAGGCGAGACAGAAGGTGCGGGCCGGTGCGATCTCTTCCACGAAAGAGCCAGGCGTCACCTCTAACTGGAACGAACCGCCGCTCACGCTGGGTTCGTCGAACGAGGCCACATACTGAAGCGTCAGGCACGGCTGATCGGTGGGCAGGGCCACGAGGGTCGAGTCGCCCTGGCGCACATAGACCGGACTCTGCAGCTGAAACACGCGCGCCTCAGGGCGCTGCTCGACGATGCCCGCCTGCTGGAAGAGCTCGGTGAAGGGCTTGGCACTACCGTCCAGGCCAGGCAACTCGGTACCCGAAAGCTCCACGGTCAGGTTGTCGATCTCCAGCCCACGACAGGCCGAGAGGAAGTGCTCGACCGTGTCCACCCTCGCACTGCCGAGCTCGAGTCGCGTACGGCGCTCCTTCTCCTGGTGATAGGCGATATGCGCCGGAACGGGCTCGGCATCGGGGAGGTCGGTGCGCACGAACTCGACGCCGTGGTCGGGCTGGCCGGGCAACACGCGTGTATTGACGATCTCGCCGCTGTGCAGTCCGGCGCCGGAGAACTCCACGGCCGTGCGGAGGGTCTGCTGGTGGCGCGTCACGCATCTTCCTCCATCCGGGCGATGCGCGCCTCGAGTTCTTCCACGCGCTTCACGAGCCTGGTGAGCCGTCGTGGCGCCCCCATGCCGCGAAGGGCCTGCGCCCGCGGCCGAGCGGGGTAGCCGAGGTACTCCGCTCCGCCCGCGAGGTCGCCGAAGACGGCGGATTTCGCCCCCACCCGTGCGCCGTCCCCGATGGTGATGTGGCCGCTGATTCCTACCTGACCGGCCAGGATCACTCGCGCCCCCAGGTGCACCGATCCTGCCGTGCCACCCTGGGCGCAGAGCATGGCGCCCGGGCCGATGACGCAGTTGTGGGCGATGTGAACGAGGTTGTCGATCTTGACCCCGCGGCCGATGAGCGTCGCTCCGAAGCGCGCCCGGTCGATGGTCGCGTTGGCGCCGACCTCCACATCGTCCTCGACTACCACCGTGCCGCACTGGGGGATCTTCTCCCAGCCGTCCTTGGTCGGCTCGAAGCCGAATCCCTCGGAGCCGATCACGGCCCCGGCGTGGATCGTGCAGCGCGCGCCTATCCGGACACCGGGGTAGATCACGACGCCAGCGTGCAGGACGACGTCGTCGCCGATCCGCGCGCCCTCCCCCACCGTGCACACGGGCCCGATGGAGACCCCTGCGCCGAGCTCGACAGCGGGATGCACGACGGCGCTCGGGTGGACGCCGGGCGGCGCGGCGTGTTCCTCTCCAGCGAAGAGCCGCACGACCGCGCTGAAGGCGGTGTTGGGATCCTCGCAACAGAGCAGGGCCAGGTCTTCGCGCGGCGCCTCGGTCCCAGGTTGGACGATCACTGCCCCGGCGCGCGTCTCACGGAGCTGCGTACGGTAGCGCTCGTCCGCCAGGAAGCTGACCTCCTCGGGCCCCGCCTCCGCCAGGCCCGCCGGACCCACGACGCACCGGCGACCATCTCCCACGAGGGTCGCTCCACAGATTTCAGCGATCTCCGAGAGGGTGCGTTCTGCCATCGCCAGACCCATCTGGGTGGGCTGATCGGGTCCAGGCCCGACCG
>DASCMO010000103.1:0-99852 GCA_036010965.1 Planctomycetota bacterium | reverse complement strand
GCTCTCCGGCCGCGCTCACCGCTCTGCGCTCCCCAGGCAAGCGCGGCAGAAGGCCTGAACCGCTTCCAGATCTTCTGCGCGGCGCGTGAAGCCGCCATCGTTGTGTCCACCGCTGGTGGGATGGAGTTGCGCCTCTGCGCCGGCGGCCGCGAGCATCCGTTCGGCGTGGGCGAAGGGCACGATCTCGTCTTGGGGGCTGTGGAGGATCAGGATCGGCAGGTCGAGGGCGCCGATCTTGTCTATCGACTCGTAGCGGATGCGCGAGAGGGCGCGCACCGGGAGCCAGGGGTAGGCCGTCGCGCCGATCTCGGGCAGAGAGGTGAAAGAGCACTCGAGGATCAGGCCCGCCGCCCGGCGTCGGCGTGCGAGTTCGACTGCGACCGCGCCGCCAAGGGACTCGCCCTGCAGGAGGACCCGCTCGGGCGCGATCCCCAGGGGGCCGGTCACCCGTTCCCAGACGGCCTCGGCGTCGAGGTAGGTGCCCTCCTCGTCGGGTGTCCCCTCGCTCGACCCGTAGCCGCGGTAGTCAAACAGGAACACGCCCAGGCCCATCTCGTGCAGGGCGCGGGCGATGTGCAGGCGTCCCGCAATGTTCCCGCCGTTGCCGTGGCTGAGGATCAGGGCGCCGATCATCGGTTGGGCGGGGATCCACCAGCCGTGGAGGCGCACCCCGTCGGTGGTCTCGATGAACTGCTCCTCGAAGGCCAGGCCCGCGTCGGCGGGGTCGCCCTGGGGCGGCCCGCCGGGGAAGTAGACCATCCTCCGCTGACCCAGAAAGGCGAACAGGCAGACGGCGCCGTAGAGGCCGGCGAAGAGCAGCGAGAGGTTCAACATCGTGCGCAAAGGCGAGCGTGCCGTGGCGGGCATCCTGGGACCATACGAACTTTCCGATCTCGCGCTACCATGGCCGACCGATGCCGGGGTCGTTCCGCCGCTTTCGTGCGCCACCGCTGACGGTGGTGCGCACCGCGCGCGGGGACGGTCGTGGTCGAGAGGAGATGAGAGAGGCCCGCAAGAGAGAGTGTGCCAGGCTGCGGATCGTCAGGTCCGGGGTCGGGGTGTGTCCCGACAGGGATTCGTCGTGCTCACCGATCGCAACGCAATGCGAGGTGGCGGCGTGACGGTCACGCGCCTTTTTCTGGTCGATGATCACGAGCTCGTGCGCTCGTCCCTCGCGGCCGTGATCCACGACCGATCCGATTTCGACGTCGTCGGGGAAGCGGGGTGTGCAGAGGCGGCCGTCGAGGACGCGCCGGTCTGCGGCGCCGACCTGGTCGTGATGGACGTCGACATGCCCGGGCTGTGCTGCTTCGACGCCCTACGCAGGATCCGCGAGCGCCTGCCACATGTGCGCGCCGTCTTTATCTCCGCCACCTGCCACGACCTGCACATCGAGCAGGCCCTGTCCGTGCGCGCTCAGGGCTTCGTCCTGAAGAGTGAGTCCCTGGCCGTGCTCTTCGACGCTCTCGAGCGCGTGGCGGTCGGGGAGACTTTCTTCTCCGCGCGCGTGCGGGCGCGCTTCACGTGCGACCAATCACCGAGTGCGGGCACCCTCATCCCCGCCGTGGGCTCGACGCGACGCGAGAGCTTGACGGTCCGTGAGGTGCAGGTTTTGCTCTACTTGGCCCGCGGCCTCTCCAAGAAAGAGGTCGCCAAGTTGATGCAGCTCTCGGTCAAGACCATCGAACACCACAGCTCGAGCATCATGCGCAAGCTCGACATACACGACCGCGTGGAGCTGGCCCGCTACGCGATTCGCGAGGGCCTGGTCGAGGCCTGATCTTCTCCGATGCCGCGCCTGTTCGTCCTCTCCGGTGTCGATCTCGGCCGCACCTTCGATCTGGGTGACGGCGGGGTCATTGGTCGCGACCCCACATGCGCCGCGCGGCTGCGGGCGACGTCCATCAGCCGTCGCCACGCGCACCTGGAGCGCGGTGCGCGGGGCTGGGCCGTCGTGGACGAGGGATCCCGCAACGGGCTGATCCACGAGGACGTGCGCGTGGCGCGTCTGGACCTCACAGACGGTGCGGTCTTCCGCCTGGGGGACGTGGAGTTGCGCTTCCGGGACATCGAGGTCGTCGCCGGACCCCCCGCAGCGCCCCGGCCGGCTCCCGTCGAGCCCACCTTCGAGCCCGAGGAGATCGAGCTGGAGGACATCTCCCTCGAGGACAATTCCTTCGAGGACGAGGTCGCGCCGTCTCCGGCGCCTGCGCCGACCATCGCGCGCGCACCCGCACCCGCACCCGCGCCCGCTGCCCCTCGCCCCACCGCTCGCGAGCGCATGGCCGAGGAGCTCGCTCTCGGAGGCGCCCGTCCCACCGGGGGCGGGATTGATCCACAGGGCGGCGGTCGACCGCCGCTCCAGTACCACGCGCAGGCTTCCCGCCGGGGCCTGTTCGTGAGCGACCTCTCCCAGCTCCCCGGTTGGATGCGGACCATGCTCGTGATCGGCGCCATATGCCTCGCCCTGGGCGCGTTCGTGGTCGCCTTCCGGGCCACCGCTGCCCTCAAGGGTGGCGGGGAGCCCCCTGCGCTCCCGCCGATCGAGGACGGACGCTGAGCTGAGCACGCTCCATGGGGCGGGAGCGGCGGTTCGAAACCCTGGGCGGCGTTCTGAGTTAGGATGGCTCGCATGGCGCGGAAAGAAGTTGTGAGCACTGATCTCGGGAGACCTCGCCGAGAGGACCTCCCGCCCCTCACCGAGCGCCAGCGAGTTGTCCACTTCCTGCGCCGCTTCAGTCCGGGGTGTACGCCAGAGCTGATGAGCGAGGTGAGCGGGGTTGGCATCGAGGAGTGGCTCGACCGGCAGCTCGCCGACCGCGTCGAGCCCGCGGTCGAGCTCGACCGGCGTCTGGCATCGCTCGGCTCCATCGACCTCTCGAGCGCCGAGGTGTTCCGTCGGTACGTGAAGCCCATCACACCCGATGCCTCGCCCGAGGAGCGCCGAGCGCGCAACAAGCTGCGCAACATCCCGAGCCGGGAAGTGCGCGACGGCGTCCTCTACCACGCCGTCTACGGCCCCAACCACGTGCGCGAGGTCGCCTCGGACTTCTTCCGGAACCACTTTTGCGTCGCGGTCGACAAGGGCGCGGTGAAGTACTTCGCGACCGAGTACGAGCGCGAGGTCATCCGCGAGGGCTCGTTCGGATCCTTCCGCCACATCCTGGGCGCCAGCGCGAAGCATCCGGCGATGCTCACCTACCTCGACAACGAGGTCTCCCGTCGCCCTCCGACCAAGGCGGAGCTGAAGGCGATCGAGATACGGAGGCGACTCGAGACGGACTCGAAGGAGCAGGGGCAGGAGGCCAGCGACATCGCTGCGCAGCGAGGGCTCAACGAGAACTACGCGCGCGAGCTGCTCGAACTGCACACCCTGGGGGTCGACAACTACTACACGCAGAGCGACGTCGAGGAGGTCGCGAGGGCGCTCACCGGGTGGACGATCGAGAAGGGCGGGAACGAGCCGATGCGCTTCAAGTTCCACCCGGGCATGCACTGCGGGGACAACAAGCAGGTCCTGCACAAGATGATCCGCCGCGACTGGAAGGACCCGCAGGCGGAGGGCGAGCAGGTGCTCGATCTGCTGGCGGAGCACCGGGGGACGGCAGACTTCATCGCCTGGAAGCTGTGCCGCTTCTTTGTCCGCGACGACCCCCCCGAGGGCATCGTCAAGCGCGTGGCCGCCGTCTTCCGCAAGACCGACGGCGATCTCTGCGCCACCTACCGGGCGATCGCCGCCGATTCCGAGTTCTTCGCGCCGGAGCACTACGGTGCCAAGTTCAAGCGGCCCTTCGAATTCGTGGTGAGCGCCCTGCGCGCCACGCGCGCGGACATCCAGCACTGCGCGGGTCTCCACAAGGCGCTGGCCGCGATGAACGAGAACCTCTACCTGTGCAAGGACCCGACCGGCTACTACGACCAGGCCGAGGCCTGGCTCGACCCCGGTGCCCTCGCCGTGCGCTGGAAGTTCGCCAAGGACCTCGTCGCCGGAAAGATCGAGGGCGTGCGCGTGCCGCGGGCGATGTACGTCGGACTCGAGGACGCCCGAGAGGAGTACCTCAAGCTCGAGCTGGTTCGGCGCGTACTGCCCGCGGGGGTGAGCGCGCGCACCTCGCGAGTCTTGAGCACCATGATCGCCGAGCATTCCAGGTCCAAGGAGAGCCTTCGGAAGGCCGTGCCCGCTCTGCTGGGCGTGATCCTCGCCTCGCCCGACTTTCAGGAGCAGTAGCCATGTCGACCCTCGAGAGACGCACTTTTCTGAAGGCCTCCGGAGCCGGCTTTGCTTCCCTGGCCCTGCCGCTGCCCGCCGCTCACCTGTCCTGGGCTTTCGGTGACGACGAGCCCAAGCCCACCCTGGTCATCGTCTACCTGCGCGGCGGTGCCGATCCGCTCAACATCATCGTTCCCTACTCGGACAGGCGGTACTACGAGCTGCGGCCGACGATCGCGATCCCCGCGAAGGACTCGGCCGAGGGCGCGGGGGTGCTGCGCCTCGACCGCGACTTCGGACTGCACCCGGCCTTGGCGAGCCTGATGCCGTTCTGGGAAGCAGAGAAGCTCGCCCCGATCCTGAACGTCGGCTCTCCGCACCCGACGCGCAGCCACTTCGATGCGCAGGACTTCATGGAGTACGCCGCGCCCGGCATGCGCACCGTGCGGGAGGGGTGGTTGAACCGCTTCCTCGCGGCCTCGGACGAGAAGCGCGAGCTGACCGGCCTGCGCGCCCTCGCCATGCAGGGCCTCCTGCCGCGCTCCCTGCGCGGGGCGTACACGGCCCTGGCGGTCCCCGAGCAGAGAGTCCTGGGCGACAAGGAGCTGCTCGACCTCTACGGGCCGCTCTACGGGAGCGGTGAAGGGGCGATGGAACCGCGGCGCGAGGACGAGGAGTCGCTGATCGACGCCGGCCGTGACACCTTCGAGACCCTCGAGCTCTTCCGGAAGATCGTGGGCGACAAGGACAAGCGCTCCCGCGGCGGTGGTGGGTACCCGAGCGGCGGGCTCGGTTCGACCATGCGCGATCTGGCGCAGGTCATTCGCGCCGGAGCGGGACTCGAGGTGGCCGCCCTCGATGTCGGCGGCTGGGACACCCACGCCGGGCAGGGCGGCGCCCAGGGGAACATGGCGAACCGCCTGCGGAGCCTCGGCGACGCCCTGGCCGCGTTCATGAACGACCTCGGACCGCACGCCGAGCACACGCTCGTGATGGTGATGACTGAGTTTGGCCGCACTTGCCGCGAGAACGGCAACTCCGGCACGGACCACGGCCACGCGAGCGCGATGCTGCTCCTGGGCGGAGGCGTCGCGGGGGGGCGCGTGCACGGCAAGTGGACGGGACTCGCCGAGGCGAATCTCTATCAGCGCCGCGACCTGCAGGTCACGACCGACTTCCGCGACGTCTTCGCGGAGGTGCTGCGCAAGCACTTCCGCTTCGACGCGCCGAAGGACTTCTTCCCGGAATACTCCGCGGGGCGCGTGCGGCGCCTGTTCGGCTGAGAGCGGCCGGCTCGCTGCTCTCCAGCTTGTTCCCGGCGCACGCTGAGCGGGGAGGGTCCCACCCCCGTCGGCCTGCGCGCGGGGCTCACTCCCTTACAGCTCGCTCCCAGGCCTCGAGCAGTCGAGCGGCGGAATCATCCCAGCGGAAGCCCTGTGCCCGTTCGCGAGCGGCGTGCAGGGCTTCGTCGGGAGTGGCGAGGGCCGCTCGCAAGGCGCGCACGCAGTCGGTCGGATCGTCGGGGGCGAAGGCGGGGGTCGAGGGGCCGGCGATCTCGCGCAGGGCGCCGGTGAGAGAGACGCAGAGTGGCACGCCGGCGCGCTGGGCCTCGAGGGCTGGGATGCCGAATCCCTCGATGAGGGACGGCAGGGCGACGCAGGCGGCGCGGGCGTAGAGGCCCGAGAGCTGGTTCTCGTCCACGGGCCCGGCGAAGGTGATCCGTTCGGCTACTCCCAGCTCGCGCGCCAGGGCGAGCAGGCGCTCGTCCTCCTCGGCCTTCGGGGCGCCGGCCAGGAGCAGGGGAGGTAGGTCGCGATCCTCCGCCAGGGCGCGCAGCAGGAGCTCGAGATTCTTGCGTCGCTCCACGTGCCCGACGTGCAGGATCGGAGCGTCAGGCCCCGGCTCGCGCGCCAGGACCGGCAGGTGGTCGGCGGCGTTGGGGACGACCTGTACGCGCTCGGGATCGAGCTGGAAGCGCTCGAGCAGGTCGCTGCGCACGGTCTCGCTGACCGTGATCACGCAGCCGGCCTGTTCCACCGCCTTGCCGATCACCCTGCCTGCCATCAGGCGCCGGGACATCGGCGTGTGGGCGAGCTGCAGGTCACGCAGGTCGTGGACCGTCAGGCTGTAGGGGACCGGCAGGTGGCGTGGGACGGGAAAGTGGGCGAGGTGGACCAGGTCGAAGGGGGCCGCCGTCGCTCCGAGCACCTTGCGCAGCCAGCGCCCTTCCAGGGTCGCCCGCACCAGGACGGGACTCGGCGGGACGCTGCTCTGGATGCGCTCGATGGAGGGTGGCAGGGGGAAGGCGACGGGCTGGGTGCCCTCCATCACGGCCAGTCGGCCGCCGCCCTCGGCGAGCATGGGCGCGACGCGCGCCAGGAGCTCGGCGTTGTGGCGCCGGACGCCGCCCGCCGGCTGGCCGAGGAGCACGCCGGAGACCAGGACGCGCGGCGCGCTCACACCAGCTCCTCCCAGACCGCCTCGATGCCCTGGGCGCAGCGATCCCAGGAGAAGGCGCGCGAGCGTTCGGCCAGGGGCGCGCGCAGGGCCTGGCGCTCCTCGATCGCCCTGGCCAGGCCGGCGGCCACCGAGTCGGCGTCTTCCGCGTTCACCTCGATCCCCGGCTCGCCGGCTACCTCCGCCTGCGCGCTCCCGCCCGGCACGATCACCGGTACGCCGCAGGCCAGGGCCTCGAGCACCGGCAAGCCGAATCCCTCGGAGGTGGAGAGGACGGCCACGGCCGCGCTCGCGCGCAACAGGCTGGCGACCTCGTCCTCGGCGAGCTCGCCCGGCGTGGAGACGTGGCGGTTGAGGCCGAGGCGCGAGACCAGGCCCAGGTCACGGCGCAGCTGGTCCGTCGGAGGGCCGGTCACGACCAGGTGCACCCGCGGGCCGCCGCGCTCGTGCAGGCGGGCCACGCCGTGCAGCACGGCGGCGAGGTTCTTCTTCGGTCTGACGGCCCCCAGACAGACCACCAGCGCTCCTTCCGGCAGTCGATAGCGGTGCAGGACCGCCTCGTCCACCACGCCTTGGGGCGGCTCGAGCTCGAAGGGCGAGCCCACGCCCCAGGGGCAGACTCGGACGCGGTCGGCGCCGGGGAGCCGGCGTCGGCGCAGGTCGCATGCGACGAACTCGGTGGCGGTCAGCACCCGGTCCGCGCGCAGGAGACCGACCGTCGCCCAGAGCCGGTGCCGCCAGTCCGCGTTCTCCCGCACTCCGTGGCGCCAGGGCAACTCGTGGATCGTCTGCACCCTTCGGCCCGGGCCGCGCATGGGAAACGCGGAGACGAACGAGTGGATGCCGCACAGTCCTTGCTCGCGCACCGTTCGCGGGAGGACTCGCTGCCGCCAGCGCGAGAGCTTCTCGCCGGCGGTGGGGGCGAGGCGCACGAGCTCGAGGGCACCGCGGGCCTCGAGGGCCTCAACGGTCTGTCGCACGACGCGCACGATCCCGGTGGGGTGCGGACGCACGAGAGGCGAGCAGTCGAAGCCGACGCGCATGGTGCGCGGCACCCTACCGGATGGAGGTCCGCGACCGCCATCTCGGCCGCCGTCGCGCGGTCCGGATCGGAGTGCTGCTCTCAGCAAGCGCTCGGCGCAGCGGCCTCGTCGATCCACAGGGTCGCGTCGGGATGGTCGAGCAGGCAGGACGCTGGAAAGGCTGTCTCCACCGGGCCGCGCAGCAGGCGCTCGACGACCGGGGCCTTGTGGGACCCGAAGGCGAGCACCCGCACGCGCCGTGCCTCGAGGATGGTCGCGATGCCCATCGTCAGGGCACGCTCGGGGACCTCCTCGCCGGAGGCGAAGTCTCCAGCATTGGCGATGCGCGTCTGGTCGGTCAGGGTCTCCACGCGCGTGCGGGAGTCGAAGGGGGTCCCCGGCTCGTTGAACGCGATGTGCCCGTTGATGCCCAGGCCGAGCAGCTGCAGGTCGATGCCGCCCGCCTCGGCGATGGCGCGCTCGTAGTCGGCGCAGTGCCGCGCGAGGTCCGCGTCGGCGAGGGTGCCGTCGGGGATGTGGGTGTGCGCTTGGGGGACGCCTGCCGGGTCGAACAGGTGGCGGCGCATGAAGGAGCGGAAGCTCGAGGGATGATCGTGGGCCAGTCCCACGTACTCATCGAGGTTGAAAGTCCGCACGCAGGCGAGGTCGAGCCCGGTCCGCGTGCGACGCACGAGCTCCTCGTAGAGTTCGAGGGGCGTGTTGCCCGTGGCGAGGCCCAGGATCAGGTCCTCCGAGCGCGCCCTTACCGTGTCCACGAGAGTTGCGATCTCGCTGGCGACGGCGATGGCGGCTTCGCGTGGGTCGGCGACCACGAAGGTGGGCAAGGGCGCGCCGGGGAGTTCGCGGGCGGCGTGGACGGGCTCCGGGACCATGGGGCGCGAGATGATAGCGCAGGTGGGCTCGCGCCGACCCCGAGTCTGGAGAGCGACCCGGGACGCGCGTAGGATCCGGCCCGGACGCGGCATGTTTTCCACGCGCAACCCCGACGATTCGCTCCCCACCGGCGTCGATCCGGCAGGCAGCGATGGGTGAGCCTGGCGGCTTCGGCTGGCTGGACTGGGCGGTCGTCTTCGCCCTGCTGGCCCTGACGACGCTCGTGGGTGAGCGCATGGCCGGGCGCCCGCGCTCGGTGCGCGACTTCTTCCTCGGTGGCCGTCGGCTCCCCTGGTACGCGGTGGCGGCCTCGATCGTCGCGACCGAGATCAGTGCCGTGACCTTCATCAGCCTTCCGGCGGTGGTGGCGCGCCCGGGAGGGAACCTGGCCTACCTGCAGCTGGGGCTGATCGGATCACTGCTCGCGAAGACGATCATCGGCCTCGTGCTCGTGCCGGCCTACTACGAGCGCGAAATCTACAGCCCCTACGATTACATGGGCCGTCGCCTTGGAGGCGGCGCGCGCCTGACGGCCTCGGCGCTCTTCTCGATCGGCGGGGTGCTTGGACAGGCGGCGCGCGTCTACCTGACGGCCGTCGTGCTGGAGGTCATCCTGGCCGGGGAGCTGGCCTGGGTGGAGGCACACAGCGGCCTGCCGCCGCTGGTGACCGCCGTCTGCGCCATCGGCGTCGTGGCGGTGGCGTGGACCCTGATCGGCGGCATCGCGACGGTCGTCTGGACCGACTGCATCCTCTTCTTCCTGTTCCTGGTCGGCATCGGCGTGTCCCTGGTGGCCATTTCAGGCCAGCTCGAGGCCGGTCTCTTCGGCGCGCTCGATGCGGGCTGGGAAGCGGGCAAGCTGCGCCTGCTCGACTTCGATCCCTCGCCGGTGAAGACCTACACGATCTGGACTGCCGCGATCGCCTCGACCTGGGGCATGGTCGGTTCCTACGGGACCGACCAGCTCGTCGCTCAGCGTCTGTTCTGCTGTCGGACTGCACGCGAAGCGCGGCGAGCGGTGATCGCCAGCTACGCCGCGATGATCGTCACCTGCCTGGTGGCTCTGGTGGGCGTGGGGTTGTGGGCTTTCGCCACGGAACATCCCCAGAGCGCCGCTGCCCTCGCCCTGGCTTCCGATCAGCCCGACCGGGCTTTTCCGGCCTTCATCGTCGAGGCGCTTCCCGCCGGAGCGAAGGGTTTGGTGCTGGCGGGCGCGTTCGCGGCGGCCATCTCGAGTCTCGACTCGATCCTGGCGGCCCTTTCCCAGACGATCCTCTCGGCGCTGGTCGTGCCGGCCCTGCGCCGCCGCGGCCGGGAGCTGGGCGCGGCCGAGGCCCTGCGCGTCAGCCGCTGGCTGGTCGTGGGCTGCGCCCTGCTCCTGTGCTCGGTGGCGGTCTGGATAGATCGCGTGGCCGAGGACTACACCTCGATCCTCGACCTGGCCCTGGCCGTGGCCAGCTACACCGGTGGCGCGCTGATCGCCGGCTTCTTCCTGGCCTTCAGCGGGCGCTCGCGGGCTGGCGCGGGGTTCGTCTGGTCGGCTCCGCTCTCGGTCCTGGCGGTGTTCGCCGTGACCTCGCACCAGAGCTGGGCGGGGGAGCTCGGCATCCCGCCGCTCTTGATCTGCCTGGGCGCGGGCGCCGCTCTCCTGGCGCTCTTCGCCCGTCTGCGGGCCCTGCCCGAGCTGCGCGCCGGCGTCGGCCTCGCGCGCGTCGCGGGTCAGTGTGCAGCCCTGGCCCTGGGAGTGGCGGGGGTCGTGGCGCTCTCGCTCTGGGGTTCATTCCCCACCGCCACCGACGCGCGCGCGGTCCTGGCCTGGCCCTGGTACCTTCCGCTGGGAAGCGCCATCACCTTCTTTCTCGCACGTGCGCTCGCCAGCCCCGCCGACCCGCGATGAGGAGTCTCGCTGCATTGCTGTTCTGTGTCCTGTGCGCCTGCGCGCGCGGTGTGCCTTCGCCCGAGCCCGCGACCGGCCCCATGCGCGCGATCTGGATCACGCGCTGGGACTACCGCTCGCTCGAAGACGTGGAACGCATCGTCGAGCACTGCGCCGATGCCGGCTTCGACACGCTCATGTTCCAGGTGCGGGGCAACGCGACGGCCTTCTACCCATCCTCCTTCGAGCCCTGGGCGGAGCAGCTCGGATGGTGCAACCCCGGCTTCGACCCCCTGGCGGTGGCCCTGGCTGAGGCCCGGCGGCGTGGCCTGGCCTTGCACGCCTGGGTGAACGTCATGCCCGCCTGGTGGGGACCCCGCCCGCCCGCCGATCCGACGCACGTGATCCATACCCATCCCGAGTGGTTGTGGATCGACGGCGACGGGGAGCGTCAGTCCTACTCGGAGCGCTTCTACGTGAGCCTGAACCCGTGCCTGCCCGAAGTGCGCGACTACCTCGTGGCTGTACTCGGCGAGCTGTTGGAGCGCTACGCCCTCGACGGTCTGCACCTCGACTACATTCGCTTTCCGAACGAGTCGCCGGCCGTGCGCCCCGGCCAGGACTTTCCCCGCGACCAGCGCACCCTGGCCCTCTACCGCGCCGCGAGCGGCCTCGCGCCCGATGACGACGCGCAGAGCTGGGACCGCTGGCGCGCCGAGCAGGTGACCGAACTCGTGCGCGCCCTCGCCCGGACGCGCGATCGGCTGCGACCCACAGCCGAGCTGAGCGCCGCCGTGGGTCCCGAGCTGCGGGCGGCTCTGAGTCACCACCAGGACTGGGGGCGTTGGATCGACGAAGGCCTGCTCGATCGCGTGTTCCCGATGAACTACACCGCGGACGAGGAGCGCTTCACCCAGCGCATGGAGGCCTGGTCCGCCCATGCCGCGCGGCTCCCCGTCGTCATGGGCCTGCGGGCCACATCGGTCGATCCTGCACGCTTGATCGAGCGCATGCGCCGCTGCGAGCGGTCCCTGGCCGGTTTCGGCGTCTTCATGTACGCCGAGCTCTTCGACTGCCGGAACACGGTCA
Organism: Planctomycetota bacterium; assembly: GCA_036010965.1. GTDB lineage: Bacteria > Planctomycetota > UBA1135 > UBA1135. The sequence goes on along the minus strand of DASCMO010000103.1, from coordinate 88,304 downwards.
TCGACTCCCAGACCCCCGAGCGCAGCCGCGAGCGCGCGGCCTGCCGCGCGGCGATCCTGCCTCACTTGCAGGGGCCCTGAAGGACCGCCCGTCGCGGTGGCGCTGAGTGCCTCGAGGTCTGCCGGCAGCGCGTCTTGCCGGTTTTTCTGTTCAGGGATAGAGTCGCTTCGATAGCAACCTCGCTTGCCGTTCGAGAGACGAGAGAGGAAGCTATTCCTGCCACTTTCGGCGGGCCGTCGCTCGGGCCGTACAGACTTTGGAAGCAGAGATCTCATGAGACTCACCCTTAGGTTCATTCCCATCGCGCTGCTCTTCAGCACCGGGAACGCCGTCGCCCAGGAGTTCAACCTCGATGTAGGGGATACCTTCAGCTTCGGCATCCCCTCGAACGCCTACGGCGCCGCAGCCAACCAGGCTGGCGAGTGGTTCAGTCTGAACAGCGGGCCGCCCTACGCGTTTACCCTCAACGACATCAACGGCAATCCGACGGCGGTCACGACCGACTGCCAGGTGACGGGCAACGGTCTGGGTGACTTCAGCTTCGACAACGCCCTCACGAGCGGCGACGACGAGCTGCTGATGGATGACCTGCAGGATGTCGGAGGCGTCGGATCGACGGCGACCTGGACCTTCAGCGGTCTGGCGCCGGGTGCCTACAACGTCTTCACCTACGCCTGGGCGCCGGACAACGGGACCTACACCACGAACATCACGCCGGGCGGCACCATGGACATGCAGGTCAGTGGTGGCTCGTGGCCTGGTGGTCACGCCTTGGGAACGACCCACGCGCTGCACTGTGTCAATGTCGACTCGACCGGCACGCTGGTGCTCGAGATCGCCACCGCCACTGGCTTCGGATCGACCAACGGTTTCCAGTTCGTGCCCAAGTCCTCCGCCTGCAGCGGTACCGGGCCCGGGACGGCGTTCTGCTTCTGTGACGGCAGCGGCAGCGCCGCGCCGTGCGGCAACACCGGAGCCGGCGGCAACGGCTGCGCCAACGGTTCGAGTCCCAACGGCGCCAACCTCCTCGCCACTGGCTCCGCCACTCCCGGCGGCCTGACCCTGGAGGCCTCGGGCCTCGTGCCCGGACAGCCCGGCCTGTACTTCCAGGGCGACAACGAGATCAACGGCGGTCAGGGGATCACCTTCGGAGACGGCCACCGCTGCGCGGGCGGCGGTGTGGTCCGCATCCAGGTGGTCTCGGCCTCCGCGGGCGGGACCTCGTCCACGACTGATGACATCTTCGCCGAGGGCGGGATCGTTCCCGGAGACACCAAGAGCTACCAACTCTGGTACCGCGACCCGGCGGGTTCTCCCTGTGGTGCGGGCTTCAACCTGACCAACGGCGTCACCGTCAACTGGTAGGCGGCGCGTCACTCGACACGGGCGGGCCTGGCCGGGAGTCCTGTTTTTCCAGCGCTCCGCCACTCGTTTCCGATCACTCGTGTACCCCTCGCCCGCGGGCGAGGGGTACACGAGTGATCGGGCCGAGCTTCCCTGCTGCGCGGTGTGCGTCCTGCTGAGCGGCGTGACTCTTGACGAGAGCGCACAGGAGCCGGCGGGTGATCAAGGTGCCAGGGCGGTGCACCCTCTCTGATGTCCTGGCCTGGCGCCCCGGGGCCGCGGAGGAGAGCGACGAGTGGCCGAAATGGCGGATTGCAGGGTAGGCTAGGCATAGGGTCACCCCTTCCTCTCGTCGTCTCGAACCTGCTTGCCCGCCATGAAGATCACCCATTGCCTCTCCCTCTCCGCCGCGTGCCTGCTGCTCGCGGGTTCGGCAAACGCCCAGAACTTCAACATCGATGTTGGAGACACGTTCAGCGTGGGGCATCCCACCTCCGCCTACGGGGCGGGAGCCCACCAGAGCGGTTTCTGGAATCCCGTCAGCGGGGGAATGCCTTACCAGTTCACCCTGCTCGACCTGAACCAACAGGCGACGACCGTCACGACCGACTGCCAGAACATGGGAGGTAGTGGTGACTACTTCTTTAACAACGGTGCGACCTCCGGCGATGACGAGGCGTTGCTCGACGACCTCGAAGACGTCGGCGGAGTGGGAGGCGTTTCGACCTGGACCTTCGCCGGTCTCGCCGACGGCTTCTACGACATCTACACCTACTCCTGGGCGCCCGACAACCCCTCCTACATCGCGAACATCACCGGCGGTGACATCAACGATACCCAGGCCGTCGGGAACTTCGCCTGGAACGGTACTCACCAACAGGGCGGCTCCTACGCGCTCCACTGCGTGACGGTCTCCGGTGGCTCCCTGGTGCAGATTGAGATCGCGAACTCCGGCGCCGGGTTTGCTTCGTGCAATGGGTTTCAGATCGTCGAGCGAGTCCAGAGCTGCCCGGGCGCCGAGCCCGGCACCGGGTTCTGTGACTGCAGTACCTCGACCAGCGCCTGCGGCACGAGTGGCGGCGCCGGCAACGGCTGCTCCAACGGATCGAACCCCGCCGGTGCGAACCTGGGCGGCTCGGGAGTCGCCGATACGGCCGCCGACACCGCCGTGCTCCTCGGCAGCGGCCTGGTCCCGGGCCAGCCCGGGCTCTACTTCCAGGGCGATAACGCCATCAACGGTGGCAACGGCGTGACCTTCGGTGACGGTCTGCGATGTGCAGGACAGAACGTCCAGCGCCTGCAGGTACGCGTCGCGGACGGTAGCGGAAACTCGGAGACGAACGTCTCGATCTCTACCCAAGGCGGCGTCAGCCCAGGCGACACCAAGCACTACCAGCTGTGGTATCGCGACCCGGCCGGCTCGCCCTGCGGGACGACTTTCAACCTGACCAACGGCTACACGATCGTCTGGTTCTAGGCCTCTTGCTCCGGCGGGGCCGCCAGGCCCCGCCGGAATCGCCGACGTCTCTCGTTCCTCGCGGTGCGTCCATGCTGAATGTCATTCCCCTTGTCGGAGTTCTGCTGGTTGGGGCGCTCTATGGACCTGCACCGCAGGGATCGCCCTTGTTCGTCGCTTCCAAGCAGGCGACAGCCCTGGGTGCTGCGCCCCTCGGCGGGAGCTGGTCGGGAGGGAGCGACTCCTGCGCTACCCCGACGATCATCAGTGGTGAGGGGATCTTTCCCTTCGACAACAGCGCGGCGACGACAGGTACCGAGGGGCAGAATGAGCCCCTGTGCAGCGGTAGCGGTGGGACGGGCATCACCCATGATGTCTGGTTCGAGTGGACCTCGCCGGGTTTGGGGACGGCGACCCTCACGACCTGCAACATGGTCTTCATGGACAGCAAGGTGGCCGTCTATCCCGGCAGCGGTTGTCCGCTCGACGGAACGGCCCTGGCCTGTAACGACGACGACTGTCTGACGCGCTCCACGATCGACTGGCCCATCACGGTCGGCGCTATCTACACAATCCAGATCGGCAACTGGCCGGGCGGCGGGGGGAACTCCGGCACCTTCGAGATTTCCACGGACGCGGCACCGCCGGGTACGCCCTTCTGTTTCTGCAATCAGAATTCGCCGTGCGGAAACCCCGGGACCGTCGGTAACGGCTGCGGAAACGGGTCTGATTCGGCCGGAGCCAACCTCTCGGCGAGCGGGTTCCCCGGCGTCGCGGCCGATTCGATCTCTCTGGAGGGCAGCGCTGCCGTACCCGGCCAACCGGGCCTCTTCTTCCAGGGGGACAACGCAGTCAACAACGGCATGGGGGTCTTCTTCGGGGACGGCCTGCGGTGTGCGGGCATGAACGTCGTCCGGCTGCAGGTCGTGGCGGCGGACGGGAGCGGTGACTCTCAGACCAGCGCGCCGATCGCGCTGACCGGCGGCGTCGGGGCGGGCGACACGCGTCACTACCAGCTCTGGTATCGCGATCCGGCCGGTTCGCCCTGCGGGACGACCTTCAACCTCACCAACGGCCTGACCCTCAACTGGCTACCCTGACGGGCGCGTTCCGCGGGCAAGCTTGCGTCTGTCGGGCCGTGTGGAGTGCGCCGGAGGCCCTGGTAGGATAAGTCGGTGACGTCGCGCTGGTCCGATCTGAACAGCATCCAGAGCCAGGCGCTCGCCTGCGCTCTGGCGTGGTTGGCTGGTTGCGGGGGTGCTGACGATCCCGCGCCGTGGCCCGCGCGCTTCCTGGCCCTGGGCCTGGAACCGGTGGGGTCACCGCCGGCCTTTCCCGAAGGGGAGATCCTCGCGCATTGGAACGATTTCAAGGTCGGCCGACAGCACCTCGACTGGGACTTTCTTGGCGCTCGGCACTGGGTCGGCGTCTATCGAGACCGGCCGGTGCTGCGTGTGGAGCGCAGCGGGCCGGTGAAGATCGAGATCCCGATTCAGGTCCGATTTCGAGACGAATGCGTCGTGACCGTGATGGCCACGGTTCCTGGTCAGGGTGCAGGCCTGACGGCCTCCTTGACTGCCGATGGACGGACTCTTGGGCGTCAGGTGCAGAGGGTGCCCTCTATGCCCGATATCCAGGCCATCGCATTCCACATCGAGGCGAACGAGCCGGGCATGTGCGTGCCATACCGGTTGGTGCTGGAGATCGAGGCGGACTCCGCGCCACTCGGCATTCTGGGCATCTCGATACTCGAGGCAGTCGAGGGGATGGGGCTGGGAGCTGATGTGTTCGGTGGGCATGCCCTGGTCGAGATCGCCGGCGACGCACGCGTCGCCACTGCCCTCTCAGGAGTCTCAGCGGTCGAGGCATCATTCGATGTAGATCCGGATGGCGGACGACTGCAGTTCGCCTACGGGCGACCGCTAGTGCTGCGTCGTGGCATCGGGCCCGGCCAGCTGCGCTTGAGACTGGAGGGGGAGGGCGGCACCGTCCGTGAATCGCTCTTCGATCTTCGGAGAGGGCGCGGTGCTTCCGTGAGCTGGCGCGACGTCTCGATGGACCTCGGACCCTGGCGTGGTCGCCGGGTGCGGGTCGTATTCGATCTCGCCGGTGTGGAAGACGAGACCCTCTGCCTCCTCTCCCAACCGCACCTGCTCCATCCCGGGCAAGGGGCGCCGACCGTTCTGGTCGTGACTTCCGACACACACCGAGCCGACCACGTCGGGTTCGTCGCGGGGGTGGAAGCTCTGGAGACGCGGGCCATCGACCGCTTGGCCGCCGAAGGCGTGGCCTTCCTCGATGCCGTGTCGAGCGCCAACAACACGACGCCTTCCCATGTTGCGCTCTTCACCGGTCTCTCGCCGCGCGACACCGGCCTGGTCGCGAACCGCAAACGTCTCTCGGGTGAGGCTCTGACCCTCGCCGAGACCTTCCGCGACCTGGGCTACGCCACGCTGGCGGTGACCAGCGCGACGCCCGTCAAGTTCGCCAGCTCCGGCTTGGGGCAGGGCTTCGATCGCTACTCGAGCCCCGGCCACAGGTCCTCGCGCACTGCGGGCGAGACCGTCGATCAAGCGCTGGAGTGGCTGGGCGAACTTGAGGGGGTCCCGGTCTTCCTGTGGGTGCACGTCTTTGATGCGCATGGCCCCTACGAGCCTCCCGATGACCTGCAGAACCTGTACTACACCGGGGGCCGGGATCCTTTCGACGCCGACGCCCCGGGAGCGGATCGGCGCCTTGCGCCTACCTGGAACTTCAGGATCGCAGACCCCGACTACACCGAAGCGCTCTACAAGGGAGAGATCACCGCTCTAGATCGACAGCTGTCCCGGCTGCTGTCCCTCGAGCGCGTCCGTGCCGGCATCACGGCATTCACCGCCGACCACGGCGAGGTCCTGCGCCACGGCAGGGAGCGTTCCTTCGATCACGGAGGTCTCTCCCTGAACACCCTCGCCGTGCCGCTGATTCTGCGTGCGCCCGGCCTGGAAGGAGGTGTGCTGCGCTCCGATCCCGTCCGACAGATCGACGTCGGCCGCACGCTGCTGGACTTGAGCGGCCACCGGAGCGCGCATTTTCCAGGGCGCGGCTTGTTGCGCGAGGGAAGCATGCCGCGCTTCGCCATCGAAGCCAACGGGATCAGTGCCTCCATCATCAGTGGTTCCTGGATGCTACGCCTGTTTCTGCGCGGGGGCTCCGCGGGCCGCGATGGGCGGGGTTCCGAGGTCCATTCGATCGAGCTCTTCGACCTCGGCGCGGACCACTTCTGTCTGAAAGATGTGGCTCCGGCACACCCCGAGCTCTGCGCGCGGCTGCGGGCCGCCCTCGTGCGCTGGCTCGGTGAGGCGAGCGAGCACACCCTCGTCACGAGTTCCTTGGCCTCTGACAGCGAGGTCGCGCGCCAGCTGGCCACCCTGGGCTACGTCGCGATGGAGGACGCCGAGACCTCCCGCTGGTTCGATGGCGACTGCGAGTGCACCTGGTGTGCGCGCTACGAGTGATCCGCCTGCGGGCTTCAGGCGCCGGAGGATTGCCCTCTGCGCGCGATGGAGGCCCTATCAGTGGACGGTGTGTGCAGCGTGGAGTGAGGGCGCCATGCGGAATCGCGTGGGGATTGGAGTAGCCTCACGATCATGAAGAACGCATGGCTCATCTGCAGCGCCGTGGTCCTGTCCGCGTTGCCCCAACCGACCGGCCCGGCACCGGGGGCGGTGGTAGTGATCGGCGGCGGTGGAATACCCGAAGCGGTGTATTCGCGAACACTGGATCTTGCAGGCGGGGTCGCGGCGCGGGTCGTCGTGTTGCCCCAGGCCTCCGCACGCGAGGACGCGGGCGCGGAATCCGTCGCCCGCTGGCGCGCGGCCGGCGCGCGGGCGGTGACCTTGATCGACGGGGCAGACCCCGCTGCCGACCGCGAGCGTGTCGCGGCGGCCGACCTGATCTGGATGCCCGGGGGGAGTCAGGTGCGGCTCCTGGACGCCCTCGCGGAGGTCGACTTGATCGAACTCGTCCGGGCTCGGCACGCCGCGGGGGCCGTCGTGGCCGGGACGAGCGCTGGGGCCGCGGTGCTCTCCGAGCGCATGATCACCGGTCGAGCGGACCTGGAGAGCATCACGGCGGAGGCGACCGAGACTCTCGCCGGCCTGGCCTTGTGGCCGGGGGTCATCGTCGATCAGCACGCCCTCCGCCGCCGGCGCCTGAACCGCCTGATCTCGGCCGTGCTGGACGCGCCGCGACTGGTGGGCGTCGCCGTGGACGAGGCCACGGCCGTCGTCGTTCACGGAGAACGCCTCGAGGTGCTCGGCGAGAGCGGAGTGGTGGTGATCGACGCGCGCCGGGCGCGGGTGGCGCGCAGCGCCGCGGGGAGTCCGGCTGCCGGTACCGGCCTGACCTTGCACATCCTGCGCGCGGGGATGGAACTCGATCTTGGGCCGCAGGACTCCGAGGAGCGCTGAGAGACCGCCGTGCATTCCGCCCGTGTCGATGTAGGCGATGTGAAAGCCGCGCTCAAAGAGGAGGAGGTCAGCGCCTGTGTGGAAGTCTGGGAAGCGCGCGCGCCAAACTCAGGGCCGTCCAGGGCTGGAGTGCTTTGGAGGGATCAGTCGGCGTGAAGAACTCGCGCCTCGTGAGTTGGAGTCAGCGCGGTCGCAAAGAGCACCGTCGCAGCCTCGCTAAGGACTCAGTAGGCTCTTTGTTATGAAGGTGTTCTCTGCGCCGATGGCGCTCTTGTTTTTGATGACGACGGTCTCTGGGCAGGTGCACTACAACAAGGACGGCAACCCTTGGAAACAGCGCGCCAGGAGGGGCCCCGACGCTGAGGTCGATGGCTGGTACTACAACTTGGGGATCACCGGGATCCGAGTCGAGCTCGTTGCTGACGCCCCTGATGAGCTCCTCGTGAGGCACGTCTTCGAAGGCTCACCTGCAGACCGCAAGGTGAAGGTCGGCGATCAGATTCTCGGCGCGGCTGGACGGCCTTTTGAGGGCTACCACCAGAACGGGTATGGGATGGAGAAGTTCGGAGCAGAGGGCCCGATCTCGGAGTTCGCCATCGCGCTCGAAGAGAGCCAAGGCAAAGCAGGGAAGGGCAAGCTCAAGCTCAGCTTGCGGAGAGAGGGCGAGGAGCTCTCCGTCGGGCTCAACGTCGGTCGGCGCTATGGGACTTATGGGGATGATTTCCCCGCCGACTGTAAGAAGACGGAGCGCGTCCTGGATGAGCTCTATCAGTACCTGGTCGAGCATCAAGGAGAAGACGGCTCGTGGGGGAGCGTTCCGCACAACACCTTCGCGCCGCTCGCCTTGCTCGCGAGCGGTGAGCGCAAATACAGGGGAGCCGTAGAGAAGAATGTGCGCATGCACGCGCGCACGACGAAGGCGGTGGACGAGTCTGGATTGATCAATTGGCGCTACATGGCGGCCGCGATCGTCATGAGCGAGTACTACTTGGCGACCGGTGAGCGCTGGGTGCTCGAGGAGCTCAAAGAGGTCTACACCTTCCTCTGTTCGAGCCAATACACAGAGCTCTCGCAGGTGAACGAGAAGGTCAAGGAGTCACACCCCGACGCTTGGCCCGGGGATGCGATGGATCAGCACGGCGGCTGGGGGCACAACCCTGGCTTTGAGGGATACGGTCCTATCTGCATGTTGACTGCACAGGGAGCGCTCGCGCTCTCGATGATGAGCCGCTGCGGAATTGAGGTTGACCGTGAGCTCCACGACGCCGCCTACGCATTCGTGGAGCGGGGGACCGGGAAGAACGGCTATGTCTGGTATGGAGATGAGCCCGCAGGGCATCGAGATTGGGCGGACATGGGACGAACGGGCGCCGCTGGGATCGCGAACTTCTTGAGCCCTTATGAGGGCGGGAATTACCTCGATCGCGCCAGGTCACACGCGAAGATTATCGGGGTTCATCCGGAGAGCTTTCCAGATACGCACGGCTCTCCGATCATGGGGATGGGGTACGCCGCCCTCACCGCGAACACGATTCCAGGAAGCTTCCGCAGCTTGATGGACGCGAACAAGTGGTGGTTCACGCTCTCTCAATGCACGGATGGGAGCTTCTACTACCAACCGAATCGTGACAACGCGGGCTATGGAGCAGACTCAAGGATCTCGGCGAGCGCTGTCACGGCCTTCATCTTCTCCATCCCTAAGCGCAGCTTGCACCTGACGGGCAAGCCGCTTCGTTGAGCCGTGTTGCGGCCGGCGCTCCTGCTGTTGGCATCAGCGTTCAGTTGCTAACGGTCTGACGCCTGGGCGGATCCGGCGCTGACCCGCCTTGTCGGCTCGCAGGCGCTCGTCAGAAGCTCGGCAGGTCGTACTCCGGCCGGCGTTCGTAATCGAGCCAGGCGTTCGCGGGGGACTCGCCGCCGTCCTCGGAGACGAAGCACCAGCGGGCCGGGTCCCAGTCGACTGCCTCGCGGTGGCGGTAGGCCAGGTTGAGCAGGTGGCAGACGGCCACGCTGCTGGCCCCGACCTCCACGTCGCAGACGGGCCTCTCGCGGGAGTGGATACACTCCAGCCAGTCCGCCGCGTGGTTGGCGGGCCGGGGCAGGCGCTCGTCATCCTCGGCGAACTCGCGCTCAAGGATGGACCCGGGGGTGCTGGAGAGGCTGTTGCGGTCCACGTGGATCAGGCCGCCGTCGCCGATGAAGGTCGTTCCGCTAGGGCCGCCGTGGGTCATCCGCGCGCCGTCCGCGTACACCACAGCCGCGCCTCGCAGGGCGTCGGGGTCCGCGGGGGGCTCCACCCGCACCGGGCCCGACCCGTCGCGACCGAGCCCCCATTGGCCGATGTCGAAGTGGTGTGCGCCCATGTCGGACAATCCGCCGCCCGCATACTCCTGATACGAACGCCACCGGGGATAGTGCCCGTGGACGCCGCGTGGGCTGAGCACCGAGTTGTAGGCGCGCACGGGGACCGGGCCCTGCCAGCGGTCCCAGTCCAGTCCCGACTCCAAATCCTCGGCCGCGAGGTCGCAAGGGCGCGCGGGGTCCCCGACGCCGACGTTGACCGTCAGCACGCGGCCGATGTGCCCGTTGCGCACGTGCTCGCAGGCGTCCACGAAGCGTCGGCCGAACTCCGTGCGCTGTTGACTACCGGTCTGGAACACGCGTCCGTGTTTGCGAACCGCTGTCACCGCGACCTGGGCCTCGCGCAGCGTCAAGGTCATGGGCTTCTCGCAGTAGATATCCATGCCCGCCACGGCGGCGTCGATGATCTGGTTCGCGTGCCAGTGATCGGGTGTGGCGATCACGACGGCGTCGAGGCCGTCGTGGGCGAGCAGGGCGCGGTGGGTACCGTAGGCGGCGCAGTCGTTGTTTCCGTAGCGCTCGTCCACGCGTCGCTTCCCGTCCTCGCGACGCGAGGTGTCCACGTCGCAGACCGCCACAACCCGGAAGCCGTCCTGGCGCAGGAAGGCGCCGTTCATCAGGTTTCGGCCGCGAATTCCGATGCCGATCACGCCCAGGGCGATCTTCTCGTTGGGTGACGTGCTCTGGCGCCAGCTGCCGAAGGGACCAGACCAGAGGGCGGGAGCCGCCGCCGAGGCGGCGAGGAACTGGCGGCGGGTCGAGGTGAGATGGTGTCGCATGGGGGATGGCGGAAGCGCAGGTGCGCGGTCGCCCGCTGGAGATTCGATGCTCGGGGATCTAGGAAAAGAGCTCCGTCACCACCCGCGGGCTGTCGGCGGGGCCGATCAGGCGCTGCCCGAGGCCCTGGTAGGGGTAGCGAAAGGTGAGGGGGTCGAGTCCGAGCAGGTGCAGGATGGTGGCCTGCAGGTCGTGCACCCCGACAGGGTCGGAGGTGACGGTGTAGCCCAGCTCGTCGGTGGAACCGTGGACGTGGCCGCGATGGATGCCCGCGCCGGCCAGCCAGATCGTGAAGCAGTCGGGGTGGTGGTCGCGGCCGAGGAAGGTCGAGCCGTTACGCTTCTCGTTCATGGGGGTGCGGCCGAATTCGCCGCCCCAGATGACGAGGGTCTCGTCGAGCAGGCCGCGACGGGCGAGGTCCTTGACCAGGGCCGCCACCGGACGGTCCACCTCGCCGATCTTCTTCGGGAGACCCGTCAGGAGGTCATTGTCGGCGCCGGTCCCGTGCATGTCCCAGCCCCAGTCGAAGAGCTGCACGAAGCGCACGCCGCGCTCTACCAGCCGCCGGGCCAGAAGACAGTTGTTGGCGAAGGAGGCCTTGTCGGGGTTGGCGCCGTAGGACTCGATCAGCTCGGTGGGCTCACGGCGGATGTCCATCACCTCGGGGACGGAGGACTGCATGCGGTAGGCGAGCTCGTACTGCTCGATCCGAGCGCTTGTCTCGGGGTCACCCGATTCCTCGTGCTCGATCTCGTTCAGGTGGCGCAGGGCGTCCATACTGCGGCGACGCACCTCGCGGGACATGCCGTGGGGGTTGGTGACGTAGAGGACCGGGTCGCCGGAGCCGCGCAGGCGGACGCCCTGGTGTTCCGCGGGCAAGAAGCCCGAACTCCACGCGCTCTTGCCGCCCGTCGGGTCGCTGCCGCCGGAGACCATCACCACGAAGCCAGGGAGGTTCTGGTTGGGGGAGCCCAGGCCGTAGGTCGTCCAGGATCCCATGGAGGCCGCGCCCACCTGGGGTGAGCCGGTGAACAGGAACAGGTCCGCCGGCGCGTGGTTGAACTCGCTCGTGTGCATCGACCGGACGATGGTCATCTCGTCGATGATCGAGGCCATGTGGGGCATGAGCTCGTTGACCTGGACACCGGCCCGGCCCACCCGTTGGAAGCGCTGCTGGGAGCCGAGCAGGGTCGGGTGCCCCTTGATGAAGGCCAGGCGCTTGCCCTCGATGAACTCCTTGGGGCACAGTTGGCCGTGGAGCTCAGCTAGCTTCGGCTTGTAATCGAATGTGTCGTGCTGGGGAGGGGCGCCCGACATCTGCAGGTAGATGACATGTTTGGCCCGGGCCCGGTGGTTCGGGAGGTGAGCGAGCAGACCGTCCGACGCAGCGGCTCGGCCGTCCTCGCCGAGCAGCGTCGCTGCCGCCATGGCCCCCAGCCCCACGCCGCAGTCGTGCAGGAAATGGCGCCGCGTGGTGGCGATCGCCTCGACCTCGGGGAGTTCTCGGTGGGCGCTCATTCCTTCACCAGCACTCCGTCCTGGTTCAGCATCACGTTCGCGACCACTGTCCAGGCGGCGTACTCACTCGCCACGGCGCCCTCGGGCAGGGGGCCGAGGGGGTCGCTGGCCATGGCTGACGCGGCCTCCTCGTTGGCGCGGTAGTGCTCGAGTTCGCTCTGGTAGAGCGCCTCCAGCACCGCGACCCGCCGCGCGTCGGGCGGGCGGGTGAGGCAAAGCCACAGGCCGCGCTCGACGCGCATGCGGGCTTCCTCACCGCCCTCTGCCACCATGCGCCGCGCCAGGGCCTGTGCGGCCTCGACGTAGACAGGGTCGTTGAGGGTCACCAGGGCCTGGAGGGGCGTGTTGGTGCGGATGCGCCGCGGCGTACAGGCCTCGCGGCTGGGGGAGTCGAAGACCGTCATGGAGGGGTAGGGGGTCGTGCGTCGCAGGAAGACGTACAGTCCCCGGCGATAGCGGTCCTCCCCCCGGCTCTCCTTCCACGTGCGCTCGCCGTTGAAGGCCGCCTGCCACATCCCGTCGGGTTGGGGCGGGTAGATCGAGGGTCCGTGCAGCTTGCGGCTCAAGAGCCCGCTCGCTGCCAGGGCCACGTCCCGTACGGTCTCGGCCTCGAGCCGGAAGCGTGGCCCGCGGGAGAAGAGCCGGTTGCGGGGGTCGCGGAGCAGGCGCGTGTCATCGATATCGGAAGACTGGCGGTAGGTGGCGGAAGTGACGATGGTCTTCAGGATCGCCTTGGTGTCCCAGCCGCAGTCCATGTACGCGAGAGCAAGCCAGTCGAGCAGCTCGGGGTGCGTGGGCAGCGCGCCCTGGGTGCCGAAGTTCTCCTCGGTCTCTACCAGCCCCACGCCGAAGAGCGCGGACCACCAGCGGTTTACCGCTACCCGCGCCGTGAGGGGGTTGCGCTCGTCCACCAGCCAGCGCGCCAGCCCGAGGCGATCGTCCCGCGCTTCCTCCGGCCAGTCGTGTAGGGCCGCCGGCACCCCCGGCTGTACCTGCCGGCCTTTCTGCAGGAAGTTGCCCTTGACCATGACGTGCGTCTCACGCCGGCGATCGGGGCCGAGTTCGACCATCACCGGTGTGCGCGTGGCGGCCGCGGCGTCCAGCTCTCCGCGCGCCGCGTCGAGGCGCCCACGGACCTCCGCCAGCACCGGGTCGACCGTCTGGTAGTGATCCGCGAGGACGGCGTCCTGATCCGTGCCACGCTCGGCGGCCGGAGTGGCCAGGGCCTCCTCGACCGCACCGGGCAGTGCGCGCACGGGCGCGGGCTGGTCTGTGACGGAGAGCCGCAAGCGACCGATGGTGTGCTGGTCGCCGTATTCCTGGTGCAGGGTGAAGGTCAGCTCGGGCCCGACGACGCCGCCCGGGGTCTCGAACACGGCGACGTGCGAGGCCCCCTGCGCCGGCGCGATGCCCCAGCCCGAGTTGCCGCCCTGGTCCGCGTCGATGGCGCGCTCGACGCCCCACTTGTCCTGGTTGAAGTCCGCGCTGGCGTCGGCGAGGGGCACCTGGGTGACGAAGCGCACCAGGTCGATCTCCAGGTCTGGGGTCGGGCCGCGGGTGATCGTCGTGGACCATCGGCCACGTCGCTCCTCGTCCATCACGCTGACCGTCACGCCCGCCAGGCGGCCCCCGGAGCCGTCGGTCCGGTTCCAGATGTGCAGCCCGTCGATGGTCAGCGTCCGGCCGAGGTCCACCTCCCACCACGGGTCGGCCTCGGTTGCGGTGTGGGTCACGGAGTGGGCTTCAAAGTAGTGCCCATCGGTGTTGCCGTCGATGGCGAGGCGGGCGGGACCGTCGTAGGCGGTGCTGGACTGGCTGGCCGCGCCGGACGGCGCAACGTTCTCGCCGTTGCTGATGATCTGGACCTCGGCCAGGGACAGGATCTTCCCGGCGCCGGGGTTGCTGAAGCGCACGAAGCGACCGCGCACCGGCGGAGGGGCCTGGTCCTTCGAGGGTGCAGCCTCGAGCACGAGGTGGTTCAGAGCGAGGTTGCCGTTGTTCAACGATCGACCGGGTCCGCCCCGCGGCAGGCTGGGATCGGTCAGGACCTCGATCCGAACGGCGCTGACCCGTTTGAGCGACGTCCGTGCGGTCAGGGTGGTGATGTCCACCGCCGGCGAGATCCCCGACACGAGGACCGAGCCGTCCTCCTGGAGGGTCAGGGTCGCACCGCCCTCCGAGGTCATGGTCTCGGGTCGCAGGATCTCCCACTGCCGGGCTCGCTGGCGCTGCTCCTCCTCCCAGGCGGCGCGGGCGGCGCTCGCATCATGGGGTGGGTCCGCGAGCTCCGCCTCCAGGTCGGCGACGCGCGACGCGATCGCCTCCCGTGCGGCGGCCTGCTCGGCGGTGGGCGTCGCGAGCAGGGGCCGGTCATCAGGGGCGTCTGCGTCCTCGGTCTGATTGAAGAATGCGTAGAAGCGATAGAACTCCTCCTGGGAGAGGGGGTCGAACTTGTGGGAATGGCACTGGGCGCAGCCCAGGGTCAGGCCCATCCAGGCCTGGGCGGTGGTGATCGCGCGGTCCTTGACGGCCGCCACCCGGAACTCCTCGTCATCCGTCCCGCCCTCCGTGTTGGTCATGGTGTTGCGGTGAAAAGCGGTCGCCAGCCGCTGCTCCACCGTGGCGTCGGGCAGCAGGTCGCCCGCGAGCTGCTCGATCGTGAAGCGGTCGTAGGGGAGGTTCCGGTTGAACGCATCGATGACCCAGTCGCGGTAGCGCCAGATGATGCGCAGGGGGTCGGAGCCGTGCCCCTTGGAGTCCGCGTAACGCGCCAGGTCCAGCCACACCCGCGCCCAGCGCTCACCGTAGGCGGGGCTCTCCAGCAGCCGGTCCACCAGCCGCTCGTAGGCGTCCTCTCGTCGGTCGGCAGCGAAGGCCGCGGCCTCCTCGGGAGTCGGAGGCAGGCCCGTGAGGTCCAGGGACACGCGGCGGATCAGCGTGAAGGGATCCGCCTCGCGGGAGGGCTCGAGCCCCTCGGCCTCCAGGCGCGCCAGCACGAACTCGTCGATGGGGCTCTGCGCCCAGCCCGCTCGCGCGAGCGACGGTCTCGCCGGCTCCTCGGGGGCGGCAAAAGCCCAGTGGGGCGTGTACTCGGCCCCCTGGTCGATCCAGCGCCGCAGGACGTCGATCTCCGCGGTGGTCAGGCTGCGGCCGGACTCCTCCGGGGGCATGGGGTCCGTGTCGTCGCTGATGCGCAGGAAGACTTCGCTGTCGGCGCTGTCGCCGGGGACGATGGCGCTGTAACCGTCCAGGTCTTCGATGGCGTGCTCGCGCAGGTCGAGGCGCAGGTCCGCCTCGCGGTGCTCCGTGTCCCGGCCGTGGCAGGGGAAGCAGTTGCGAGCCAGGATCGGCCGCACCTCGCGGGCGAAGTCGACGGCCTCCTGCGGGCTGTCGCCGGCGGCTGCGAGCCCTGCCGCGAGCAGCGTGAGACCACACCACAGACCCGCTCGGGAGGGTCGTTTCCGAGCACCGCTGGGGACCGAGAGGGGCGCTACCATCACGGGCGATACGGTATCAGAACCTCCGCGGTTCGGCCCTCCGATGGGTTCCCGTAGGATTGGGGCGGCACCCGCATGCAACGCCTCCCCGTCACCGCTTCGATCGCGCTGTGCGTAGCCTCGGCCCTCGCCGGAGGCGCGCGCGCCCGGGGTGCGGGTGATGACCTCCCCCCGCCGCCGCCCCTGGCGGCGCCCGAGGGCGCGCGGGTGCTCTTCGACGGCGCCGATGCCCGCGCCTGGCGCTGCTGGGAGCCCGAAGCGGAGCCATCAGGCATCGGGGACGGGCCCGCGGGCTGGCGCGTCGAGGACGGCGCTCTGGTGGTCCGACCGGGCGCGGGGGATCTCGTGACCGCCGAGCTGTTCGGCGACCATCACCTGCACCTGGACTTCCTGGTGCCCCAGGAGCCAGCGCAGGTCCCCGACGACGAGCGCGGGGCGAGCGGGGTCTTTCTGGCCGGACGCTACGAGGTGCAGCTGCTCGATTCGTTCCAGAAGGACACGACGCCCCGTTCCTCGGGCGCCATCTTCGACCGCTTCTCGCCGCGCGAGAACGCGGCCCGCCCGGCCGGGACCTGGCAGAGCCTCGACGTCGCCTGGTCGGTGGAGCAGGGTGCCGCCCCACGGATCTCGGTCTGGCTCAACGACGTCCTCGTCCAGGACGACGTGACCCTGGAAGAACCCACCCCCGGGGGCTTGCCGACGCCGATCCCCGGCGCTGGGGGCGCGTCCGCGGCCCGCTTTGCGAGCGAGCCGGGAGAGAGCTCCCGGTCGATCGACCTCGGCGCTCCCGCCTTCGCCGTGAGCGCCCGCTTCCGCTCCGAGGGGAGCGGCACTCTTGTGTCCAAGTGTCCGCCCGAAGGCGAGTGGGCCCACGACGCCAAGGCGCTCTTCCTGCGCGGAGGCCGCCTGGTCTACGACATCGGCTGGGTGGGCGCCCTGATCAGTGCGCAGGACTGGAACGACGGGGAGTGGCACCGGGTCGTGCTGCTCTCTCATGACGGCCTCGCGCGCCTCTATGTGGACGGCGACCTGGAGGGTGAGCGCGAGGACTTCCGCGCCGACGACCAGGATCACTTCGTCTTCAAGGTGGGCCACGCCAACACCAACTTCGGCGGGGCCTACGAGGGCGAGGTCACCGACGTGCGCTTCTTCGCGGACGGACTCACCCCCGACGAGGCCGCGGCTCTCTCTCGTGGAGCGGAGGTCGCGGCGCAGGCCACCTTCGATTGGCGGCCCAGCGGGGAGTTGGAGGAGGAGGCGCGGCTCCGCGCGCCGATTCGCCTCCAGGCAGAAGGCTCTGCGGTGCGCTTCGCCAACATCTGGGTCGCACCCCTGGGTGAGGTCGACCACGCCGGCCTGATCGGCTCGTGGGGCCCCGAGAGCTACGAGCGCGGCAAGCAGATCTACGGCGGCCTGTGCGTGCTCTGCCACGGCGAGGACGGCACGAAGCCCACCAATCCCAAAGCGCGCCCCTTCGCCCTGGGCAAACTCCAGAACGGGTTCGACCCCCTGAGCCTCTTCGATACGGTCACCGACGGCTACCTGGAGATGCCCGGCAACGCCTGGCTGCGCCCCGACCAGCGCTACGACGTGATCCACTACCTGCGCGAGGAGTTCCTGCGCGAGCGCAACCGGTCGCAGTACTTCGAGGTCACCGAGCGCTGGCTGAACTCTCTGCCCAAGGGTCGCACGAGGCGGCCTGAGGGGGAGCAGTTCGACCTGGTGCGGCGCGACTACGGCCCGGCCCTGGCCGTCCAGCTCGGGGGCGAGATCGGCGCGGGTCTCGCGGTGCGGCTCGATGACCAGACGACCCTCGGCTACGACCTGCAGACCATGCGCTCCCCGGGTGCCTGGACCGGCGGTTTCGTGGACCTGGGCAGCACCCACCACCACCAGCAGCGCGGAGAAGCCATCGGCCGGCCCGGGGGCGAGATGCTGGCGGGGCTCGACGGGTGGGGCTGGGGTTTCGAGGGAGCGCTCGACTGGGACCCCGAGCGCCGGCCGCCGCGCGGCCTCCTGCCGCGCGAGTGGCTCGACTACCACGGCCACTGGGTCAACGGCGACCGGCTCGTGCTCTCCTATTCCATCGAGGGTCGCGAGGTGCTCGAGCTGCCCGGCGTGGATCGATCATCGGGCCTGCCCGTGGTGACCCACCGCCTGACCGTCGGCCCGGGGCACAAGCCGCTGCTCCTGGGCACGGTGCGTGCACCGTCGAAGGGCGACCGGCTCTCGCTGCTCGACTGGTGGGAGGGACCGGGAGCGAGGGTATGGACGGCTGCCTTCGTCGGCACTGGCGATACGCGGGCGGCCTTGGCCTACCGTGGCGGGGCGCGCCTGCGCTGGATCGATGGGTACGAGCGCGTGGCCCTCGAGATCCCGCCTTCCGACGTCGACACCGAACTATGGATCCTGCGCGCCGGCGGTCTGTCGATCGAGGACGCCTTCGGATTCACCCGCTTCCTCGACAACGCGGCGGAGCGGCCGCTCCCGCCATCTCCGGCTGAGCTGCTCGGTGGCGGGCCGACGCGCTGGGGCGAGGAGCTCGTCACGCGCGGCGAGCTGGGCGCACAGAGTCCCTACGCCCTCGACACCCTGACCCTCCCCGAGACCAATCCCTGGAACGCCTGGATCCGAACCAGCGCCCTCGACTTCTTCGAGGACGGGCGCGCCGCCGTCTCCACCTACGGTGGTGACGTGTGGATCGTCTCGGGCATCGACGCCGATCTGGGCGAGCTGCGCTGGAAGCGGTTTGCAGCGGGCCTGTTCGAGCCCATGGGCTTGCGCATCGTGGACGGCCTGATCCTGGTCGCGTGTCGGGATCGGATCGTTCGCCTGCACGACACCGACGGCAACGGCGAGGCGGATTTCCACGAGAGCTTCTTCGCGGACCCCGACGTCACCGCCAGCTTCCACTCCTTCAACTTCGATCTGCAGACCGACGCAGCGGGCAACCTCTACTACGCCAAGTCGGGGCAGTACACCGACTACGCCCTGCCCGGCGCGGTCCTGAAGGTCGCTCCCGACGGCCGCTCCCACGAGGTCCATTGCACCGGCCTGCGCACACCCAACGGCATGGGCATGTCGCCGGACGGCCGGCCGCTGGTGAGCGACAACCAGGGCAACTGGATCCCCGCCAGCAAGATCAGCCTCACTCGAGAGGGCGGCTTTTACGGAGTCTTCAAGTCCATCAACACCAACGGAGCGGGCGAGAAGACTCGTGACGATTTTGACCGGCCCGTGCTCTGGATGCCTCAGGAGTTCGACTCCTCGAGCGGCGGCCAGCTCTTCGTCGACGACGCGCGCTGGGGGCCGCTGGCGGGCGGGTATGTGCACACGAGCTTCGGCAAGGGCTGGATGATGCGCCTGTCGATTCGCGAACACGGCGGCATCGCCCAGGGCGCCGCCTGGAAGCTGCCCTTCCAGTTCGCGGCGGGAATCCAGCGCGCACGCGTCAACCCGGTCGACGGCCAGGTCTATGCGGTGGGCTTGTCTGGCTGGCAGGGGCCGACGGGAGGCGCCGACGGCTGCCTGCAGCGCGTGCGCTTCACGGGGGAAGCGCGAACGCTGCTCGTGGAGGCCGGCGTGAGCGCCGACGGCATCGAGCTCATCTTCAGCGCCCCCGTCGAGCGCGCCACGGCCGAGGACGTCGGACGCTATGCCGTGAGACGTTGGAACTACCGCTGGGCCCGGTCCTACGGGTCGGCTTTCCACTCCCTCGATCGCCCCGGGGAGCAGGGGCAGGATCCGGTGGCGGTGGTCGCGGCGCGCGTCTCGCTCGACGGCCGCAGCGTGCACGTCGAGCTCGCCGATCTGCGGCCCGTGGACCAGATGGAGTTCCGCTTTCGTCTGCGCGGTGCCGACGGCGCGCCGGTCGAGGAGACGGTGTACCTGACCGTTCATCATGTCCCTCCGCCGGCCGACGCCGGGCGGTAGGGAGTGCCCGCGCACTTCCTGCCGGAGCACTAAAAAAAGCTGACTGTCGGAGGCGCAACGCAGTTTTGTTGCGGTGCGCGGCGCAGGGCAGTGGAGTGCCGCAGTGTGCAGCACCGGTACCGGCGCAGCGGTATTGGGCTCGCATTCGCCGCGCGTTGTCGTACTGTGTCGTGGCGCCGTTTCGGCCGCTGCGAGTTCCATGACGCAACACGATCTGTGGGTACATGCGATCTCGGTGGCACCGGAGCAAGTGCAGGCCTTCGACCGGGATGGGGCCATCGTCCTGAGGAGGCTGTTCACTGACCGAGCGATCGCAGCCCTGGGCGAGCCGACCACTCGCGGGTTGATTCGTCGCGGACGGCTCATGGACAGCCACCACGATCTGAATCTGTCGTGCCCTCCGGTGGAGGGGATTTGCCGCTCGGAGGCGTTTCAAAGCGTGGCGGAGCGGTTGTGCGGCGGTCCGCCAGTGTTCGTTCACGGAGGAGCGTTCGTGCAGGAACCCGGCGATCCGGGCGTGCGCTGGCACTTCGACGTCTACAGCTTCAACTTCCTGCGACCCGAGGACCGCGCCTGGTCGATCTGGATCCCGCTGACGCCCATCCGGCCGCGAAGCGGTACGGGGGGGCTGGAGTATGTGCGACGCCCGGACAGGTCGGCTGCCGTGCACTTCGAGACCATGAAGGAGGTCTGCGCCATGCCGCTCACTCAGCGGAAGCACATCGAGACCCTCCGCGAACGATTCGGGGGAGAGGCGCACTACCGCAAGCTGGAGGAGTGTGCCGTTGCGCCTGATCTGGACCCGGGCGACGCGCTGCTCTTCGCCAAGGACCTCTGGCATCGCAGCGTCCCCTCGGCGGACGACGCTCCGGCCCGGCGCGTGGCCTGTTCCCTGCGCTTCATCGATCGCGACGCGCGCTTGGATCGGACCTTGCTCGAAGGCATCCAGCGCAACAGGTTCCACGAGGACGAGGGGCCCACGAAGTTCAGCGCGAGTTTGGAGGCGCTCTCCGAAGGGGACCTCCTACGCGATTTCCTGGGGAGCGCAGCGGGCGATCGATCGGAATGACAGCGAGGCTGGGAGTCGTGCGCCAGTGCGCGTGCTCCCCGAGCGGCTGACTCCCTACCAGCTGATCTGCAGGCCGTTGCTCAGGTTGAAGAGGGCGCCGCAGGGAGAGAGCGACGGATCGCGGTACCAGAGCTGGTAGTGCTTCACGTCGCCGGGGGAGATGCCGCCCGCGGCGAAGATGTCGATCGAGGTCTGACTCATGCCCGTCGCGTCCGCCGCGACGACCTGCAGGCGGACGACACCCCCACCGGCGCAGCGTATTCCGTCGCCGAAACCGACGCCCGCGCCGCCGGCGACCTGGTTGTCACCCTGGAAGAACAGGCCGGGTTGACCGGGCGTCGCGCCCGAGCCGACGAGCACCAGGGTCCCGGGACCGGGGGCGCCTGTCGCGCTGATGTTGGCACCGCTCGCGTTCGATCCGTTGGCGCATCCATTTCCGGCCGACCCCGGGTTCCCGCACAGGCCGGCAGGGAAGGCCGAAGCGCTGTCGCAGAAACAGTAGGCCACCGAGGGAGTCGGGAACTGGAAGATCCCGCCGGGCTCGGGGGCGCCCAGGGCAGCCACTGTCGCCGCGTCCAGCAAGACCTCGGTGTAGGCGAAGTTGGCGAGATAGCCCTCGGTCGTGTCGCCGTTCTGGTCGGCCAGGATCCAGTTGGGGAACGCGGGGTCCGTACCATCGTAGAGGTAGTCGACGGCGTCGTCGGTGAAGACCAGTGCGCCGTTGACGTACATCTGCGCCACATCGGTGTTGAAGTCGCCCACGTAGACAAAGCGGTTCCACTCGCCCAGGTTCCAGGAGCCCGGTCCGATCGGACCGCTGCCGCCGTAGGGGCCCGCGTGGTAGAAGCCGCCGGTCTGGATCTCCAGGTGGAGCTCGGCGTCATTCGAGTTGGTGGCGCTGCCCTGCCAGAGAGCCTGGTAGGCGTCGGCGTTGGCGGGATCGAGGTAGATGTCCCAGACGAATGTGAACTCCAGCTGGTCCCCGAGGCCCGTCAGGGGGCGGAAGTGGTAGCCGAGGGTGTTGGGGTTGTGATAGCCAAACTGCAACACCGGAGAATCCACGCCACCGATGTCGGGAATGCCGGCGATCTGAGTGGTCGTGAACAGGTCGAGCTGGTCGGTCGGGCCGCCGTCGCCGTCGGCGTATTCGAGGGTTCCGGGACCACCGACCTTGTCCACGAACTCGTTCGTGTCACCGCCAAAGCGCCACTCCGTCGTGAAGATCGAAGGCACGGGAACCGACTGTGCGACGGCGGCGGGAGCCAGAGCGACCAGTAGCAGGGTATGCATTCCAGGCTGAGAAAGGAGTGTGCGCATGGTGGAGATCTTGGGGTGTGATCGGAATGCGAGTTGACGGGCGTTGCATCCCAGGATACCGCTCCACCGCCGTTCGTGAGGGAATCACCAGCGAACCATGAGGAACGCACGTGATTCACCCGTCGCGAGGGCCTTGCGCGGGGCTCAGGCTTCGTATTCCCCGACGGCTTTGACCACCCGTTCGAGATCGGAGTCGGAGAGCTCGGCGTGCAGTGGCAGGCGCACGAGGCGCGCCGCGGCGTCCACGCTGACCGGGCAGGCGCCGGGCTGCCAGCCGAGGTGCGCGCCCATGGCGGAGGCGTGCAAGGGCTGGAAGTGAAAGGTCGCTGCGACACCGCGCTCGGCCAGGTGGGCGATCAGTGCGTGCTGTCCGTGGGCATCGGGCATCAAGAGGCCCATCAGGTGGTGCGAGGGAGTGGCGTACTCGGGGACCGGAAGCAGGCGCACGCCGGCAGCCTCGGCCCAGGGGGCGAGCGCTGAGCGATAGTGGCTCCATGCGCGCTCGCGGCGATCCTGGATGACGCCCGCGTGCTCGAGCTGAGCGCAGAGGATGCTCGCCAGGACGTCGGAGAGAACGTAGCTGGATCCCGTATCGACCCAGGTGTAGCGGTTCGTCTCGCCGCGGAAGAAGCGTGTTCGGTCGGTCCCCTTCTCGCGGATGATCTCGGCCCGCTCGCGCAGAGCTTCCTCGTTGATCATCAGAGCGCCGCCCTCGCCGCAGGTGAAGTTCTTCGTCTCGTGAAAGCTCAACGCGCCGAGGGCTCCGATCGTGCCGAGGGGGCGTTCGTTCCAGCTTCCGAGCAGGCCGTGGGCGTTGTCTTCGATCAGGGTCACGCCGTGGTCCTCGCACAGCGCTCCGAGGGCGGCCATGTCACAGGCCACGCCTCCGTAGTGAACCGCGACCACCGCGACCGTGCGTTCGGTGAGCGCGGCCCTCGTCGCGTCAGGCGAGAGATTGAGGGTGTCGGGATCGATGTCGGCGAACACCGGAGTGAGGCCGCGGGTCAGGAACGCGTTGGCCGTCGAGACGTAGCTGAAATCGGGGACGATCACCTCCGAGCCCGGTGGCGCGTCGAGCAGAATGGCGATCATCTCGAGCGCGTGGGTGCACGAGGTGGTGAGCAGGACTGTCTGGCAGCCGGTAGCCTCGCGCAGCAGGGCTTCGGCGCGTCGGCCGAAGGGCCCGTCGCCTGCGAGCGTCCCCGAGCGCAGGGCCTGCTCGACGTTCTCGAGTTGACCGGGCGCCAGGGTCGGTCGGTGGAAAGGGATGGGGTTCATGTGAGGGTCCACATCCAAGGTAACGCAGTCCTCATTCGCGGTTCACCCATTGCGGACTCTTTGGGCGTCGGGGAATGCGAGTCGCAGGCCTGGCCACCTGTCGATGGAGGCCAGCGGACCAGTTCGCCCGTCCGCCGCCGTGCCGGTCTTGCCCGATCGACCTCGGCGCTCGTTTGCCCGCCTCTCGTGAACACCCGTCGCTAAAGAGGGCTAGGCTGTCGCCATCGCGCCCGCGCCGTCCCTCACGCCCGTCAGCCCCGCCCGACCATGAGACCCATCCTCTCCTTCATCGCCCTGTCGCTCCTCCTGCCGTCCTGCTTCGTCTCGCGGGATCGGGTCAACGAGCCCCTGTCGCCGGCTCTGATCACGGAACTGGAGCCTGGCGTCTCGGATGCCGACGATGTCCTGGAAGCTCTCGGAGCACCGGCTGACATGGTCCAGCTCGGCCACCGCAGCGCCTGGCTGTACCTCTTCACCCAGTCCAAGAGTGCCGCCTTCTCGGTCTTCGTCGTGACCCTCGTCAACACCGATACGCGCTCCGATCGTGTCTGGGTGTTCTTCGACGAGACGGGTACGCTCTCCCATGTAGGCGGCCGCTTTGACGGAGCGGACCCGGCCTACGCGATGCCCTGGTCTGCACTGGACTGACGCGCCGTGAGTGACCTGAAGCTACGCCCCGCTGCCCTGGCTCTCGTGCCGCTGATGCTCGGCTCGTGTCTGAGCGTGACCTGGGAGCATCACCGCCGGCACGAACCCCTGCCCGAGGGGGCCCTTGAGGCGTTGCAGGTCGGCCGCGCCGACCTCTCGCGTGTGCTTGAGACCTGCGGCGCCCCCCTGCGCGTCTGGGAACTCCCCGCGGGCGAGATGGCCATCGCCTACGGTTGGTACCGCGAGCGTCAGTTCGGCGCCCAGATCAGCGTGCCCCTGTTCGATCGCTTCTCCGGTTCGTTCAGCTTTGACGACTTCGACATCGACCTCTTCGGTGTGGTGATGACCTTCGACGCGCTCCATGGCTTGCGTCAGCTGCGCCGGGGGTTCTTGAAGGACCTTCTGCCGGAAACCGTCCGTCGCAGGCCGAGCGTCGTTTCGAACGACTTGCCGGTGCGGTCACTCTGCGCGCCTCAGAGCGAGCGCCGCAACTCCGGTTCGTCGCCCTCGGGCTCGGTCGCCGCCCGGTAGGCTCGCAGGGTCCTCCGGGCGCACTCGCGCCAGGTGAGCCCCCGCGCCCGGATGCTCCCGCGGCGCACGAGGTCCGCGGCCAGGTCGGGCTCGGAGAGGATCCGGCGCGTGGCCTCGAAGATCTGTTCGGAATCGGTGGGCTCCACCAGCAGGGCCGCATCGCCGCAGACCTCGGGGAGGGAGGTGACGCAACTGGTGATGACCGGCGTCCCACAGGCCATGGCCTCGAGCGGCGGCAGACCGAAGCCCTCGTTCAGGCTGGCGAAGAGGAAGGCGTCGGCCTGGGCGTAGAGTCGCGTCAGCTCGGCGTCCGACACCTCCTTGCGCCATTCGATGCGCCGGCGTGCCGGTGAGTTCTCCATGGCGCGTTCGAAGCGCTCGGATTGCCATCCAGCGGGCCCGGCGATGACCCAGCGCTGGGGAAAGCCCTCCCGGACCAGCATCTCGAAGGCCTCCAGCATGCGCGCGTGGTTCTTGCGTGGGTCGACGCGCGAGACGGTCAGGATGTAGGGCTCGTCGGCCTCGCCGAACCCCTCGGGCGGCAGAGCGCGGGCGGCGTGATCGCAGCCGAGGTGTGTCACCGAGACCTGCCCCGGGTGGGCGCCGAGGGCCATGACGACCTCGGCCCCGACGAACTCGCTCGGGACGAGGATGCGGCGCGCGCGTCCGACGAGTTCCTTCGCCACCGCCGTCATGCGTTCGGCGTCGGCTGTGTCCATGTAGCCCGCGTCGAGGGTGTAGATGCAGTCGAAGATCGTGACCACCTCGGCCGCCTGGCGAACGGAGAGCAGATTGGGCTGGGTGTGGTGGTAGACCTCGCATCCTCCGACCAGGTCGTCGACTCCCTTGTGCAGGCGTGCGAGCATCCAGGGAGTCCAGCGCGCCGGCATGCGCAGTCGGACGAGCTCGGCGCGCGAGTCCGCGATGCCAAGCTCGGCGCGCGAAAAGCGCGGGGCGGCCAGGGTGTAGCCGAAGAGTCCGAGGCTTCCGTCGAACCCCAGCTCGCACAGTCCGCGCACGAGTTCCCGTGCGTAGCGCCCGATGCCTTCACGGTTGACCAGCCCGGCGCGGTAGTCGATGCCCACCCTCACGCTCGCCAGTTAGCCGCGCCGGAGACCCTCTTCCAAGCCCCCAGCGCCACACAATCCCCTCTTCACGGGGCGTGCATCAAGAAAACCAGAGAAGAGTGTGCTCGACATCCAGTTCGACTAGCCTCTCGCCCGCTAGTTCCACTCCATGCCCACCATGCCTAACCCGCAGCAGCAGGCCACCGTGTCCCAACCCTCCCAGTCACGCCGCCGGATCGTCTGGCTAAACGCCCTGTTCCTGACGGTCTTCCCCGTCATCGCCGTCGCCGCCACCGTCGCCTATGGCCTGACCGTGGGGATCGGCTGGCGCGAGGTCTCGGCAGCGGTCGTGACCTGGTGGATCACCGGCCTGGGGATCACCGCCGGCTACCATCGCCTGTTCTCCCACTGCGGCTACCGAGCGCCCGCACCCTTGCGCTTCGTCTACGCCGTACTCGGCGCCGCCGCCTGCCAGAACAGCGCCATCGCCTGGTGCAGCGACCACCGCTACCACCACTCCGACACCGACACCGGCGGCGACCCGTACGACGCCACGCGCGGCTTCTGGTACTCCCACATGGGATGGATCTTCTTCGAGGGTCCGCGCGGGATGGACTACACCAACGTCCCCGACCTGCGGCGCGATCCCGTCCTGGCCTGGCAGCACCGGAACTACCTGGCGATCGCCGTCGTCACCAACCTCGTCCTGATGGGTCTCGCCGGCCTGATCTTGGGGCACATGCTCGGGATGTTCATCGTCGCTGTCCTGCTGCGCATCGTCGCCGTCCAGCACCTGACCTTCCTGATCAACTCGGCGGCGCACATCTGGGGGACCCAACCGTGGTCGAACGCGACGACCAGCCGGGACAACTGGTTCCTTTCCCTGTTCACCCTCGGCGAGGGCTACCACAACTATCACCACTCATTCCAGGCCGACTACCGCAACGGACCGCGCTGGTACAACTGCGACCCGACGAAGTGGCTGATCTGGAGCCTGAGCCGCGTCGGCCTCGCCACCGACCTCCAAAGGGCGCCGGTCGAAGTTGTCCTCTCCACCCGCTTCGAGGAGAGCAGCCGCTCCCTCGCCGAACGCCTGGAGGCCTGGGGCGGGCACACCACCGAGGAGTGGAGCGGGCTGCTCGAACAGAAGCGCGAAGAGCTGCGCTGCCGGCGGGATCACTTCCTCAAGGGGCTGCGCGAGGGGAAGACGGCCCTGCGCGACCAGTTGCTGGCGGCGCAGGCCAAGGCCGAGCTGCGGCTGCAGGAGCTCAAGGCCCTGCGGGCCGCGCAGCGCGACGGCCAGCGCCGCGCACAGAACGCACGCTCGGCCGAGCTGCGGCGCACCATCGAACGCGAGCTCGCGCACCTGCGACGCGCCATCCGCCAGGCTCAGCGCTCAGCCCAGCTCACCCTGCGCGGCTGGGAGCGCCTCGCGCAGGATTACTGCGCCGACCTGCTCCCTGCCGGCTCGCCGGCCTGAGTCAGCCCTGCGGGCCGATGACTGTCGCGCCTCGCAGCGCTTCGGTCGCGTGCCAGTCGCCTTCCATATCCACGAGCAGCGCCTCGCGGTCGCCGTCAGAATCCGTAGCCCAGGCTGATCAGGGGCGTGACGCTGTCGAGGTCGAAGGAGTACACATCGAGCTCCGGGTCGATCCCCAGGGTCAGCTGGCAGCCGAGTCCGAGGCGCAATGCATCGCCGAGCATTGCCTCGACACCGACCATCGCGACGAACCCGAGCGCGGAGTCGTCCGTTTTCACACCGAGGGTCGAAGAACGGTCCCAGGCGTGCTGGAACAACAAGCCCGCGCCGAGATAGGGCTGGATCGCTCGAGTGCGCGTGTCCCAGTAGTAGCGGACGCCGGTGCGCAGCCCCAGCTGGTGCAGCTCCGCGCCGGTCCCGTCGAAGGTCTGTGATCCCGTGCTACCGCGCAAGGCGATGTCCCCGACGAACCCGACCATGCGCCCGTCCTCGCCGTCTCCGTACAGGACTCCGAACTCGGCCGCGGAGACACTGGCGGCGTCATCCGCCGCGTCCGCCGTGAAGTCAGCCTCGCCGTAGGTGATGTAACCCCCCCGCGACTCGGCGTCGTGAAATGAGCGGCAGGACACGAGGGCCAGTAGGCCGAGAATCGGGAAGGAGCGTTTCATGGCGCGAGGCGGTGGGGGTAGTGGAGTCGAAGTCCAGGAGAATGATCGGCACCGAGTCGCCCGATCTCCGCGTGCTGTGGGCGTTTTCGCTCCGGGCACTCAACTCGGGAATCCGCCGGCGGCGGCGAACCAGGCTCCCAGGGGAAGCCCCGCCGAGGCCCAGGCGCTCGCCGCCCCCAGCAACGGCCCGGCGAGCCAGCGCCAGGAGTGTTCTCCCGCCATCCCCCGCACGCCCGAACGCAGGAGGGCGAACAGCGCGCCGACGGCGACCGTCAGCTCGGTGGCCAGGGTGGCGATGGCCGCGCCGTCGATGCCGAGCGGCCCGACGAGCAGCGCGTTGCCCGCCAGGTTCAATCCCAGGGCTGCGAGGCTGATCGCGAGCACGGCGCGCGTGGCGCCGGTGGCCACCACGGCCGTCAACAAGCAGCTTCCGGGATAGACCAGAGCGCCGGCGAACAGGAGCCAGCGCAGGCTGTCGCCGCCGGCCCCAAAACCGGGGCCGAACAGGCTCAGCAACTCCTCGGTCCAGGGCAGGCAGAGCCCGACGCCCAGGCCCGCGATAGCGAGCAGGGGCTGCATGAGCCGGGTGAGGGAGGGGCCCAGGCGACCCGCGGAGTGCTCGCGCGTCAACCAGGGCAGGGCGGCCAGGGAGGCGTAGACGGCGACGGCGATGCCATAGCTCATGACCCGCACGCCGACGTTGTAGTGGCCGAGGGCGACCGGGCCGGCGAGGGCTCGCACGAAGAGGTTGTCGACGTAGAAGTAGGCCTGCTGGCACAGGCCCGCGACGCCGAGGGGCAGGGCTGCGGCCAGGAATGAGCGCCAGGGGCCCGCGCGGCCTCGCTCGCGCGGAAGGTGAGGGCGCGCAGCGACGTGCAGGGCGAAGTTGGCCGATGCGCTGCCGGCCGCCACGGCCAGCAGGAAGAGGGCCGGCTCCTCGACTCCGCGGGAAAAGGCGAGCAGGACTCCCAGCAGACCGATAGTGCTGGCCGTTGCGCGCACGGCCACCGGCACTCCCCAGGCGATGCGATTGCGAAAGACCGTGGCCGAGAGCTCGAGGGTGTGGGTCAGGGGATAGAGGCTCGCCAGAGCGATCCAGACCGCTCCCGGCTC
Organism: Planctomycetota bacterium; assembly: GCA_036010965.1. GTDB lineage: Bacteria > Planctomycetota > UBA1135 > UBA1135. Next base: position 59,796 of record DASCMO010000103.1, on the reverse strand, counting down.
GTCGAAGGCGAAGGCGGCGCCGCCCACCGCGAAGGCGCAAGCGAGTCCCGCGCAGAAGCGGATGCGGCGAGCGGTCGCGAGGACCGGGCCCACCGCGCGAGTGTCGTCGGCGGTGCGCTGCACCGCGAGGGAGCCCGTGCCGAGATCCGTCAGGCTGTCCAGCAGGGCGAAGGCCGCCAGGTAGAAGGTGAAGCGCCCGAAACCGGCGGGCTCGAGGTGATGCGCCAGCACGAACAGGATCGTGAGGGTGCAAGCCGAGCCCCACAGGCGACCGAGGACGAGCAGGCCGGTGCTCTTCCAGACTCGGCGCAAGATGAAATCGTCTGGCAGGGGGATCGAGCGCTCGGCCATGCAGGGTTGCCTCGCCTCAGACTATACTGATGGAGATGGGGAGGTGGATCGGAAGGTGCGCGGTCCTGGCCGTGCTGATCGCGGGTGTTCTCGTGGCGCGCGCGACCATCTTCGCTCCGCAGCCCGTCAGGGTGCGTGTCGCGGCCGCGAGTCAAGGACGGGTGGAGTCGACCGTCACCAACTCGCGCGCCGGCACCGTGCGTGCCCGGCGTCGCGCCCAGCTGTCGCCGGAGACCAGCGGGCGCGTCACCGCACTCCTTCACCGTGAAGGCGACCGAGTCGAGGAAGGCGCCGAGCTCCTGCGCATGGACGACGCCGGCCAGCGTGCCCGGCTCGAGCTATCGCGCCGCTCCCAGGCCGCCGCCCAGGCGCGTCACGACGAGACGTGCGTCGTCGCGCGTCGCGCCAGGCGCGAGGTTGACCGCTATCGGGAGCTGGGGGAGGACATCGTCTCCACCGATCGCCTCGATCAGCTAGGCAGTGTGCTTGAGGCCGCCGACGCCGCCTGCGGGTCGGCCGCGGCTCAAGTCGAGTTAGTGCGGGCCGAGATCGCCGTCGTCGAGGTGGAGGTCAAGAAAACCCTCATGCGCTCGCCCTTCGCGGGCGTCCTGGCCGACGTCTCGGTCGAGGTCGGGGAGTTTATCTCGCCCTCGCCGCCCGGTGTCCCGATCCCGCCGGTGATCGATCTGCTGGATCCAACCTCGATCTTCGTCAGCGCGCCGATGGATGAGGTCGACTCGGCGGTCATCAGCGCCGGCCAGGCGGTCCGGGTCACCTTCGATCCGTTCCTCGACCGCTCCTTCGAGGGGACCGTCGTGCGCGTCGCTCCCTACGTGCTGGACGTGCAGGCCCAGAACCGGACCGTGGAGATCGAGGTCGAATTGCTCGACGAGGCCTTCTCGTCCCAGCTCTTGCCGGGCACGACCGCCGATGTGGAGGTGATCCTGGAGGCACGCGAGGATGTGCTGCGCATCCCCAGATCAACCCTGCTCGAGGGTGGGAAGGTCCTGGTTCTAGAGGGCGACCGGCTCGTGGAGCGCACCCTGGAGATCGGTCTGCGCAACTGGGACTGGGTCGAGGTGCGCGCCGGCCTGCGAGCGGGGGAGCGCGTCATCACCTCCCTGGGAAGCGCTCAGGTCGTGGCGGGCGCTCTGGCCGAGCTGGAGGGCGCCGCGCCCGGAAAATGATCGAGCTCGAGGACATCTGGCGCACCTACACCATGGGCGACGAGGAGCTGCACGCCCTCGCCGGCGTAAGCGAGACGATCGGCGAGGGAGAGCACGTGGCCGTGATGGGCCCCTCGGGATCGGGCAAATCGACCCTGCTGAACATGCTCGGCTGCCTCGACCGCCCCACTTCGGGTTCGTACCGGCTCGCCGGCCGGCAGGTGGCGGACCTCACGGACGGGGAGCTCTCGCGTGTTCGGCAGACCGAGATCGGATTCGTCTTCCAGTCCTATCACCTCGTCCCGCGCCTCGATGCCGCCGCCAACGTCGAGTTGCCGATGATCTTCGCCGGCGTGTCGCGCACCCAGCGCCGTGAGCGTGTCCGCAAGGCCATGCAGGGCGTGGGCGTCGCGGACCGTGCCAAACACCGACCGGCGGAGATGTCCGGCGGTCAGCGCCAGCGCGTGGCCATCGCTCGCGCAACGGTGATGGAGCCGAAGATCTTGCTGGCCGACGAACCGACCGGCAACCTCGACTCAGCTTCGGGCAGCCAAGTCCTCGATCTGCTTGAGAGCATGAGCGCGGACGGGCTCACCCTCGTCGTCGTCACTCACGACCCCGCCGTCGCGCGGCGCGCGGACCGGGTGATCGTGCTCGGAGACGGCCGGATCGTGCGGCGGATGGCGGGTTCGGAGGTGACCGACCTCGCGCGCCTGTTCTCCGGGGGCGAAGCGTGAAGCCGGCCGACCTCCTGGCTCTGGCCTGGGGGGCCCTGGCGGGACAGCGCCTGCGCGCGGGCTTGAGTCTGGTGGGCGTGGCCGTGGGGGTCGCGGCCGTGGTGATCCTGACCGCCCTGGGGGAGGGCGCTCGACGCTACGTCGGCGGGCAGTTCGAGTCCCTGGGGACAAACCTGCTGATGGTGATCCCGGGCAAGAACGAGACCACCGGGGCGATGCCTGGAGTCGGCGGCGCACCCAACGACCTGACCCTGGATGACGCGGAGGCCATCGCGCGCCGCATTCCCCAGGCGGAGCTCGTGGTCCCGATCGCGCTGGGAAACGAGACCGTCTCGCGCGGCGAGCGGCGTCGCCAGGTCATGGTCATCGGCGCGACCGATGGTTTCCTCGAGGCCCGGCGCCTCGCCGTGCAAGTGGGCGAGTTCCTGCCGCCGGCCGACTGGGATCGCTCGTCGCCCGTGGCCGTACTCGGCTCGAGCCTGGCGACCGAGCTCTTCGGGCATGAGAGTCCCCTGGGGGGAGTCGTGCGCGTAGGGGAGGCGCGCGTGCGCGTGATCGGCGTCCTCGAGCCGCGCGGGACGCAGCTGGGCGTGGACATGGACGACCTGGTTGTGGTGCCGGTGGCTTCGGCCATGCAGTACTTCGACCGCAGCTCCCTCTTTCGCGTGATTATCCAGGTCGGGGTGTACACCGAGATCGAGCTCGCCGAACAGCGCGTCCTCGACGTCATCCGCGAGCGCCACGGCGAGGAGGACGTCACCTGCCTGACCCAGGACGCCGTCGCCGGCGCCCTGGGCGGGATCCTGGCGGTCCTGACTCTGGCGGTGGCGGGCATCGCCGCCGTCTCCCTGACCGTGGCCGGCATCGGGATCATGAACGTGATGCTGGTCTCGGTCTCCGAGCGCACATCGGAGGTTGGTCTCTTGCGTGCCATGGGCGCGCGTCGGGGCCAGATCCTGAAGCTCTTCCTGGTGGAGGCGGTGCTGCTCTCCAGCGTCGGCGGCCTCATCGGCCTGGCGGTCAGCTGGCTCGCGACCCAGCTCGTCATGCTCTGGTACCCGGCCTTTCCGGCCCAGCCGCCCCTGTGGGCGGTCGCTCTCTCCCTCGCCCTCTCCCTGACGGTTGGCGCGCTCTTCGGCGTCTTGCCCGCGCGCGGCGCGAGCCGCCTCGATCCGGTCATTGCCCTGGGGGGCAAGTAGGCGCGATGGCGCGCAGCAGCGAGCTGATCCGCCTGGGAGTCGCCGCCCTGCGCGGGCACCGCTTGCGTACGGTGCTGTCGGTGCTCGGCATCGCGATCGGAGTGACGGCGGTGATGGTGCTGACCTCGATTGGGCAGGGGACGCGCGACTACGTGATGGGCCAGTTCACGCAGTTCGGCACGAACATCGTCGGTATCAATCCGGGGAAGACCGAGACCCTCGGGTTGCCCGGCGTGCTGGGCGGAACGACCCACAAGCTGACCCTGGACGACGCCGAGGCCCTGCACCGCCTGCCGGCCGTCGAGCATCTCATGCCCCTGGCTGTCGGTCAGGGGCGCGTCGAGGCCGGCGGTCGCGGGCGCAGCGTGGCGATCTACGGCGTGACCTCCGAGATGCCCGCGATCTGGAGGTTCGAGGTGGCCTTGGGGGAGTTTCTGCCGCCCGGTGACCCGCGCCGCGCGAGCTCCGTGGCGGTGCTCGGTCCGAAACTAAAGAGCGAGCTCTTTGGCGAGGAGAACGCCCTGGGGAAATGGGTGCGAGCGGCGGGGGTTCGCCTGCGCGTGATCGGCGTGATGAAGCCCAAGGGGCAGGTGCTGGGCATCGACCTCGACAACACGCTCTACGTTCCGGTCGCCACGGCGATGCAGATGTTCAACCTGTCCGAACTCTTCGAGATCGACCTTACCTACGCCCACGCCGGCCAGGTCGACGAGTTGGCTGAGGACGTGCGGCGCGTGCTCACCGAGCGCCACGGGGGCCGGGAGGACTTCACCATCACGACCCAGGAAGCGATGCTCGATGTGTTCGGCAATGTGATGGAGATCATCACCCTGGCCGTGGGCGCCATCGGGGGCATCTCCTTGCTCGTCGGCGCGATCGGGATCCTCACCATGATGTGGATCGCGGTCGGCGAGCGCACCTCGGAGATCGGCTTGTTGCGCGCGATTGGCGCGGACCGGCGCCAGATCCTGGGGCTGTTCCTGTGGGAGGCGGTGCTGCTCAGCGCCTGCGGCGGTCTGGCGGGCATCGCTTCCGGCTTCGCGTTCACGGCTCTGGTGCGTGCCCTGGTGCCGGGACTCCCACTCCAGACGCCGCCGGAGTACATCTTCGCGGCCCTGGGCGTGAGCGTCGTCGTCGGACTCCTCTCTGGAGTCCTGCCTGCCGCGCGCGCCTCTTCCCTCGATCCCATCGAGGCCCTGCGCGCGGAGTAAGCCCCCGACGACCATGCCCTTCGATTCCGGTCGCGCGACCTCGGCTCAGCACGCCAATCACGTCACCCCGATCGGTGTAGGAGTGGGGATTTGGGGGCCTATCTGCAGTCCCTGCAACGAAGTTGGCCCCAAGATCGGCACTGGGGGGCTCTCAGACAGGAGTTCGGACCTGGGAAAGAGGAGCCTAAGCAGTTGTTTCCCAATCACTTAGGCTTACGCCGCGCCTCTGTTCCGACACCTCGCAGGCATTCCGCAGCCGGGTCGGGTCTGGCCTACCGAATCACCCTCACAGAGGCAGACCGATCCTGGCCTGCCGTCTTTCCTGGCAACCATCCGGAGGCGATTGGCAGCGCTTTCCCATCCTTCCACAGGCGGGAGGAGTCATCGGGCAGGGTTTCGTCGATCCCCATCACCGAAGAGGCTCTCTCATGGACAAGTTTAGTTCTTCCATCCGCTCCGCCGGCAACTTGTGCGGCCCGGTCATCGGACTCGCCCTGAACCTGGCGGTTCTCTTTCTCGTCGTCGGTGTCGTTTTCCCCGCAACAGGGGGCGTGGGCATCGTCGATAACGTTTCAGAACTCGTGGGCAAGTTCACCGCCGGTGGGCTCACCGGGCTCATTACCCTGTTGCTGTTCCTGTCACTGGCCGACTCTTCGCGGGCCTGAGCCGTAGGTCCCGCGTTCAGGGAGCAGGCTAGCGAGAGCATCAGGCAGATTTTTTCTGGCACTAGCTGATCAGCTCGGCCACAGCCTCTTCCCGCAACCCAATCCAACATTCGGCCATGCAACAGACCATCTCGAAGGCCACGCGGTTACTCCGCGACCTCGCCAGCTTTGGCGTTTCGCTGATCGTCGTGGGTGTCGTGATCGACATCCTTTTCCCCGGTACCACGGGGATCGCGACGGGGATCGCCACTCTTGCAGGTAACATCTCGGACAAGGGCCTGGCAGGCTTGATCGCCTTGCTCCTGTTCGTCGTCATCTACGGTAGGGAGCAGCGGACCGCTCCCAACTAGCCCGACGGGCTCTCCAGTACCCACCGACTCGTACGGCCGCGGGAGCCTCGCGCTCCTGCGGCCGTGTCTGTTCCATCCGCGCGGGCCGTGCTGAGGATCGAGCGGTCAGCGATCCCCGGCGCCCCGCTCCCGGAGCAGTCGTAGTTCGGAGACCGTCGGCGGCCCCCAGCGCACGAGCAGGCCTCGACCCGCATCGCCGGCAGGGTAGGGGGGGGCGGGTGTCCGAAGAGCGCTCCCTGGCGTAGGATGGACCACTCCAGATGCTCGTGGTTGGGCCGGGAGGCCCTCCGGATCACTCACTCCCGGGAACAACTCGATGAGCTCTCTGCTGGTTCTCTCCGTCCTCCTCGCGGCTCCTTCGCAGCCCTTCGGCGGCGGTGACTCCTGCAACGCTCCGGACCAGATCGTTGGAGAGGGGAGCTTCCTCTTCGACAACACCGCCGCCACCACGGGAACGGAGGGCCAGAGTGAGTCCCTCTGTCTGGCGTTCGGCACCTCGGGCATTGGCACCGATGTCTGGTTCGAGTGGAGCGCGACCGCGGATGGTCCGGTCCGACTGTACACCTGCAGCCAGACTGGTACCGACACGAAGATAGCCGTCTATCCGGGTAGCGGCTGCCCAGTGAGCGGTTCGGCCCTGGCGTGCAACGACGACACCTGCGGCCTGCAGTCCACGGCCGAGTGGAGCGCGGTCGCGGGCGAGATCTACACCATCCAGCTCGGCAACTTTCCTGGCGCCGCTCCCGGGACGGGTTCTTTCGAGTTGTTCGTGGGGGGCACGCCGGCGAACAACCTCGCCCTGGGGGGCATTGCGCTCCAGTCCTCCACCGCCCATGGCGGCGATGCACTGCGTGGCATCGACGGAAACACGAGCGGTACCTGGGGAAACGGTTCCTGCACCCACACCGCCGACGTCCCCGATAGCTGGTGGGAGGTCGACTTCGGATCGACCGCGGCACTCTCGAGCGTACTGCTTTACAACCGCCTGGACTGCTGCTCGGGCAGGCTCAGCAACTTCCGCGTCTCCGTGTTCTCCGGCGCGACGGAGCAGTTCGGCCAGGACTACTACGTCGGTTCCGGCAGCGTCCCGGCCAACGGCGTGCACCGGGTCTCCTTGCCGGCGGGGACCGGTGGCGATCGGGTGCGCGTGAAATTGCTCGGTCAGAACAACGACGGCAACGGATTCCTGACCCTGGCGGAGGTCGAAGTGCTCTCGGGTGCCGTCGGGGCGAGCTATTGCTTCTGTGACGGTTCCTCGTCATTCCCAGGTGGGATCTGCGGCAATCCCGGAGCTTCCGGCCACGGGTGCGCCAACGGAGCCAACGTCCAGGGCGCTCACCTGAGTGCGACCGGTCCTCCGGGCCCGGGAACGCTCGTGCTCCTGGGCGAGGGCGCGGTTCCCGGCCAGCCTGGTCTGTTCTTCCAGGGCGACAACCAGATCGCGGGTGGTGTGGGCATCAGCTTCGGTGACGGGCTCCGCTGTGCCGGCGGAAACGCCATCCGCCTGGAGATCGTCATGGCGGACGCGACCGGGGCCTGCCAGACATCGATCGACATCCACGCCGCCGGCGGTATCTCCGCGGGTGACGTGAAGAACTACCAGCTCTGGTACTCCGACCCGACCCTCTCCCCCTGCGGTTCCCTGTTCAACCTGACGAACGGCTTGCAGATCCACTGGTAGTAGGGTTTCCGGCCGGATCGCGTTCGCTACCAGCTCGCACACCGGGACACACCGGCTTTCCCGAGAAGATGTCGGGCGCGGGGTCCGGGCGAGGCGCTGAGGGGAACCTACCCCGCGGCGAGGCGCGCCTTCATGCGCTCGATGACCTCGGCCGTGAAGGTGCGCGTGCCCATATCGCCGCCGATGTCGCGCGTCTTGCAGCCCTCGGCCATGGCCGCCATCAGTCCATCACGCAGGGCGGTGGAGGCCGTGCGCTCGCCGATGTGCCCGAGCATGTTCGCCATGGCCAAGAGCGCCGCGCAGGGGTTGGCGACGTCCTCTCCGGCGATGTCGGGAGCGCTGCCGCCGGCGGGGTCGAACATGGCGAGCTCCACCCGGCCCTCATCATCGAAAGCGTAGGAGGCGCTGTCACCGATCCCCACGGAGCCGATCAGGCCGCAGGCGGCGTCCGAGAGGAAGTCGCCGTACTCGTTTGGTGTCACGATCACGCCGTAGCGTTCCGGGTGCATGATCAGGCCGGCCAAGAGGGCGTCGAACAGCTCGCGCCGGTACTCGACGGAGGGATAGTCCTCGGCCACCTGATCGACAATCTCCTCGAAGAAGCCGTCGGTCTCGCGCTGGATCGTCCACTTGCTCGTGGAGACCACGGCCGTGCCGCGCACCAGCGCCTGCTTGAAGGCGAAGCGCGCCGCGTGCCTGCTCGGTCCGCGGGAGATGACGCGCAAGGAAACTGCCGTGTCCGGTCCGATGCGCCGCCCGGCGTCGTCGTAGGTGCCGCCGGTGGCGACGCGCACCACGTCGATGTCGAGCTGCTGCGTGAAATTGGTTTCGATGCCCGGGATCGAGCACACCGGCCGATGGATGACCGCGAAGCGGCAGCGATCGCGCAGCACCTTGTTGGGACTCTCGCGGGTCGTGGCCGTGGGGTACTTGATCGCCACCCGGTGGAGCCGCATCAGCTCCTCGGCGCGATCGTAGATCTCCGGGCCGATCCGCTCGCGTTCGGCGTTTGAAAGGTCCATCTCGACGAACTCGAGGCCGAGAGGCAAAACCTCGGCCACGGCGTGGACGCTCTCGGAGAGTTCGGCGGAAATGCCGTCCCCGAGGATCTCGACGATGGTGTGGTGCTTCATCTGGTCAGTTCTCCGTGCGAGAATGAAGCCGGACAGGATAGCCAGCCATTCCCACCAGATCACACATCTATGCCGTGGCGTCGCTCATGTTGTCGCTTCCTTGCACGGCGACGGGCACGAGTAGTGACGAGCCGACGGTCTGGGTGCAACTGATCGACAACCCGCGCTTCGATGAGGAGGCGCTCGTGGGCGAGACCGAGGGCGCTCCTGCGCTCGTCCCCTGGTGGCGTACGGCGCGCGGGGTCGAGCAGCTCGTCGAACGCGACGGCACCACCTGGCTGGGCAGCGCGGGATCCCTCAAGGCGCATCAGCCCTTCGCGGCTTACGGCCCGCTGGTCGAGAGCATCGTCGTCCGAGGGCGCATGTCGGGCCGTGGGCGCGTGGTGGTCACGGACGGTCGCGGGGCGCGCGTGCGCTTCGAGCTGGACAGCGGCCCTTCCGCGGGGGCTGTCGAGGAGTTCGAGTTTCGGCCCGCGAGCCTGGAACCCTTCGCTTCGCTCGCGCCCTCGCCGCGCTTCCTCCTGACCCTGGAAGCCGACGCGGGCGACGCGGCATGGTGGACGGACATTCGCGTGGAGGTCGAGCTCCCCTGCCCCGACGAGAACGCACTGCGGGAGGAGATCATCGTCCACCTCGATTGGTTCTTCGGCGAGTGGACCGAGCGTTCGCTCGACCGCGTCGGGCCACGCGAGACGCAATTCGTCTGTCGTTACTACGACGTGGTGAGCGGCGAGCCCGCGGGCATCGGCGCGGGCGGGATGAGCTCGCTCTACTTCGTGCTCTTCGACGCCCTCGAGGCCCGCGAGGACCCAGCCTGGCGTCGCCGCCTCGAAGATTTCGTGGACGACTACCTGGAGCTCGCCCTCGATCCGGGGACCGGGCTTCCGTGTGGCTGGAACGTCGAGGAGGACGTCCCTGAGAACGAGCGGCCGCGGGAGGTCCACGTCGCCCTGCGCTTCCTGCTCGACCTCTTCGAGCGCGGCCCCGAGCGCACTCGCGAGCGCGCCCTGGCCCACGCCGTCACCATCGGGGAGCACGTGCTGGCGGAGGGCGTCCTGCCGGATGGCAACATCGCGCCGGGCTATCGGCCGGGCAACGGGCGGCCCGCCACCGGCTACCCGCCCCTGCGCCGCCTGGATGTCCCGGCGCAGCTGGCACGCCTGGGGGCGTACACCGGCGATGAGCGCTTCACGGCGGCAGCCCGCGAAGCCGTGGGGACCTTCGAATTCACCCACCTCTGGCACGGAACCTGGGACGTCATCGACCCAGGCTTCGATGACGAGTTCGGCCACTACGGCGAGCGCGCCCTGGTGATGTGGAAGGCGCACCCCTCCGACGAGACGTTCCGGCGTATCGTCCTGAGCGGATATCGCCACTACGCGCCGATGTGGCGTGACGCTCTGCGCCTGGGGGGCAACGTGGCCGCCGACCAGGTCCGATGCTGGGAGATCCTGGCGCGTATGGCACGCCTGGAGCCCGCGGAAGCGTCCCGAGTCGCCGACCTCCTGCGCGCGGCCGTGCGCTCCCACTTCAAGGGCGAGCAGTACGGCAACGGCGCCTGGGGCGACGTGACGATCTTCGGCTTCGATCCGCGGGCGGACCTGCAGGTGGGGGACTTCACCGGCGTCCCGCAAAACCTCCTGGCCGGTCTCGCGATCGCCTACGACGGGGAGCTCGGTTTGCGCACGAGCGAGCTGCGGGCCATGTTCACGACCGTTTTGCGCAGCAGCGTCGCCGAATACCGCCGTCCCTACGGCTTCCTGTCGACGCGCAGCGAGCACAGTGGTATCAACCCCGGCGGCGGCACCCTGCGCTTCGCTCCCGGTCTGGTGGAGATGCTGGGCAAGCTGAAACCCTGAGGGGCGCCGCGCGTCTCTGTTGCGCCAGAAGGCGCGACGCGCTTCAGCGCACCTCGATCACCGACAGGTCGTTGCTGAAGGCGTTGGCCACGAGTAGCCGCACGCGCCCGTCGCCGGTGAGGTCGGCGAAGAGCAGGTCGAGGGGCCCCGTGCCGACCCCCAGGTCGGCGGCGCGCTTGAAGCGCGGCTCGGCGGCGCCGTCGGGGAACCACAGGTTCACGTGGTGGCTGTTCTGGGCGCTGACCACGATCTCGGCGCGGCCGTCGCCGGTCAGGTCGCGGGCCGCGATCCCAAATGGCCGCTGGCCGGTCTCGAAGGTCGGCAGCTCGCGCCAGACGCCGCCCTCGCGCTGGAGGAAGACCTCCACCATCCCGCCCGTTCGGCCGGGCCGCAAGCGTCCGAGGTGCACCAGGTCGTCGAGGCCGTCGCCGTCGAAATCGGCGGTGCACAGGGCGATCGGCAGGCTCCAGGTGCGCGGGCCTTCGCCCGCGGTCAGGTGTCCGGTGTCACCGGCGCGGCGCGCCTCCACAAGGGTCATCCCGGCGCGCCCCTGTTCCGTGCCCATGGCGACCGCGACTAGCTCGCGGCCCGCGACCGTCACCAGCGCCAGGGTGCGCGGCGCGGCGGGGAGTAGGACCGAGTGCAGGGGCTGGACTCGCAGCGCTTCGCCGCTGGCTCCGACGGCGAACCAGGAGAGTCGGCCGGCCTCCCGGTCGGCGATGAAGACCTCGACGCTGCCCTTCTCCTCGCGGAAGAGGGCGTCTTCGGCCTCGCGCACGCCTTGCAGTGCGGTAGGGGGTGTGAGCGTCGGCAGGCCGCGTTCCCCGTCGCCCAGGGCTGCCCGAAGATACACGCCGCCCGCGTCGCGAGCGGTCCAGAGGACATCCCGGAGTCCATCTCCGTTCACGTCCATCACGGCGACGTGGTTGGCTCCTTCGCCGGCGGGCAGGCTGAAGCCCTGGCGCAGGTTGCCGCTGATGTTGGGGAGCAGGGAGAGCGTCCCTTCGAGGGAGTTGAGCACCGCGGCCTCTACTCGACCGTCGCCGTCGAGGTCGCCGCAGGCGATCGAGTGCGGCGCGCGTCCGGTCGGAATGCGCTGCGCCTGGCGCAGGCCGTAGGGCGCGTTGCCGAATAGCACGCTCACGCGCCGGGCGTCGGGATTGGCGAAGGCCAGTTCGGGCAGGCCGTCGCCGTTCAGGTCGCCGACCGCGAGGTCCCAGGGATTCTGGCCGGCGTATTCGAGCGCGCGCAGGCTGTCCGCGTCGCCCAGGCCCGCGATCACCTGGTAGGTGAGCTCGCCGAACTGCAACAGGACCAGCTCGTCGCGGCCGTCGCCCGTCATGTCGGCCGGTTGCATACGCAGGGGGACCAGGCCCACCTCCATGCGCCGTGGCTCGCCCGTGGCGCCGTTCTCGCCCAGGATCCACAGCCAGCGATCGCCGCCGGCGACCAGCAACTCGGGGGCGCCGTCCCGGTCGAGGTCAAGCTCGGCGATGGCGCGCGGCAGGCCGCCGAGGTCGTGAGTCTCGCCCGCTTCGAGTTCGAGCGGTCCGCCGCCCGCACGGCGTCGGAACAGGCGCACCTGGCGTGAGCCCTGGTAGCCGACGGCGACGCCCGTGCCGTCGCGCAGGATGTGCAGGCAGGTTGCGAGCTCCTCGCCCGTCTCGAAGCTCGTCGCCGCCTGCTCGCCATCCCAGAGGACGATTCGGCCGGCCGTGTCGACGACGGCGACCTCGAAGCGACCGTCCGCGCCCAGATCGCCCGCGGCGATGACGCGCGGTCGGGCGCGGAGCGGGAGGACGCGGCGCGTGACCTCGCCGTCGCCGAGAGCGATGCGGAGTACCTCGATCGCGTCGTCGGCGCGCGACGCAACGGCCACCCGCGCGCCGTCCGGGCCAGGCAGGGCGACCGGGCCCAGGGGCCAGGCGCCGACGGGGATCTCGATCGGTTCGACCGCCAGCTCCCAGGCGCTGGGAGGTCGGGGCCACACGAGCAGCGTGCCGGGAAGGCGCATGGCCGCCAGCAGCTCGTCGCGTCCGTCGCCGTCGAGGTCGCAGGCGAGGCAGCCCTCGGGTTTGCCGCCTACTTCGAGCTCGAGGCGGGCCGCGAGGTGCGGCAGGGGCAGACCGTCGCCCCCTCCCGCAGCCGTCGCGAGGAACCAGGATCCGAGCGCCAGCCCGAAAAATCCGCCGCTGGTCATCGCGGCATTGTGGAAAGGGGGGGGTGGAGCGGCAACCGGCGTCGTCTATCCTGCTATTCGAGGGTGCTTCGGACCCAGAGGGCTCCCGTGATCGGCGTTTCATGAACAGGCGGCAGGTGATCCTGATGGCAGTGCTGCTCGCCCTCGGCAGCGCTCTGGCGGCCGTGGTGTGGTCGGTCTCGGGTGGCGAGGGCTCGGCCGCGGCTCCTCTGGTACAGACGCCGGGGCCGTCCCGCGGCGTCGGGGCCGGTCTGGCCGTACCCGTGGCGGGGGAGTTGCGGGCCGGTTCCCAGGGCCCGGCCGTGCCCGATCCGACGGCGACGACTGTGCTCTTTCCCCTCGAGATCGAACTGGAGCTGGTGCGCGCGTCCGGTCTGCTCGACGCCGAGAACGCCCCCGGCCTGGGCAGCGGCGCGAGCGCCCGTTTGCGCGGGCGCATCAGCGACGCGACGGGACGGGGCGCGCCTTGCCGCGTGACGTTCATCGCCGGTCCGAACGCTTCGCGCGTGCTGGAGACCGGTCCGGACGGAAAGCTGGGGGCCAGCGATCTGTACCCGGGGCTCTCGATCGTCGAGATCACCGGCGCGACGATTCCCGGCGCGATGCGCGAGTTGCGCTTGCGCAACGACAAGCAAGCCTTGCTGAACGTCGGTTTTGGCCGGCCCGCCGCCGTCTACGGCCAGGTGATCGACACCGGGGGTGAGCCCTTGCAGACGGCCGAGGTCACGATGGACGGCCGGCGGACCACCACCGACGAGCGCGGGTTCTTCTACTTCCCGCAGATGTCCTCTGGCCAGGTGCTTGTCCACGTGGACAAGCCGGGCTACGCGGCGTATCGCGAGAGTTACAACATCACTGCCGGCCAGACGATCCCTCGCGGTCGCTTGAAGTACGTGCTCGAGCGCGGGGTAAGCTTGAAGGTCACGATCCCCGAGCGCGTCGGTGCGACCCAGTCGGCCCAGCTCTTCTTGATGCCTCTGTTCGGCGCCCAGAACGAGCGTCAGCGCCAGCGCAAGTTCCCCTGGTACAGCATCAGTCCGGTGTCGATCTTTCCGGGCAATACGGTGACGGTCGAGGACCTGCCTCCCGATCGTTTCCAGGCCTTTCTTTTCCATGCCGGAGCGCGTGCGGTCCCGATGAAGACGGAGGTCAACCTCTCTTCGGGGAAGCCCCTGCACCTCGTCCTGCACCTCGAGCCGGTGCCCTCGGTGCGCGGTGTCGTGCAGCGCGCCGGGCGTCCGGTTGGCGGTGCGCTCGTGACCTTGGAGGTCCCCGACCGCGCCAAGGGCACCCAGCGGCTCTTGAAGATGCCGGCGGGAGTGCACGAGACGCACGTCTTTCCCAATCTGGGCGTGCAGTCGGCCTTGACCGGCTCGGACGGCCGCTTCGAGCTCTCGGCGGACGAGGCCCTTTCGGCGGTGCGCTACCTGACGGCGCGCGGCCCGCGCGGTCGAGGTTGGGCGGGGAGCGTCGTGCGGCCGGGGGACACGCAGGTCGTGCTCGAACTGGAGGAGGCGACGGTCGATCTCGCGAGCTTCGAGATCGCGACCCAGGCTCGCCACCAGGGTTTGCCGGTCGAGGTCTGGGTCAACGGCGAGCCGCTCGACTTGCCCTTGCTCGCGCCCGATGTCCCCTTGCGGATCGAGGATCTCCAGCCCGGCGTCTGGAAGCTCAGCTCGCGCTGGCACCGCGACGTACTCTGGAAGGAGCGCGAGATCGAGATCGAGGGAGATGTTGAGTGGGAGTTGATCCTGCCTCCGGGCGCGATCGACTGACGAACGGTGTCGCGACGGATCGCCCTGGCAAGAGGGCGTTGAAGGACCCTGATGAAACAGAACTGGATCGTCGTCGGCGCGCTCTCGGGCGCGATCGCCGTGGGGCTGGGCGCCTTCGGAGCGCATGGGCTGGCCGAGCGCCTGGACACCAGGCAGCTCGAGGTCTGGCGCACCGCCGTCCACTACCAGATGTTCCACGCCGTCGCGCTGCTCGCGCTGGGCCTGATGGCGCGCGGCGCAGGAAGCGCGCAGCGAAGCAGGGCGCTGGCCGGAGCGGGCTGGGCCCTGCTGGCCGGAACGGTCGGGTTCTGCGGCTCGCTCTACGGGTTGGCCCTCGGTGGACCGGCTCTCCTGGGCCCGATCACGCCCCTGGGCGGGGCGGCCTTCATCGTCGGCTGGGTCCTGCTGGCCTGGGCGGGGCGGAAACCGCCCGAATCGCCCGGTCGGGGCTGACCCGCTTCCCTCACGAGCCTTCACGCCAAAGCGCGCAAGCTTCCCGGCCCCGCCGGCCTTCCGCCCGCTGGAGGTACTTCTGCTCCGTCGGCGTCCTCGGCGATCCTGGAGGGTCGTTTGCGGGGCCGACGGACCCAAGACACCACCAGTGAACGGCTTGCTCGCTCATTCGCTAAGCCTCGACAGGTTCGTTCCCATCGGAGACTCTCAGCCCCGTCAGCGGCGCGTGATCTGCTCCGGACTGCTGTGCGTGACGGTGGCGTTGCCGCACGGCGACACCGTCCTGCCGACACCGAGGTGCAGCCTCAACTCATGAAGGCGCCGCCGTTGATGTCGAGCGCCTGCCCCGTGACCCCGCGGGCGTCGGAGGAGATCAGCCAGGCGACCAGGCCGGCCACCTCTTCAGGCCTGCTCATGCGGCCGGCAGGGACCTGCTGCATCGCCATCGCGCGCGCCTCCTCGAAGCCCAGGGAGAGCCCGCGCGCCATCTCCTCCAGGCCCGCGCGCGCCATGGCCGTGTCGACCCAGCCGGGACAGACGGCGTTGACCTGGATTCCATCGGGCGCCAGCTCCGCCGCCAGCGAGCGGACCAGGCCGAGCAGTCCCGCCTTCGAGGCGCAATAGCCGCTGTAGCCAGGCACGCCGATGCGCGCCAGGATCGAGGAGATCGCCACCAGATGGCGCAGCTTTCCCGCGGGGCGCAGGTGCTGGATGGCGGCGCGCATGCAGTGGTAGGACCCGGTCAGGTTGGTCGCCACCAGGTCCTCGAACCGATCTTCGGCGCCGGGCGCGTTCGCTCCCCCGACCCCGCTGTTGGCTACCAGTGCGGTCAGCTGGCCCTGGTCTGCGACCGCTGCCTTGAAGGCGGCCTCGACCGCCGCGCGGTTCCGGATGTCGCAGGATGCGGTCCGCACCTCGGTCCCAGAGGCCTCGCGCGCGAGGGAAGCGGTTTCCTCCAGCCGCGCTCGGTCGCGCGCGAGCAAGGTGAGCGTCGCACCCTCGGCGGCCAGACGCAGGGCGATGGCCCGGCCGATCCCCGTACCGGCGCCCGTGACCACCACATGAGGGCTTTCGAGGGAATCGTCGCGGGTGTCCATGAGCCCATTCTGCCCGTACTCCCGTACCGGGGGCCAGCATCGCGCGCGCCTCCCGGGGGAATCTCATTAGTCGGAGGCCGGCCCTGTCCGTCGCCGGCCTTCACGACAGACCGCACGAGCGCCCGGCTCCACCACCCTCTCGCCCGCTAGTGGTGGGGTGGCCTGGTCGACGAGCCCAGCGGGGCGTCCGCGGGGCCGACGGACCCGCGGCACGATCAACGAACGGCTTGCACACTCTGGAGCAAAGTCTGGCGGGAGATCTCGGCTAGAATGTTCGCGCCTCGGCCCGGTGGCCGGCGCGCAAGACCTTGGACACCCTCACCCTGGACGGCCGCTCCCTGCGCCTCGAACAGCTGCAACCCCTCCTGGAGGGGAAGCCGCTTGAACTGACACTCGGCGACGAGGCGCGCAGGTTGGTTGAGCGCGCACGGTCCCTGGTCGAGAAACACGTGCGCGCGGGGGACGTCGTCTACGGGTTGACGACCGGCTTCGGCAAGCTGAAGGACGTCGCCATCGACGCGGCGGACCTCGAACGGCTGCAACGCAACCTGATCCTCTCGCACTGCTGCGGCTGCGGCGATCCGATGCCCGTCGCGGAGGTCCGCATCGCGCAGGTCCTGCGCCTGAACGGCCTCTCGCGGGGACACTCGGGCGTGCGCGTGGAACTGCTCGAGACGCTGATCCGCCTCTTCGAGAAGGGCTTCGTTCCCGAGGTGCCGCAGAAGGGCTCGGTCGGCGCGAGTGGCGACCTCGCGCCCCTGGCCCACATGGCGGCGGCCTACATGGGCGCGGGATATGCCCTGCTCGGCGGCAAGCGCATGAGCGCGGCGGACGCCCTGGGCGAGGTCGGCGAGGCGCCGATCACCCTGCAAGCCAAGGAAGGTCTGGCGCTGATCAACGGCACCGAGATCATGAAGGCCACGGGCGTCGTCGCCTGGCTCGGCGCCGCGAACCTCTCGAAGGCCGCGGACGCCATCTGCGCCCTCACGATCGAGGCAATGCACGGCAGCTTGGCGCCCTTCGACGACCGCCTGGCCGTCCTGAAGGGCAGCGCGGGACACCGCCGGACGGCGGCCAACGTGCGGCGCTGCCTCGACGGATCGGAAGTGCTCAAGAGCCACGCCGACTGCGATCGCGTCCAGGACGCCTACTCCCTGCGCTGCGCCCCCCAGGTCCATGGCGCCTCCAAGGCCGCCATCGAGCACGTGGGCGAGGTGCTCGCCGCGGAGATCAACAGCGTCACCGACAATCCGGTGCTCTTCCCCGAGAGCGGCGAGGTGATCAGCGCCGGCCAGTTCCACGGCCAGCCGGTCTCGATGGCCCTCGACTACCTCGCGATCGGCGTCACGACCTTGGCCAACATCTCCGAGCGACGCATCGAACAGCTCGTCAACCCCGATCTCTCCGGGTTGCCGGCCTTCCTGGCTCCCAAGCCGGGGGTGAATTCGGGCTACATGATCGCGCAGGTTGCGGCGGCGGCGCTGGCCAGCGAGAACAAGGTGCTGGCCCACCCCGCGTCGGCGGACACGGTGCCCACCAACGCCAATCAGGAGGACCACGTGTCCATGGGCGTGACCGCGGCGCGCAAGGCGCGCGAGATCGTGGAGAACACCGAGAGCGTCCTCGCCATCGAGCTTTTGTGCGCGGCCCAGGCACGCGACCTGCGCGACGACCTGCGCGCCGGTCCCGGCGCCGAGGCGCTTTATGAGCTGGTGCGCTCGGCGATCCCCAAGCTCGAGGAAGACCGCTACCTCCACGACGACCTGATGTTGGCGCGCGAACTCGTGCGCGGAGGCGACGCGGTGGCGGCGGTCGAAGCGGCCGTCGGTCCCCTGGACACCTGAGTGACGATGCGAGACCTGACCCGATGACCGAACTCGACGAGATTCCGATCGGTCCCCAGCGAGCGCCGCGCGGCAGTGAGCGCACCTGCAAGACCTGGGCGGCGGAAGCCGCCCTGCGCATGCTGATGAACAACCTCGACCCCGAGGTCGCGGAAGACCCCGAGCACCTCGTGGTCTACGGGGGCAGCGGCAAGGCCGCGCGCGACTGGGACTGCTTCCGCGCCATCGTCGCCGCCTTGCGGCGGTTGGAGGCGGACGAGACCCTGCTCGTCCAGTCGGGAAAGCCCGTGGGCATCTTCCGCACCACCCCACAAGCGCCGCGCGTCCTGATCGCCAACTCCAATCTCGTCGGTCGCTGGGCGAACTGGGAGCATTTCCGCGCCCTCGAGGCCGAGGGCAAGATGATGTTCGGCCAGATGACCGCCGGCAGCTGGATCTACATCGGCACCCAGGGGATTCTCCAGGGAACCTACGAGACCTTCGCTGCGGCGGCGCGGCGGCACTTCGGCGGCACTCTCGCGGGGCGCCTGGTGGTGAGCGGCGGCCTGGGAGGCATGGGCGGCGCCCAGCCCATGGCGGCGACCATGAACGAGGGCACGTTCCTCGGGGCGGACGTGGACGCCTCCCGCATAGCCAAGCGCCTGGAGACCGGCTATTGCGACGAGCTGGTGGAGGGTCTGGACGCCGCGATCGATCGGGCCCTCGAATGGAAGGCCGCGAGGATCGCGAAGTCGATCGGCGTGCCGTGCAACGCCGTCGACCTCCTCCGGCGCTTGATCGAGCGCGAGGTGACCCCCGACATCCTCACTGACCAGACCAGCGCCCACGATCCCCTCGACGGCTACGTGCCCGACTCGATGAGCTTCGAGGAGGCTCTCGCCCTGCGTGCCGAGGACCCGGAGCGCTACCAGACCGAGTCCTTCCGCACCATGAAGGACCACGTCACGGCAATGAACGAGCTGCAGGCTCGCGGTGCGGACACCTTCGACTACGGGAACAACCTGCGCGGCCACGCTCAGCAGGCCGGCCATCCCGACGCCTTCGCCTTCGAGGGATTCGTGCCGAAGTACGTGCGGCCGCTGTTCTGCGAGGGCAAGGGTCCCTTCCGCTGGGCCGCTCTCTCGGGCGAGCCCGCCGACATCGCCGTCACCGACCGCATCATCCTCGACCTCTTCCCCGAGGATGAGGCCCTCTGTCGCTGGATCCGCATGGCCGGCGAGCGCGTTCAGTTTCAAGGCCTGCCCTGCCGCATCTGCTGGCTCGGCTACGGCGAAAGGGCGCGGGCGGGTCGGGCCTTCAACGAGGCCGTGCGCGACGGGCGCATCACGGCGCCGATCGTCATCGGCCGCGACCACCTCGACTGCGGGTCGG
Source organism: Planctomycetota bacterium (assembly GCA_036010965.1). GTDB lineage: Bacteria > Planctomycetota > UBA1135 > UBA1135. The sequence goes on along the minus strand of DASCMO010000103.1, from coordinate 40,704 downwards.
TCGCCTCGCCCAACCGCGAGACCGAGAGCATGAAGGACGGCACCGACGCCGTGGCGGACTGGCCGCTCTTGAACTGCATGCTGAACGTCGCGTCGGGAGCGAGCTGGGTCTCGTTCCACCACGGCGGTGGCGTCGGCATGGGCTACGCCCTGCACGCAGGTCAGGTGGTCGTGGCCGACGGGACCGACGAGGCGGCGGAAGCCCTCGAGCGCGTGTTGACCAACGACCCCGGCACGGGCGTCATGCGCCACGCGGACGCCGGCTACGAGAAGGCGATCGCCTGCGCCCGCGAGCGGGGCGTGGACCTGCCGATGAGTTCGGACGGTTGAGAGCGGCCATCCCGCGCGTGCTCCTGCCCTGTCTCGCGAGCGCCGCCTGCGCGCTCGCGCCCGCCAGCGAGGTGCCCGCGCGCCCCAACATCGTCCTGATCATGGTCGATGACCTGGGCGCGGAGGCCATCGGCTGCTACGGGGGGAGCGACTACTCGACGCCCCACATCGACGCCCTGGCCCGCTCGGGAATGCGCTTCGAACACGCCCATTCGACGCCGCTCTGCACGCCCACGCGCGTGCGGATCATGACCGGCCGCGGGTCCCTGCGGAGCTACCAGCGCTTCAGTATCCTGCACCCCGAAGAGCGCACCTTCGCCCACCACCTGGGCGAGGCCGGCTACGCGACTGCCGTGGCCGGGAAGTGGCAGCTTTTCGGTGCGCGTCACTACGGCGCGTGGGCGGGCCGGGGGACCCTTCCGGATGACGCGGGGTTCGACGCATGGAGCCTGTGGCAGGTGGACGAGCTCGGCTCGCGCTACTGGAAACCTCACATCACCGAGGACGGTGCGGTGCGGGAAGACGTCGCTGAACGCTATGGGCCCGACGTCTTCTGCGAGTACCTGGAGCGCTTCATGACCGAACAGCGCGACGGTCCGTTCCTTGCTTATTTCCCGATGGCGCTTACCCACGACCCCTTCGTGCGCACGCCGCGCTCGCGTGCGGGGAAGGCGAGCAAGCGTGCTCGCTTCGCCGACATGGTCGCCTACGCCGACGAGCTGGTCGGCCGCCTCGTCGCTCAACTGGAGCGGCTGGGAATCGCTGACGAGACGCTCTTGTTGTTCACGACCGACAACGGAACCCATCCCAGCATCGTCTCGACGGCGAACGGAGCGGAAGTGCGTGGAGGCAAGGGCCTCTCCATCGATGCGGGCACGCACGTTCCGCTGATCGCGGTATGGCCGGGTGTCGTGCGCCCGGGTTCGGTCTGCGAGGATCTCGTGGACCTCGCGGACGTCTTCTCGACGATCGTGGAGGCGGGCGGCGCCACGATCCCCGCTGGGCACGTGATCGACGGTCGGAGCTTTCTGCCTCAGCTGCGCGGCGAGCGAGGAGTGCCGCGCGAGTGGATCACCTGCCACTACGAGCCGCGCCCGGGCAACCCTGAGTTTCCCGTGGAGCGCTGGGCGCGAGATCGGCGTTTCAAGCTCTACGAGGACGGCCGCCTGTTCGACGTGGTTGCCGATCCGCTGGAGGAGCGGAGCCTTCAGCCCGGGACGGTGAATCGGGCGGCAGCCGAAGCCCGCGCCCGACTGGCGACGGCCCTGGCGGGCATGCCGGAACGGGCACGGCGCATCACGCGCTGATCGCCGGTGCGGCGCGGCCCGCCTGCAGCGCTATGATGGACCGCGTGGCCCGATCTCCCATTCTGACGGTCGCGCTCCTGGTGCTCTCCCTCTCTGCTCCGGCCGCCGCCCGAGCCCAGACTGGCGAGAAGGCCGAGTGGGTCGTCCTGACCTCGGACTCCCTCGCTTCGGCGGGAGGCGCGATGTTCGCGCTCCAGGACGACGGCTCCTTCCTGGTGGGAGGCGCCATTCCAGCGAAGGACACCTGGACCGTCACCTGCGTCACCGACCTCCAGCGGGTGACCGGCGTGCGACTCGAGGCTCTTCCCGACCCGAGCCTGCCGGGCCACGGACCGGGGCTGGCGACCAACGGGAACTTCGTCCTCTCGGAGTTCAGCCTGCAGCGCGCGGGCAAGTTCGGGGCCACCGTGCGCGACGCGCCGCTGGTGAACGCGGCGGCCTCCCACTCCCAGGACCGCTGGCATATCAACGCCGCCGTGGATGGACGGATCGGGACCGGATGGGCGATCAATCCGCGCATCGGGGCGGCGAGCTCGGCGGTGTTCGAGATCGCCGACGCCACCCGCTTCCAGAGCGGCACCAAGCTCGTCTTCACCTTCGACTTCCAGTTCGGGCAGCAGCACGAGATCGGACGCTTCCGTCTCAGCGCAACAGCTTCCGAACCGCCTCTGGGGAGTGCTCCTGCGGCCTCGTGGGATGCGATGCAGGCGCGCATCAACCAGGCGATCGACCGCGGAATGGACTACCTGCTCGCCACCCAGGAGCTCGACGGATCCTGGAAAGAGCACGGTGACAAGTACCGCAACGGCCAGACCGCTCTCTCGCTCTACGCTCTCGTGAAGAGCGGACTACCCGCGGAACACCAGGCTGCGCGGCGCGCCGTCGAATACCTGCGCTGCCACCCGCCCATGTACACCTACTCGGCCGGCTGCCAGTTGATGGCGCTCTGCGCCCTGAACGACGAGCGCCACGACCCCTGGATCACAGAGATCGCGAAGGAGCTCGAGTCCTGGCAGACCGACATGGCCTTCGCCTACCCGGCTGGCACGGTGGACGTTTCGAACTCCCAGTACGGAGCCTTGGGCCTGTGGGTCGCGGCGAAGCGCGGAGTGCAGATCCGGCCGCGCACCTGGAGGGACCTCGCCCTGCGCATGATGCGGCACCAGCCCGCGGCATCCGGCGCCTACGCTGGGTCCGGCTTCGCCTACAGACCTGGGGGACCCATCACTGGCAGCCGCACGGTCGCCGGCCTGGGCATCCTCGCCATCTGCGCGGAGCAGCTCGGCGATGGCGCGCAGGGCCGCAATGCGATCGGGATCTCCATCGCACGCGGGAAGGCGTGGCTCGACCGCAATTTCAACCCCAGCGCCAATCCGGGGTCAGAGGGCGACAGCACCTGGACCTACTACTACCTCTACGGCGTCGAGCGCGTGGGCGCACTCCTCGACGTCGCGAACTTCGGCGCCAGCGACTGGTACAAGGAGGGTGCGCGCTTTCTGGTCGATGGCCAGAAGGCGGACGGGAAGTGGGCCACGAGCGGCAAGAACCCGCAGGCCAACACGTGCTTCGCGCTGCTCTTCCTGACCCGAGCGACGAGGCCGACCACCGGCACCGCCGTCGAGCGCCGCGGCAGCGTCTGGGGCGGCGTCGATCCGGCCGTGGACGTCTCCCTGCGTGCCGCTGGTGACACGCCGATGGCCGTCTGGGTCTCCTCAATCGGCACCGCCGCCCTGGAGCGCCACGGCCTAGAGAAGGAGGGGAGCCGCTTCCTGCGCGTCGAGCGCGTGGAATTCGTGACCCCCGATACTGTCGTCTTGGAGGACGCGCGAGACGGGAGGCCAGAGTGGTGCACGAGCGCCGACGCTCCGCCGGCGGGCTGGGAGTCGCCCAACTTCGATGACGCGTTGTGGGTGCGATGCGTGGGTGCCATCGGCTGCCAGGGTAATCCGTATTGCCTCGCCCGCAGCTCCTGGGAGAAGGGCCACCTGTGGGCACGGCGCGAGTTCGACCTGAACCTGAGTGAGGTCGTGGATCCCCGCTTGCAGTTGAACTACTCGATCCGGCCGCCGGAGTTCGATCCCGACCGCGCGCCCGCCTTGCTCTGCCTCTACGACGAGGAGGCCGTCCTGCCCGTCGCCTTGGCCGGGCGCTCGGGCGGGTCGACGGCCGTCCACGCGGCGGGAGACGCCTTCAACGGAACCCACGCCCTGAAGGTGACGCCCTCGCAGGCCTACAGTGAGTTCATTCCTGGCTGGGGGTTTCCGATCGTCCAGAAGCCGAAGAAGGGTGAGTACCGCTGGCTGCACCTGGCGTGGAAGAAGGTGGGTGGAGCGGGGATCATGGTCCAGTTCGCAAACGGCGGCGCGTGGACCAAGGCCCTGCGCCTGTTCAGCGGTGCGAACACCATCAACTTCGAGCCGGCGATCCGCGTGACGGAGACCATGCCCGCCGACTGGACCACGGTGACCTGGGATCTCTACGAGTCTTTCGGAGCCGAGGCATTGATCACCGGCCTGTCCTTCACGCCGATGGACGGGAAGGAGGGGTACTTCGACGCGATCTACCTCGCTCGCAAGAAGAGCGACCTGCGCAAGATCCCATCCGGTGGGGGCGCTGCTGGGGTCTCGGTGGGAGCTGCGGCCATCCAGGCCTCCCTCGGAAACGTCGCGCTCCCTCCCCTGCGCGTCTGGATCAACGGCACCCTGGCGCTCGAGCGTGAGACGTCGACGCGCGGCTACGAGGACGTCGCGTCGCTCTCCGACTTCCTGCGCGAGGGCCGCAACGTGATCGCGGTGGAGGGCGTCCAATCCGACCTGGGCGCCACCTTCGACCTGGGGATCCGCGCCACGGAGGTCGTCGCGAGCGTGGACTGTGACGTATCGCGCCCGTTCCGAGGTGAGGCACACGCGGCGCGGATCGCCTTCCCGCGACCGGGCGCATACGCCCTCGGCGCGCGCGTGTACGTCGTCCCGCCTCCCGCCGAGGCGGGCAGGGCAGAGCCCGTCGTTCTGGTGGCCGCGCCGCTGACCGTCAAGGTCGAGGACGCCCTGTCCCCCGAGCTCCTGCGCTACGCGAGCGACCCGACCCGCAACCTCCTGGCCCCGGTGAACAAGTCGGTGAAGGCCTCGACCACCCTCGGCGGCTGGGACGCGCACAAGGCGGTCGACGGAAAGCAGGGCCACGCCTGGCTCTCGGCAGATCGAGACCCTCACCCGACGCTGACGATCGATCTGCGCCGCAGCGTGCGTGCGGACCGCTTGCTCTTGAGCCACGCGCGGACCACGGGGGCTCGCAGCGGCGCCCGCGCGCGCCGCGTCGAGGTCACGATCAACCCGCGCGGTGTCCCGCGCGTGCTGGAGATGGAACCCGACGACCTTAGGAAGACCGAGTGGGTGTTCCCCAAGCCGATGGTGGTGCGCAGGATTACCCTGCGCGTACTCGACCGGACAGCCGAATCCGCCCAGGACGCGGTCGGCTTCGCCGAGGTCGAGCTGCAACTAGGGCGATGACCTCCAAGGTCTTCTCGATCGGCATCGATCTCGGCGGGACGCACATCAAGGCCGCCGCCGTGGCACCCGACGGCCTGGTGCTCGTGGCGCGCACGGTCGCCACGAAGGACGGCGACGGGCAGACGAACCCGGCGCGCTGGTCCCACGCGGTGCTCGGGTTGATCGGCGACCTTGAGCGCGCGTGCAGCGGCATCGCCACTGCCATCGGCCTCGCTGCCCCGGGTCTGGCCGCGGCAGACGGGCGCTCGATCGCCCACATGCCCGGGCGCCTGGCCGGGCTCGAAGGCCTCGACTGGGCCGACGCCCTGCAGACCCCGTGCGCTGTGCCGGTCTTGAACGACGCTCACGCAGCCCTGGTGGGGGAGGCCTGGACGGGAGCCGCCGCGGGGCTCTCGGATGTGGTGCTCTTCACCCTGGGAACGGGTGTCGGCGGCGCCTGCCTGGCGGGTGGGCGCGTCCTGCTTGGCGCCACCGGGCGCGCCGGTCACCTGGGTCACCTGTGCCTCGATCCCTCCGGCGAACCGGACATCACGGGCATGCCCGGCAGCCTCGAAGGGGCCGTCGGCGAGTGCACTCTGGAACAGCGCTCCCAGGGACGCTTCCACACGACGCGCGCCCTGCTGGCGGCGGTCGAGCAGGGTGATCGACAGGCGCAGAGAGTCTGGACTCGTTCGCTGCGCGCCCTGGCCTGCGCCATCGCCTCGGCCATCAATGTTCTAGACCCCGAGGCCGTCGTCCTCGGCGGCGGCGCGGCGCGGGCGGGAGAAGCGCTCTTTGGACCGCTGGAGGCGGAGCTCGAGACGATCGAGTGGCGCCCCCTCGGCCGGCGCGTCCCCCTGATCTCCGCCGAGCTTGGTCCCCTCGCGGGAGCCGTCGGGGCCGCTCGCCACGCTCAACTCGAGAAAGGAGGAGCATGAAGGCTCCCTGGAAGATCGTCGGCATCAACTTCGACCACATGCACATGGGCGACAATCTGCGCTTCGCCCACGACCATCCCGGCGCGCGGATTGTCGGGCTGTGCGACGAGGACCCCGCGCGCATGAAGTCCGCCGTCGAGGCCTTCGGTCTCTCTACCGAGCAGGTCTTCACCGACCTCGACGAGTGCCTCGATGCCACGCGCCCCGATCTTGCGGTGCTCTGCCCGGCGACCGCCCGTCACGCCGACTGGGTGGCGCGCGTCGCCGCCCATCGCGTGCACGTGATGCTGGAGAAGCCCTTCGCTGCCAACCTCGCCGACGCCGACCGCATGATCGCCGACATGCGCGCCGCCGAGCGCCTGTTCGCCGTCAACTGGCCTCTGGCGTGGTATCCCCCGCACGTGACCGCGCGGCGGCTGATCGACGAGGGCCTGATCGGGGAGGTGATCGAGGCTCACTACCACGACGGCAACCGCGGCCCCTTGTGGCATCTGGCCGACAAGCAGGAGACCGACGCGGAGTTCGTTCAGGCCCAGAAGGCCACCAGTTGGTGGTACAGCAGGGAGGCGGGTGGCGGATCGCAGCTCGACTACCTCGGCTACGGGGCGACCCTGGGGACGTGGTTTCTGGATGGTCGCGCACCGATCGAGGTGACCAGCGTCGTGGACGAGCCCGCCGGACTCGAGGTCGACGAGCACAGCGTGACGGTCGCGCGCTACGAGTTCGGGCTCTCGCGCTTCGAGACGCGCTGGGGAACCTTCACCGATCCCTGGACGCACCAGCCCCAGCCCAAGTGCGGGTTCGAGATCGTCGGCACCGACGGCACGATCTCGAGCTACGACTACGAGACCACCGTGCGCATGCAGACGCGCGAGCATCCCGAGGGGGTTGTGTTGCCCGTGGACGCGCCCCGTCCGCCGATGCAGAACCCGATCCAGTACCTGCTCGATTGTCTGGAGAGCGGCCGCGCGGTCGAGGGCCCCCTCGCGCCCGAACTCTCGCGCATCGGCCAGCAGATCGTCGACTCGGCGGTGCTCAGCGCGCGCGAGAAACGCACGGTGGCTCTGCTCGGGTAAGAGCGGCGGGGGCGCGGGCTACGGCTGTTGCCGCGCGGGCTCGTCGCGCGCGAGGGACCTGAGGCCCAGAAGGAGGCAGACGGCACCCGCGGCGACCAGGATCCAGTACCAGGCGGGGTTCTGGGCCATGTCCACGGCCGTTCCTTCCGTGGATTCGGCCGTCAGCAGGGCGACGGTGACGCCCAGAGCGTTATTTGCCATGTGAGCGAGCATGGCCGGCAGCACCGAGCCCGTGCGCCAGGCCAGGAAACCCATCCAGAGGCCGAGGGGAAAGACGCCCAGGGAGTGGACGGGGCTCATGTGCATCGCGGCGAAGACGATGCCGGGCAGGAGGATGGCCGAGGGGGCGCGCCAGCGCTCGAGCAGGCGTCGCTGGACGTAGCCGCGGAAGAGGAGTTCCTCGGCGAAGCCCGCGCCGACCACCACCGTGAAGAACATGATCACTGCCGACAGGCCGCGCGGTTCGGTGATCAGGCGCGCCAGGAACTCCAGCTGCTCGTCGGCCTCGAGGCCCAGGATCTGGATCGGAAGCGCGGACAGAAACTGCACCACGGGGGCCGCGGCCAGGAGCAGCAGGACGCTTCGCGTGCTCACCTTCCAGGGCACCAGCCCCAGGCGGCGGCGGAACGCGGTCGGGGAGAGGGCCGCCGGTACGGTCGCCAGGGCGATCATCGTGATCTGGCCGGGGAGGACCAGGAAGGCGAGCCCCAGGGGGTGGGCGATCAACTTGCCCAGGAGCTCCGTCATGTCCCCGCTGCTCCGCGGCAGGTGGCCGCTAACCACCAGGGCTCCTCCCAAGAGGCCTATGGCCGAGGCGACCAGCAGGCAGGGGATCGCGCCCATCAGGGTGGCCAGGGCGAACAGGATGCGCGGCCGGGTGGGGGCCGGCTGCTCGGGAAGGGGCGTTTTCGATGAAATCGGGTCCATGGCGTGTTGTGTGCTGTCGGCGGTCTTTCGGCGGCCGCGCATTGTAAGAGGCTGCCAGAGGGGCTTCAGGGCCGTTTCGCGCCTTCCTGCGAGGCGGACGGCGTGTGATCGAGGCGGTCTCCTGTAAATCGGAGTGCAGTGTCCCCTTATGCAATTGCCAGAGTGGGGCATAATAAAGGCGGACGACGGGGCCGGAAGACCGCCGAGAGTGGTGCGGAAACCCCCGTCCAACGACGCTTCAGGAAGTGTCGGGACCGGAAGTGTCCGGTCCCCGCGCCGCGGCGGTCGAAGGCGACCCGTGGCCGGGGGCTGGGCTGGGGCGCTCAGCAGGGCGCGTGAATCACGCCGGTCGGACGCTCTCCGTACTCCCCCCACACAGACACAACTCTCCACCAATCCGAAAGGTGCAGTAATCATGATTCGGACCTTGATAGCCGCCGGAGTGACGCTCGGGCTGGCAAGCGTCACGTTCGGGCAGGAGCTCCAGCCCAGGCTGGGGGATCCCGTGCAGGGGCTCACGCCCGGCCAGTATCAGCGCTTTCGCAGGGGCATGACCGTGTTCAACACGAACCTCACCCCCGCCGAAGGCCTGGGCCCGGCGTTCAATGACATCTCCTGCGGCAGCTGCCACTCCGGGCCCCTGCCCGGCGGCGGCAGCGTGCGCACCGTGACCCGCTTTGGGGTCGCCGCCACGGGCGGCAACCCCTTCGATCCGCTCGGACACCTCGGCGGCAGCCTGCTCCAGGAGCAGGCGATCTCCGTCGATTGCGAGGAGCACGTACCCGCCGAGGCGAACGTGATCGCCGGGCGCATGACCCCGATCACCTTTGGCGCCGGGTTGCTGGAAGGCATCGACGATGCCGAGCTGCTGCTCTTGGCGAGCAACCAGCCCCCGGGGCTGAACGGCTTTCCCCACATGGTCCCGCTGCTCGAGAACCCCAGCGCGCCCTTGCGCGTGGCCAAGTTCGGCTGGAAGGGCGTGATCGCCACGACCATGTCCTTCTCGATCGACGCCTCCCTGGGCGAGATGGGACTGACCACGGTCTTCCTGCCCAATGAGACGGCTCCCAACGGAGACCCCGCTCAGCTCGCTCTCTGCGACGCGGTCGCGGATCCCGAGGACCTCCCCGACATCGACGGCTTCACGCGCGTCGACCGCTTCACCGACTTCCAGCGCTTCCTGGCCGCGCCGCCCCAGACCCCGCGGTCGGGCATGAGCGGCGAGTTGCTGTTCGACAGCGTGGGATGCGGCGGATGCCACTACACGCCGGGTTTCGTGACGCAGATCGCCCCGGAGAGCGCTCTCTCGGGTATCCCGATCAAGCCCTACACCGATTGCTTGCTGCACGACATGGGCAGCCTCGGTGACCAGATCGTCCAGGGCGCCGCGACCGAGAACATCATGCACACCCGCGCCCTGTGGGGCCTGCGCGCTCGGAACGCCTTCCTGCACGACGGCCGCGCCACAGGTGGGTTCTTCGAGGACAACATGCGCGCGACCATCGCTGAGCACGAGGGCGAAGGCGCCGCATCGCGGGCCGCGTTTCTGGCCCTGTCCGTCGTCGAGCAGGACCAGCTGATCGCATTCCTCGGATCGCTCGGCCAGGAGGAGTTCGACTCGGAGGTGGACAACGACCTCGACGAGTTCGACTGGTTCTTCCTCGAGCCGCACTTCACGGGGCCGGGAGCGGGCACGATCTCTCCCGATGACTTCCCCGCCAACCTCTGTGACATCGATCAGGACGGCGACTTCGACCTGATCGAGTTCGGTCTTCTCCAGCGGGCTTTCACCGGCCAGATCTTCTAGGAGCCATGGAGCGCATCAAGATGAAGAACACCATCATCACGGCCACCTTTCTGGCCCTCGGCCTGCCCGCGGTCGCCACGGACCTCGAACTGACCGTCCACAGCGGCGGGACCGCTCAGGTCACGGTCAGCCCCGGGGAGACCGTCGACTACACCATCACCGGCGTCCTCTCGGACACCTACAACCAGGGTCTGGCGATGTTCGCCTTCGACCTCGCCTTCGACGGCGGCGCCCTCGCTCAAACGAACCATCCGGGTTCGACCGAGATGTTGAACTTTGCCTCGCCCCTGGGGATCAACAACCCCGCCGGGTACGGCGGGACGCCCATCGGGGGCGACCTGATTCAGATCGGCGGCGCCCAGAACACCATCGAGCAGGGCTTCGCGCCCCAGCCCACGGGCACCGTGATCACGGACATCGGCCATGCGAGCGTGCTCATCGCGAGCGGTTCTCTCACGGCTCCGGCGACGGCGGGCGTGTACACCCTCGAGCTGAGCAACATCTTCGCCAACGTCATCCGCGGCGGGACCTCGGCCGCCGATCCCTTCTGGCACGTCGTCGGCGCGGAGGGCCAAGGGTCGAGCCTGGTGATCACCGTCGTTGCTTGCGACGCGTCGAACTACTGCACGGCCAAACAGAACTCCCAGGGCTGCACGCCCGCCATGGGATCGACCGGGACGCCGTCTCTGGCGGGGCCGGACGACTTCCATGTGACCGCTTCGAACATGATCAACAACTCCAACGGGATCATGTTCTGGGGGCTAGCTCCGGCCAACATGCCCTTCGGCGGCGGGACCCTTTGCGTCAGCCCGCGGATCGTTCGAACTGCCGTCCAGCACTCCGGCGGGACGCCGGCCCCGGCCATCGACTGCTCGGGGACCTACTCCCATCACTTCACTCAGGTGGAGATGATGGCCGCTGGCTTTGGCGTCGGCAGCACGTTCTACGCCCAGCAGTGGCAGCGCGACGTGACCCACTCCGACGGGACGGGCACGGGCCTCTCCGACGGCCTGGCCGTGACGATCTGCCCCTGAGGGCTACGGACCCTGGATGCGGGGCGGCGGCCCAGGCCCGGGACGCCGCCCCGCGAGTCCATCGGCGGCGCGCGGCCTGGTCGCGGTCCATCTTCTCGCCCCATCGGCCGGCGTCGTTGGGGCATTTCGTAGACTCGGGGAATGAAGCGCCTCACGGGTATCGGGGCCGTCTTGCTGGCGGCGGGCACGACCTTCGCTCAGCAACGAGCGGCCGACGTCGAGGACCTCTTGGGCCGGCGTGACGCCGTCGCGGACGACTGGCAGTCGGAGCACGCCAGCGAGGCGGCGATGGAGCACCTGCGGGCCCTGGCCTCGGCTCTGGGGGCGGACCGATCGGCGGGCGGCCTCGATCCGGCGACCTTCGCCGCCCCCGACTTCGAAGCAACGCTGATCCGGGTGGGGGAGGCGGAGAGCGCGGAACGCGACGCCCTGCGCGTGGAGCGCTGGCGGGCGCCCGGCCCGGATGCGGGGCGCGTGGGCCTGGTCGAGTTCCTGAGGGAGTGGATGGAGCCCCTCGCGGAAGCCGACGAGGTGCAACTGCACTTCAAGATCGTCGCTGTCCGCATGGGGGAACCGGGAGCACCGTTCGAGACCGATGTCCTGATCGACGCTTCCGGCCGGGAAGGCGAGGCCGTGATCGCGTTCACCGGTGAGTGGATCGTCCGCTGGGACTCGGGCGCGACCGAGGAGGTGGGGACTCGGATGGTAGGCGTCGACCCTCGACGCCTGGACCTGGTGCGTGTCGAGCGCCCCTTGTTCCGCGAGCGTACGCGCGCCCTGGTGGGAGAGGCCGGGGGCGCCACCGACCTCTTGGCAGATGGTTGCGGCTTCTGGCACGGGCGCATCGACGACCTGGGGGAGCCCAACTTCTGGGGACACAACGGCCTCGCCGTCGGAGACGTCAACGGCGACGGCCTGGAGGACCTCTACGTGGGCACGGGGACCGGCCTGCCCAACATGCTCTTCGTCCAAAACGCCGACGGGAGCGTGACCGAGCGCGCGAAGGAGGCGGGTTGCGCCTGGCTGGACGACACGAAGGGGGTCTTGCTGATCGACCACGACAACGACGGAGACCGCGACCTGTTCTGCGCCATTGGCCCGTCGATCGTCCTCTCGACCAACGACGGTGAGGGGAACTTCACTCCGGCGCGGCGCATGCGCGCCAGCTCTGCGGCCGGCTTTTACTCCCTGGCCGCCTCCGATTTCGATCTTGACGGAGATCTTGATCTCTACGCCGTGCGCTACGTGAAGACCTCCTACGGCGACAGCGTTCCCATGCCGTTGCACGACGCGCACAACGGGCCGCGCAACCACCTGCTGCGCAACGACGGCGAGGACGGCTTCAAGGACGTGACCGACGAGGTGGGGCTGGGAATCGAGAATGACCGCTTCAGCCTCGCGGCCTCCTGGTGCGACTTCGATCTCGACGGCGATCCCGACCTTTATGTGGCCAATGACTTCGGGCGCAACAACCTTTACCGCAACGAGGACGGCCATTTCGAGGATGTGGCGGGCGAGGCGGGCTGCGAGGACCAGGCGGCGGGCATGGGGGTCAGCTGGGCCGATGCGGACGGCGACGGCGATCCGGATCTCCTGGTCAGCAACATGTACTCCTCGGCCGGACGCCGGATCTCCTACCAGCCGCGCTTCAAGCGCGAGGCCGAGGGCCTGCGCGCCGAGTTGCGCCGCCATGCCCTCGGCAACAGCCTGTTCCTCAACCGCGGGGACGGCACCTTCGAGGACGCGAGCAGCGCCGCCGGCGTGCGCATGGGACGCTGGGCGTGGGGGGCGCTCTTCAGCGATTTCGACGGAGACGGACGGCCGGACATGGTCGTCCCCAACGGATTCCTGACCAACAGCGACCCGCAGGACTTGTGAGGCTTCTTCTGGCGACGCGTGGCGTCGCGCTCACCGGCGGGCGAGGCGGAGCAGGTCTCCTACGAGAACGGCTGGACGGCCCTGAGCAGCTTGATGGACTCGGGCGCCTCCTGGAGCGGTCGGGAACGCCATTGCGCGTACCTCAACCTGGGCGACGGAGGCTTCGTTGACGTCTCCGCCGCTTCGGGGCTCGACTTCGTCGACGACGGCCGCGCCGTGGCCGCGACGGACTGGGACGGCGACGGCGCCGTGGACCTGTGGTTCGCCAACCGCACGGGCCCGCGCCTGCGCTTCCTCCACAACCAGGGAGGGACGGGCGCTCACTTCCTGGCCCTGGCTCTGGAGGGCGTGGACTGCAACCGGGACGCGATCGGCGCGCGGGTAGAGGTGATCTCCGGCAATCGGCGCTGGACGCGCGAGGTGCGAGCGGGAGACGGGTACCTGGCTCAATCGAGTTCCATCATGACCTTCGGTCTGGGGATGGTGTCTGAGGTGCAGGACGTCATCGTGTCCTGGCCGGGGGGAGCTGCCGAGCATCTGGGGGCTCTGGCGCTCGATCGCCGCTGGTCGGTCGTCCAGGGCGCAGGGACTGCGGTGGAGATCCCCCGGCGCGAGGCCCTCTCGTTGCCCGCCGGTTCACCCTGGCCGGCCCGCGGGCCGACGGCACGGATCGTCCTGCGCACGCCGCTGCCGGTGGCGCCCGGTCTGCGCAGCGAGCTCTACCCCGACGGCGTCGAGGGCCGCGCGCGTCTGGTAAGCCTGTGGGCTGGGTGGTGCGCACCTTGCGTTTTGGAGCTCTCGGACTTCGCACGGCACTCGGACGAGCTGGCCTACGTCGGCCTCGATGTCCTCCCCGTCAATGTCGAACCCAAGGAGGACCGCGCCGCGGCGCAGGCCCTGTTCGACGAGAGGATCGCCCCGCACATGGCGGACCCCGGCTTCGACCTCGTCCATGCGGACCAGGGCATCGTGGACGCTCTGGGCGTCCTGCTGGGGAGCGTGCTGCGTCAGCGCGAGGAGACGGCCCTGCCCGTCAGCCTCCTGATCGACCGCGACGACCTGATCCAGGTCGTGTACCTCGGGCCGGTGGGGGTGGACCAGCTCCTCGAGGACGTGCACGCCTACGGCGTGGATGCCGCCGGCTCCCGTCCCCGCATCTCACATCCGGGACGCTGGTTCTACGGGATGCCGCGCAACCTTGAGGCCCTCGCGGCGGCGATGGCGGCCGCTGGGCGAGCCGGGGCGGCCAGCTACTACCGGGCCCTGCTGAGGGTTCAGCGCTCAGGGAGGGGGGGCCGCTAGCTCCCGGAGAGCAGGCCCGGGGTGCTTATTCGGGGTTCCTCTGCGGTTTCTGGGCCCTCCGAGCGCGTCGATAAGTGAGGCGCGAGCCTCCGCGACGCTCCCTCACCGGGCTTTCTCCCCCATGCCGCCCCCTCCTGACAGGGAATTGACCGTCCCCGAGGACGTGCATGGACCCACTCGAACCACCCTGGGGTTAGTATTAGAACGGGCGAGAGTTGACCGCTGCGCGTCGGCGGTGGCCCGTTCGAGCCCGGCGCGTTCGAGCCTGTGGGCTCAGGGCGCGCGACGTTTCCCTTCATTTTCCCTTCATTTTCAATCCTCTTCGCGGTCCGACGCCTCCACCACGGAGGGTGGCCACCGCGGCATTCCCCCCACTCCCGACCGTCAGTCCGATCACGCCAGCCCGAAGTGGCGTGCCCACGGGCAGCGTGCGGGATCAGAGGCCCCATCTCTCTCTACACTCTCGACCGACGAGTTCAGACCAAATAGCTGACGAAGGGCTGACCAGTACCATGAAGAAACTGACGCTGAACGCAACCTGGCAAGTATGCCGCAAGACACTCGTGCCCGCCGCCTGCGCGGCCGCCTTGTCGACCCTCGCCGGGGCCCAGGGCTTCGGGAACGAGTGGGTCGAATTCGACCAGGACAACTCCAAGCTGGTCGCCGGCAACAGCGTGGGCCTCGGGGACACGGAGGAGAAGGACTACATGCAGGGCGACCTCGACAATGACGGCTGGACCGACCTGGTCTGTGTCCGCAAGCAGCCCTTTACCACCAGCGGCCGCCGCACCAACGTGCTATTCATGAACGAGGGCGGCACCCTGGTCGACCGGACCTCTCAGTACGCGACGGCCTCGACCGTCGGCGGGGACCAAGGGTTCCTGACGACCACCAACGATCGCGACGTCGTCATCGTTGACTTGGATCTGGACGGTTGGCTGGACGTCGTCACCTGCACGACCTTGACCTCCGGGCAGCCCAAGCACGTCTCGCATCCGCGGGTCTACATGAACCTGGGCAACAACGGCAGCGGCAACTGGCAAGGCCTGCGCTTCGAGAACAGTCGCTTCCCGCAGCTCGTCCTGTCCAACGGCAACCCGTCGTTCCCCATGTTCTGCTCGGTCGATGCGGGTGACGTCACGGGAGACGGCTTCCCGGATCTCTACTTCGGGGATTACGACTCCAATACGCCTTCCGGTGGCGGCGATATGAACGATCGCCTGCTCATCAACGACGGCAACGGCAACTTCACCGACGAGAGCTTTGCGCGCATGACATCGCAGATGCTCTCTTCGGCCTTCGGGAACTCTGTCGCGATTCACGACATGAACCTCGATGGCGTCAACGACATCGTCAAGGACACCTCCCTCAACGCCCCGCAGTACGTGGCGGTCTCCTACAACGACCCGGGCAACGAGGGTGTCTTCGACGTCTTCGATTCCTTCCACGATTTCGCGCCCTACCACGTCAACATCGGCGACCTGAACAACGACGGGCGGACCGACGTGGTCATCAGCGACGATGGGTCCGACCGCTATCGCTACAACCTCAGCACTGACACCTTCGGGCGCGTGGTCTGGGGCTCGGCCAAGACCTTCGATTTCCTCTGGGGCAGTGACGACGGTTTCGCGAGCGATAACTACATCGTCGACCTCGACGAAGACGGCTGGGCTGACATCCTCATCTGCGACGTCGACGTGGACATCTCCGGCTGCAGCCGGCGAGCCCACATCTACCACAACCCCGGCGGCAACATCGGGCAGCAGATCACCCTGCGCGAGGAAGCCCAGCAGTCTGGCAGCGGTGGCTGGAAAGGCGTCGCGGGCATCTCCGGAAGCGACCTGCAGGGCATGCATGACATCTGCGTCTTCGACATCGACAACGACGGTGACAAGGACATGGTGTTCGGGCGCTGCTCTGGTACTGATTTGTGGTTCAACACCCTCGATCCGGTCCCTGATACGGTCGGTACACCCGTCTGCTTCTGCGACGGCAGCGGTACGGCCGCGCCCTGCGGCAACACCGGCGGCTCCGACGAGGGCTGCGCGAACTCCACCGGCTCGGGGGCGACCCTGGGAGGCGTGGGCTCGAACAGCGCCTGGGATGACGACCTCGTCATGGAAGGCGGCGGGATGCTCCCGAGCCAGCCCGCCCTGCTCTTCGTGGGCAACAACACCCTCAACGGTGGCAACGGCGTTCCCTTCGGTGACGGCCTGCGCTGCGCCGGCGGCAGCGTCGTTCGCCTCGGGGTGAAGATTCCCAATGCCGCCGGCTCGGCGACCTGGGGCCCCGGCCTGGGCGCAACCGGCGGCTGGGGTACGGGCGACACCCGGACCTTGCAGGGCTGGTACCGCGATCCGAGCGGCAGCCCGTGCAGCAACGGCTTCAACCTGACGGGCGCCGTCGAGGTGACCTTCAGTCTGTGATCGAGGCCTGAAGCGCGAATCCAGGGGCGGCGTCCTTCGCGGGCGCCGCCCTTCTTCGTGCGCTGAGAGGATGGGGCGAGGACCGCGGACCGCGGACTACTAGGGGACGCGGATGACGAAGTCCCCGGAGATTAGCTCGGAGTGGTCGAGCTCGCGCGAGAGGCGTCCGCCCGAGCTCATGGAGACAACCTCCACATCGAGATTGGGGCGGCGACGCAAGAGCCTCGAGACCGTGCCCTGGTCGCGGTCCGAGTGGAAGCGGCCGCACCAGTGAATGACCAGGGGGCGCTCGGCGTCGGACGCTTCGAGGGCGCCGATGATGCTCTCGGCCATGCGATCGTCCTTGATGCACTGAGCGGCGAACCAGCTGTCCAGGTCAGTCGTCCCGCTGCTGCCGTGTTCGCCCATGGCCTCGTCGAAGCGCGAGCGGTATGCCGGCTCGTTGACATTCAGGCCCCAGGGAGCGTGGCGTTCTCCCATGACGCGCTCCACGCGCCCATGGCTTACCGAGCGCGCGAGAGGGCGCGGAATGTTGGCCGCGATGACCGGTACGCCGTTCGCACGGGCCCATTCGACGGCCGGCCGGTAGTGCTCGCGGTAGTTGCCCCAGGGGCGCGAATTGGCGAGGAAGTTCTCCTCGTCGATCTCGCCGGCCAGGTAGGCGTCCAGCACCTCCTGAACATCCGCCTCGAACATCTCCATCGAGAGAATCAGTCCTGGACGGAGGGCGTGCAGCATGCGCGTCGTCCAGAACTGGACGTTGTGTCCGGCGTCGTTGTCGTGCTCCTCACCCAGGAAGACGACGTCCGCTTCGGATATGCATGCGGCCATGTCCTTCAATTCGATGGGCCGGCCGGTCGAGGTGTCGTAGGCGATGTAGCGCCCTCCGCGCACTCCCGTCTGGCAGGCGGGTGCAGCCAGGGCGGCAATGATGAGCCATGAGATCGTGCGCTTGGTCGGGATCATGCGCTCCAGCCTAGTGCTGGTCGGCTCCGCGGGCGACTTTTTCGTGGCCGCTCGCCCCTCCGGCGCGCCTGGGAGGTCCCGACCTACTCGTCGAGCTGGAGGTCGTGGCGCACGAGCTCCATGCGTCTGCGTTCCAGCCAGCCGTCGGGGGGCGCCGCGCAGATGATCTCCATCATCTTCTCGTCCGAGTGTCCGACATCGTTCATGGCGCGTGAGGCCAGGGCGAAGAGGTCCGCCTCGCCTTCCTCGGCGTCGAGCAGGGGGCGCAGGGTGCAGATGGCCTCGGCGGCCTGCCCGAGGGCGAGCTGCGCCTCGGCGCGCACGTACATGGCCGGGCGCGCGTAGACGCCTTCCAGGTCGCTCACCATGTGCAGGGCCTCTTCGGCGCGGCCCTGGGTCAGGAGCACGTTGGCCAGGCGCAGCCGCGCCGCGTGATCGGTCACGCCGGGGCTGGCAGGCACCTGATGGAGCTGTCCGTGCATCGCGAGGCAGTCGCGCAGGCAGCGCTCGGCGTCGGCGAAAAAGCCTGCTCGCTCAAAGGCTACGCCTTCGAGAAAGCAGAGGTCGGGGTGCGGATCGGCGCATCGCTGTGCCGACTCGCGCACGGTCTCGAGGGCGGCGTGGTGATCCCCACGCTGCAACTGGCAGAGCGCGAGGACCGCACCGAGCGGCACCGCCGAGGGGCGCAGTAAGTGCTCGGGGATCTCGTCGAGCGAAGCGAGCCAGGAACCGTGGGCGCGCGCGGCGACCTCATGCGCTTCCTCGGTCATGCCCTGGGCGAGGTACGCGCGCGCGAGATGGGCGGACAGCTCGCCGTCTTCGGGGTCTTCCGCCAGCGCGCTCTCGAGCAGTGCCGTGTCACTTCGCGGCTGACGTCCTCCGCTCTCGAAGTCGGGCGCATCGCCGTAGCGAACGATGGGTGCATCGAGCTTGTCGATACGGCCACCGTCGGCGGCGAGCCGAAGGTTGGCTCCCTCCAGCACACTCTCGTACACGCGCCGCTGGTAGCGGACGCGCGGATCGTTCACGAGCAGGCGAGGCCTCCAGACCGGATCCCAGAGCCTTCCCTCGCCGCGGATCACCTCGGTCGCCGGGCGGTCGATGGAGTCCGCGTCGTGGACTGGCAGGAAACCGAGCACGAGGCGCTCGTCGAGAGCGGCCGATGCGAGAGCTTCAACCGCCCCGGGGGCGAGTACCTCGTCGGCGTCGAGCACCAGGATGTGCGATCCCGTCGCACGCTCGAGGCCCGCGTTGCGCGCTGCCGCGAAGTCGTCGCGCCACTCGTGGGAAATCACCCGGGCCCCGCGCGCCGCAGCGAGCCGTCGCGTCTCATCGGTGCTGCCGGTATCGATGACGATCGCCTCGAAAGCGACGGCAGACGTACTTTCGAGGCAGGCGCCGATGCAGCGTGCCTCGTCCCGCGCGATCACACACACGGAGATTCTCCTCACGCAGCGGAGGATACGGGGTGCGATCGACATCCACAATGCGGGCTCTTGAACCTCGAGATGCGGGAATGGAGGCATGAAGCGCGATCATGCGCCGCGGCTCTCGCTCGGCGGACCGCTTGGGAGCGCCGGCCTGCCGGGGGCACTCAGAGGGACCACTCGCGCGGCGGCAGCGGCGCACCGCCCAACCTCCGCGGGTCGCGTTTCAGGCGGAGCCACAGGCGCCTGCGCGCGCGAGCCGTGGCGAGGGCCAGCCGACGGGCTTCGACCGCCCGTCCCTGGACGGCTCGAGCCGCGACATAAGCGTCGAAGAAACAGCGCTCTTCCTCCCCACGGAACAGGCCGGGAGCGTGCAGGAAGAGGCAGGCGAGATCGTGAGCGGGGCCGCGCAGCTGCGGGCGGGGGCCGCCGCGCCAGGCGTCGAGGAACACGATCCGCCGTCCGGAGACCGCGTTGCTCCTCACCAGCAGATTGCGCGGAAACAGGTCACGGTGGATGAAACCCAGGGCGTGCATGCGACCGACCTCGCGGGCGAGTTCCGCCAGGACCGCCTTCCGCCCGTCCGATTCGTCGGCGAGGAAGCGGCGTAGGGTCCGGACGCCGTCGACCTCGCTGGTCACGAGGAACTGGTAGCGCGGCAGGCCGGCGCGGAAGAAGGCGCCAGCGGCCAGGGGGAGGGCGACCTCGAACGAGCGACGCGCGAGCCAGCGCAGATTGTGGAACTCGTTCTGGCGCGGCAGGGGCAGGCGAAAGACCCGTGCGCGCAGGCCGTGGCGCCAGGCGGCCTTTCCTCGCAGGGGCTCGCCCTTGAACCACGCCGGTCCCTGGGTGAAGGGCACCGCTGCGGTGACGGAGCGTCCTTCGGCGGCGGCGGTCAGGGCCAGATCGACCGCGGCCTGCAGGACCGCGGGACTGCAAGCGACGGCATGTAAGAGGCCGAAGCGAGTCCGCAAGCGAAATGCGCCCAAGAGGGTCAGGCGCGCACGCGCGCCACCACGAAGGCCTGCATGGAGACGAAGCGCAGGGAGTGCGCCGTGTCGATGATCGGTGCGCCCGCGTCCTCGAAGAGCTGGGCGAGGTGCCGCCGGGAGAGGGCGCGGCGTCCGCTGGGATCCTCTCGCAGCCCCAGAGCGCGACGCCAGCCGTGCCAGCTGTTCGCGTCCCAGAAGGAAGCGACCACCAGGCCGCGCGAGACCCGCGCGAGCTCGGCGATCGTCGCCGCCAAGACGTCGTCCGTGGAGAGGTGATGGAGCAGGCGGCAGCAGACAACGGCGTCGAATGTTCCTTCTCCGAAGGGCAGGCGTTCGGCGGCGCCGACCAGGGACCGCTCGGTGGGAGCAGCCGCCAGCATGGCGGGCGAGATGTCGACGCCCGTCACCTGTAGTCCGAGGCCTTCGAGGGTGGGCCGCAGGCGACCGGTGCCGCAGGGAACGTCGAGGACGGATTGGGAAGGGTGCAGCCCGTGGCGCGCCAGCAGGCGCGCCACCCGCCGTGGGTCGCGCTGGGCCGCAGCCGCGGAGTGGAAGCGTCGGGTCGCGTAGCGTTCGGCCGCGACGTCGCCCTGCCACTTTTCCTCCGGCGGGAGGGCCGCCGCTCTTTCTCGTGTTCCCAAGGCACGTCAGTATAGGAGACCTCGGGGGCCGTCCCGCAGACGCCGGCGATGATCGAAGACCACGAACGATGGGATGCGCGCCACAGGGCGGCGTTCGCCTCGCCCTCGGGAGCCCCCGACGAGTTCTTCCTCGAAGCCCTCGTGTTCCTCGGGAGCGCCGCGGCGGGGAGCGCCCTGGACCTGGCTGCGGGCCGGGGCCGGCACGCCCTGGAGCTTTCCCGGCGCGGCTTCGAGACCGAGGCCTGGGACATCAGCTCCGTGGCTCTGGATTTCCTGGCGAACGAGGCAGCCGAGCGCGGGCTCGCGATTGCGACGAGCGTGGTCGACCTGGCCGCCGGTCTGCCCGCAGACCCGTCCAGCTACGACCTGGTGGTGGTCGTGGATTTCCTAGATCGCGCCCTGCTGACCGGGCTGTGGCGTCTGGTGAGCCCCGGCGGCCACGCCCTCGTCTCGACCTTCACCACCGACCGTCCTGGCGACCATCCGAGCGACCGCTGGTGCCTGACACCGGGCGAGCTGGCGGCGGGGTTGCCCGAGCTGGAGACCGTGCTCGAACGGGAACGCGCGGGGCGCGCAGGTCTGGTCGCGCGGCGTGGAGGGCGCCGATGAGAGGGCGTTCCCTGCTGCGCGCCGCGCTCCTGCTTGTGTCATGCGCCGCTCCGCCGCCGGCGGGCGTTTGCCCTCGGATCACTTTCCGGTCACGGCCCGCGTCCACCTGCCTCGCTGAGGTCCTCCGAGGCGTTGCTCGGGGCTACGAATTCGGTACACAGCCGCAGCGGACAGCGCCTCAAGAATGCCCTACTATCGCTATCTGATCTCCCCCGACGGAATCAGTGCTCCATTCAGGAGCAGGACCCTTCAGGAGCGAATGAACATGAACTCCAAGTTGACCCTCTCGATGAGTCTCGCCGGCCTCGCTCTGTGTGCGGCGGCGGTCCCGAGCGCGCCCGATCTGCCGGCGGTAGGCACGGCCTCGCCCGAGATCAGCGCAGAGCGCTGGTACAACCACATCGGCCGCAACCCGAGCCTGGAGTCCCTCAAGGGGCAGGCGATCATGCTGGAGTTCTGGGCCACCTGGTGAGGCCCCTGCAAGGGGTCTTGGCCCCACCTGCAGGAGCTGCAGGAAGAATTCGGCAAGCAAGGCCTGGTCGTACTGGCCGTGTCCAATGAGGGCGACGACAAGGTCGCGCCGTACCTGGACGCCAACGGAGTCAGCGTGCGCGTGGCCTCGGGATCGGAAGCCAACCAGGCCTTCGGTGTCCGGGCGTACCCGAGCGCGGTCCTGATCGACCCCGAGGGCAAGATCGCCTGGACCGGCCACCCCTCCTCGTTGACCAAGGGCAAGGTCAAGGAAGTGTTGAAGGGTGCGAAACCCAGCAACACGGACAGCTTCCTGGCCCTCAGCTTCGATCGTGAATTCGATCGCAAGCTGGGTTCCGCCGTGAAGTCCGCCGAAGCGGGCAAGCTCGGCAAGGCGCTCTCCGCGTCCCGGCGCGTGGCCGCGGACCAGAAGTTGAGCGCTGCGCAACGCGAGGAAGCGGCTTTTCTGATCAGCGAGATCGAGGCCTACGTCCAGGTCCTCAGGGACCAGGCCGAGTCTTTCCTGAAGGACCGACGGGTGCTCACCGCGCTCGTTGTGCTCGAGGCTCTGGAGGAGGAGCTGAAGGGCACGGAGGTGGGGGACGCGCTCGCCGATCGCCTGGAGGAGATCTCGAAGGACGACGCGCTCACGAAAGAGATCGATGCCGCGAAGGCTTTCGAGAAGGCCAGCGCCCTGGCCGCGAAGCGTGGCGCGAAGAAGGCCGCCAAGAAGTACGAGGCGATCGTCAAGAAGTACCCGGGCACCAGGGCCGCGGAGCGCGCGGCCATGATCCTGCGCAACCTCTGATCCGCGCAGCCTGTCCGGCCCTAAACAAGGCGGGGCCCCGACCATCTGGTCGGGGCCCCGCTTGATTGCAGTGACCGCGCGGCCCCTCGGCGCGCACGCCGAGAAGGCAGATCAGCGTGCTAGCGCAGGC
This sequence comes from Planctomycetota bacterium, assembly GCA_036010965.1. Taxonomy (GTDB): domain Bacteria; phylum Planctomycetota; class UBA1135; order UBA1135. The sequence goes on along the minus strand of DASCMO010000103.1, from coordinate 18,148 downwards.
TCTCCCAGTACTGGGCGGGCATGTCGTGGGCGACCTTCAGGGCGCCGTTGGCCCCGCCGTACATCGGCTCCTCGATGCGGATCACCTGACCGCCGCCGAGGGTACGCAGCATCTCGGCCTCGATGGCCTTGTCGAGGCCCTGGATCTGACTGCCGCCGCCGGCGAGCAGGACGCGGCCCTTCAGGCGCTCCTGGAACTCCGGATCGAAGGTCGCGATCAGCTTGCCGAGGCCCTCGACGATGGGCGGGACGATCGTGTGACAGGCCTTGCGGACCTCCTCGGTCACGTCGAACTCGGTCGGCTTGCCTTCGACGGGCAGCATCACCAGCGCCTGGTCCGCGCGTTCGCTGATCGAGCCGAAGCGCTCCTTGATGTTCTTGACCATCTGACGCGTGAACTGCGCCTCGGGGCAGCTCGCGCGCAGTGCCTCTTCGAGCTTCTCGTCCACCGCGTCTCCGGCCGAGTCGAGGGTGAGCTGGTCGGCTTCGTCGGGCATGGTCCCGTGCATGCGGCACAGGTCCGTAGTCCCCGCGCCGATGTCGATCACGAGCACGTCGTCGAGCATGTCGAGGCCGTAGGCCACAGAGAAGGGCTCGGAGCACAGCATGACCGAATCGACACTCTCGCGAGCGGCTTCGATGATCGCCTCGCGGTTGTGGATCGAGGCCTCGGCGGGCACTCCGATGACCGCGTAGACGAGCTCGTCCGCGCGCGGTTTGGCGAGGCGGATGGCCTCCCGGATCAGGTCCTTTGCGGCCTTCACGTTTCCCTCGTAGTCGTCTTCGTCTTGTTCACTGAACTTCAGCACGCCCTTGGCGAGCGGGCGGAATAGGTTCAGGGCCAGGCGCTTCTGCAGGGCCTCGTCGCCGAAGAGCACGTCCTTCTTCAGCAGTTTGCGGCTGATGACGTCCTTCGGGTAGCCGACGTAGGACGCCAGGGTCACGCGCTCGCCGTTGCTCGCCGTGACGGACGTGCGCGATGTGCCCAGGTCGATCCCCAGGTACAGCACGCCATCCTCCACGGTCGCCTCGGCGCCGTTGCCCTTCTGCTCGGTGTTTTCCAGTACGTCGAGATCGGTCATGCCCATGCTTCCTTCAGGTTTGTGAATCCATCCGTGATTTCGGGCGCGCACCGATTGCGCGCCGCCGTGATCCGTGGCCGGCTCTGCCTCATCAGGCCTCGGCGCCCTTCTGTAGGGTCATGTTGGCCTCGAAGATGCTTGCCATCATCTCAGTCTTGGCCTCGAGGTCGTCCTCGCCGGCGTTCAAGCCCTGGACCGTGCGGAAGACGGAGGCGACCCCCGGTTCGACCTCCTTCCTCTCGGCCATGCGCCGCAGCTCATCCTCGGTCACCTCGAGGGAGCGCGTGAGCTTGGTGATCCGCCGCTCAAAGTTCTCGACCGACTGGCGGTGATCGGACATCTGAGCCGCCACGACCTTGTCGCGCTCGCTGCGAACCGAACCCAACAGGAGCGCAGTCACTTGCTCGCGCAGGTCGGCGGCCTCGGCTGCGTAGTCGCCCTCTTCGAAGAGCGTCTCGACGCGGCGCATCAGCGCCTCGTCCTGGGCGTCGCCGCTGCGCCGCGACTCTTCCTCCAGTTCCTCGCGCGCGCGCAGCATCTCGCCGCGCCGGACGTCGACCTGCTCCAGCAGCGCCTGCAGATCCTCGCTGGCCTGCTCGCGCTCGGCGACGATGCGCTGGCGATCGCGCTCGGCCTCCTCGAGAAACTTCTCCTTGGAGAGCCCGCGAACGGCCTGGGCGCCGGCTTTGAGGAGCGTGAGCAGCTCGGCCTTGGTGGTGCTCGTGATCCTGGCCAGGGTCTCGTCGTCCACGCCGTCGAGACGATCGGTCAATCCGCGCCGCACGGCCTCCTCGATGGAGCGCAGCAGGTGAGCTTGGTTGACGAGGTTCAGGCGCCGCGAGCGCTTGCCGAGGACCTCTTTATTGTCTCCGGCCGCGGACTTGGTGGTCGCGGGAAGCTGGCTGTGGCGCGTGGCGGCGCTCTGTTTGCGTCGGATCGACTCGAACATACCTAGGGAGGACCCGCCGGGAAGGGCCTGGATCGTGACCGGAGAGAGACCGGTCGAGGGTCGCGCTCCCGTATCGACCCCCGTCGGCGACGGTCTTTAGTGGAACGAGAAAGCGGGAGCCTCTGGGCGTGCGCCTGCAGGCGGTTACAATGCGCGGTCCCCATGGTGGACTGGATGGACGTCAGAGGCCTGCAGGCCGGTGCGGGGGAGGCTCCGATCGCTCCCGACCCCATTCCGGGGCTTCTGGACGGGCTGAATGAACCTCAGCGGGAGGCCGTGACCCACGGTGAGGGTCCGCTCCTGATCCTGGCCGGGCCTGGTTCGGGCAAGACGCGCGTCGTGACCCACCGCATCGCGTGGCTGGTCACCGAGCACGGCGCGCGCGCGGACGAGATCCTGGCGATCACCTTCACCAACAAGGCCGCCCGTGAGATGCGCGAGCGTGTGGAGCGCATGCTCTCCTTGCGCGGCGCCTGGATCTGCACCTTCCACTCGATGTGCGCGCGACTCTTGCGGCGCGAGATCGAGGTCCTCGACGCCGGCTGGACGAGGGACTTCTCGATCTACGACACCTCGGACCGCAACGCCCTGATCAGGAAGATCCTGCGCGAGAAGAACTACGACCGGACGCGCTTCCGCCCTGCCGCGGTGGGGGGCTGGATCAGCGACTGGAAGAACGGCCCGGATGCGGGCACCCTCCCCGACGAGGGCGAGGGGATCGAGGAGGAGGTCTTCAGCCGCGTGATGAAGGCCTACGAGGAGGCCTTGCGCTCGAGCAACGCCCTCGACTTCGACGACCTGCTGCTGAAGACCCTCGCGGTCTTCGAGAAGCATCCCGGTGTGCGCGACGCCTACTCGAGCCGTTTTCGCTATGTGAGCGTCGACGAGTATCAGGACACGAACCGCGTCCAGTACATGCTGACGCGGCACCTCTCCAGCTTCCACGGGAACGTGGCCGTCTGTGGCGATCCCGACCAGTCGATCTACGCCTGGAGGGGGGCGGACCTGCGCAACATCCTCGACTTCGAGCAGGATTTTGGTGCTCCACGCGTCATCAAGCTCGAGCAGAACTACCGCTCTACCCGCAACATCCTCAAGGCCGCTCAGGCGGTGATCCGCAACAACGCGGAGCGCAAGGAGAAGGACCTCTGGTCCGAGGCGCAGGAGGGAGAGCTAATCTGTGTCCTGGAGTGCGCCGACGAGAACGACGAGGGTCGTGAGGTCGCCTTGCAGATCCGGGCCCTGGAGCGTGCGGGCACGCCCCTCAACTCGATCGCCGTCTTCTACCGCGCCAACTTCATGCAGCGCGCCCTGGAGACCCAGTTGAGCCTGGCGAAGATCTCCTACCAGGTCGTCGGCGGCGTCGAGTTCTACGCGCGGCGCGAGGTGCGGGACTTGATCGGCTACCTGAAGCTGGTCGTCAATCCCACCGATGACGTCGCCTTCATGCGCGTGATCAACTCCCCGCGCCGCGGCGTCGGGGACCGCAGCCTGGAGCGCCTCGCCTCCTGGGCGGCAGATCGCCGTCTGCCCCTGCTCGAAGCCGCGCGCTCGACCGAGGTGCGGGAGATGCTGCGCGGGCGTGCGCGCAAGGGCGTGGTCGCTTTCGCCGAGCTGATGGATCGGCTGAACGAGGTCGGCGACGTCCCGGCCGCGACCGCTATGGACGCGCTGCTGGAAGAGATCGACCTGCAGGCCTGGATCGCTCAGCTGGACGACGGCACGGGCGCGGACCGCGAGACGAACGTGGACGAGCTCCACTCCCACGCGTCCGAGTTCGACAAGCTCTACCCCGAGGGTGGCCTGCGGGGTTTCTTGCAGGACGTTGCTCTCGTCGGTGAGACCGACGGGATGGCCGACGGACAGGGCCAGATCACGCTCATGACCCTGCACGCCGCGAAGGGGCTCGAGTTCCCCCACGTCTTCATCATCGGCCTCGAGGAGGAACTCCTCCCGCATTACCGGGCGCTCACTGAATCCGAAGGGGACGAGGGGCTTGAGGAGGAGCGGCGCTTGCTCTATGTGGGGATGACTCGCGCCCGCGAGCGCCTGTTCCTGACCCACGCCGCGTGCCGGTTGCACTTCGGACAGGAGTCCACGCGCATCGCCTCGCGTTTCCTCGAGGAGATCCCGCCCGAACTGATCGAGGGCTCGGAGGGCGAGGGGGAGGACGAGGGATTGGGCGCCTTCGAAGCGCCCGAAGGCGAGTACGCGAAGCTGCGTGTCGGAGAAGCGGTCGCGCATGACCACTTCGGTCGGGGCACGATCGAGGCCTTGCAGGGGGCTGGCGTCAACGCCAGGGCGACCGTTCACTTCCCCGTGTACGGGAGTAAGCACCTGCTGCTGGCGTACGCCAAGCTGAAGCGGTTGCGATGAGCGACGAGAAGGAATTACGCGAGCGTCTGCAAGCCCTCGTCACCGAGGCCCGCGACGCGGGAGCGTGGGGGGCGCTAAGCGAGGAGTGGCGCGCCCTGTGTGCCGCGCCCCGGACGTCGGGCACGGCTGACGTCCTGCCCGGACGTTTCGGCATGATCGGCGCGAGCCCGCAGATGGAGGCCGTCTTCGACCTGCTGGAAAAGGTCGCGCCCAGCAATGTATCCGTCCTGATCCTCGGGGAGACCGGCACGGGCAAGGAGTACGCGGCGCGCGCGATCCACGACGGGAGCGGCCGCCGGGAGGGGGCATTCGTGGCCGAGAATTGCGCCGCGGTGCCGGCCAACTTGCTGGAGAGCGAGCTCTTCGGGCACGTGCGCGGGGCCTTCACCGGGGCCGTCGCCGACCGCGCCGGTCACTTCGTGGTCGCTGACAAGGGCACGGTCTTCCTCGATGAGATCGGCGATATGCCCCTGGGCATGCAGTCCAAGCTGCTGCGGGTGTTGCAGGACGGAGAGGTTCGTCCGGTGGGCTCCAACAAGGTCAAGAAGGTCGATGTGCGCGTGGTCGCCGCCACGAATAAGGACCTGACGGCCATGTGCGCCGAGAGGACATTCCGCGAGGACCTCTTCTTTCGCCTGAATGTCATCACCATCGACTTGCCGCCTTTGCGCGAGCGCGAGGGCGACATCACGCTCCTCACGAGCCACTTTCTGGCACGCGTGGGGGAGGAACTGGGGCGCGAACTCACCCTGGACGGGAGCGCCAGCGCGGCCCTGGAGGCCTGGAACTGGCCGGGAAACGTGCGCGAGCTGGAGAATGAGATCTGCCGCGCCGCCGTGCTGAGCGGGGACACGATCAGCGCGGAGGATCTGTCGCCTCGGCTCTTGAAAGGGGTATAGCCGGTGTTCCAGGAGCCCGGATTCCCCTTCCGATTCGCCGCTGGCTACCCTGGCCTTTTCATGAGCCGCATCATCCCTCTCGCGCTCGTCGTCGCCCTCTCCCTGCAGGCCGCCTGCGGCGGAGGTGGCGGGGCCGTGGAGTCGGCGCGCTTCTACTACTCCAAAGGGAATCTGGAGCGCGCGGAGTCCTCCCTGGAGGGCCGCGAGAGCGCGGACGCCCGAGCGCTTCGGACCCTGATCCTCAAGCGCCGTGGCACGCGCAGTTCCCTGACGGAACGCCTCGAGGGGTTCGGGCGGATCGACCCGCGCCAGGCCCTGGAGAACCTCGAGAGCCTGGTCTTCGACGGGGACGATCCGGTCGCCCGCGAGTGGGTCGAGCTGGCCCGCAGCGAGACCTATGACCGGCTGGCGGAGCGCGGCGGTTCCGCTCACAGGCCCATCCACCCGACCGGCTACCACTCCGATGAGCTGGCGGATAACGAGATCGAGGGCGAGCCCTCGGTCGTCGTTCGTCATGAGCGCTTCGAGGCACCCGCGCCCGAGCGCGCTCTCGCCGGCGGCCCGCCGGTGGAGAGGCCCTCTCGCGAGCTTGGGTCCAAGGCCCTCACCGAACCGCGCGCGGGCGCCAGAGCCCCGGCCGCTAGCGGGCCCGTGGAGCCCGCCGGGGGGGCGCGCGAGGCCGCCGCTGGATTGGAGACGGATTCGCCCTCTGGGGCCGGAGCGCCCGAGACCTCCACCGACCTGCTCGCCGCCGCCGAGCGCTGGATCGATGCGGGCTTTGCCGCCCGGCCGGGAGCCGAGCGCAACGCCTACATCGCCCGTGCCCGCGGGCTTGAGCGGCGCTACCGCCTGCGCGAGGAGATCGCCGCCGGACGCGCGCGCGATCCCGAGCGCTTCGCCGAGCGTTGCGCGATCAGGGCTGCGAGCCCCGAGGGCCTCAGCCTGGCCGGCGGGTTTATCACCTGGGAGGCGCTCTCCCTGGAGGTCCTGGAGGAGGCGGCACGCCTGTCGGAGCTCTCCCAGGAGGCCGAGCTGGGCCTGCTCGACGAGCGCCTGCTGCGCGGCAGTGCGGCGCAGTGCAGCGCTGCCCTCGCGCAACTCCCGCGCCTCGTGAAGCGCGAGATTCTGAGGGAGGAAGAGGCATGGGACATCATCGCCCGCCAGCGCGCCGAAGAGGTTCCCGATGGAGGCTACGTCTTCGACTCGGGCCGCTGGCTTGAGCGCCCGGAGTTCGAGCGGACCCTGCTCTTGGCCAGGATCGATGAGCTCGAGTCGGAGCTGGCCGGAGCAGTCGCGACGAAGCGCGACGAAGCCTTCGAAGCCCTGGACGACCTGGAGGAGAGCGCCTCGCCGGCGCTCCATCGTGCGCTCACCGTGCGCTGGGAGCGCGCCCTGCGAGGCATCAAGCGCGGCAAGACCCTGCGAAACCTCGAACAACTCGCGGAGCTGCGTCGCGCGCTCGATCTGCAGCGTGAGGCCGCGCTCGAGTTGATCTTCGACACCGTGGAGTACTTCTACCCCTACCGCGCGCCCGCGGTGCCCTGGGAGAAGGCGAAGCTCTACCCGGAGGTCCAGGCGCGCGTCGATGATCGGGTGGCGAGGCTGCGTGATGCCTGGGAGGCCGGCCGCGCCGTGTCCGTCTCCAGGGCCTTCCGGGAGGGTACGGAGGAGCTGGCGTGGGTGCTCGAGCGTTCGGAGGAGGTGGAGGTCGCCTTTGAGTGGCCCACAGAGATCCCCGAGTGGCTGTTCGCGGTCGAGACTCGCCTCGACCCCCTCACCTTGCACGACTTCGCCTGGACTGTTGAGGAGCGCGACCGCCTTGCCCGCGACCGCGCCGTCCGCGACCTCAACGGTCGCAATTGGGCGGTGGACTCGCGACCCGACGAGCAGCAGCCGTCGAACGGCGAGCGCGTGCAGGTGGAGATCACCAACGCCTACCGGGTCATGTTCGGGCGCCGAGCGCTGGCCTGGAACGCTGCCATTCAGGCCGCCGCGGTCATGCACTCCGACTACATGGCGAACAGCGGTGATTTCGGGCACACCGAGCCCGATCCCGAGCGCCGGACGCCCGGGGATCGCATGCGGCTTTGCGGCTACACTTCCGGTGTGGGTGAGAACTGTCACGCGGGGTCGGGAGATCCCGGCGGCGCTCACTCGGGCTGGATTCGCTCCAGCGGACACCATCGGAACATCCTCTCCCCGGGGCATCGCGAGATGGCGAGTGCTCAGCGGGGCCGCTACTGGACCCAGAACTTCGGCGTGAGCCGAGCGTTCGAGACCGACCTGCACACATGGCAAGACTGACCCTCGACGACGGCGGCACGCAGCGCTCCTTCAAGCTGAACCCCGGCAAGATCACCATCGGGAGCGGGGAGAGCTGCACCCTCAAACTCAGCTCGCCCGATGTGGCCGAGGTGCACGCCGAGCTGGAGATCACGACGGAAGAGGCGATCCTCACGCCCCGTCCTGGCGTCGCGCCGCCCACCATCCTCGGCAGACCGGTGAATGGCCCGACGCGTGTCCCGAGCAACGGAGAATTCCGCATCGGGGCCGCCGTATTCAACGTCAGCGATGGATCGAAGCAGCCCGCGTCTTCCGGCACCGTCGAGCGCAAGGCCGCGGCGCGGCCTTCGGTCACGCGCACCCGGCGGACGGTCAAGCGCAGCATTCCGACCTGGGGGATCGTGCTGATCCTGGCGGCCAGCGGCCTGGTGATCTACTTCGTCGGCCAGGGCTGGATCGGCGACGCAGGCGAAGTGGCCTACAACCCTCACGAGCGGTTGAGGGTCGCCATCGAGAACTTCAACGAGGGAGCGATCGGGCGCGCGGAGCAGGAGATCGAGCGCATCGACCTCACCCTCGCTCCCGAGTTGCGCCCGCAGCTGGAGGAGCTCCAGCGCAAGATCGCCAAGCGCGACGCGGCTGCGGAAGTGGCGGCGTGGAATGTCGAGGGTTCGAAGCACTTCGAGACGCAGCTGAAGGGCTTTGTCAACAAGCGCTTGCTCGGCGACAACGTGCCCCGCGAGCGGGCGCGAGTGTTCCTCAAGCGCTGTGCGGACTTCAGAAAACGTTGGCCCCAGCATCCGGAGCTTCCGTGGGTGAATCGCTATCAGACGCGGTATGCGTCGATCGCGAAGATGCACGAGCCGCCGACTTTCACCGACGTCGCCTACGAGATCAAGACGATGACATGGGCCAAACCCCGCGACTACCGCAAGTCGTTCGAGATGCTCACGGCGTTCGAGGCGGGCGCTTCGACCGGGGATTTTGATGCGTGTACGGAGCTGCGTGACTCCCTCACCACGGAGCGCGAGGCCTACTTCACTGACCGCATGCAGCAGGCCAAGTGGCACTGGGAGCGCAAGGAGACCGGCCAGGCCGTGGCCACCCTCGTCGAATTGATCATCGGCATGGGGGACGCGGAGATGGCGGACCAGGCGGCCTTCGAGTTCGTCCGCCTTCCGGGGATCGAGGAATGGCTGTCGGGCTACCACACCCGCAAAGCGGAGAAGTTCCAGCTCCTCGTCGAACACCCCGCGATCCGTGACATGGCCGGCGAGCTGGGTCTGCTTTGAAGCTGAACGGGTCGAGTGAGCGGCGTGCTCTCTAGACCGTGGCCGGCATGAGTCCTTCGTATAGCTCGCGCAGGGCGAGTCGGTAGGACTGCTGTCCGCGTGCTTCCAGGGCGGTGGTGCGCGCGCGAAGACCCATCTCACTCGCGCCATCGGGCTCGTCGAGCAGGGAAGCGATCCTATCGGCCAGCTCGGAGGCGTTGTCGGGCTGGTAGAGCAGGGCGTTGCGCTCGTCGGCGATCTGGTGCAAGGACGAACTGACCGCCGAGAAGACCGACGGGATGCCCATACCGAGGGCGCGGTGCGCCAGCCAGCCGGCGCCGCCCTCGAGGGTGCAGGACACGTGCAGGTCCAGTTCGAGCATCACGTCGGCGAGGTCCTCCATGGCGGGCGCAGCGATCGTGAAGTGGTCGTGGATTCCCTGCTCGCGTGCGCGCCGGCGCAAGGTTTCGTCGCGCGGACCCTCACCCAGGACCACAAAGCGTAGGCGCCGGCCTCGGTCGCGCAGGATCCGCGCGGCGTCGATCAAGGTCTCGGTGCCGTGGTCCTCGTCCAGGTAGCCGAGGGCTCCGATGCAGGGCACTCTCTCGCTGTCGAGGTCGTGGGGTTCCCAGGGGCGCGAGATGTCCGGACCGCTCTCGACCACCCGCAAGAGCGATCGGTCGGCGCGGCCGCGGTTGACAGCGCGCTCGATGAAGGTCGGGCAGGGCAGGAGGATCGCGCGCAGGAGTCCGTGGGAGCGGAGCGTCGGCTTTCGTACCTGGCGCGCGACCTCGAGCACGCAGGGAAGGCGCAAGCTCGCGGAGAGAGCCGCCGCCAGGCCCGCCAGACGATCGTCGGTGACGTGCAGCAGGTCGGGTTGGAGACCGCGCAGGACCGAGCGCGTGCGCCAGGCGGCGAAGGGCTCCTGCCAGGCGGGCTCCGGTAGCTCGGCGGAGATGAGCTCGACCCCGGCGGCCCGCAGCGCAGCGGCGCGCGAGCCGGGGCCCGCGATCACGCTCGTGCGCAGCCCCGCCTCGCGCGCGGCGTCGAGGGTGGCCAGCAGGCGCTCCGTCGTTCCGGAGCAGACGAGGGCGGGGTGCAGGTAGACGACGTGCACTGCGGGGCAGTGTCCCACGCCGGTCCCGGACTTGCCAAGAGCCTCGTCCCTATCCCCGGGCCAGGCTTCATCTCAGAGCGCGCGAGCGGTCGGCTGGGGGCTCCCTGCGTCTGTTGAAGCCCTTGGCGAGTCGACTCAGAGGCCGCCTGACCCGGAGAATCATCCGCGAATTCGCCTGCACGCTTTGGCGTGAAGCCCTGTGCTGGACGCGGGCTAGCGTCCTGCGAGGGGGGTCGCCAGGAGCTCCTCGGGCCGGGTGCGCCAGCGGTGCTGATGCCATGCCCACTGCTCGGGCGATTCCCTGATCCAGGTCTCGAAGCGGCGGTTCAGCCGCCCCATCAGCTCTCCGGCGCGCTGCGAGCGGTCGCAGGTCGAATCGATCGCCAAGGGCTCCTCGAAGCTGAGCAGGTACTGGCCTCCTCCGTTCGCCACGCAGCGCGTCGGCAAGAGCGGCGCGCGCGCCGCCCTCGCGAGAGCCGCCGGTGCGGTCATCGTGAGGGCCTGTCGCCCGAAGAAGGGCAGGAACTCGCCCGCCAGTCGACGTACCTCGAGGTCGCATAGGATCCCCAACACGCCGCCTCCTTGGAGCACGCGCAGGAGGTTGCGTGGATTCGTGCGCTGGGGGAGCGTCTCGACTCCGTATCCGCGCCGCATCTCGGTCAGCCAGCGCGAGGTCGAGTCGCGCGGGCGCTCCAATCCGATGACCGCACCCTCGTGCCCGCGCCGGCGCAAGCGTGCGCACAACAGCTCCCAGTTTCCGATGTGTGCGGTCACGATGATGGCGCCGCGGCCGCGGGCGAGCTGTTCGTCGAGCAGGGTGATCGAGTCGTCGAGGGCTACCGCCTCCTCGATCCAGCGCCCGCGCGCCGCGTGCGGTCCGGCCGGCGGTGCACCGCGCGCCAGGCGCAGCCACTCGGCAAACTGGCGTGCTGCGTGCCGGCGGACGCGCGCGGCGATTCGAGCGCGCTCGAGCGCGGTAGTCTCGTCCCCCAGGGCTAGTTCGAGGTTTGCCAGGGTTCGCCGCTCGTAGACGGTGTGGCGCGCCAGGAGCGCGAGACCGCGCAGGCCGCCGAGGAGCAGAGGAGCGGGAACCAGCCCGGTCACGGCGGTCAGCCCCTCCAGACTGCGGCGGCGCACCCTTCTGCGTAGGGGCTCAGCCATCGATCATCTCCCTCCGCAGCTCCGCGCGTTCGCGGACTGTGCCGCGACAGGAGCGCACGTAGCCCGCCGCGAAGCAGGCGCGCTCGCGTCGTGTGCGGGGCGACGGCAGCCCCACGAGGCGCGGCCAGCGCGCGCCATGACGCGCCTCCAGTCGGGGTCCAGGCCCGAGAAAGAGCTGTCCGTCGCCGTCCACCCACAGGGCGTCGGCCCGCAGCTCGGCCAATTCCAGACCGCGGTCGCGCAGGGTGCCGAGCAGCTGCCCGGCGCCGAAGAACAGGCGCCCGCTGGGGGGCGCTTGGCGGCGGTCGCAACGCTCGGCGCCCGCCGGCAGGCCGAGCAGGCCCTCGACGTCGGAGCCCTCGCGAAGCCGCAGGGGGCGCGCGCACGGGATGGCGTGGTCGGCGGCCCGGCCCGAGTCGGCCCAGCGTTCGCGCGAGTGGACGCGGACGAGCACCGGCTCGTCGCCCAGGCGGTCGGGTTCACGGGTCACGAGCAGCGCGTGGCCGTTCGCGTTCGACCGCCGGCACACGCCGCTCTCTCTGAGCCAGCGCGCGCGGTTGTCGAGCACCACCGCGCGCCGCCTCCCTCGCGCCCGCGCCTCCAGGCCCTCGATCAGGGTGCGGCGCTCGGGGAGCGCGGCCCGCAGCCTCGCGGGGAGCGCGCTCCACCAGGCGCTGAAGAAGCGCGTGCGGAAGCCGGCGGGGAGGACCTCGCGCACACCGGCGCAGAGGATGATGAGGTCGCGCACCATGAGCGGTGCGCCAAAGCGGCGGCGAAAGCGAGCGCCACCGAGGTCGATCAGCCACACGCCGCCCCCCTCGCCGATCAGGACATTGCCCGGGTGCAGGTCTCGGTGGTCGAGGCCGCAGGCGTGGACGCTGGCCAGTAGGCGTCCGAGGTCGAGGGGGAGCCGCGCATCGCGGGCGAGGGAGTGTGGATTCTCGCTCATGAGCTCGCCGAGGGTGTGGGTGTCGGGGATCCACTCAGCCACGAGTTCCCAGGCACCGTCGCGTCGGCGCCAGGCCAGGGGAGTGGGGACCGCCACGCCCTCCGCCCGCAAGCGGGCGAGGCTCGCGTACTCGCGCCGCGCGCGGCCTCGGTCCCCCAGGCGCCTGAGCGCGCCCTCAGCGTGGAAGCGCTTGATCACCACTTCGCGCCCGTCCGCCTCTCGCGCGCGGGTGACCGTGCGGTTGAGGTTGCGCTTGAGGATGGTGGGGAGAGCCGATGTGGGCACCCGGGGATGCTAACCCGCGAGCCGCGGCACCTACCGATTGGATTCGTCGCGGGAGCCTGCGAGACTCTGTGCAGTTGCCCGTGCAGGTTTTCGAGGGGGGGGGCACCGCTGCGATGAAGCTCCAGACCTACATCTTGCGGATGCTTGGATTGGCCTTCCTGTTCGCGGCCGGGAGCATGCTGTTCGTCGCTCTGCCGGGGATCGCCGTGGGTGCCGTACACCGCCTGCCGGGCGTGAGCACGATCGCAGTCCTGACCTTCCTGCCCATGGCCGTCGCGGCGTTCGTGCCCTACGTCCTGCCCGTGGCCTTCCTGCTGGCCCTCGTAGCCACCTACGGTCGCCTGGCCGTGGACAACGAGTGGACCGCGATCCAGATGGCGGGCCGGAGTCCCTACCGCATGCTGGGGCCCGCCGTGTTCCTGGCCCTCATCCTCTCGACGGGCATCTACTTCCTGAACTCCCAGGCCCTGCCGTGGCTGCTGCACTACCAGCGCTCGTTCCAGGTATCGGTGCTGCAGGACGCGATTCGCAACCTCAGCCCCGGCCAGACCGAGGTGCAGTTCGGCGACTTCTACCTGGCTTCCAACTACCGGGAGGGAAACACATTTCACGACGTGTTCCTGGAGGTCCCCGATCCAGAACGGAACGGTGGGACCCGAGCCCTGGTCGCCCAGAGTGCGCGCTTCGAGTTCAGCGAGCAGTTGATGACCATCCACCTCAGCCATGTCGAGTTCATGCGCGAGGGGGGACAGGGACGCATCGAGTACTCACGCACGGACATTCCCCTGACGGATCTGATTCCGCCGCCGCGCGAGACCTATAGGAAAGCGCGCTACAAGAACTCGAGATTGCTGGCGCGGGAACTCGCCGCGGGCGAACTCGACGCCGTGACGCATCGCAAGTACACCTACGCGATTCATCAGCGAATGGCCAACGCGGTCACGTGCCTGCTCTTCGTGCTGCTGGGCGTTCCGACGGGCCTCTTGCTGCGCAGGGGCACGCAGCTCGGGGCGATGGCTGTGGCCGTGGGCTACGCGATCCTCTACTGGGTGTCCTCCTTGCGCCTGGGCAGGGAACTGGCCGAGTCCGGCGCCCTGTCCCCGGCCCTCTGCGCCTGGGGTCCGCTGGTCATCTGGATCGCGGTCGCGGGGTTCATGACCCACAGGACCTTCCGGCGATGAACAGGCGCAGGCTGGCGATCGGGGGGCGCATCGACCGCTATGTCGGTTCGGCCTTCCTGTGGTCCTACGCCACGGCCTTCCTGGTGGTCGTGGGCCTCGTATTCCTGATCGACATGGCGGCCAATGTGGACGACTTGCTCGAGGGGCAAGAGGACGGCGACCACCAGCCCGTGGGCTTGATCCTGCGCTACTACGTCCTCAACCTGCCCTTCCTGTTCCTGCAGGCCGGGCCCTTCGTGACCCTCACCGCCGGTCTCTTCACCGTCACCCGGCTGTTGCGCCACAGCGAGATCGCGGCCTGCCTCTCCGCCGGCATCAGCGCGCGTAGGGTGATGGCGCCGGTGTTCTTCGGCGGCGTTCTAGCCGCGCTCGCGATGTTCGGCCTGCGCGAGTGGGTCGCCAGAACCGTGATCCACCAGCGAGACGCGGTCCTCACCATGCTGGAGGACCAGGAGCACGAGCGCGTGTTCGAGAAGCTGTGGGTGCGGGATCTGGCCGGAAACGTGGCACGCCTGGGCGAGTTCCGCCCGGCGACCGGCGATCCGCCGGTCGCCGAGATCCGCGACCTGCGCGGGACTGTACGGCAGGGCGGTCGGATGGTCAGCATCGATGCCGAACGGGCGGTGTATGCCATGCGCGACGGGCGGGAGGGCTGGCGCCTGGAAAACGGCGTGCGCTATGACGGAGGGGCCAGTCGGGTAGAGAGCGCCGTGGACTGGCTGGAGGAGGTCGAGTTCTCGCCTGCGATCGCCGTGAGCTTTCACCGCGCCCGCACCAATCCGCTGGAACTCTCCTTCGGCGAGGCGCGCGAGCTGGGCCGCCGCGACCCAGACAATGTCGTCTACCAGACGCTGATGCAGTACCACCTGACCTTTCCTCTGGCCAACCTGGTGCTGCTGCTGGTCGGCATTCCCTTGCTGATGCGGCACGAGCGCGCGCGGGGCGTCGACGGGCTGGCGCGTGCCCTGTTGCTGTGCGTCTTCTACTTCGGCGCCGACTTCATCTTCCGCAACCTGGGGATCGGCGGGTCTCTCGACCCGCTGCTTGCCAGCTGGACGCCGGTGCTGCTCTTCGGGAGCCTGGGGGTCGTGCTCTACGACTCCATGCGCTCCTGAACCCACCGTCATAAACGGTTGATGCGTAAGGTATTGGGCGGCTATTCTCTCTCCATACGAATTCTCGGCGGGCGGGAATCTCTCGCCCCGCGGCGCGTCCATTCATCCTCCGCCATGATCGAGATGCCGTCATGACCAGCACCAGACAGCCTGCCGCACCCATCGTCCCGCGCCTGCCCTGGCTTCTGGTCGGGGCCCTAGCACTGTGCGCCTGCAGGAGCACCGACTCTTCGGCCGAGATCGGCGGCGACGTCGCGTGGCTGATCTCCCACGGTCAGTACGCCGAGGCGGTGGCTCAGGCCGAGAGCGCCTACGAGCGGCACCCCGCGGACGCCGACGCCGAGGCTCTCTACCGTGCGGCGTTCGTCGCACAGCTCCTGGACCGCGCGCGCGCGGCTTCCTTCGCTCACAATGACGAGCATGCTCTGGAGATTCTGGAGCGGGCGCTGGAGGTCAATCCCGAGAGCGCGCCTGCCCTGGCATGGCAGGCCAAGACGCGCCTGGGTATCGCTGACCGTTGGCTGGGGATCGGCCAGGAACTCCACGCCGAGGGCAACCTCGTCGCGGCTCAGGAGGCCTATGTCCAGGCCCTGACTTTGGTGCCGGAGCATCCGACCGCCCTGCGGAATCTGGGACTGGTGACGATCCAGAGGAACTATCGCGAGGGCAGGGGGACTGGCTACTACAACGAGGGTGTGCGAGCCCTCTCCGATTACTGGCTGGAGCAGGCGCGGCGCGGCTTCGCGGCCTCGGGAAAGTTCCAGCCCGACAACGACCGAGCAGCCAGGCGGCGCGGTCAGGTGGAAGAGATGCTCGCGGACCAACGGCTTGCGATCGGCCGGACCTTCGAGTCCGAGGGCCTCTTCGCCGCGGCGGCGAACGAGTACATCTGGGCCCTCGCTCTCGATCCGGACAGCGCGGAAGCGGAGGAGGGCAAGGCTCGCTCTCAGCGCGAGGCGAAGGCCAGGCGGCTCTTGAGCGAGAGCCGGATGCTGATCTTCCGAGACGAGGTCGACGCGGCCGGCGAGATGCTCGCGGAGGTCATTGAACTGAGCGAGGCCCAGGACGAGGAGGCAGAACTGCTCCTGGCGTCGATCGATGACAGGCGACTGGAATTGCTCTATGGGATCGCCATCGACCTCGAGCGGGACCAGCTCTTTGCGGAGGCGATCGGTGCCTACGGCGTGCTGCTCGAGGCGACTGACTACTACAAGGACGCCAAGGCCCGGCGTGAGACGCTCCAGGAGTACATCGCCATCGCCGCCGACTACTACGGGCGCGCCATGGCGGCCGAGACGCCCGAGAAGAAACTGGAGAGCTTGCGCGCCATCGCGCAGTTCTGGACCGACTATCGTGACGTGCAGGACCTGATCAGGTCCCTCGAGGGCGAGCGCTAGAGCACGCCGTTTAGCCCTTCACTCACACCACGCGTGGCAGGGGCCGCGGACCAGAGCACCCTTCAAAGGGTGGAGCCATGGCCCAGGGTGTGCACGCTGATCTGATCGGCGCCTCTGTTCCAGATCATCAGGGGGCATACCCTCAGGGCAATCAGGCTCCCAGGGGGGGCGCCAGATCCAGGCGGGCGGAGCCCTTCTCATGAACGCAGCATGGGGCGCTTGGTTGGCCTCATCTCCGCGCCGTGACCCTCAACAAGGTCGTCGAAACCACCCCCTGGAGATCGCAGGTTCAAGCCCCGTCCCCGGCCCCGTATCAGCGTGGGGCGAGGGGGGACAAGCAGTGATCGTCGGGTATCCTCGTGGAATGAGATGTATCCTGCTATCCGGTCTCCTGATGTCGGTCGTGGCCGGTGGAGGCCTCTGGATCGCTCGCGGCATCTACGACGAGATCATGATGGACGATGGCGTCTTTCACGTCATCAACGCCGACGCATCGCAGCGGTCGATCGAATTGACTTTTCCCTCGGGCGAGCGTCGGGGCGCAGTGATCCAGAGTGGGCAGGCCATCGACTTCCACGTGGCAAACACAGGCGAGGGATCTGTGATGGTGACGGCCGACGGCGAGCATGTCGGGTCGGTTGGCTATGTGACGAGTATCAACAGCCTCATCGTCATCGTCGTCCAGCCGGAGGGTGCCCTGTTCTCGCAGTACTTCCGTGGACTGGAGTCCGACACCTAGCTCCGCGTTCTGCTCTCCGTCGACGGAGAGAGGCGGAAGGGGATGCGAGGGGCGTGTCGTATGCCCGGGATCCGGCCTCAGGGGACCAGCAGCAACCCCGTGAGTTAAGTGCTGTACGATGTGTCACTGGTGTGCTCCAAGTGACCGTGACGTAACGACTTGAGATCGTAGGGCGAGATTTCTTGCGCTTCGGACCCAACACTGTGCGCCGCGTGTCATCCAGGGTGTGAACCCCATGGATGTCTCCCCCGAAACACACGCCATCGAGGACCTGCTGGTCCACTCGGGCTGGCTAAGCACACTCGCCCTGCGGCTTCTGCGCGACGTCGCAGAGGCCGAGGAGTTCGTGCAGGAGACCTGGCTCAAGGCCCTCGCGCGACCCCTGCGCAAGGAAGTGCCGATCCGGCCCTGGCTCGCGCGCGTGCTGCGCAACACGGTCCACGAGAAGCGGCGCGCAGGCGCACGCAGGAGCGACCGTGAGCGAGGGGCGGCGCGCGATGAGGCGCTGCCCTCGACGAGCGAGATGGTCGGGAACGTCGAGAGCCAGACGCTCCTGGCGCAGCTCGTGCTTGAGCTGGAGGAGCCCTACAAGAGCGCCGTCATGCTGCGCTACTACGAGGGACTCTCGGCCGTGCAGATCGCGCGCCGCATGGACATCCCGGCGGGGACCGTTCGCTGGAGGACCAGCGAAGGACTGAAACGATTGACCGAAGAACTCGACCGCCGCCATGGCGGCGAACGGCTGACATGGTGCACGGCGCTCGCGCCCTTGGCGGGGATCGACCGGGCCGCCGTCGCTTCCACGGCTACGACCATCACCCTGACTCTGGGAATCCTGACCATGAAACCTCTCCTGGCCATCGGCGCCGCGCTACTTGGCGTGCTGATCTACACCCTCACCTCCGATTCGCTAACGACCCTCTCCGCACCGCAGGCGGCCGAGGCGCTCGAGCGTGATGACCTCGCTGTGGATCTGGTGACGCCGGAGCAAGAAGTGGGTGCGACCGAGGCCGCAGCCGAAGAGCGTGAATCACTCCTGAGCGCTGTTCCGGCCGAGGTACTGGCAGTCGAGAGACCGCGCCTGATCATCGTCGGGCGCACCCTCGATCAGGGCGGGCGCGCCGTCGCCGGCGCTCGGGTGGCGATCACCTTGAGAGATGAGGAGCAGCGCGCCACTGACTCCGAAGGCCGCTTCGAGTTCGAGATGGATCCCCCGCCATACTACGGCGGTGCCTCGATGAGGATCACCGCCCGCGACTTCTCGAGAACCAAGGTGAGGCTCGAAATCGAGCGCGGCGGGCTGTCCATCGATCTGGGGGACATCATGCTGGCACCCGGCGGGTCG
>DASCMO010000102.1:0-2093 GCA_036010965.1 Planctomycetota bacterium | reverse complement strand
GGGAGGCGGCGAGCGCGTGGTCCCCAGAGAGCGTGGCCCGGGCGGCGGCGACCCATTCGCACACCACCCCAGCTCTATGCAAGGCGCCAAGGAGGAGGTGGCGAAGAGTCCGAGACAGGAGTCACTCGCCTAATGTACGAACGCGCCCGTTGGCACGACGGCCAGACGCCCCACGGCTGGCCACCTGCACCGCGCCAGACGGCAGCGAGTGCACGGCGACCAGTCGCACCGCGCCGGAGAGGCAGCGAGCGCGCGGTCCCACTCCTAGGCCAACCTCGCGCGCTTGGCATCCCTGCGGCGCTCGGCCTCTGCGCGGTTTGCCGCAATGCGGACACGACTCTCCACAAGGAGTCGTCCCTTGACTTCGCGCACGGCCTCTGTGAGTGCGGCGACGTCTCGTTCACTCTCTTCAACGTAGGAATTCGCGATGTGCTGGTCCGGACCGACATCACGCACCGCTTCTGCAGACTCATTCGCCGCTTGGTCCGCCGCGGCTGCGGCACCCGCGAGATGGGACACCGCATGAACTAACCCGTGGTATCGTTCGAGCCGCCCGCGCACATCAGCCCGCATGCCATCAATCCGCTTATCCGCCACTCGCTGCGCCAAGACCTCGGCATGCTTCCGAAGGAGCTGCCCCTCGCGTCCATGCGTCTCCCGCGCCAGGCGCACAATCGCATCTCGCTCAGCCAGCTGAGCGTCCGCCCAGGCGAGGAGGCGCTGATCACGCTCGCACTTGGTCTGCTCACCGAACGGAGTCGGGTACCGCTTCTCCGCGTACCAAGACTCTCGTTCAAGTGCCGTGCGCGCGTCGTCCAGAAGCTGATTCGCGTCTTTGGCAGCGCGCTTCGCCTTCTGCAGTCTCGATGTCGCCAGTAACGCCGAACGCGTGTCCGACAGCGCGGCGAGAGTCCTCCGCCGGCGCAGCAGCAACTCTTCTGCGACATCCAGGCGATCGGTGAGCTCCGCCAGCGATGCGAGCAGGACGGGTCGCGAAGCTGCCGTCGGCGAGGATCCCGCAGGAACCGCCGTGCCGTCGTGTGCCGCGGCGGGGTGCGACCCGAGCACCAGGGGGCTGCCCGTCGGCTCCGTCGAACCACGACCCGCCGCGCCGTCAAGCGTCGCGAGCGGGTGCGATCCGACAGTCGCGTTAGACTCACCCGCGACGAGCGCCACTGTTCCAGTATGCATCGCTGCGCACGACGCCGCCGCAGCAGCAGCCCACGAGCGCACCGCCTCCACCGGCGTCGAGGGAGCCGCCACGCAGTCGAGCGTCGCGGCGGGGTGCGACCCCACAGCCTCCACAGGCACCGGGGGACCGCATGCGAGCTCCATCGGACCACAACCCGCCGCGCCGTCAAGCGTCGCGATCGGGTGCGATCCGACAGTCGCTGACCATGCCGCCTCCGCAGCAGCAGTCCAAGACCGCACCGCATCCACCGGCGTCGAGGGACAGCTGTGTGGCCCCGCCGGACCGTGACCCGCCGCACCGTCAAGCGTCTCGGCGAGGTCCGATCCGACTGGCGAGTCAGGAACCGCCGCGGCATCGAGCATCGCGACGGGGTGCGACCCGAATGCCTCCACAGGCACTTCAGCCGCCACCCCCACCGGCGCCGGGGCGACATAGTCGATCTGCACCGCACCCACTGGAATGAGTGGGACCATCCCGAATCCGTCGCTGAAGACGGGTGGTCCAGCCGCCATCAGTACGTGACCGGTGCTGACGACTCCGCGCAGCACTGCTGACGATACCGATTCGAATACCTCCACGTCGTCTTGCGTCACGACCAGACGCGTGCCCGCGGCACTCGACGCCATCGCGAAAGACGAAAGTCAAGCAGCGCGACCGGACGCAGCTGCGCAACAAAGGCAAAGCAAGAAAGACAAACGTGAACGGACGAGCGAAACCGCGCAGCTTATCCTATCACGCTGATCAGAAACGCCGAGCCTGACATCGCAAAGTGCACGCTATAGCGAACAGCCCAACTACTACGAATAATATATTGGGAGTGGAAGTAGTGTTAATGGATGGCACTATTTGTCGATTTGGTGGAAAAACTTACGATTCAGAAGGCTATGATTTATTAGGATTA
>DASCMO010000101.1:0-2818 GCA_036010965.1 Planctomycetota bacterium | reverse complement strand
TGGCGCCATGACCACTCCACCACGATTGCAGCCGCTTGGGCAGTCTCGAAGGACACCGGAATCAGTCCCGACCGGGATAGCCGTTCTGGAGGGAGCCTGATTGCCTCAGAGGCGAACGACAAAAGCTCCCACGCACGCTCGATCGGACTGGATCGAACAAGCCCGGAACCGCACAATCTCGGGCCAAAATCATGCACTCCTCCCCCGCACAGGCGGCTTTCTTTTACATGGCGGTCGTCAGCGTGGCGAGCGCCCTCCTCGCGGTCACGCGTAGGAATCCGGTCCACAGCATGCTGTGGGTATTGGCCTTGTTTCTGCACGTTGCGGGCATCTTCCTGCTGTTGGGCGCGGAGTTCCTGGCGGCGGTGCAGGTCATCGTCTACGCGGGCGCGATCCTGATCTTCTATCTGTTCGTAGTGATGCTGCTCGACCTGCCCGGCGAGGTCGCGCGCCCGCGCTTCGGCAAGCACTGGCCCCTCGCCGCGCTCGTCGGACTCTCTGGCGTCGGCCTGGCGTGGGTGGCCCGCCTCGGCGACCTAGGTGAAGCCGCCGCGGCCGTCGCGGAAGACGCGTCGCCCCTCGGTAGCGTCGAGAACATCGGGCACGCCCTGCTCGGACCCTTCGCCCTGCCCTTCGAGCTCGCCTCGGTGGTGCTGCTGGCCGCCATCGCCGGAGCTGTGGTCCTCGCGCGCAAGAGGAACGCATGAGCGTCTCGATCGACATGGTCCTGGGGCTGAGCGCGATCCTGTTCGGGATCGGTGCCTTCGGCTTCCTCGCGCGGCGCAACATCATCCTGATGCTGATCTCGATCGAGGTCATGCTGAATGCGGTCAACCTCAGCCTGGCCGGCTTCAGCTGGCACCTGGGTGATCTGCGGGGCCAGCTCCTGGCCATGTTCGTGATCGCCGTGGCGGCGGCCGAGGCCGCCGTCGGCCTGGGGCTGGTGATCGCCCTCCACCGCAACAAGCCCGGTGCCGGCGTGGCAGACCTCACGAGCCTGCGATGGTGAGCGCCAACTGCATGCCGCTCATCGGCTTCCTCGTCCCGACCCTGGGGGCGGCCCTGATCGCGCTCACGGGCGCCAAAAGGCCCAATCTGCGGGAGTTCTGGTCGGTGGCCGCGGGTGTCGTGCTGTGCGCCGTGGTCGCGAGCATGGCCCCGGCGGTGATGGAGGGCAACGGACCCGAGTGCTCGCTCTTCCAGATCCTGCCCGGGCTCGAGCTCGCCTTCCGCGTGGACGCCTTCGGCCTGCTGTTCGCCGGCGGAGCGTCGGCGCTGTGGATCGTGGCCTCGTTCTACTCCATCGGGTACATGCGAACCCTGGAGGAGCACGCCCAGACGCGCTACTTCGCGTGCTTCGCCCTGGCCCTCTCGGCCACCATCGGCGTCGCCTTCTCCGCCAACCTCTTCACGCTCTTCCTGTTCTACGAAGGCCTGACCTTCGTGACCTACCCCCTGGTCGGGCACAAGGAAACCGCCGAGGCGCGGGCCGGCGCGCGCAAGTACATCGTGTACCTCCTGGGCGCCGCCAAGGTTGGCCTGCTGGCAGCCCTGATCCTGACCTGGAACCTCGCGGGCACCCTGGACTTCCGGCCCGGCGGCATCCTGTCGGGCGGCCTGACCGATATCGATCCGCTCGTGTTGGCGCTGGTCTTCGTCCTGTTCCTGTTCGGGTTCGCGAAGAACGCCCTGATGCCCCTGCACGGCTGGCTGCCCGCAGCCATGGTGGCGCCCACGCCCGTGAGCGCGCTGCTGCACGCGGTGGCGGTGGTGAAGACCGGCGTGTTCTCGACCCTGCGCGTGTTCCTGTTCATCTTCGGCGCCGGGACGATGAGCGACATCGGGGGCGACAAGATCGCGATGGTGGCCGCCATGGTGACGATCCTGGTCGCCTCGCTGCTGGCCCTCGCCCAGAACAACCTCAAGGCGCGGCTGGCCTATTCGACGGTCAGCCAGCTCTCCTACATCATCCTGGGCGCAGCGCTCCTCAACGCCAGTGGCGTCCTGGGCGGCGTGGCCCACATCACCAACCACGCCGTCAGCAAGATCACGCTCTTTCTGTGCGCCGGGTCGATCTACGCCTCGACACACAAGACCGAGATCAGCCAGCTCTCCGGGCTCGGGCGGCGCATGCCCTGGACCATGGGAGCCTTCGCCCTGGCGTCGCTCAGCATCATCGGGATCCCGCCCACCTGCGGCTTCGTCACGAAGTGGAACATCGCCATCGGGTCGGTCGAGGCGCAGAACTACGCCGTCCTGGCCGTGCTGCTCACGAGCTCGCTGTTGAGCGCCGCCTACCTCGGCCCGATCGTCTACAAGGCCTTCTTCGAGAAGGCGCCGGAAGGCGACGCTGAGGTGCGTGAAGTGCCGTGGATGGTCGTGCCGCTGGTCTGCTGTGCGGTGGCGAGCCTGCTGCTCGGCATCTGGCCCGATCCCGTGCTGGACCTGGCGGGGAAGGTCACGCCGTGAGCTTCCTCGAGCGACTGCTGGAGGACCCGGCGCGCATGAAGCGCCTCAAGCGCGGGGGCATCGGCCTGCTGGTCGTGATCGCCGCCGTGGAGATCGCGGCGGGCCTCATGCCCGGAGAACACCACCACCACTTCGCCTTCGAGGGCTGGCCCGCCTTCGGCTCGGTCTACGGGCTGATCTCGTGTGTGGCGATCATCGTCATCTCCAAGCTGATCGGGAAGGCCTGGCTGATGCGGGGCGAGGACTACTACGCCTCTGAGGAAAGCGCGTCCGAGGACAGCGCTTCCAAGCGAGAAGGGGGGCGCGACGATGCCTGAGTGGATCCATCCCGGGCTGGTCCTGATCTTCG
>DASCMO010000100.1:0-8045 GCA_036010965.1 Planctomycetota bacterium | reverse complement strand
ACCGACTATCAGCGCCACTGCCAGGATCACGCTCGGCCGCTGCACACGGCACCGGGCAACTGGACCGGGGTTGAGGGGCTGCCCGCCGACCTGTACTTCACCGGCTTCACTCACAACGAGAACGCGTTCCATCCCGCCGGGTACTACGCCGAGCGCACGATCGAGTTCCTCGAACGGCGCGCGGGTCCCGATGGAGACGGGCGGCCATTCCTGTGCTGGTTCTCGTTCTACGGTCCACACGGTCCGCTCCTTCCCAGCGGTCCCGCCGACCCCCACGACTGGGCGCATCTCTACCAGCCCTCGGAGGACCTGGACCTCCCGCCGAACCACGACAAGCGCGCGACGACCCCGCGCCTGGCCAACCGACAGGCGCAATACGCCTCCATGAGCGAGGCTGACTGGCGTGAGGTCCTGGCCTGCTACTACGGCTTGATCTCCCAGGTCGACTACAACATCGGGCGCGTGTTGCAGCGCCTCGAGGAGCTCGGGCTGGCCGAGAGCACTCTGGTCCTGTTCACCTCCGACCACGGCGAGATGTCGGGCGAGATGGCCACCTGGAACAAGGGCGCCGGGATGGCCGACGCCTTGACGCGCGTGCCCCTGATCGCGCGTCTGCCGGGGGTCCTGCCCGCGGGCAGGTTGATCGAACAGCTCACCAGCAACGTCGATCTGTTGCCCACCGTCCTGGAGATGGCCGCCCTGCCGGCCTCCGAAGGCCTGCGCGAGCGCCTCGATGGTGAGAGTCTGCTGGATCTGATGGTGGACGCGCTGCCCCCTTCTCAGTGGCGTGACGAGGTCTTCAGCGAGTTCGGGCACGCGGACCTGCCCACGATCATGCGTGCGCGCATGATCCGCACGCGCACGGGCAAGTACGTCGTGGACGAGCTGGGGCACGTGGAGGAGCTCTACGCGATGCGCCTCGATCCCTGGGAAGAGCAGGACCTGAGCGGCGATCCCGCGTCTCAGAACACCCTGCGCGAGCTGCGCGCGAGCCTCACGCAGTGGTGGGGGGGCGAGGCCGATCACGCCCTGGCCTTCGGCTCGACCACCGGCCCGGAGAGCACGCCCTTGAGGGCGAAGGACCCCGTGCCGCTCAACGGCGCCGTGGGCGTATCGCGCACCATCGACCCGCTCTGGACTCCCTCGACGGCCGCCTCGAGCCAGGTCATCTGGTTGGGGACTGATCCGGACGCACTCGTGCCCTTCAAGGACCTGGGCACCATGGTGGGACGCTTCAACGCCGGCACTCTGGCAGCATCGACGACGTTCTTCTGGCGCGTAGTCGGCACCAACGCCAATGGCAGTACCTCATCGGACACCTGGAGCTTCACCACCGAGGCGGGGGGCGCGGGTGGGCCTGGCCTGTGCAGCGACCCCTCGCCCTTCGACCGTCAGTCGGCGGTCGAGCTCGAGGCGGACCTGGCCTGGAGCCCTCCCGGCGGCATCTCTCACCAGAACCTGTGGTTCGGGCCCGAGGGGGAGCTGGAGCTCCTGGTCTCGAACCTGCGGGGCAGCGTCGACTCCCAGGCCATCGCGACCATGGAGGCCGGTGTGCCCTACGTCTGGCGCGTGGACACCATCGACCCGGCCGGGGTCACGATCGGGGATGAGTGGCGCTTCGACACCGAGCGCGGCAGTCTGCCTGACACGGCGCGGGCGCGGGTCCCTTCGCATCTCGCGACGGGTGTCGATCTACCTCCCGGTGCCGGTCTCTCCTGGATCGCCGGCGAGGGTGCCCACTCGCACGACGTCTACTTCGGCACCGAGCTGCCCCTCGCCTTCCAGGGCGGGCAGGCCGCGACGGTCTGGATGCCCCCGCAACTGGTGCCCGGGCAGACGTACTTCTGGCGCGTGGACGAGGTGGGGCCGAGCGGCACCCGCCGAGGCGGCGTCTGGCGCTTCACCTGCGCGGAGTAGCTGGACCCCGGTCCGCTTCCTTCACGAGCCTTCAGGCCAGAGCGCGCAAGGTCTCGCCTAGTCCGAACTGCCGCTGCCCTGGCCTGCGTGGTCTCGCCCCGCTGGCCGGGCGGCAGCGCGCTCCCGCGCTGCGCTCCGAGCGCGGCGGCGGGAGACGGCCGGGCCCGCCGAGGGATGATCGCGGACGATCCCGGAGAGCGAGAGGGTGCGTGAGGCTTCCGGCGAGTTCGTGCGCGGGCGCACGAAGCGGTAGGTGAGGCACTCAGGGCTCTCGGCGGGGGTGAGCCAGATCGCCGCTTGCAGGACGCCGTCCTCGGCCAGGGTGCGCTCGAGGTGCGCCAACGCCGTCGGGTCATCGGGGCCGGCCAGGCCCACCGCGCGCCGGGCTGTGGCCACGAAGTGGATCTCGCGCTCGTCACCCTTGCCGCCGGGGCCGCCCAGGACCTCGAAGCCGCGCTCTTCGAGCTCCTCGCGCAGGGCGCTCACGATGCGCGGGTCCGAGCGAGCACCCAGCTCGTCGATGATCACCAGCGCGCCCGGGGCGGCGTCGGAGTCCAGGTCCGCGTCGATGTGGCGGGCCCAAAGGTGGCGCAGGCTGCGGGGCTGGCGCTGGCTGGCTGCGGTGCGTTCAGCGGCGGCGGAGCGCGGCTCGTCGTCGAGGAACAGGACATCCAGGGCGCCGTAGAAGAGCAGCCCCCAGAGACTGGCCGCGACCAGCGCGCGAGCGGGGATTCGCCGCCCGGAGCGGGACGCACGGGTCCGGGAGGGCGCCGGGTGGGGAGCGGGGTCGCCCGCAACGCGCGGGGCTCCCAGGCCGCCCATGCGGCTCCAGTCCACCTTGCGCCCGGAGACCGAGGGCAGGTCGGCGGGCTTGAGGAGGCGTGCATCGGGGGCCATGGCGACGGTGCGCAGGTCGGCCAGCATCTCACCCGCGGAACGGTAGCGTGTCTTCACCTCGCCCATGGCGCGCCGCACGATCCACTGCAGGGCTTCGGGGCAGGGCCGGGTGATGCGCGAGAGGCTGCCGTGGGCGGGGAACGAACCCTCGACGAGGGAGTAGAGCACGGCGCCCGCGCTGTAGAGGTCGAACTTGACGCCGTCCACCTCGTGCACCTTGAGGCCCTTGAGGGCCATGCGCACCATCTCCGGATCGCGGTAGTACTCGGTCCCGTGGGTGGTGAGGGTCATGGGCGATTGCAGGGGCGTGACCAGGCCCAGGTCCACGAGGTGCGCGCGCCCGCGCGAGACGATCAGGTTGGCGGGCTTGATGTCCTTGTGCCACAGCCCCTCGGCGTGGAAGCGGTCGAGGGTATAGAGCAGGTCGCTGGCGTAGCTCATCACGAGCGCCAGGTCCGCCGGACACAGGCCCGCGCTGCCGCCGCGCGCGTGCATCTTGCCGATCACGACGTCGAGTTCCTCGCCAGGGACGTAGGGCATGACGTAGTGGAAGCTGGTGAGCGTCAGCTCGTGTTCGAGGACCAGCCCCAGGCGGCTGGCTGCTTCCAGGGCACGGCTCTCGCGCACGATCTGGGGCAAGGTCGAGCCGGCGTCGAGGGCGAAGGACTTGATCACGACCCGGCCGGGGGGCGCCTCGCCGTCCTCACGCCAGCGCGCGAGCTTCTCGCGCGTGGGCCGGGCCAGGAAGAGGCGCGCCCCCGAGCCACCGGTGGGGAGGGTGTCCAGCACCTCGTAGCCTTCGAAGTCGTTCCCGGCGCTCGCGCTCGCCGCCGGCGCGCCGGCGACCAGCCGCGGCAGGCGGCGCTCGATGCCCTCGGTGAGCCGGCTCAGGCCCAGCAGGCGGATGGGGTTGCCGATCGCCAGGCCCCAGAGGGCGACGCCCATCTCTTGCAGCTCGCTTTCCAGGGCTCGCCCGTAGTGCCTTGCCGCCTCCCAGCGAGCGACGAGGACGTTGACCAGAGCCAGGGGCAGGACCAGCGCGGCGGTCAGGAACGCCCCGGCCAGGCCGAGGGTGTCCGAGAGGGTGTCGCGCACGAAGCGGTAGGTCTGGCCGACGATCCCGACCCCGAGGCGCGTGAGGGCTTCCAGGAGCCAGAAGGTGCCTTGCACGAAGCGCACCGCGCCCCAGATGCAGGCGACGGGCAGGGCGATCACCACGCCCAGGATCACCAGGACCTTCATGACGGCGATGGCGCTCGTGATCATCGGCGGGGCTCCTCTTTCCTGGATGGGCTGGCGTGCAGGTCAGGGATGGGCATCGGCGGCCTCCCGCGCCTGGCGCGCGCAGTTTCGGTGGTAGATGTCGGCGATGGCCTGGTCGAGGCTCGCCTCCCTTTGCTTGTTGGGATCCAGGTCGATCCCGTTTCGCTCCAGCTCCGCCATCTCGTCGCTGGTGAAGCTGTAGCGCGAGAAGACCTCGAAGAGCCGCGCCCGCAGGCGGCGGCGGACGGCCGCCAGGCGGCGGCTGACCGTGGGCTCGCTGATCCCCAGGCTGGCGGCGGTGTGCTTGCCGTCCTGGCCTTCCAGCACCCGCATGCGGAAGACCGCGAACTCCATGAACTCCGAGTCGCGCTCCACCTGCCGCAGGGCGGCCTCGACCTTGGCGTCGAAGACCGCCTGTTCGTAGGCGGCGGGAGGGGACGGCTCGTCGTCGAATAGATCCGAGCGGTTCTCGAGGGCCACCGGTCGCAGGCCGCCTCCACGCTTGGCGGCCGTGCGCCGGTCGATCTCGTCTCCCAGGGTGTAGCGTGCGATGGCCAGGAGCCAGGTGGAGAAGCGGGCGCCGCGCGAGGGGTCGTGGCGGTCGATGGCGCCCGAGAGGGCCGTCAGGGTCTCCTGGGAGAGGTCCTGGACGGTCTCGTGGCCAATGCGCCCGCGCCCCCAGCGCCGCAGCTGAGCGCGCAGGATGGGGCCGAAGGTCTCCCACAGCTCGAACCAGGCCTCCGGCTCGCGATCGCGCAGGCGGCGGATGAAGCTTGTGGTGATGTCGTGCAAGGAGAGGCCTGTTCGCCCCCTAAAACGCTCGCCGAGCCCATTTATTCGGGCCCGGGTGCGGATCGGATGCGAAAAGGGGGCGCGGCGTGAAATTTCCGCCCCCGGCCTCCCAAGAAAACTGGTGTCGCCGCTTCCAGACGGCCAGGCCGGCCGCGGGGAGCGTCCCGATCCGAGCCCGTCACACCCTCATCACCCACAGGGCCGTCGCGCCCCAGGAGCAGATTCATGTTCAAGACCATCACCAAGGCCGGAGCTTTCCTGCTGCTCGGCAGCGTCGTTCTCGGCGGCGGGGCCATCCTCATCGCGGGGCCCATGCGCACCCGCGCGGTCCTCAACCAGGTCCAGGGGGACTTGCTGACGCGGATCGATGATTGCATCGATGACCCGACCGCCCTGCGAGCTCAGCTGGCGGAGCTGGAGAGCGAGTATCCCGAGCGCATCGCCCAGGTGCGCGGCGACCTGGCCGAGTTGCACGAGCAGATCCGTCAGCTCGAGCGCGAGAAGGCGATCAGCGAGCGCGTGGTGGCCATGGCGGACAGGGACCTCGATGAGTTCGAGCCCCTCGTGGCCCGGGCGGCGAGCTCGCGCGGCCAGGCTGGTGGGGCCCGGGCGATGACCGTCGCCCTCGACCACAAGGTCGTGAGCGTCGAGCGCGCTTCGGCGCGCGTGAACCAGATCCGCCACACGCGCGTGGCCTACGCCAACCGGGCCGCCGATGCCGGCCATGACCTGGCCTACCTGCACGAGCAGTCGAACCGCCTCGAGGGGTTGCTGTTGCAGCTCGAGAACGAGCGCGCGCAGTTTCAGGGCCAGATCTGGCAGCTCTCGCGTCAGGTGGATGCGATCGCTCGTAACGACCGGCTGATCGGGTTGCTTGCCAAGCGCAACCGCACGATCGAAGAGTGTTCGCGCTTCGACTGTTCCAGCCTGGATCAGATGACCGCGCGCCTGGCCGAGGTGCGCAGTCGTCAGGAAGCCGAGCTGGACCTCCTGGCCAGCGACCAGTTCCGCGACGACTACGAGGACATGGCTCGCTTCCAGCTCCAGCGTGAGTCGCAGGGCGAGGGGCGGGATCAGCTCGAGAGCGAGGGTGGAAGCGACGGCCTGGTCGAGGCCCCCTACCTCGAGTTGCAGCCGCAAGTCGGGGCGGGCGTGGTCTTCGAGTTCTAGCCCGCGTCCGTGTTCGGTACCGCGCGGGAGTGCGAGGGTGTCGCCCTCGCGCTCCCGTTCGCATGCGCTGCGGCGATCGTGTCTCTCAGCGCAAGAGCACCGTCCCCGGCGAGGAGGCGATGATGGATCGGGAGAGGGCTAATGGAGGGGCGCTCGCTGGACAGGCGCTCGCGGATCGAGCAGGATTGCCGCGATGCGGGAACGCGAGGAGGCATGACGATGGCCGAAAAGGGGACGACGGAGGCGACGACGACTGAGGTGACGGGCTCCAGGAAGGAGGAGATCCTCCTGCGGGCGGTGTTCGACGAGCGCCTCAAGACGTACTTCCTGCTCGGTGCGCTGCCCTTGATGGCGGCGATGATCGTCACCATCCCGCTCATCCCTCTCTGGCTCCTGGGCATCGGCCAGGCGCTCTGTCGGCGCCAATTCGAGTCCATCGAGGCGGAGCTGACGGATCGCAGCCTGAACATCCGCAAGGGATTCCTGATCCGCATCCAGAAGACGGTTCCCCTGGACAAGATCACGGACCTGGCGTTGCACGAGGGACCCATCCTGCGCCACTTCGGTCTCTGCAGTCTGAAGGTGGAGACGGCCGGCGGTGGGAGTGGCACCAGCATGGGGCAGGTTTCGTTGCCAGGGGTGGTCGAGGCCCTCGCCTTCCGCGACGCGGTCTTGAACCAGCGCGATCGGGTCGTGGGCGCCGTGCCCTCGGCGCCGGCTGCGGCGTCGTCGGAGCCCGTGCTGGAGGAGATCCGTGACACCCTGGGGCGCATCGAGAGCCTCTTGGCGGAGCGCTCCTGAGGTCGCGCGGCCGCGTCGGTGGTGGACGGACCCTGGGATGCGCGCCACCCCGCACGTAGGATTCGCGCCCATGTCGCGCCTGCTTCCCATGATGTCCTCGCTCCTGTTCGCCTTGCCGGCGGCGGCTCAGGATTTCGATCACGCGGACGGGAATCCTCTCGCACCGCGATGGAGTGACTGGATCGAGCGCCACGAGGTGGAGGTCGGAGTCTACGGGAGCTTCCTCGCGCGCAAGGACGACCACGGGATCGAGGGCGACGGCGACGGTGAGGGTGGCAGCGCGAGCAACGACATCACCGACATCGCCCGCCTGCGCCAGATCGACCTCTCCCTGCGCGCCACCCTCGAGAGCGGCGTGGGCGCCGTTCTGACCGCCAGCATCCAGTCGAACCGGCTCAATACCGAGTACGGCCTCGATGTCGAGGAGGCGTACCTGGATGTGCGGCGCGTGCCGTTGCTGGGCGACTTGCCGTCGGGCCTGTCGTTCCAGCTGGGCCAGTTTCGTACTCACTTCGGGTTCCTGAACGGCGTACGCGTGTTCGATCTGCCCCAGATCAACAGGCCGCGCGCGCTGACTCAGTTCTTCGGCGACAACGGCTACTCCCAGCTCGGCGGTTCGGTGTCGTACCGGCGCGAGCTGCCCGGTGACGCGGGCGCCCTGCGCGCGACCTGGGAGATCCTGGACTCGGGCAACCCGCCGCTGACCATCGAGGACGGTGGGGCTACCGGCGCACAGGTCGCACGCCTGGCGTGGTCGCGGGGGGTGGGGAGCGAGCACGTCCTGCGCTCGGGCCTCTCCTTGTACCACGGCCGCCAGGCGGACCGGGACGAGCTCCGAACCGATCTCCTGGGGCTCGACGCACTGTACACCTGGCGTTCCGACGAGCAGCGCGGCCTGAATGCCCTGCGCCTGGGAGGCGAGTGGCTCGCGGCGGAGATCGACCGTGAAGACGCGTCTCCCGAGGAGCCCGAGGCCTGGTACCTGTGGTCGCAGGCCCAGTTCGGTCAGCGCTGGTTGGTGGGAGCTCACCTCGACGTCTCCGAGGAGCTGGACGCGCCGGATCTCTCCACGCGCACCCTGGGCGCGACCCTGACCTTCCTCGAGTCGTGTGACCTGCGCTACTCCCTGGGGGTGTCGGTCACCGACAGCGACCTCGACCTGCTCGACGGAGCGACGCGCGCCTTCGCGGCGATCCAATTCGGCT
>DASCMO010000099.1:0-7106 GCA_036010965.1 Planctomycetota bacterium | reverse complement strand
GGCGCCCGGCGGGGGGGCGAAGGGCTGTTCGGGGTCGCCCACCAGGGTCGTACCCAGACGCGAGGGGCGCACGAGGGCCTCGCGCAGGTCGGTGGTCGTCAGCTCGTCGGCGGCGTCGATCCCGACCAATTGCACGAAGCCGTCCTCGTGGGTGCGCGGATTCTGGCGGATGAGGTCGTCCAGCTTGTTTCCGTGGACGACCATCCCGCCCCAGGTGAGGTGTGCGCTGGCGGCCGCGACGCGCGGATCGGCGCGCACGTGCTCGAGCAGCGGGCCGGGGCTCGTGGGGAGCTCGTGGCCGCTGCGGCGCGCGAACATGAAGGGCTCGACGATCAGGTCCGAGAGGCTGCCGCGCAGGGTCTTGCGGCTCTCCGCCAGAAAACCGGCCATGATCGAGAGGATCAGGATCAGCGCGCCGACACCGACGGTGATGCCCACCACGCCGATCCAGTTGGTGCGGCGTGCGACGATGTAGCGCCAGGAGAGGAAGGTGCGGTACACGAACCGACTCTCAGTCGGGGTCCTCAGCCGCGATCGGCTTCATGGCCGGGAACAGCAAGACGTCTCGGATGGATTCCTGGTCGCAGAGGACCATCAGCAAGCGATCGATGCCGATGCCCAGGCCGCCGCAGGGCGGCATGCCGAACTCCAGGGCCTGGATGTAGTCGATGTCGACCTGGCCGGGGGTCTCGGGGTCCTTGCTCGCCACCTGCTCCTCGAAGCGCCGCGCCTGCTCCTCGGGGTCGTTGAGCTCCGTGAAGGCGTTGCCGAGCTCCATACCCGCAACGAAGACCTCGAAGCGCTCGGCGAGCCGCGGGTCCTCGGTGCTGCTCTTCGCCAGGGGGCAGATCTGGACGGGATAGTCGGTGACGAACAGCGGTCCCGCCAGGCCCTCCTCGACCGTGGCCTCGAAGACGTCGTTCATGAGCTTCCAGTAGTCCTCGTGCACGTCCTCGATCTCGAGTTCGTGCGCGCGCGCTCGCACGGCGGGCTCGTCGTCGAATTCGCATCCGTTCGCTTCGCGGAAGAGGTCCGCGTAGGTGTGGCGCGGGAAGGGGACCTGGAAGGAGCGCTGCTCGCCTCGGAAGGGGATCGAGGTCCCGCCGCTGATCTCGATCGCGAGGCGTTCGAACAGCTGTTCGGTGAGCTCCATCATGCGCCGGTAGTCGGCCTGGGCCTCGTACAGCTCGAGCATGGTGAACTCGGGGTTGTGGCGGATCGAGAGTCCCTCGTTGCGGAAGTTACGCGAGACCTCGAATACGCGCTCGAGGCCTCCCACGATCAGACGCTTGAGGTAGAGCTCCGGCGCGATGCGCAGGAAGAGGTCCATCCCCAGGGCGTTGTGGTGGGTGACGAAGGGCCGGGCGGTCGCGCCGCCGAGGAGCGGGTGCAGGGTGGGCGTCTCGACCTCGAGGTAGCCCTGCTCCTCGAGGAAGCGGCGCGTCACCGAGAGGGCGCGGCTGCGCTTGATGAAGACCTCGGCCACGTCGTCGCTGGCCCACAGATCGACGTAGCGGCGCCGGTAACGCTGCTCCTTGTCGGTCAGGCCGTGCCACTTCTCCGGGGGCGGAGCGAGGGCCTTGGCGAGCAGGCGCACCTCGCTCGCCCAGACGGTCACCTGGCCCTTCTGCGTGTGGCCGAGCTCGCCGGTCACGCCTACGAGGTCTCCGCCGTCGAGCAGCTTGCGCCGCGGCCACCACTCGGTGAGCCGGTCGCGCTGAAGGCCGACCTGGATGCGTCCGCTGCGCTCGCGTAGGGGGGCGAAGATCAGCTTTCCGAAATCGCGCAGGCCGAGCAGGCGCCCGGCGATGGTGACCGTCTCACCCAGCCGCGGGCCGGGCTCGTCTGGCGTACCGGCCGCCTCGATCAGATCGGCGACCGCTTCGGCCGCCACTCCACGCGGCGGATACGGATCGATGCCTTCCGCGCGCATGCGCCGGATCTTCTCTAGGCGATCGGGATGGGCGAGTTCGGTCATGTGGCGCAGGGTGCGGTGCAGAGCGGCGCGCCCGCCGCCTGCCTGTCATACCACCGTCGGAGGCGGTCGTCGAAGGTGACGGCCGCTGGACTGGTGGAGCATAGGGGAGTTGAACCCCTGACCTCTTGAATGCCATTCAAGCGCTCTACCAACTGAGCTAATGCCCCAGTCCTGGGATGGACAGTTGGTTTGCTCTAGACCCTACCCATCCCAGGTAGCACGGGAGTCTGTGGAGTCACCCCTCGCGCTGCTCTTTGGCTCCTCATAGAGCCATCACTCGAAAAATCGAGGCAAGGAGAGTGCCCGCGAGTTCTCTCGGAGTCAACCACCCCGGGGGGGGGATTTTTCGCACGTTTCCTCCGCGCGCTCCCGTGGGCCCTGTGGTGGGGCCGAGCCTCCTTCTCTATCATCAGCGTCTGAGCCCCTGGGACCCCGGGGAGCGATCCATGACCGCCGAGAATCGCTACGAACCGCGCGAGATCGAAGCCCGCTGGCAAGGGCGCTGGGAAGAGGAATCGGCCTTCCGCGCCTCCAACCCCGGCGACGCTGACTTCGACCCCGCCCGGCCCAAGTACTACGTCCTGGACATGTTTCCCTACCCGTCCGGGTCCGGGTTGCACGTTGGCCACGCCCTCGGGTACGTGGCCACGGACGCGATCGCGCGTCGCAAGCGTATGCAGGGCTTCAACGTCCTGCACCCGATGGGCTGGGACGCCTTCGGTCTGCCCGCCGAGCAGTACGCCATCCAGACGGGCAAGCACCCGGCCGAGACGACCGAGGAGAACACGGCCAACTACCGCGCCCAGCTCAAGCGCATCGGCATGTCCTACGACTGGTCGCGCGAGATCAACACGAGCTCGCCGAACTACTACCGCTGGACCCAACGCCTGTTCGGTGTGCTGTTCGAGGCGGGCCTGGCCTATCAGGCCGAGGTGCCGGTCTGGTGGTGCGAGGAGCTCAAGACGGTGCTGGCCAACGAGGAGGTCATCAACGGCCGCTCCGAGCGCGGGAACCATCCCTGCGAGCGACGCCCCCTGAAGCAGTGGATGCTGAAGATCACGACCTTCGCCGATCGGCTGCTGGCGGACCTGGAGGGGATCGACTGGCCCGAGTCGATCAAGATCCAGCAGCGCGAGTGGATCGGTCGCTCTGAAGGGGCCGACGTGGATTTCACCGTCGAGCAGTTGGGCGGTGAGGTGCTGACGGTCTTCACCACCCGACCTGACACGCTCTTCGGCGCGACCTTCCTGGTTCTAGCACCCGAGCACCCGCTCCTTGCAGGTCTGGTGGGCGACGCGGAACACGCGGCGGTCGATGAGTACGTGCGCCAGGCGGCGGCCAAGAGCGACCTGGAGCGCACCGACCTGGCCCTCGACAAGAGCGGCGTGTTCACCGGCGCCTTCGCCTTGAATCCCCTGCTGGACGCCGACGACCCGCGGGCGCGCCTGCCGATCTGGGTCGCCGACTACGTGCTGATGGGCTACGGGACCGGCGCCATCATGGCGGTGCCCGGCCACGACCAGCGCGACTTCGAGTTCGCTCGCTGCCACGACCTGCCGGTGGTGGAGGTCGTCCACCCGCCCGCGGGCACGCCGGGCGTCGCAGACGGTGCGTGCTTCGCGGGCGAGGGCACGGCCATGAACAGCGGGCCGCTCGACGGGCTCGCGACCCCCGAGGCCGTGGCGCGCGCCATCGAGCTCCTCGGCGAGGATGGCACCGGCCGCGCGCGGGTGACCTACCGCCTGCGCGACTGGCTGTTCTCGCGCCAGCGCTACTGGGGCGAACCGTTCCCGCTGCTGCACCACGAGGACGGTTCGATCACCCTCGTCCCAGAGCAGGACCTGCCCCTCGAGTTGCCCGTCATGGAGGACTTTGCGCCCGCCTCGGACGGCTCGGCCCCCCTGGCTCGCGACGCCGAATGGGTGCGGACGACCGACCCGGTGAGCGGAGAGCCGGTGCGGCGCGACACGGACACCATGCCCGGCTGGGCTGGCAGCTGCTGGTACTGGCTGCGCTTCATGGACCCGCAGAACGACGCGGAGCCCTTCTCCAAGGAAGCCGAGGCCTACTGGGGGCCGGTCGACCTGTACGTCGGCGGCGCGGCCCACGCCGTCATGCACCTGCTCTACGCGCGCTTCTGGCACAAGGTCTTCCACGACGCGGGTCTGGTCTCCACCAAAGAGCCATTCCAGGCCCTTTTCAACCAGGGGATGATCCAGGCCTTCGCCTACCAGGACGCCGACGAGCGTCTCGTCGCGTCGGACGCGGTCGAGACGCGCGACGGCCGGCACTACCGTGTCGGCAGCATCGAGGAGCTCACCCAGGTCGTCACGAAGATGGCGAAGTCCTTGAAGAACGTCGTCAACCCCGACGACATCATCGCCGAGTACGGCGCCGACACCTTTCGCCTCTACGAGATGTTCATGGGACCGCTCGCGGACTCCAAGCCCTGGAACCCGCGCGACATCCCCGGTTGCCGGCGCTTCCTCGACCGCGCCTGGCGCATGCTCGTCGATCCGGATGATCCTGCGCCCGTGCGCCCCCAGCTAAGCGAAGCGTTGAGCGCGCCTCTCGAAGGCGACGCCCTGTTGCTGGAGCGAGAGCTGAACCGCGCCCTCTTGCGGGTGAACGACTCCTACGAGCGCTTCAACCTGAACACCGGCATCGCGGCTCTGATGAGCTTCGTCAACGAGGCCGGAAAGCGCAGCGGTGCCTTGACCCGCACCCAGGCTGAGCGCTTCGTCCTCGCGCTCGCACCCCTGGCTCCGCACTTCTGCGAGGAGATCTGGAGTCGGTTGGGGCACGGGGGGGGGCTCACCCGCGCTGCCTGGCCCGAGGCCGACGAGGCCAGCCTGGAGACCGAGACCTATGAACTCGTCGTGCAGGTCAACGGCAAGCTGCGCGGGCGCACCCAGGTCTCCCAGTCGGCTCCGGCCGACGCCCTCGAGGAGCAGGCGGCAGCGGTCGTCGCGGCCCAGCTCGAGGGCAAGCGCCTGCTGAAGGCCGTCGTGGTCCCGGGCAAGCTCGTCAATTTCGTGGTGCGCTGATGGAACTACTCGACAGGGACGAGACGCTGGAGGTCGCGCGGCGCGTGCTGGCCGCCAGCACGGCGGACGAGACAGAGGTCACCCTGCACTCGACCAGCGATCGTTTCGTGCGCTTCGCCGAGAGCGGCCCGACTCAGAGCGCCGACCGCGGCCGCTTCCAGCTCGCCGTGCGGGCTCGTTTCGATGGTCCCGACGGGCGTCGAGAGGCGCGCGCTACCTGTGACGGGATCGATCTCGCGCTGTGCGAGGCGACCGTCGCGCGGGCCGTGGAACTCGCGCGTTGCGCCCCACCCGACCCCGAGCTGCCGCCCCTCGGCGGCGCCGTGGAGGTGGAGGAGCGCAGGGCGGACGACGCGACCCTGGGCCATTCATTCGAGGAGAAGGCGGGTTGGGTGCGCATGGCCCTGGATGCCTGCGCGAGTTCGCAACTGGTGCCGGCCGGACTGGCTCAGACCAGCGGGACGGCCTGCGGCCTGGTGAACTCCGCCGGGCGCGAGGTCTGGGGCTCCCGCTCGCGGGCCGCTTTTTCCCTGACCGCCAGCGCCCCCGGTTTCGAGGGCGGCTCGGGCTTTGCCGAGCAGATCAGCGAACGCACCGTGGACCTCGACACGGCACGCGTCATCGCGCGCGCCGTGGGCAAGGCCGAGGACAATCGCGATCCGGTGCCGATCGAACCGGGGGCCTACACGGTCGTGCTGGAACCGGCGGCGGTCAGTTCGCTCTTGCTCTTCGCCAGCTACCGCGGCTGGGGTGCGCAAGAGGTGCACGAGAAGTCCTCCTTTCTCTGCGGTCGCCAGGGCGAGCGCGTCTTCCCCGAGACCCTCAGCATCGCGGACGACGCGGGGAACCCCGTCTACGCGGGCTTCGCCTTCGACGGCGAGGGCAGCCCGCGCCGGCGCGTGAGCCTGGTCGAGTCCGGGGTGCTCGGCGGACCGGTGACCGACACCCGCTGGGCCGCCAGGCTGGGGCGAGAGAACACCGGTCACAGCCTTCCCCAGCCCAACAGCCACGGACCGATGGCGACGAATCCGGTCGTGACGCCGGGGACACAGAGCGTCGAAGACCTGATCCAAGGCGTCGAACGTGGGCTGCTCGTGACCCAGTTTCACTACACGAACATGATCGACCCCAAGGACCTGACCCTGACGGGCATGACGCGCAACGGGACGTTCTCGATCCGTGACGGCCGCCTGTGCGGGGCGGTCAGGAACTTGCGCTTCACGGAGAGTCTGGTGGGGTCCTTCGGTCGCATCAGCGGCGTCGGCCGCGAGCTCGAGGTCGCCGGGGCGCTCTTCGACGGCGAGGTCATCTGTCCGGCCCTGCGCATTGAGGGCTTCCGCTTCACTTCCAGCACCGACTTCTGAGACGGGACAGGAGAGTTTCCACCATGATCGAGAGCATGGACGTCGCGCACGCCGCCGTGGAGGCGGCCATGAGCGCGGGCGCGGACTACGCCGACGCGCGCGTCAACCGCCTGCTGAGCGAGGAGCTCTCGGTGCGTAACGGCAAGGTCGGGGAGGCCCTGGCCAGCGAGTGCTTCGGCCTCGGGGTGCGCGTGCGCCGCGGGGGCTGCTTCGGCTTCGCGGCCGCGCCCCTGGAGAGCGGCGAGGAACCCCGAACGGCCGCCGTCCTCGCGCAGCGGGCCGTCGCCGCCGCCCGCCAGCTGTCCCTGGCCGTGGTGGATCCGGCGCTGCTGGCCGGGAACGAGGGCCATGTGGCCGAGTACGCGACGCCGGTCGAGATCGACCCCTTCGAGGTCTCCCTGTCCGAGCGCGTGGCCTTCCTGCGCGAGGCCGAGGCGAGCATGGAGGGGCGCGAGG
Source organism: Planctomycetota bacterium (assembly GCA_036010965.1). Lineage (GTDB taxonomy): Bacteria > Planctomycetota > UBA1135 > UBA1135. Next base: position 261 of record DASCMO010000099.1, on the reverse strand, counting down.
AGACCGTCGTGCGCGAGGCGTCCTGTAGCCTGCGCAGGGAGGAGCAGTGGCAGGCCTCGAGCGAGGGCGCGGCGATCCACCAGGTGCTCGTGCGCACCGGTGCCGGGCTCTCCTCGACCGCTGCCGCCCACGGCCAGGTCGAGACTCGCAGCTATCCGTCGTCCTTCGGCGGTAACTACAGGAGCGCGGGCTGGGAGCACGTCCTGGCCCAGGACCTCGTCGGCCACGGCGCACGGGTGCGGGACGAGGCGGTCGAATTGT
>DASCMO010000098.1:0-5286 GCA_036010965.1 Planctomycetota bacterium | reverse complement strand
CGAGCTCGCGCTTGAGCTCTTCGAGTCGCGCGAGCAGCGAGCCGAGACCGCGCGCCTCGATGCGGTCGGTGATCAGGCTGTAGGAACCGCGCGGCGCATAGACGTCCAGGCGCCCGTGGGCGACGACGCGATCGCCGTTCGCCAGGGGCGTTCGCGAAGCCTGCGCCACGCGGCTCTTCCAGATCACGCAGCGAATCGTGGACTTCACCCCGCGCGAGCTATCGGTCAGCTCGAAGTAGAGGTGGCCGGAGGCAGGCCGCGACAGTCCGCTCACCTCGCCCTCGACGCACACTCGACCGATGTCCTCCAGATGCCGAGCGATCTGCTGCGTCAACTCGCCAACGGTGAAGACGCGTTCCCCCGCCGCGGCGTCGAAATCGAGCCTTGCCTCGTCCGCACCCATCAGCGCCCGCCGCCCCGCTCGAGGGTGCGGGCGAGGGGCGAGTCGCCGGCGAGCACCAGACCCGGCAGGCCGGCGCGGGTCCACTCGCCAAGGTCCACCCTTGGCAGGAAGATACGGTAGCGGCCCTCGAGGAAGGGCAGCTTGCGCCCGCTGCGCAGCTGCACGCCATCCTCGAGGGTCAGGAGCACGGTCGACTCGCTGCCGGTGATCGAGAGTCGGTCCGCGGTCAAAACCCGCAGGGCCCGGCCGTCGCCATCGAGCTCCTCGATGTTCACCTCGCGCAGCACGCCCTCCACGATGCCCTCGAAAGCGTTCAGACGGTAGAATCCCGACGAACTCTCGAGCGCCAGCAGGCGGTTGAGGGCGCGCTGCACGAGGACGAGGTTCCAGCGGCCGTCGTCCATGAGCCGCTCAAGGGCCGCGGAGGAGAAGAGCTCGGGCAGGGCCTCAATCCAGGGCCGGGGGTCGACGCGCGTGAGGGTGATGCGCCGTTCGCCGCCGCGTTCGACGCCCTCGGGCGTCCCCGCGAAGGGCACGCGCGCGCCGCCGCGGCGCTCGTAGCCGGCCTCGAAGACGAGAGTCAGGCTGCGGCCCGTGCGGCTGCCTTCGAGGCGCAAGCGGTCGGCCGCCAGGGTCCCCACCCCTCGGCCGCGCTCGTCGATCACACGAAAGACCACCGGGCCGGTCCAGCCCGCGCCGAGGTGGCCGCTCTCGAGCAGCTGCAGGCCCTCCACGCGCTCCACGACGAGGAGCGATCCGAGGATCATGGCAACCTCCCTTTCGCGCTGGCGTTCGCGGCCCGCTTGCGCCGTCTCGATGGCCGCGGCGGCGGCGGCCTCCGGACCCGGATCGGCGCCCGCGGGAGCCTCCCCCGGCGCGGGCTCGGTTGCGGCGCCCCCCGCTCCCCCCAGGCGCTGCAATGCCTGCTCGTCCAGGAGATCGGGTGCGATGGCCACCAGGAGGCGCGTGAAGTCGAGGTGTTCCTGCTCGCGCAGCACGCCCTGGGCGGTCACCTCCCCGAGCTGCTTCTCGAGGCGAGCAATGCGCCGGCGGTAGTCCTGTTCCTTGAGCGCCCACTCGGCGCGCTCGCTCTCCAGGGTCCGCTCGAGGCGCTCCAGTTCCAGGCGTGGATCGTCGAGCCAGGCCCCGGGCAAGAGGGCCAGGAGCAGGAAGAGCGCGGGCAGGCGACGGCAGATCACGCGCGACTCCCTCACTCTCCCGCTAGGGCGTGCTGGACGCGTGCGAAGCGCTCGATGCTCGCCAATGTGCCGTCCAGTTCGGAACGTTCGACCGAACTCGGCGCGAGGGAAACGATCGGGGCAACGGAGCCCGGCAGGCCGCAGAGGCGCGGCGCGTCACCGGGCGCGGGGCCCCACAGGACCAGGGTGAGTGCACTCCCGGCGTCCAGGTGCGCGGGAGCGGCCAGAAGCACGGCCAGGGGATCGGCGACGCCTTCCCCTGTCACGGGCGCGGGCAAGGGGCGCAGGCGCCCGCCGGCCGCATCCTCGACGACCATGCGCGCGAGGTCGAGGTCCGCGCCCTCGTCACCGACGTGGCGCAGGGCCAGCCGCCAGGGCTCGCCCTCGCCCAATTGCAAGCGCCGCCCGAGACTCGTCGTCTCGAAGCGCTGGCGGTCCGGATCGGAGTGCAGGCGTGTCAAGCTGACTTGAAGGCGACCACCGGACGGCGCGTCGGCCGAGCCCACCCAGGCTCCGACCGGCCCCCCCTCGGCGGCGGCCGGCGGTTGCGCCCGCCGGCCGAGACCCGGGCGACGCTCCTGGATGTGGAGCAGAGCCAGTGCCAGCACCATCAGCGGCAGGAGCAGGACAATCGGGCCGGGGCCGGCGCTCGCCGCCCGCCGCCTAAAGCCGTGGTGCACTCGTTGCTGACCATCCATGGATATGCGTCCGGGTCTCTCCGTCTACGCGCGCGCCGGACGGAACCGCCAGCCCACAGACGCGCCAGATCCGTCAGTCTTCCCTGTCCCAGTTCTTCTTCTTGTTCTTGTTCCACCAGTGCTGCCAGCCGTTCGGCTTGCGCTCGTCGTGGCCGCTGAGGACCTGCATGCTGGTGATCAGGGGAGCCGCGATGACGTCGTAGCGCTCGCGGGCCACGGTGTCGTTGAGGTCGGAGTCCACGGCGCCCCTGGCGGACATGAGCACCTTCAGCATCGACTCGAAGGAATCCTTCCGTAATTTGAGAGGCTTGCCCGCGTACTCGCCCAGGGCTTCCGCTGCGGCGCCGACGATGATGGCGTCCTTGTCCTGCAGCAGGCCGACGAGAACGCGCACGCTCTTCTCGTCGCGGGTCTTGCCGAGAGAGAGGACTAGGACGCGCTGCAGGGCGAGGTCCTTGCGGTGCTTCTTATGGCCGATCCACTTGGTGAGGATAGCGGCGCTCTCCGGCCCCATCAGGCCCAGGGCCGTGCCGGTGGCCAGGTAGAGGCTGTTGTCGGGCACGCCCGGCTCGAGGTCCTTGCGCCGCGCCTCGAAGATCTTCGAGAGCGCCTTGCACATGGCCGCCCGATCCTTGACGCCGCTCTTGGGGTACTCGGCCAGCATGCGATCGATCATCTCGATCGCCTGCTTGTCCTGGTCGCCGCGCTGGCCGACGAGCTTCTTCAGCCCATCGACCATCTCCTTCACCTCCGGGCGCTTGTCGGGGTTCTCCTTCGGGTCGGGCTCGGGGTCCTGGCGCTGCGCAGACGGGGCACTCGCGCGCGGCGCAGACACCCCCCGCGCGGGCAGGGCCAAGGTGGGAATGGAGAGGGTCAGGATCAGGCTCGCGATCATCATGTTCACCTCGCACTCATGCTGCGCGCCGCGCTTGGACCAACAGTGGCCCATCACTTCGACGCCTCGAACGGGAAGGTACTGTACCTCGACGGAGCGCGCAGGGTGAAAGCCCACGCCGGCTCAGGGACCGCAACTCAGCGAAAAGCGTGCCCGGGCGCGGGAGCGCTCCCCGTGCCATTCCGGGCCCTGGGGGCTCACCCAGCGCACACCTGCGTGCGGTATCGCTCTTCCATCCGCCGCCAGCGGCTCCAGAGGTCAGCGAGCACCGGCCCCTCGGCGCCCGGCAGGTCGGAGGCGATGCCGCGCACCTCGACGACGGGGGCCAGGCGGGCAGTGCTGTTGGTCAGGAACACCTCGTCGGCGCGCCCGAGGTCCGCGGGGAACAGGCGCTCCTCGACCAGCTCCGGGCCCTCGGCGCGCAGTAGGGCTGAAAGGCGCGCGCGCACGATGCCCGGCAGGCAGCCGCGCGTCAGAGGCGGGGTGTACACGACGCCGTCGCGCACGCAGAAGAGGTTCGAAACGGTGCCCTCGCTGAGGTCGCCTTCCTCCGTGCACAGGAGCGCCTCCCAGGCGCCGTCGCGCTCTGCGGCCTCGCGTTCTAGAACGTTGCGCGCCCGGCCGGTGGTCTTGATGCTTTCCATTCGTCCGGCCGCCAGCTTGGCTCCTGCGACGGTCACGACGATGCCCTGGGCGGGGAGCGGGTCGACGGCGCGAGCGGAGATCACGAGCGAGGACCCGGCGTCGGGCGCCCCGCGACTGAGGGTCAGGCGCAGGGCCAGGGGTGCGGTGAGGTCGAGCTCGGCAGCGAAGAGTGCCATCTCGCGCGCGGGATCGCGCGCGGGCCAGAGAATGTCGAGAGCGGCCGCGCCGCGCCGCAGGCGGTCGAGGTGCTCGGCCTCGAAGTAGCGGCAGCCGTCCTCGGCGAGCAGGGTCTCGAAGACCGCCAGCCCGAGGGTGAATCCCTGATCGTCGGCACGCAGGGCCGGCTCGCCGTGGGGCACGAGGCGGCCGTCGACCCAGGCCGGGAGTTCAGGCGCGGCCATGGCCCGTGTCGCTGAGGATGGTGGTGGTGGACGGCTCGGGTTCGAGGGCAGCCGCCAGGCGCTCGCCCTTGAGCAGGGTCTCCTCGTCCTCGCTCTTCGCGTCCGAACTCCAGGTGATCCCGCCGCCCACGTGGTAGCGCACCTCGCCCTCCCCCGCCGCGGCCGTCGGGCGCCAACAGAGGGTGCGGATGAGGATGTTGAAGCGGGCGTTGCCCCGGAGATCAATGAAGCCCGCCGAGCCGGTGAAGAAGCCGCGCCCCTCGCCCTCCAGCTCGGCAATGGCGCGCATGCTGCGTAGCTTCGGGGCGCCGGTGATCGAGCCCCCGGGAAAGAGGGCCTGCAGTGCGTCGAGGGCGTCGACGTCCGGGCGCAGGGTCGCGTGCACATCGGCGGTCAGGTGGTGCAGGCCGGCGTAGGAGCGCAGGCTCGGAAAGTCCTCGACGCGCACGCTGCCCGCGACGGCGACTCGTCCGAGGTCGTTGCGCTCGAGGTCGACGATCATCGCCAGCTCGGCGTTGTCCTTGACGCTCTCCAGCAGCTCGCCTCGCAGGCGCGCGTCCTCTTCCAGATCGGTGGCGCGGCGGATCGTGCCCTTGATGGGGCGCGTGCGCGCCGCACGCCCCTCGATCTCGAGCAGCAGTTCGGGTGAGGCCGAGAGCAGAGCGCCCGTGTCCCAGGCCAGGTAGGCCATGTAGGGTGCGGGATTCGCTCGGCGCAGGCGCTGGTAGAGCTCGACCGGGTGGCCGTGGACGGCGCGCTCGAAGGGATGGGCGAGGTTCGCCTGGTAGAACTCGCCCGCGGCGATCCACTCGCGCGCGCGCTCGATGCGTGCGCGATGCTCGTCGGCCGGCACGCGGCGCCGCAGGGGACCGCGCGCGCCGGCGCCGTCGCCCGACGCGTCCGCCGCGGCGGCTCCCTCGATGGCGGCCATCCAACGCGCGCGGCGCTCGGTGAGGGCTGGCCGGTCATCGCCGGGCTGGTCGCCGAGGACGAGGGTCGCGCTCCCGCGCTTGTGGTCGATCAGGACGAAGTCGGTGTAGAGCCC
>DASCMO010000097.1:0-5358 GCA_036010965.1 Planctomycetota bacterium | reverse complement strand
ATCGGATTCAGCTTCACGGGGCACGCCAATGACCTCTTTCCCCAGCGCGCCCTGCTGGTCACCAAGCTCCGCCGTGCCCGCTTCGTCAGCTGCATATCCTCCTGGCATCGGCGCTTCTACCAGAGCCTCGTGCCGCGCCCTGACGAGGACCTGCCCGTGGTGCGCTGTGGTGTCGACACGACCCTGATCCACGCCAACGCCGCCCCGGGCAGGCAAGCACTCGAGGTCCTCGCCGTCGGGCGCATGGTGGAGAAGAAGGGCTTCGACCTGCTGATCGAGGCCCTGGGCGCAGTCGCGGAGCGCACCTCGGCCTCCCTGCACCTGATCCTGGCCGGCTCTGGCCCGGAGGAAGGAAGATTGCGCGCACTCTCCGCCACCCTGCCTCCCGGCGTGACGGTCGACCTCCTGGGAGATACACCCAACGATGCGGTCATGAAGTTGATGGAGCGCGCGGACCTGTTCGTGCTGCCCTGCCGCGTGACCGCCTCGGGGGACCGCGACGGCATCCCGGTCGTGCTGATGGAGGCCATGGCCCACGGGCGCTGCGTGGTGACCGGGGACCTGGAGGCCATCCGCGAACTGGTCGAGGACGGGGTGACTGGCCTGACGATCCCTTCCGGCGACAGCCAGGCCCTGGAGAAGGTCCTCGCCGAACTCCTCGCGGATCGCGAACGCATCGAGACCCTCGGACGCGCCGGGCGACGACGGGTCGAGGAGGAGTTCGACCTCACCCTGAACGCCAGGCGACTGCTGGCATGCTTCGCCCGCGAGGGGTGAGAGCCGCCGCTCTCCGCCCACGGGACACGCCCCTGCCGAGAGCGTACACTGGCCCTGGAGGTGACCGGTGACCCGCCTGAAGGCCGTCCTCTTCGACATCGACGACACACTCTTCCCGACCACGGAGTTCGCCCGCCGCGCACGCCGCAACGCGGTGCGGGCCATGGTGGATGCAGGTCTGACCCTGGACGAGGAGCTCGTCTTCAGGGAACTGGAAGAGGTGATCGCAGAGTTCTCCTCCAACTACGAGCACCACTACGACAAGCTCGTGCGGCGACTGCGCGTGGAGGCTCTCACCCCACGGCGCACGGCGCCCATCGTCGCCGCCGGCGTCGCCGCCTACCACGACACGAAGATGCGCGAGATCGCGCCCTTCGAGGACGTACCGCCTCTGCTCGACGACCTGCGGGACGCGGGCCTGAGACTGGGCGTCATCACCCACGGCTGGAGCGTCAAGCAGGCCGAGAAACTCGTGCGCCTGGGGCTGATTCCCTTCTTCGAAGCGGACGCCATCTTCATCTCAGACCAGATCGGGATCTCGAAGCCCAACCCGAAGCTCTACAAGGTCGCCCTCGAGGAGATGGGCCTCGAAGGACCCGAGGCCATGTACGTGGGCGACAACCCCGAACACGACATCGCGCCGCCGCGCAGTCTGGGCATGGTCGCAGTCTGGTCCTCCCGCGCCGCGCGCCACACGCCCCAGGAGGCGGGCGTCGAGCCCGACCACGAGGTTGCCGACTTCGACGAGCTGCGCACCCTGCTGCGCGAGCGCTTCGAGATTCCCGTCTAACCCGCTCAGGACTCGAGCAGGTGGCAGGAGGCGGTGTGGCCCGGGGCCAGCTCTCTCCGAGCGGGATAGGCCTCGGCACAGCGCGCTTCCGCCAGGGGGCAGCGCGTGCGGAAGTGGCAGCCGGAGGGGGGATCGATGGGTGAGGGAACCTCCCCCTTCAGAGGAACGCGCTCCACCTGACAAGTCGGATCGGGCGCCGGCACGGCGGACAGCAACGCCTGGGTGTAGGGATGAGCGGGTGACTCGAAAATCTGGCTCGTCGTGCCCTGTTCCACGATGCGGCCGAGGTACATGACCGCGATGCGGTCGGAGATGTACTTCACGACCGAGAGATCGTGGGCAATGAAGACGAAGGAGAGCCCGAACTCGGCCTGCAGGTCCTTCAGCAGGTTGATCACCTGGGCCTGGATCGAGACGTCGAGGGCGCTGACCGCTTCGTCGCAGACGATCAGCCTCGGCCGCAGGGCCAGGGCGCGCGCGATCCCGACCCGCTGGCGCTGGCCGCCGGAGAACTCGTGGGGGTAGCGGTTGCCCACGTCGGCCCGCAAGCCGACGTTCTTCAGGAGCTCCTCCACGCGCTGTTCCAGTTCCATCCCCGACACGATCCCGTGTACCGCCAGAGCCTCGCCGATGGCATTGCCCACGGTGATGCGCGGGTTGAGGCTGCCATAGGGATCCTGAAAGATGATCTGCAGGTCTCGACGACACTCGCGCATGGCATTCCCGCCGAGTTCGAACAGGTCCACCGCCTCAGCCCCCGGCTCGGCGCGGTAGAGCACTCTCCCGGCGGTGGGCGGCAACAGACGCAGCATGGTGCGACCGACGGTCGTCTTGCCGCAGCCCGACTCCCCCACAAGGGAGAGGGTCTCCCGGTGGCCTACCTGGAAGTCCACCCCGTCCACGGCCTTCACGTCGCCCACGTGGCGCGAGAAGACTCCCCTGCGGATGGGGAAGTACTTCATGAGGCCCTGGACCTCGATCAGGGGATCAGAGTCGGTCACAGCCTCTCGGCCTCCTCCAGGTGGTGGCAGGCGACCGTGTGGCGCGAGCCCGGCTCGAGCGAGACGAGGGCGGGTTCCTCCTCCGCACAGCGTGCGGTCGCGATCGAACAGCGCGTGCGGAAGCGACACCCACTGGGAAAGTGGGTCGCGCTGGGCACCATGCCCGGGATGGTCGGCAGGCGCTGACCGGGAGCGGCCAGATCAGGCAGGGAGCGAAAGAGACCGATCGAGTAGGGGTGCTTGGGTGCCGCGAAGAGCTCCTCCACCGTGGCGTACTCGACGACCTTTCCTGCATACATCACGGCCACATGATGGGCGGTCTGGGCCACGACGCCCAGATCGTGGGTGATCAGGAGGACGCTCATGTTGGCCGACTCCTGAAGCTCACGGATCAGGTCGAGGATCTGCGCCTGGATGGTGACGTCCAGAGCGGTGGTCGGCTCGTCGGCGATCAACAGCGCCGGGTCGCAGGCCATGGCGATGGCGATCATCACGCGCTGGCGCATTCCCCCGGACAGCTGGTGAGGGTACTCATCCACGCGAGCGGAGGGATCGGGAATGCCGACCAAGCCGAGCATGTGAACCGCATGCGCCCGGGCCGCTTCCGAGTCCAGACCCTGGTGCAGCATGACGGTTTCCATGATCTGGTTGCCCACGGTGAAGACGGGGTTCAGGGCCGTCATGGGTTCCTGAAAGATCATGGCGATCTCGTTGCCGCGCAGGTCGCGGATCTCCTCTTCGGTCTTGAGGCAGAGGTCCTCGCCGTGGAACAGGATCTGCCCTCCCTCGTGTCGGCCCGGCGGCGTGGGAACGAGGCGCATCACCGACAGGGCGGTGACGCTCTTGCCGCAACCCGACTCCCCCACGATACCCAGGGTCTCGCCCTCGAAGAGCGTGTAGCTGACTCCGTCCACGGCCCGAGCCACACCCTCCTCGATGTGGAACCAGGTGCGCAATCCGCGCAGCTCCAGCAGGGGCTTGCGCTCGCCGTCGGGAGGCTTCACGGGCTCGCTCATAGCTTCATCTTGGGGTCGAGGGCGTCGCGAATAGCCTCCCCCACCAGGTTGTAGCAGGTGACCGTGATGAAGATCAGGACCCCGGGGAAGACCTGGATCCACCAGAACTCAGGGTTCTTGCTCTCATTGACCAGCGCGCCCCAGGACGCCTCCGGCGGCCGCGTCCCGAACCCCAGGAACGAGATCGCCGACTCGGTCAGGATTCCGGCCGCCACGGCGAAGGCGGCCGAGACCAGCACCGGGCTGAGGGCGTTGGGCAGGACATGGCGAAAGATGGTGCGCGCGTCCGAGAAACCCAGGGCCTTTGCGGCCAGGACGAACTCCTGCTCACGCAGGCGCAGGAACTCGCCCCGCACGAGGCGCGCGGTACCCGTCCAGCGGATCAAGGCGATGACCACGACGATGGCGACGATCGGCGGCACGACCTTGGGGTCGGTGAAGGCCATGGCCATCAGGATCAGGAAGAAGGCCGGCAGGGACTGGATGATCTCGATCAAGCGCATGATCGCGACGTCCACCCGGCCTCCGAAGTAGCCAGCGATCGAACCGATCACGACGCCGATGACGGTCAACAGCACGGCGGAGAGGATGCCGACCATCAGGCTCACCCGGCCGCCCCACAGGATGCGCGTGAAGAAGTCGCGGCCCAGTTCGTCCGTGCCCGCGATGCGCCGTAGGGGATGGTTGACGGGCGGTTCGCCGGGCCGGATCTCGACCGGCACGACCGGCACCTCGTAGCCCGTCGGGTCCTGCCTGTCCTCCGCCCGCTTGCGCGGTCCGCTCTCGTAGCGCCCCGCCTCGTCGATGGCCGAGTGACTCGACCAGGTCGGGGGCCGAAAGTTGGTCTCGGCGTCGGAGTGGGTCTCCGCGGTCCCAAAGGCCACGGGGGTCCAGGTGACCGTCTCGGCCATCTCCGCGCCGATCAGCTCGCCCGCGGGGACGAGCCACATGTCGCCGTCGGCCAGGGCGCCCTTGAAGGGAGCGGTGTCGAAGGAGCCCGCCTCGCCGTAGAGCGGCGTCGCCATCCAGAGCAGGGCAGAGGCCAGGGAAATCCCCGCCACGCCGAAGGCCTTGCGCCGCCGCCAGCGGCGGATGCGCTCGCGCTCTCCCCCCAGGACGCGCCGATTCAGAAGCCCGTTCCACACCGGCCAGGTGAGGACGAACAACCACAGCACCATGAAGAAGACCTCCTTGGCGGAGAGGGCCTCGAACAGGGGCCAGCGACGGTGGCCGACGAGGTGGATGCCAGACTTCTCGGGCGCGCGGGGATCCCAGGCGGCGAGCTCCCTGCGGAAGGAGCGGGCGACGGTCTTGGCCTCGGCGGCGGACTCGAGAGCCACGGCTGACTCGCCTCGGGCGAAAGCCTGCAGGGCGGAACGCATCGGGAGCTCGTAGGGATCGAGGCGCGAGCGCTCAGCGAGGGGCAGGGCGCGCCGGATCAGGCCCAGTCGCTGGTCAGCCGCCGCCTCTTCCAGCTTCAGGGCCGAGTTGCGGTCGGGGGGCACACCCTCACGGCCCAGGGTCCCCGCCACACGCAGGCGCTCGATGTACTGCTCGTCCGGCATCTTCATCAGGCCGGCCATGCCCGTCGTGACGGCCGACAGGGAGCTGATCGCGCTGCGGTAGCCCTTGAGTTCCACGGCCTCGATCACGAGCGGCCGGTCGTTGGCCAGAAAGGGCGCGTAGATGGCGGCCCCGTAGAGCAGCGCGAGCACGGCCATGCCCAGCTTGAACAGAAACCGCTTCCCGAGCTGCTCGAAGACCAGATCCCAGT
>DASCMO010000096.1:0-2585 GCA_036010965.1 Planctomycetota bacterium | reverse complement strand
GTGCAGACCGTGGTTCCCCGCCCCGACGTCGCCCCGCTCCTGCAGGAGCACTTCGTCGCCTACGCCGCCGACGCCGATGACCCCCCCCGAAGTGATCGACCTGGCCCAACAGCTCGAAGACGCGATGATGCTGCCCTTCGTGCTGTTCACGGACTCGGACGGTCAGTTTCTGGGCGGCAGCTCCGGCCTGGTGGACCCCGGAGCCTTCACCGCGACCCTGCAATCGCTCATCCAGTAGCCCGATCTGCGGGTCTCCCAGCACGGGCATGAATCGCGCTCAGGACGGGAACCGCTGGAGCCCCGTTCAGTGACTCACGGCGCCCAAGCGATCGTGTAGCCGTTCGACAGGTTCGAGCCCGTGCCGCACGGCGACGAGCTCGGGTCGCGGTACCAGAGCTGATAGTGCTTGGTGTCGCCGGCGCCCACGTTGCCGGCGGTGGCCAGGTCGACCGTGGACTGTGAGTTGCCAGCGAAGTCGGTGCTGATCACCTCGAGCCGTACCACCGACGAGCCGGTGCAGCGCAGACCGTCACGGAAGGGATGGCCGTTGCCGCCGTTGAGCACCACGTCGCCCTGGAAGTACAGGCCCACCTGGGTGGAGATCACGCCGGTGCATTGGAGTTGCAGGTTGCCGCTCCCCACGCTGGCGTTGCCACAGGCCGAGAGCTGCGCGCCCGCGGTCTCGCCGTTGGCGCAGCCGTGACCGGGGGCTCCCAAGTTCGAGCACGGGCAGGCGGTTCCGGTGCCGTCACCGAAGCAGAAGGCGCTACCTGAGCCACCGTTCGTGCAGTCGGGGAAAAGCCGCGTGTAGTACACGTCCTGTTCGCCATTGAACGTCGCGGCGTAGGCGACGTGCGCGCCGTTACCCATCGATTTGACCGTGATGTAGTCGCCGAGCTTGTCCTGGTTGGGCCAACCGACGTGGCTGTCGAACGACGGGCTGACCGGCTCGTTACCCTGCCAGCTCTGGCCCTCGTCGTAGGACCAGGCGTAGAAGAGCTCGCTGATATTGTTCTGTCCGCTGTTGCGCGTGTCGTACCAGACGACGTCGATGCGCCCGTTCGGCGCGACGTCGTGAGCGGCGAACCACTGCCAGCGCCCGCTGCCCTGCGGATCGTTGTTGACGCGCACCGACGAGCTCCAACTGACGCCGCCATCCGTGCTGCGCGAAAAGCGCACGTCGAGCGGGTCCGAACCGGGCGGGTTGGTCGAGGCGACGAGGTAGACGTTGTCGCTCACGGGATCGGCGGCGACGTTCGCCTGGCCGAGCAGGCCGCCCGGGTTCGGCCCGCTGCCGATGCGCATCGGCCCGCCCATGCTCACGACCACGGAGCTGAAGCTCGGCGTCTGAGCGGAGTCCTGGGCGTTGGTCGAGCGAGCCAGCACGAACGTGTCGAAATCCTGGCCGAAGGAGCCGTCCACGCCCGAGACGTAGAGCGTGCCCTCGGGCCCGACTGCCATGGTCCCGAACAATGGTCGGTCGTCGATCTCGGCCGGGAACTCGAAGCTCTGGCCGTCGTCCGTCGAACGCGTGAGCGTGTCCGGATCGCAACAGCTGAAGAAGCGCTGCCAGGCGCCATAGACGTGCCCATCGCCCTCACCGCCGCTGTTGTCGACGGTCATCCAGTTCTTGTCCCCGCCCCAGCCGTCGACCGCCGGGCCCCAGGACACACCGCCATTGGACGACTTGAAGAACTGGACCAGGAAGTTCCCGTCGAGGCTCATGTAGTAGACGTCGCCGAGGGCGTTGTAGCCGAGGGACGGATCGCTGCGGAAGAAGCCCGGGTTGAGCGTGCCGGCCGTCCACGTCTCGCCGCCGTCGCTAGAGAACGCCCAGCCGGCCTGGCGGAAGTTGGACGACACGTTGTCGAACTGTCGCCAACCGATGACGATGTTGTCCGGGTCGATCGGGTCGACCGCGATGGAGGACTCGTTGGCCGCGTCGCCGGTGATGTTGTTCCCGTTGCCGTCGGTGTTGACCTGCACGCTGGTCGAATTGCCCATGGTCAGGATCATCGCCGGCGTGCGCGCGGTCAGGTCGTCGCGCGCGCGCGTAGCGGCGGGCCTGTCGTCCTTGGTCTCAAGGTAGCGCCAGTCGGGGTCGGCCGGAGCGTCATCGGGGTGCTGCGCGGCTGTGGCCTGGGAAACGAGGAACAGGGCGGCGGCGGTCAGGAGCATGAAGCGGGACATGGGGGATCCTCCAGCGAAGGGTAGGGTCGTAACGGACATTGTACCTCCCTCCCGCGAGGCCATTACGGACCCCCGCGCGAACCTCCCCTCCTGTGCCGGCGCCACCACCGCGCGGGCCAGCCCCGTGCCAGGCTCTCACGCGCCACGCCCCTACGGGCAGAACGTCGTCCCAAGACCGCCCGAAGCGTTGAAGCCTGCTAGGGGCGCGCCTCGGGCCCTACAATCGGTTCCGGTACGAAGCACATGAGAGTGGCGAGGCCACAGTGGAGGCCAGTTCGATGGAGCCCGATCCCAAGCAAGACCTCGACGAAGAACGGCGCGCCCAGCTCGAAGTACACTTCCGGCGCGTGAGTTACATCCAGCTCGCTGGCTGGCTGAGTGGGACCCTCTTCTTC
>DASCMO010000095.1:0-6431 GCA_036010965.1 Planctomycetota bacterium | reverse complement strand
CAGGACCCACTCACCGGGAAGCAGCGAACTCTTGGTGCGCGTCTGCCCCCTACGCAGACGGACACTGTCAGACTCGCCCCGGGCGGGGGCGAGCTTGACGGTGTAGCGTGCCCGATCCCCGCCCGCGCCGCCGGCGAGTCGGATCCGCAGGCAGCCGGCCGCCGCCAGGGTGAAGTCCTCGTGCGGCGTCGTCTCGTCTCGCTGAAGCGGAGCGAGCTCCCGTTGCCCGGAGATGACGAGGTCACCCCAGACCTGCAGCAGCAGGGGCTCATCGGGCGCGACCCCGCGCAGCTTGTAGCGGCCATCGGGTCCTGTGCGCGCGCCGTCGGCGGTCACCGATTCGTAGTCGTAGTCGGTGTCGCCGTCCTCCTCCTCGGTGAGGGTCATCTTGAAATCCCCGGAGCTGTTGCGGCCCACCCCATCAACTATCGAGACCCGAACGCCGAGGTCAGCGAGAGGGAGGCCGTCCTCCCCGACCACCAGGCCCTCGATCGTGGCCAGGCCCAGTTCGAAGCGCCGCTCCCGCGGGTGCTCCTTGAGCTCCACATCAAAACGCAGGGGCATGCGTCGATCGGGATGACTGATGACCAGGCCGTAACGACCCGCCGGGAAGCCCTCGAAGACGACCCGGCCTTCGTGAGTGGAGAGGCGGACGGTCGGGCTCTCGTTCAGGGAGCCCATCCTCGCCAGGAAGTACGATTCACCCTGCTCGTCGATCCCCAAGAGCTGGGCCCGGGCGCCGGCCAGGGGCTCGCCGCGCTCCAGCACGACGCCGCGCAGGCTCCCGCGGCGCGGGAGATTCAGGGTGATGCGCAGATCGTCGCCGCTGGACAGCTCCACGCGTCGCTCGGTGTCGGGGTCCGGCTCCCAGTCGCTATCGGTGGACCAGCCGAAGGGGTCGTTACCCGAACTCGCCGCGTCCATCGCCGTGAAGGTGTGCGGCCCGGGAGCGAGCTCCTCGAAGACCACCTCGCCGCGCTCGTCGGTCGTGTCCTTGGGTGGCCCGGAGCGTCTCCCCAGAAAGCCCCGGTTGCGGTTCGCCTCGCCCGCCACGTGCCGCACCGGCATGCCCTGGATGCCCACGCCGTCGGGATCGACGAGAGCCACGACGACCCGCGCAGCCCGTGACAGGCGCAGCTCCACAGCTCCGGAGCCGACATCCCCCAGGCCAGTGAGCTCCTTCCCCACCGGGGTCGAAGCACCGGCGGAGGGCGCCGTGGCGCGCACTGGATCGCTGTCGAGGTAACCCTTCACAGAGGCGCCCACGAGACAGGCCCCCGAGAAGGGGACCGTGACCCGCGCGACGCCGTCGTCACCGCTGCGGGCCCAGCGAAACCCCTCACCCCCGAAGGGCGTCGGATCCTCGTCGCGGCGCAAGAGGTACTTGAGATCCTGACCGTCGGTCACGGGAGCCACGACCACGCGCGCCCCGGGCAGAGCACTGCCGAGGGCATCGTCCACCACGGTGATCACGAATTCCGACGCTGGCTCCAAGGTCGCCTCGCCGAGGTCATGCTCTTCCCCCGGACGAATCAGAACGTCCTCCACGCTCCAGTCACCAAAGCCGGGCGCGTGGACCGACATCGTGACCCGACTGCCCTCCTCCTTGACCTGCAGCTGATCGAAGACGACCAGGCCATCGGCGTGCTCCTCGAGCACCTCGCCATCCTCATCCTCGAGGACACCGTCCCCCGACACGCTCCGCCCTCCGACCCTCGCCACAAAGCGCGTCAGCGGTAGACCCGCGCTGTCCACGACCCGCAGACGCACGGTGCTCGAGGGCTCGTAGCGCAGGACCACTCGGCGCGGACCCGGCAGGGCGTGCACGCGCTCGACGCCCCGCAGGCGCCTCCATTCGCGGTCCGAATCCTGATCGGCGGGCCTGGTCGCGGTCAGCAAGTACTGCATCCCGGGAGCGAGGCCCGCGATGCGGAAGGCGCCGTCCCCCTCCACCAGGGTGTGCCGCGGTCGATGGCGCTCGACACCCACGATCAGATCCGCGTCCCCCATCGGCTGGTCCTCCGCGCGCCGCGCCGTGATCCGCACGCCACCCACGCTCGAGGGGTCCAGCCCCTCCAGGCGACCGGTGATCGTCAGGCCTTCGTCGAGGTGCACGACCAGGTTCGTGTGGGTCGTGCCTGCAGGAGCGGTGTTGCCACGTTCATCGACGACGCGGTGATCGGGCGAGTCGAAGATCAGCTGCCAGTTACCCGGCGCCAGGGTCTCGACACGAAACGCTCCGTCGTCCTCGCTCATCGCCAGCGGCGCGCCAAATCCGGGCAGCTCCAGGCGCACGCTGCCCGCCGCGGGCGTGATCGCGCGCAGGATTTGCACACCCCCGACGCCAAGCCCCTTCGCATCGACCACCTTGCCCAGCAGGCGCACCCCACGCTCGACGGGTAGGGTTCCCATGTCGAAGTGCTCGTGCTCGGGGACGCGCAGGTCGCCGCGGGAGAGGGGTGCGAAGCCTGCGGCGAGGACGCCGATCGAAAGCAGCCCGGGTTCGATGTCCTCGAAGGTGAAGCGGCCCTCCGCGTCCGTCACGGTCTCCCCCAGGAGCGCCTGAGCCCACTGCGTGTCAGCGGCCTCGATGTCGGCCGGCAAGGCGAGCCAGAACTCGGACTCACGCAGGATGACGCGCGCGTCGGCCACGGCCGCCCCCAGGCGTGTGACCACGCGCCCAACGAGCTGGGAGGCGTCCTCGACCTCACCGTCCCCTGCCTCGGAAGCCTGGGTGGGCGTCGGGAGGGCGTCGATGCCTCGCCGTGCGCGTGCATCGGCGGCGCCGTCCGCGTGCGCGTCCTCGTCGCGTCCGGGGCGGTCGCCGGGGCCAAGCGCGATCGCAGAGCCGCCGTTCTCCCCGGCTCCGCCAGCAGCCAGGACCGCCGCGGGGGGGTCGCCCGAGATCCCCAACAGGACGGCCCAGACCACCAACGGCAGGCCCAGGGCCGCTGTGGTCAGGAGCAGGTTACGAGTGCTGACGGTCATCGTGGTGCTAACTTCAATTCTACACGAGCGCCGCGACCCCCTTCAGCGCGTCAGGGAAGCCTAACTTCCAGCTCCCGAACTTCTCCCTCGTGCACCTCAACGCGCTGCGGCTCACTCCCGGGTGGGGAGTCCCCGTTCGAGTTCCCGAAACCTACCGGACGCGCCGTCACGTCCCAGGGCCCGGGCCGCAGACCATCCAGGAAGGCCGAGCCGCCGGCCTGGATGAAGCGATCGACATCCGACACGTCGAGCTCCGTCTCCCCCACGAAGGAGGCCTTCGCAATGCAGAACGACGCCGGATTGCCGGCGGCGTCGAGCACTCGCAGGCGGATCCCGCCTGCGAGTGCGAGGACCAGATCGACCTCCGAGCGGGCCTCGTTCGCGCCGAGGCGCAAGGGCTCGCTGCGGCCCGGCTGGCGGCCCTCCACGCTCGCTCTCACCACGAGGTCCACGTCCGACGTCACGCCCCTCAGGCGATACCGGCCCTCGGCGTCGGTGGTCGCCACGGCAGTGTCCAATCCCGATCCGATGGCCACCTGCCCCCCACTGAACACGCTCATGACCCGAGTGCTGGGCACCCCACGGCCGCGCCCTTGCGGCGCTGACCGACTGACCTCCACGCGCGCACCGACCAGCCCGTCTCCCTCGCCATCGGTGACGCGGCCCTCGATGACAGCCAGGTCCAGGTCCACGTCGAAGCGGCCGGCGGAGGCGCTTACCTGCACCTCGAATTCCGAAACCATGGTGCGCGTGGCGTGAGAGACGCGCAGCAGGTAGTCGCCGACGGCGATCTCCTCCAGCTCGTAGAGGCCCGACCCGTCGGTCTCCGCATGCTGTCCTCCGCCGCCCAGGAACGCGAGGGCCTGGCGGTGCGGGCCGTCATCGCCCCCATCGGCTGGAGCGAGGGACACGCGCGCACCGCTCAGGCTCTGACCAGCCTCGCTCACCCGTCCGGTGAGGCTGCCGCGCTGCGCGCTGACCAGGGTCAACTCCTGTGCCGACCCGTCGAGCACCGTCACCTCCTCCCAGCCCTCCTCTTCCAAGCCGGGCCCGGTCTCGCCGACCACGATCGTCGCATTGCCCACGAAGCCGCCCACACCCTGGCGCGCGTCGGCCGCGAGGCGGAAGCGGTGCTCGCCGACGGCCAGGTTCGTGTAGGCCACGCGACCGTCCTCGCCCGTGGTGCGCATGCCGCCGCCGCCCCAGTCGGAGGACGGCGAGGAGGAGGTGTCCGGAGCGAGATGGCGGACCCTGGCGCCTTCCCGCGGCTGTCCGTCGGCCTCGAGCACGAGCACGTCGACGCGCCCACCGCGCGAGAGGCGCAGGACGTGCTCCGCGCCCGGGGCCTGGGGTCCGACCTCCTCGCCCGGGTGATCGGCGTAGGCCTTGTGGGAGGCCTTCAACACGCAGGGTCCGTCGGCGACCGCGGCCAGCACGACGCGCCCGTCGGCGCCGGTCCGACCGCGCCGGGCCTCGCCGCCGGAGGCGAAGAGGGGGCCGGCCCCTCGGAAGATCCCCTGGCCCTCGCCGTCGGGGTCCGCAGCGCTCAAGGTGACGCGCGCGCCTCGGACGCCGGCCCCCGTCTCGGCGTCGATCACGCGCACGCGGATCATCGGTGCGGCCTCGAGGCGGATGGTCCCCAGATTGATCTCCCAGCCAGCGGGCAGGGGGACGCTCTGTTCCCAGGGCAGATGACGGTCGGAGCCGATGCGCACGATGACGGAGTCGACGCCGCCCTGAACGTCGATACCCTCCTGGCGAAAGACGCCCTTGGGGTGATGTGAGAGGCGCTTGCCGTCGGCGTCCCGGACGGCTTCGGGCCAGGGCGCGCCCACCTCGACCTCGAAGTCACTCACCGGCTCCCCGCTGTCGGCCTCGACTGCTCGAAAGGAGAGAGTCAGCCCCTTCTTGAGGTGCAGCACCACGCCCGAATCACCACCGGTGGCGACGACGGTCTCGGAGAGGGCATTCCCGAAGGGACCGACCCCCTTTGACTCGAGCACCTTCAAGCCCACGTCGCGCCCCGGATGCAGACCGCGCAGGAGGAAGCTGCCATCGGGGTCGAGCTCCGTCCGACGCCCGAGGTCGAAGCCCTCGCCGCCCACGAGGCCCCCGAATCCCGTCGCGCCTGCGTGCACGACGTAGCTCTCGTGCTGCCCGGGAGGAATGCCCTCCACGCGACCGCTGATCGAGGCGCCCCGCACGAGGATCACGACGATGCCTCCGCGCACCTCGCCGGGCGCCTCCGTCACGCCCTCGAAGGTCGCGCTGAGATGATCCGGGTGACGGACCTCGATCGAGTAACGACCGACGGCCAGCTCGTCGAGTTGAAAGCCACCGCCCGAGTCGGTGGTCGCCACCAAGGTGCCCTGGGCACCCTGGAGAACGAGCACGGCCTCGGGCCCCACGATCGGCGCCGCGTGGAGCTCTGCGTCCGTCACACCGCGCCCGGAGGAGTCGAGCACGTGCCCCGAGAGCAGCACGCTGGGCTCGAGGACGAGGTCGCCCAGATCGAAGGGCGGGACTCCACCGCAGCGTCGCTGGACGCGCAGAGGTGCGAACCCGGGCGCGCGCACGGCGATCTGAACCTGCCCACCGCTGCCCACCAGCGGCAGCTCGAAGCGACCATCGGAGGCGCTCTGCGTGCTGCGGCGGCGGAACGCCCAGGGATTGTCTTCGCCCATGGTGTCGATGGCTGCCACCAACCCTGCCGGAGCGGCGAAGACGCGCGCGTCTGCCACCGGCTGGCCGAAGGAGCCGACGACGCGCCCGGCTAACAGCGCGCCACCACCGTCCGGCGTGGGGGTGACATCGGGATCGGCGAGGGCGACGCGGGCTAGCGGCGAGCGCTCACCCGCGGCGGGCTCGACCTCCGGTTCTGAGCGCGCCGACGGAGCACCGATAGCCGGCGCCTCGACCACCTGCTGCGCTGGATCGAGGGCGGCGGGCGCCGCGGGGCCCGCGAGCCGCGCGCCGCGCGGATCGATACGCAAGAGCAAGAGGAGCCCGACGGTCAGGGCTCCGATGACGGCGATGAGCGCGATGAGCGCGGCAACCTTCTGGGGGCGCATGGGTTCGAGGGGGGGCTTCGTGTCGGAGATGTGCGGGGTCCGCTGGCGTGTACGGTGCCCATGATGAGGCCGTGAGCCTGCAACGTGAAGGATTCCGGGTCCGAGGAACCCTCGGGCTGGCCCGTGAGCCTCGTAGCTTGTCCCCCGCCGACGCGCGTGGGAAGATGCCCCCCGTAGGGTATTGCGGCAGGAAGGCGTGCGCCCCCTGCTTCCGCCCCGCTCATCACGCGTAGGCCCCGGGGCGAGCGAGGGCGCACACGAAACCGCGACGGTCCACCTCACGAGCGGGGGCCCGGGCGCGTACAGCCCTCATCCCCCTGCCCGCCAGCCACCGATGACCACGAGCCGCATGACGCCGCCCACCCGCCTGAT
>DASCMO010000094.1:0-1596 GCA_036010965.1 Planctomycetota bacterium | reverse complement strand
CGGCCGGCGCCGGCATTTCCTGGGCCTACCCCGAAACCGCATCCCCCATGCGGTACGTTCGGACGAGCCGTCTACCTAGTAGTACCAGCCCACTCCCAGGGAGTAGGTCACCCCGCCGGCATCGTCGATCACGTCGCCGAACTGGAACATGTTGGAGCGCACGCCCGCTCGAACGTAGAACGCGTCCGTAACGGTTTTGTCCAGGGCGAGGCCGACGTAGGTGCCGAATCCAAAATCGGCATCCTCCACGAAGGAGCCCGGCATCTCCTGTTCCCCTTCGGCGTAGACCAAGGACACGCCTGCTCCGATGGACAGGTTCCAGGCACCGTCCTTCCAGTCCTGAAGGTCCGCGCTGTTGTAATGCAATCCCAGGGACCAGGCATGGACGAACTGATAGCTCTCCACCTCAACCAGAGGAGTGATGGGGTCGGGTTCCGATGCGTCGCGTTCATAGAGGATCCCCTCCACTTCGATGGTCCAGTGCATCAGCGCGGCGCTGGACTGCTCGATGTAGCGGCGCAGGGCCAGATGGGTGGTGACATGGGAATCCCAGTCTCCCCCAAGGAGCGTTTCACCCGTACCCATTCCGAGGGAGATGTCCATCTTCACTCCCTCCAGCCAGGTCTCGTCAGTGTGCGCTGGAGAGGAGAGGTGTGGTCGGAGTGCTGGCATAGGCGCGAGGGGGGCACTCGATCCAAGGAGTGCCGCAGCAGACGCATTGCCGGGTTCGACGGGGGTGACTGCGCCACGAACGCCAGCGAGTTCACCGCCAACGCCGGAGCTGATCACGAGAGCACAGGAAGTGAAGAACAGCATAGAACCGGAATCCCCCTCGTTCGAGCTGGTCGCGATGGCCCGCGCGCCCCTCGGCGTCGCCGGTGGAACAAGACGCGCGGAATCGCGAGAACGAGGGTAGCTCCCCTGCCCGCTCGATCAAGTACCGGGAGTGCGAGTGGTGTCTGGATGTCCCGAAGTACGCGCCAGTGCGTAGCCACAACCCCTCCCGCCCTTCGCGCTTGTGGTGTCGGAGGCCGATCTGATAAGAGTTGTTCCACGCTTGCCAGATTTGATGCTTCGCGGAGGGGGAGACTAGCCGCTCCGCCTTCCGTGGTCCCGTGCACCCCTTGGTTCCCTTGGAGCTGATTTCCATGAAGTCTCGCCCCACACTCGCAGGGTCGATCCTCGCCGTGCTCTTCACGGCCTGCGTCGGACCGAGCCGGTTCTTTGACTTGGAATCGCCCGCTCAGACGACCGAGAGCAACCGCTTGAGCGACGGGCGCGCCGCCACGGTCAAAATCACCTCCAACCCGTCCGGTGCCCTCATTGAGGTCCAGGAGGAGGGCGGTCGCTGGCGCACGATCGGGGACACACCCCTCGATCCCCGCTGGCCCAGGCGACTGAGTCAACCGGGTCGTTCCAAGAAGAACCTGGTCGAGGTGCGCTGGGTCTACCGCGGCGACGGCGAGTGGCCTGCTGAGGAGGAAGCCAGGGAGGCCGCCGAATCCGCTGTTGCCTGGGACGAGGCCGGCGGTGCGCCCAGCGTGCGCGCCAAGGGAGGCGGTAGACTTCATTCCCTGGAGAAGGTGCGGAAGTTCC
>DASCMO010000093.1:0-4991 GCA_036010965.1 Planctomycetota bacterium | reverse complement strand
TACCTGTGCTTCACGCGCTTCGTGCTGGGCTTCTCCGACGCCGAGAAGTTGATCGTCGAGTCCGCCGGCGCCTTCGAGTACCCGCTCACCCAGCTGCACCTGCACCTGTTCCACTACCTGCGCAACGTCTTCTGGCCATTCAGCCTGCGAGCCGAGGCATACATCACCCCTGCGACCTGGACCGATCCAGGCGTATGGGCCGGAGCCGCCCTCGTCGCCGGCTCCCTAGGCTGGGCTGCCCTCCGACGCCATCGCAGGCCCCTGGCGGCGTTCTGCGTGGCGGCCTACTGGATCCTGCCCCTCTTGACCTCCTCGGTACTGCCCCTACGGCGCCTCGCCACCGACTACCGTCTGATCCCCTCCCTGGCGTTCCTGTGTCTGCTTCTCGCGCTCGCCGGAGCGCGCCTGTTCGCCGGCCGCCTGCGGATCGCGGCCCTGGTGAGCGCCGCGGCCTGGTTCGGGGGCACGGCCGCCTTCCTCAACGGTCACTGGCGCACTGAAGAGACCTTCTGGCACCAGAGCATACGCCACGGCGGCTCGGCCCTGGCCCACGTGAACTACGGCCTGGCCGTCGTCGGCCGCGACCCCGACCTGGCGGAACGCAACTACCTGCGCGCCTTGGAGCTCTACCCCGGC
Source organism: Planctomycetota bacterium (assembly GCA_036010965.1). Classification (GTDB taxonomy): domain Bacteria; phylum Planctomycetota; class UBA1135; order UBA1135. The sequence continues at coordinate 4,355 of DASCMO010000093.1, read as the reverse complement.
CACGTGTATGCGCGCATCAACCTGGGGCTCTTGATGATCCGCGGAGAGCGCCAGGAGGAGGGCCTGGCCCTCGTGCGCGAGGCCGCGGACCTGATGCCTGAGTGGGGCCTGACCCAGCACTGGCTGGCGGTCGCCTGCGAGCTGACGGGTGACCTCGATTCGGCAGCCGATTCGAGCGTGCGGGCGACCGAACTCGACGCGCGCAACAGCGAGTACGCCCAGGCGTCGGCGCGCCTGCTCTTCGTCGCCGGGTTCAAGGCCCAGAAGGAAGGGCGACTCGAACGGGCGCTCGAACACTACGAGCGCCACCTGCTGCTCGTTCCGGACGCCTCGCAAACCCACTTCAACCTCGCCCACGCCTTGATGGAGTTGAGGGAGTTCGCGCGCGCGGTCGAGCACTTCGAGCGCACGCTCGAGCTGCGGCCCGAATACCATGAGGTCCACCGTCACCTGGCCACGTGCTTCGGCGGCCTGGGGGACGAACCGGCGCGAGCCCGCGAAGAGGCCCTATACGGGCGCGACGGCTGAAAGCTGGGGAATCAGGGATCGCGCTCCAGCACGCCCAGCATCTCGCCCGCGACGAGGGCGTTGGCCTGAGCGCTGTAGTGCCCCGCCGGGCGCCAGAGAGCGGGGTTGGCGTGGCCGCCGGCGGCCTCGAGCACCGGGCTCATGTCGTGGATCTCGACGCCTGCCCGGGACAGGTCCGCGGCCAGGGCGCTCCAGTACAGGCCGCCGGTGAGCTGCCGCGACCGATGCGGATGAGAGACGGCCGGCAACACCCACATGCGAAAGCGAGCACCGGCCGCCTCGGCCTCCCCGCGCAGAGCGAGCACGAGGGCCCGGTAGAGCCGGTAGACCTCACTCTCCGGATCCGCGAGCCAGTCCCGGACGGGGCGCCGACGCTGGTCGCGGTAAGTGAGCAGTGTGCGCGCGATGAAGGAGTGATGAAGCCAATGCGAGCCGCGCGGCGCGTATGCCGACGGCGTGCGCACGAGGCGCAGGTCGCCTTCTCCCACGGCGTCGAGGAACGCTTCCTGGGAAGCGAGAGCCGCCAGGGTCGCCGCCAATGAAGGCGCCGGGTTGGGCACCTCCACGAGCCCGCCCCGCTCGTCCAGGTGGAAGCGCGGCTTGAAGAGGATCGTGCGCGCTTCGTGGACCAGGAGAGGCGGAAAGACGGTCGTGACGCGCAGGGTGGCGGCCGGCAGCCAGCCGAACCAGACCTCGTCGGGTTCGAGGACCAGGCCGTCGCGGCGCAGGCGCAGCAAGGCCTGGTCGAGTCCGTAACCTCCGCAGCCCAGGTTGACCAGTTCCATGTCCTCGCGTGCCGCGTCCACCCGCGCGGCCCAGGTCTGCTCGCCCGCCACCTCGTCCCCGTGGGTGAACGAGCACCCGACAGCCACGACGCGCCGCACGCCCGCTCGCCGCTCGCGCGCCAAGGGAGCGACGCCCACGCGGGCACCGCTCCAGTCGTAGTGGTAGTCGGGGTGCTTACGGTGCGGGTCGGGCACCCAGCCCAGCTCGGCATCGAGCATGGTCTGGTGCGGCCGCACGCGCCCGGCCTCGATGGCAACCTGCTGCTCGCGGTAGCGCGCGACCTGCTCCCGTTGCCACTCGCTGAAGAGTGGCGGGTCGAAGGGAGCCACGATCTGCCCGCTCAATCGATCATCGCGCAGTAACGTGTGTAGCAACACCTGATCGACGGCCACAAACACCGTCGCGGCAAGGGCCAAACGTGCGTACCACCTGGGCATGAATTCGACCCTATCTACCTCGGCCACTCCAGACCAGTCGGCGCGCTGGAACGCGGCACGTGGGCCTCAGAATGCGGCTCGAGTACGGGCGGGGTCGTACCGTCGCCCGCGACCGGGTGGAACGCGATGCCACCGAGGAGTCCCTTAGAGATCGCGCCCTGGAAATCCGGGCGCCTCACGGCCCCCTCTGTGAGGGCCGTCCCACGATTCGGCTGATTCCACCCCCTTATTTTGCCCTTCCTGGATCCAATGGTCAGCGAAGTAAAAGGGGGCCCAGCCCGCTTTTTGAAAACAGTCCGTCCCGGTTCGCCCGACCCCAGCAGGAATCCAGGTCATGCTTCGTACGTACGCCCTGACCGTCGCATCGCTGTTCATCGCTCCCCTCGCCCTCGCCTCCGACCCAGGCTCCACCGGAGCTACCCCTCCGTTCCAGCCTCCCGGGGCCCTCGGCCTGCGGACGCACTTCGCCTGGGCGGATTTCGACGGAGACGGGCGACTCGATGCCTTCGTGGTTGCGCCCGGCGGAGCCGCGGCGCTCCTGCGCAACGTGGGCGACGGGACCTTCGTGAACGTCAGCCACGCGTCGGGCCTGGGCGACCTCTCGCCCTCGCGCTTCGGCATGTGGGCCGACTTCGACGGTGACGGACGCCTCGACCTGTACGTGGGCGCCTTCGAGGGAACGGGCAAGCTCTACCGCAACGATGAGGACGGCCTCTTCCGTGAAGTAGGCGCGGTCTGGGGTCTGGGCCACGAGGCCGGCGACCTCTACGGCGAGTGGATCGACTACGACGGCGACGGGGACGCCGACCTGCACCTGGAAACGACCGCCGGTCACCTGATCTACCGCAACCGGCCGGGGACCGGTTTCGATCTCGTGGACCTCGATCTGCCCTGGTCGACGGAGCTGGGCGCTCTCGTGTCGACGGTTCCGGGGAGCATCGTGCCCGTTGTGAGTCCGGGCGCTCTGAACGCCGGCGCCGCCCCGCTCGGGGCCGCCTCTTCCAATGGGGCGGGCGCTCCCTCCCCTTCCGATTCCTTCGACGACCGCACGGTCCTCCCGGGCACCTCCGGCTGCGCGCCGAGCATCGACGACCAGGCCTTACCGGGCAGTTGCCTCGATGCCTCGTCGTTCCCCACCCTGGGGATGCTCTATCCGATCAGCGAGGACCTGTTCGTGAGTGATCTGGGCCAGATCGGCATGGGCACGACCAAGCCCAAGGCCGACCTGGACGTGCGGGGTGAGATTCTGGGCCACAAGATGCACCTGGGCAGTACGCCGTCGATCACGGGCTTGACCCTCGGTTCGGGCCCCATGTCGAACGGGATCAAGTTCTTCGTGGCTGGTGCGGAGCGCTCGGAGATCCGCCCGGGACTCTTCGGCACGACCTGGAACCTCGAAAACAACAGCCTGGCGATCATCCGCGGCGAGGTCGGCATCGGTGTCCTTGACCCACAGCGGGCCCTCGACGTGGACGGCGTCGTTCGCTCGCGCGACGGCGGCTTCGAGTTCCCCGACGGTTCACTACAAACCACGGCCACCTTGCAGGGTCCTTCGGGCCCGACGGGTTCCCCAGGTCCGCAGGGAACCACCGGTCCGCAGGGGGCCACCGGTCCGCAGGGGACCCCTGGTCCCACCGGCGCCCAGGGCCAGCAAGGTCCTCAAGGGGAAGACGGAACGACCGGCCCCACAGGCATCGCGGGCCCCCAGGGCCCTCCCGGCGACCAGGGACCGCAAGGCCCCCAGGGCGACCAGGGCATTCAGGGTTCCACCGGCGCCCAGGGCCAGCAAGGGCCCCAGGGCGAAGCAGGACAGCAAGGTCCTCAAGGGGAAAATGGAACGACGGGCCCCACTGGCATCCAGGGGCCACAGGGCCCTCCCGGCGACCAGGGACCGCAAGGCCCCCAGGGCGACCAAGGTATTCAGGGTTCCACCGGCGCCCAGGGTCAGCAAGGACCCTCAGGCGACACGGGTGCCCAAGGTCCGCAGGGTGACAGCGGCGCCACCGGTGCCACCGGTGCCCAGGGCCCGCAAGGCGAGGCAGGAGCAACGGGGACGACCGGTCCTCAGGGACAGCAGGGCGACACGGGAGATCAGGGGCCGCAAGGCGAAGCCGGCCCGACGGGTTCGACCGGCCCCCAAGGGCAGCAAGGTGACACCGGGGCCCAGGGAGAGCAGGGCGACGCCGGCCCGACCGGAGCAACAGGATCGCAAGGACCGCAAGGCGACACCGGCCCGGCTGGAACGACGGGTGCACAGGGTCCGCAAGGCGACGCTGGCCCGACGGGCTCGACCGGCTCCCAAGGACCGCAAGGTGACACCGGTGCCCAGGGTCCGCAGGGCGACGCCGGCCCGACCGGAGCAACGGGATCGCAAGGCCCGCAAGGCGACACCGGCCCGGCTGGAACGACGGGTGCACAGGGTCCGCAAGGCGACGCTGGCCCCACGGGCTCGACAGGCTCCCAAGGGCCGCAGGGCGACACCGGCCCGGCTGGAACGACGGGTGCACAGGGTCCGCAAGGCGACGCTGGCCCGACGGGCTCGACCGGCTCCCAAGGGCCGCAAGGTGACGCAGGCGCCCAGGGTCCGCAGGGCGACGCCGGCCC
>DASCMO010000092.1:0-2886 GCA_036010965.1 Planctomycetota bacterium | reverse complement strand
TTTCACCCGGTCGCGGCAGGTCCTTGGTCTGGGCGGACGCGATCTGGGCGCATATGAGGATGGGGGAGAGAAAGACGATCGGTAGACGACTCATGACGACGAGGATAGACCCTGGACCCCGATTTCGTGGCTCCCGCTTCAGCTCACTCCTGGTCCCACAGCCGATACGGGTCCTCGAGGCGCTCCATCTCTTCGAGGAGCAGCGCTTCCATCTCAGCGAGCCGAGTCGCGTGGCGTGGGTCGCCGGCGAGGTTCTTCTGGTGCGCCTCGGGTACGTGTCCGGTCAGTGCGCAGACGGCCTCGGCGTGGTGCTCCTGGATCAGCTCGGATGGGGTCTGTGACAGGTCGAAGAGCTGCGTCTCGTGCACCGCACCCTCCAGGGTGTCGTACTTGATCAGCTTCCAATCTCCGCGGCGCACGCAGCGCATGCCGGGCTTGGTGCCACCGCAATAGGCGCCGTAAAGAACTTCGCGGACGGTCTCCCGCTCTCCCTCCAACACGGGGGCGAAGCTGATGCCTTCGGAGGTCGCCGGCGCCGCGACCTGCGCCAGGTCGCACAGGGTGGCGAGGACGTCCAGGAGGTAGACGTTGCCCTGGGCGCGCGACCCGGGCTCGATGCCGGGCCCCTTCACGATCATCGGCACGCGCCAGGTGTGCTCGTAGAGGTTCTGCTTGCCCTGCAGGCCATGTCGTCCGATGGCCATGCCGTGGTCCGATGTGTAGACGACAAAGGTGTTGTCGAGTTCGCCCATCTCTTCGAGCTTGTCGAGGACCCGACCAATCTGGATGTCGATGTTCTCTCCACACGCGAACTGGCGGCCGAGCTCGTTGCGTATGGTCGGCTCGTCGCGGCGCTTCATCACGCCCTGGACCTTGACCTCGTCGCGCAGGCCCGGGTGTCCGTGGGGGAAGGGGTGCGCGGGGAGGTAATTCTCAGGCAGGGGCGGCGAGTCCGGGTGCGCCACCTCCGGCACCAGGTCGTTGTCGGCGCCGTACTTCTTCAGGAGCTCCTCCTTCGCCCAGCGCGGATCGTGGGGATGGGAGAAGCCGTAGTAGATGAAGAAGGGGTCTTCGTCTTCGGTCTCGGCGCGCTGATCGAGGTAGGAGAGGACCTGCTCCGCGTGCCAGGCGCTCCCCTTCTCGTCGGACGCGCCGCGCTTCGTCTTGTCCTTGCACACCGTGAACTGCTGGTTCGCCGCCGCGTAGCTGTTCCCGATCTTGCAGGTCCGCATGGTGTCGTAACCCGCGCGGTTGAAGACGGCGGCCAGCGTGTGCTGCTCGAGGTCGGTCGGGCAGAGCGAGTTCTTCTTCACGCCGCGCACCCCGTTCTTTGGCAGGTGCCACAGCGTTCGCCCGCTCATCACCATGTGCCGCGACGGTGTGCACACGGCTCCCGACCAGGAGCCCATGTGGTAGGCGCCGTCGAGCGTCATCCCCTCGGCCGATAGGCGGTCGATGACCGGCGTCTCGAGCGGCGACGACGGGTCGTAGGCCGAGAGGTCGAAGGGGGACTGGTCGTCCGCGATCACGAAGAGGAAGTTGGGGGGGGCCTTGGCTTCGGGGCGTTCCTCGCCAGGCAGGACGCAGGCGAACAGGGAGGCCAGGCCGAGCAGGATGGGATTGGTCCAATGCATCGCAGGATGGCCGGAGTACGGCCGAAAGCAGCGCGCTCAGGATAGCCGAAGGTGGGAGTACTCGAGCCACGCCTCTCCAGCCGGGATCAGCAACGCCTGTCCGCCACTCAGAAGAGAGGACCCGATCCTGTCGGACCCGGTCCTCATGATCCAGCAAGGGAACCAGCCGTATTGGAGGCCTTGCTTCCGCTGCCTGGGCGACCCTCGAGGGAACAGGAGTCCCATCAACGCAACGACTCGATCCAGTCCCTGATATTCTCGGAACTGTAGTCTGGATAGTCCCTGGAAAGATCCGTGGCCTCAGCTCCGACGCCCCATGAAGCACATCTTCGCCATCTCCTGTCTGCTCTTCCTGTCGACCTCCGCCTCGACCCCCCAGGACGATGGTCTCGACCTACAGGTTCCGCAGCGGGCGGTCACGGTCATCGCAGTGCGCCACGCCGAGAAGGCCACCGACGATCCGCGTGACCCGAACCTCACCGAAGAGGGCCACGAGCGCGCACGATCCCTGGCTCGACTCCTGTCCCACGCAGGGGTCACTCACCTGTTCTCGACGCCCTACCGCCGCACGCGTGACACCCTGGCTCCGCTCGTCAAGAGCACCGGTCTCTCCTTGATCGAGTACTCTGCCCGGGACCTGCCGTCCTTCGTGAAGCAACTCTCCCTCCTGCCGGCGGGTTCGGTGGCCGTGGTCGCGGGCCACTCCAACACCACGCCCTCTTTGGTCCTGGGCTTGGGCGGTGACATCGTCGGCCTGGAGACCGTCCGGGGTCGGCCGTCCCTGGACGAGGCTCAGTACGACCGCCTGTTCGTCACCACCGTGCCGGGCAAGGGGAGCCCGTCGACCACGCTTGAGTTGCGCTTCTGAGGCTGCGCCCGGAAGCTGTGGCTGCCTCTCGAGCCCTTCCAGCTCCATTGAGGACACCCCTTGCTTCGTGATTGGAAGTGAATGCTGGGAGCCTGTGTCGGACCTCCAGAGGTATCCCCGAGCTGATTCGCGCCTGGGCCCCGTGGACGCTCATCCGCCGGACCCTCCCTTCCAGACAAAGCGCGTGCTCGCCGCGGCCGCCACGACCACGAGCATGCCCAGGTAGATCCAGCCCTTCTCGTTGCTCGAGGACTCGGCATTCCCGGAGCACAGGACGAGGACGCTCAGGGTGCCACAGGTAAACAGCCAGATCGCGAAGGTAGCGATGGCCCTGGAGGTCGATGTGGTCACTGTGCTGGCTCTCCTTGCTTGGAAGGGGGGGAT
>DASCMO010000091.1:0-11316 GCA_036010965.1 Planctomycetota bacterium | reverse complement strand
CGATGTCGCAAGTGGTCGTTTCCGTGCCAGCGCATGCCAACCGGGGTTAGTGGGCTTGGAGACGGCTTCTGCGGCCTGCCCCTTCCGGCTCCCCCGGGGCAATCAGTCTTTCTTCTTGGTGGTTTCGCCGCGGGCACTCAAGTGCTAGGCTATACATGTCGCTTCATGATCTGAGGAAATGACAACATGAAAGAAAAGGACCGGAAAGTCACCAAGGGCCTGTGCGAAGTCGATTGCATCGACGGCCCCCGGGCAGCAGCGGCCAGGGCAGACCTCCCACCGGAGGGCGAGAGCCGAAGCGTGGCCGATGCCCTCAAGGTGCTTGCGCACCCGGGGCGACTCCGGGTGCTGAGAGCACTCGAGGGTCGTGAGCTCTGCGTGTGCGACTTGGCACACGTTCTGGGCATTTCGTTCTCTGGCACGTCGCAGCAGCTCAAGGAGCTCCGGCGAATCGGGGCGGTGGACTTCAGGGCACAGGGCAAGCTCGCCTACTACCGGATTGGCGACCCGTTCTGGTTGAAACTCGCGGGCTCTGTTTCGGAGAAGCTCAATGGTGCCGTGTCGAAATAGCTTGGCGGTCGCGTGCCTGCTAGGCCTCGCGGCGTGCCAGTCGGTCCATCCCGGTCCCGACTACGACCAGGCCGTAGAAGAAATCCGCTCCGCTACCGGTGCCAAACACGTCTTCCACCCTGACGCTGACCCAGCAGCGACAGACGAGCGCATGGCCGAGCTCCTGCGCGACGGCCTTGGGCTTTCGGAAGCTGTTGAGCTCGGATTGCTGAACAACCCGGCCCTACAGGCTGCGTTTCGCAAGGTCGGAATGGCTCACGCCGACCGGGTGCAAGCAGGCCTGCTAACGAACCCATCACTCAACGCGGTTCTTCGCTTCCCACCTTCGGGCGGCGCTAGTGAGCTTGAAGGAGGACTCTTCGGAAGCCTCCTCGACATCTGGCAGTTGCCCAAGCGCGTGCGCGTAGCCGAAAGCGCTCTGCAGTACGGAATCCTAGAGCTCGCGCACCAAGCAGCGGTGCTTGCAGGCGACATCCGCGTTGCATACGTCGAGACGACAGCCTCTGCCAAGCTGTTCGAGATTGCGAAAGAGAACCGAGCTTCGGCCCAACGGCTCTTCGAGCTTGCCGAGGCACGGCTCAAAGCTGCTGCGGGTACGGCCATCGACGCCAACCTGGCCAGGCTGGAGTTCCTCGAGACCGAGGTTGCGCTCCTCGACGCCGAACTTGCCTCCGGAGAAGCGCGCCGAAGGCTACTCCTGCTGCTAGGCCTCGGGCCCCAAGACAGCGGACCTCGGTTGGCCGAGCTTTCGAACGAAGGTCCTCCCCCGCTCTTGCCGCTGGAAGAGCTCGAGGAGTTCGCCCTTTCACGAAGGCTCGACGTTCGTGCTGCCGAAGGGGCCGTACATCAGGCCACTGCGGAAGTCGAAAGGCAGCGCGGTCTCTTCATTCGGAACGTAGATGTCGGTGTAGCAGCCGAGAAAGATGGAGATTGGAGTGTCGGGCCAGGCGTTCGAGTAGAGCTGCCCCTGTTCGACCAGAACCAAGCACAGGTGGCCAAAGCGCTCGAGGCCCTGTCGCAACGCGAGATAGCCCTCGTCGCGGTCCAACTCTCTGCGAGGCAAGAAGTGAATTCGGCGCTGGCACGAGCGGAGGCGAGCTGGGATGCGCTCGCAGTCTATCGCGACGACATTCTGACGCGCTCCGAAGAGACGCTCACCCAGGCACGCGAAAGCTACCAACTGGGCAAGACCACGATGCTCCCGGCGCTCGAAGCGCAGCGCCAACTTCTGGCGGCCCGCAGCGCCTACGCCCGACGGCTGCTCCAGGCCGCGACTGCACTCTCTGATCTAGAGCGCGCAACGGGTACCCCGCGGGAAACACTCCTCGCCACACATGTGAAACAAGCCGGACGATAAACATGAAGCATAGACATCTCATCCCTGCCATCGCGCTGGTCACCATCGGTTCCGTAGGCCTGCTCGGGTGTGGCGAACCCTCGCAGGAAGCCTCTTCACCTGAAACCTCCTCTACTGCGGCACTCTGTGCTGAGCACAGTGTCTCGAACTGCCCTTTCTGCTCACCTGCAGTCATCGAGGAGATGGGGTTCTGTAATGGCCACGGTGTGCCAGAGGCGGTGTGCACGAAGTGCCGCGATGACCTTGAGGCAGCGTTTCGGGCAGAAAACGACTGGTGCGCCGGGCACGACCTTCCGGAGTCGCAGTGCGAAGCTTGCAACCCGGGGGTCCTGGACAAGTGGCAGAGCATGGCTGGTCAGGCGGCGGCCACACCGCAGGAGTCCGGCCCATGCGCCAAGCACAAGGTCGACAACTGTCCGTTCTGCTCACCTGCAGTCATCGAGGAGATGGGGTTCTGTAATGGCCACGGTGTGCCAGAAGCGGTGTGCACGAAATGCCGCAACGACCTCGAAGAGGCCTTCCGTAGCGAAAGCGACTGGTGCGAAGAACACGGGCTACCCGAGACACACTGCGAGACCTGCAACCCAGGCGCCCTCGAGAAGTACGAGTCTTCCAAAGCTGCCCCCGTGGAGGACGGCGCTGATCCTGACTACGTTGTCTTGACCGTAGACACACCACGCGTGCAAGCGCTGCCGTCGCTGACATGCACGACCGATTCAAGCGTCGTCAGGCTCACGACGGCGAGTGTGGCTGACAGAGTAGGAGTGCTCGTGGAGGAAGTGTGGCGCGGAAAGCTCCGCAAGACGCTCCAGGCCCCTGCAACCGTGGCATACGACTCTAGGTTCCACGCACGCTTGGCCCCTCGCGCGGCCGGGACAGTTGTGGAGGTTCGCCGATACCTCGGTGACGAGGTGGAAGCCGGAGACGTGCTCCTCGTTCTGGACTGCGCAGCGCTGGGCACTGCCAAGTCCGAGCTCTTGCGGGCTGCGGCTCGCCTCGGCCTGTGGGAAAAGAACAGCCAACGGGAAGGGGCTCTGCTTGAGAAGGGCTTGTCCACCGAGAAGGACTCCCTGGAGGCAGAAACCCAGCTCGTTGAGAGCCGCATAGCATTGGCCACGGCAGAGCAACGGCTGGCAAACCTCGGGCTCACCGCGAACCAGATTGGGGATGTCAAAGAGAACGGCGAAGCCTCCTCCTTTCTGAGCATCACTGCACCTTTCTCCGGTGTCGTGGTCGGTCTCGACGCGGTGCTCGGCGAACTCACCTCGCCCGAGACATCGGTCGTTAGCGTGGCAGACACTTCACGAATGTGGGTCATCGTGGACATTGACCAGCAGGAGATTCGGCTCGTTGAGCGAGGCCAGCCAGTACTGCTCTCCGTTGAGGGCTGGACAGGTGAGACGCTCGGAGGTCGCGTGACCTGGATAAGTAGTGATGTCGACCGGCGCACGCGCACCGTGAAGGTGCGGGCGGAGTTCGAGAACCCGGAAGGCATCCTTCGCGCTCAGAGCTTTGGCACTGCCAATATCGTGACTCGAGACGACAAGGATGCGGTCTTGGTTCCCAAGGGTGCGGTGCAATGGGAAGGCTGCTGCAACGTTGCCTTTGAACGGATCTCCCCGACCGATTTCATGCCCCGGAAACTACGCCTGGGATACGACACGGGTGACTACTACGAGGTTCTCAGCGGGTTGTCGGGTGGAGAATCCGTCGTCACCCAAGGCAGCTTCATCCTCAAGACCGAGCTACAGAAAGGCAGCATCGGCGCCGGTTGCTGCGAAGTGGACTACCTGAACGAGTAGGTGGGAGCTAATCGCATGTTTGACGCAATCGTTGGCTGGTCACTTCGGAATCGGCTCCTCGTCATTGTCCTATCAGCGTTCCTGGTAGCTGTGGGGCTACTGGCGCTTGCGCGCCTGCCTATCGACGCGTTTCCGGACACGACTCCCGTACAAGTGCAGGTCAACACCGATGCGCCATCACTGAGTCCGGTCGAAATCGAACAACAGATTACGTTCCCAGTCGAACAGGCGATTGGCGGTCTCCCGGGCCTCGTCGAGGTGCGCTCCACCTCGAAGTTCGGTCTCTCACAAGTCGTTGCACTCTTCGAAGACAGCGTTGACGTCTACTTCGCTCGGCAACTCATCGGCGAACGCCTCCAGACAGTCGAGCTTCCCGAAGGATTAGCTTCTCCGCAGATGGGCCCCGTGGCCACCGGTCTTGGGGAAGTCCTCCACTATGCGCTCCATAGCGAGGCGGCAACGCTTACCGAGTTGACCACCTTGCACGACTGGGTGCTGCGCCCTCAACTTCTGACAGTCCCAGGTGTTGCCGAAGTCAATACTTGGGGCGGCCGGAAGCGGCAGTACCACGTCGTGGTCGAACCCCTACAACTGCTCGAACACGAGCTAACCCTCGACGATGTCATCCGAGCGCTTAGAGACAACAACGAGAATGTCGGGGGCGGTGTCATCGCGGCCGCTGGCGAGATGCACCTGGTGCACGGCATCGGTCTCGCAAGGAGCATTCCTGAGCTCGAGGGAATCGTAGTTGCCGAACATGAGGGCATTCCGGTTCGCATTCGTGACGTTGCACAAGTGCGCGAGGGCCATCAGATTCGGCGTGGAGGCGTAACTGCGAACGGCAGGGGAGAAACCGTGCTGGGCCTCGGGTTCATGCTCATGGGTGAGAACAGCCATGAGGTAACGACCCGCTTGCGGGAGCGCCTGGAGGAGGCGAGCAAGAGCCTTCCAGAGCACGTGCGCGTGGAGGTGCTCTACGACCGCACCGAGCTCGTGGACCGCGTCATAGGGACTGTTCGCAATAACCTGCTCGAGGGTGCGCTGCTTGTCATCGCCGTGCTCTTTGTGTTCCTCGGCAACCTCCGCGCTGGCCTCATCGTTGCCTCAGCAATCCCGCTCGCGATGCTGTTTTCCTTTAGCGCGATGCTGCGCTTCGGTATCTCGGCCAGTCTCTTGAGCCTCGGCGCAATCGACTTCGGCCTGGTCGTCGATAGCTCAGTCATCATCGTCGAGAACTGCGTTCGCCGCCTGACACGAGAAGGAGGCACACGCTCCGAGCTCGACATCGTGCGAGACGCAACGCTTGAGGTGCGCAAGCCGACGATGTTCGGCGAACTGATTATCCTCATCGTCTACCTGCCAATCATGCTTCTCGAAGGAGTCGAGGGGCGGCTGTTTAGGCCTATGGCGCTGACAGTTATTTTCGCTCTATCCGGCTCCCTGCTCTTCTCTCTGACACTGATACCGGTGCTGGCCAGCTTAGGGCTCAAGAATCTGAAGGCCCATAAGCGTGAGAACTTCCTGGTTCGAGCCGCGCAGTGGGTCTACCGCCCAGTCGTGCGGTGTGCACTTCAGTTTCCTCGTACGGTCGTGCTCTTCGGCGCAGGCATTCTGGTCTTGGGGGGCATCATCGCCTCCCAACTCGGAACGACTTTCATTCCGCGCCTCTACGAAGAGGCGCTGGTAATCAACACCGTGCGGCTATCAGGCGTATCACTCGACGAGTCCCTTCGATACGGGCAGCAGCTCGAGGAGCTGTTGAAAGACGAGTTCCCAAACGAAGTGCGCGACCTATGGAGCCGTACGGGTACGGCCCAGGTGGCGACCGACCCCATGGGGCTCGAGGTCACTGACCTATTCGTAACTCTAAACCCGCGCGAACAATGGACCCAGGCGAGCACCCAAGCTGAGCTAACCTCCCAGATGCAGGCCGCGCTCCGTGCAATGCCGGGGATGAGGGCCATCTTCACTCAGCCAATTGAGATGCGAGTGAACGAGATGACGGCAGGCATCCGCGCGGACCTCGGCGTCAAGGTGTTCGGGGACGACCTCGAAGTGCTGAAAGGCAAGGCGCTGGAAGTGCAGGAAGTCCTCGAGGGGATTCCGGGAGCGGTGGATATCGCTGCAGAGCAAGTCACGGGTCAGCCTATACTCGAAATCGAAGTCGACCGCGACGCACTATCACGTCACGGAATATCTGCCGCGCACGTGCTGAGCCTTGTCGAAGCGGTCGGAGAGATAAAAGTGGGCGAAATCCGCGAGGAGCAGCGAAGATTCGACCTCATCGTGCGGCTGGATGACAAGTACCGTCGGGACCCCATGGCAGTCCGCAAGCTCCGGGTGCCAACGGCTTCGGGCCAGCGGGTGCCGATTACCGAACTCGTGACCTTTCGAGAGGTCGAGGGCCCGTCGACCATCACACGAGAATGGCAGAAACGGCGCGTCGTCGTGCAAGCCAACGTAGTGGGGCGCGACTTGGGCAGCTTCGTTGCAGAGGCGCAAGAGCGCATCGCAGCCGATGTGGAGTTGCCAGCCGGATACTTCACTCGTCTGGGTGGTCAGTTCGAGCACTTGCAGAGGGCCAGCCGCCGGATGGGCATTATCGTGCCGGTAGCGCTGGCGGCGATTCTCTTCCTGCTCTACATGAGCACTCGTTCTGTTCGCGACGCGGCAATGATTGCGACTGGAGCGCCCTTCGCTGCCTTCGGCGGTGTTGTGGCGCTTTGGCTGCGAGACATGCCATTCACGATATCTGCCGGAGTCGGTTTCGTGGCCGTGGCAGGAGTGTCCATGCTCAACGGGTTGGTGCTCGTGTCGACCATCCGACGCAAGATTGACGAGGAAGGTCTACCACTCGAAGAAGCTGTCGAGGAAACGCGACTGATTCGCCTGCGGCCAATCTTGATGACGGCCATGGTCGCAGCGCTCGGGTTCGTGCCGATGGCTCTCAACACGGGGGTTGGCGCCGAGGTGCAACGCCCACTCGCAACCGTTGTCATCGGCGGAGTGATAGCCGACAACCTACTTACCTTGATGGTCCTTCCGGCTCTCTACGCCCTGTTTGGACGCCGAAGGTCTGCCCATCTGACAGCAGATGTGAGGACGTAGCATGGGTCCAGGCTGGGAGGAGGCCGAACCTGCGACCTCTGCAACTCCACAAAGCACGTCGCCGCATCGCCATTTCCGTGCCACTGCGCGCCAACTCGTGCCGCGCGCTTGAGCTAGGGGAGCAACGAGAAACGGTGGGATGGCAATTGGATGCCGAACCGTGCCGCACAACTCGTGAGCATTTCGTGAGAGGTCGCCTCCGGCAACCAGTTCGCATTGTTCGGCTCGAACGTAACCTGTCGCTCTGCAAGCAAGCGAAATGGTCGGGGCGAGAGGATTTGAACCTCCGACCTCTGCAACCCCATTGCAGCGCGCTAGCCAGGCTGCGCCACGCCCCGACCCGGGCCCGGAAGTGTATCGGCGACCGGGGGGCGGCGTCAATCTCGACGGGGCGCTCGGGTCTTGTCGGGAGGGAGCCGCGGACGGAGAATCAGCGCCATGCCGCGAGTGCTCCGCAACCCCTTCAGGCTGCAGCGCGCCGTCCGCCGGCGACACCGGACCTGGATGATGGCGATGACCATGGCCACTCTGGGCTGGAGCTCGTGGTGGGTGGCCGCCGCCCTCCTGCGCTGGTGCCCCGCCGCCGCGCCCGCGCCCCTGGTCACCCAGGTGTTCTCCAGCACCTTCGCCGTCGCGGGCCTGACCCTGACCTTCTTCACCCTGCGCGCCCACCGCGCCTGGATCCTGATCTCCTGCGTTCCGCTGATGGCCAACGCCAGCCTGCTGCTCCTGCCCCTGGTGTGGCCCGACGTACCGAGCGGAGCGCTGGACTAGATCGGATCCGACATCCAGACCATCGCGATGCCCGTCACCGCCGTCAGGGCCGTCATGCCCAGGACGAGGAAGGCCAGCTTGCGATGCAAGGGACGACGCTCCGCCCTGCGCAGGGTCCGCACGCCGCTCACGATCGGAAGCAGGTAGGCGACCGTGGTGATCTTGGCGATCCACAGATGCACCGGTGTGATCCATCCCGCGGACTCGACATCAAAGCTCTCGCCCAGGCGCTCGGCGTAGTAGATCGTCAGCCCCATGGAGATGACGGCGGCGATGACGACCGGGATGTGAACGCGCCGCAGGGCCCGCAGCCCGGTCACGACCGCCAAGGCGAGCAGGGCGACGGTCAGGAGCAGGAAGAAGACGAAGCCCGCGGTCGTGGTCATGAAACCGGTTCCTCCAGCCCGCTCATCTCGCCAGTCGGCTCGCGACGCATGAGGGCGAGGAGCCCATCCCGCGGCTCCTTGCCTTCGAAGAGGATCGCGTGCACCTGCTCGGCGATGGGCATGGACACCGCCCGCAACTCCGCCTCCGGCCCGAAGAGCGCCTTGGTGGTCCAGACCCCCTCCGCCACCATCTGCATGGACTGCAAGATCTCCTCCAGTCGCTCACCGCGCCCCACGGCCTCCCCCACCGAGCGGTTGCGCGAATGCGAGGAATAGCAGGTCGTCACCAGATCACCGAAGCCCGCCAGGCCAAAGAAGGTCTGGGGCCGGGCGCCCAGGAACTTGCCCAGCCGGGCCATCTCCACCATGCCGCGGGTCAAGAGCGCCGCCTTGGCGTTGTCCCCCAGACCCAGACCGTCGGCGATCCCCGCCGCCAGGGCGATCACGTTCTTTAGCGCCGCCGCCAGCTCGGCACCGAGCATGTCGTCGGTCGTGTAGACGCGCAGGGTCTCGGAACTGAAAGCACCCTGGACGCGCTCCGCCAGGGCCGCGTCGGCGCTGGCGGCGACCAGCGAGGCGGGCAGGCCGCGCGCGACCTCCTCAGCGTGACTCGGACCGGTCAAGACACACAGCGGACGCCCTCCGAGGACCTCGGCCAGGATCTGGCTCGGGGTCTGGAAGGTCTCGACCTCCAGGCCCTTGGTCGCGCTCACCAGGGGCAGATCTCCAGGCAACGCATCCTCGAAGCGCTCGGCGACACCACGCAGGTACTGGGTCGGCACGACGCTCACGACCACGTCCGCTCCCTGGGCGGCAGAGTGGGGATCGGCCGAGAAGCTCATCGCCTCCGGCAGGGACACGCCGGGCAGGAAGGCCTCGTTCTCACGTGCCTCCCGCAAGCGCTCGGTCTGCTCGGGGAACGCACTCCAGAGCGTGGTCGCGATCCCGTTGCCGCAGAGCTCCCGAGCGAGGGTCGTACCCCAGCTCCCGTCTCCGATCACCAGCGCCCGACTCACGCCGCCCTTCGTCTGTTCACTCATCGTCTCCCGCGCCCTCATCTCCCGATCCGATCTCCTCCTCGCCGACCTCCCGTGAGCCTCCAAAGAGCCCCACGCGCGGCTCCGTCCCGGCCAGTATGCGCGCCATGTTCGACCGGTGGCGCCCGACGATCAAGAGCGCGAGGGCTCCGGCCCCCGCCACGACCTCCCAGGCCTGGCCGCGGGCGGCGGCGATGCAGGGAAAGGCGATGCTCATGGCCACCGACGCCAGACCCACAAAGCGCGTCAGGAGCAGGGTGACGCCCCAGATCGCGGCCGCTCCCAGGACGACAGGCAGGTCGATTGCCATCAGCACCCCGCAGCCCGTCGCCACCGCCTTGCCGCCCCGAAAGCGCAGGAACACGGGCCAGACGTGGCCACAGACCGCTGCGGCGCCGCAGGCGACCTGCAGCGCCGGTTCACCGCGCGCCAGAAACCAGACCGGCGCGAAGCCCTTGCCCAGATCCCCGAGCAGGGCCACCATCCCGAGCGGGCGGCCGAGAGAGCGCATGGCGTTGGTGGCGCCGATGTTGCCGCTCCCGATGGTCCGGATGTCCACGCCGCGCAGGACGCGCGCCATCACCCAGCCGAAGGGCACCGAGCCCGCCAGGTAACTCGCGATCAGGATCGCGCACAGGAACAGGGGTACGGGGAGATCATGCATGAGGAGGAACGCGGGGGCGTTCGGGCCGGATCGCGAGCAGAATCCTCGATCCTCCCGGCGCCCTCCACCGCGCGTGTAGGCATGATGGCGACATGAGCCTCCTCCTGGCAAGGTCCGTGCTCCCCGGCGCGGCGTCCTAGGCGGTGAAGTCCCGCCCCACCACCGTGCGGACGATCGGCGTCGACACGGGCGGCACCTTCACCGACCTCGTCGCAGTCGAGGGCGGTGAGGTGCGCACGGAGAAATTCCCCAGCACTCCCGACGACCCCGCGCGGGCGGTGCTGGCGGGAATCGAGGCCCTGGGCGGCGCGGACGCGACGACGGAAATCGTCCATGGCACGACCGTCGCCCTCAACGCCCTGTTGACCGGTGCGACCGCGACCACGGCGCTCGTCACCAACCGAGGGTTCCGCGACCTGATCGAGATCGGCCGCCAGACACGTCCCGAACTCTACGCCCTCCATCCAAGGAAGAGCGAACCTCCGATCCCGCGCTCCCTGCGCTTTGAGGTCTCCCAGCGCTCCTGGCCCGCGCTCGACGGCGGCCTGGAATGCATCGAAGAACCCACGGCGACGGAGCTGGCGTGCCTGCGCGAGGCCATCGGTCGAAGCGGCGCCCGGAGCGTGGCCGTCTGCCTGCTGCACTCCTACGCCGACCCGACGAGCGAATTGCGGGTGGCGCGCGCCCTCGCGCCCCTGGGCCTGCCCGTGACCTGCTCGGCGGGCATCCTGCCCGAGTACCGCGAATTCGAGCGCTTCTCGACCGCCGCCGTCAACGCCGCACTCATGCCCCTGATGGGCCGCTACCTAGATGGTCTCGAGCGCGCCCTGGGAGGCGGACGCCTGTCGGTCCTGCAATCCAGCGGCGGGACTCTGGCCGCTTCCCAGGCCGCGCTCGAGCCAGCGCGGGTGCTGCTCTCGGGCCCCGCCGGTGGAGTCGTGGGCGCCGCGCGGGCAGCGCGCCAGGCGGGCCTGGAGAACATCGTCACCCTCGACATGGGCGGCACGAGCACCGACGTCGCCTTCCACTCCGGCCGAGGCCGGGTGCAGGACATCGTCTGCGACGTGCGCGTCGCCGACCAGCCCGTCGCCCTGCCCGCGCTCGACATCCACACCGTCGGCTGCGGCGGCGGCTCCCTCGTACGGGTGGACCGCGGCGGCATCCTGCACGTGGGACCCGAAAGCGCCGGTGCCGACCCGGGGCCGGTCTGTCACGGAACGGGCACGGAGCTGACGGTCACCGACGCCCATGTGCTCCTGGGGCACCTCTCGTCCGGGGCCTTCGCTGGCGGCCGGGTCAGCATCGATAGCGACGCAGTGACGCGCGCCTTCGAACGCCTGGCGCGCCGGCTCGGCACGCGCCCCACGGCGGCGGCCGCGGCCGTGCTCGACGTGGCGCGCTCGGCCATGCGACGCGCCGTGGGCGTGATGACCATGCAGCGCGGCCACGACCCGCGCGGCCTGCCCCTGGTGGCCTTCGGCGGCGCGGGCGGCCTGCACGCCGCGGCCCTGGCCGAGGGCCTCGACCTCCCCGGCGCCCTCGTCCCGCGCCTGCCCGGCTGCGTCTCGGCCTTCGGCATGGCCCACGCCGACGCCCTCACGGACCTCGCGCGCAGCGT
>DASCMO010000090.1:0-1733 GCA_036010965.1 Planctomycetota bacterium | reverse complement strand
CCAACAGCTCGACCACCGGTTGCACCCTTGTCGCGTATGCAGCCAACGGCGGGACCCTGGTCGCGAGCAACGCCATTCCCGGCCAGCCGGGCCTGTTCTTTCAGGGCGACAACCGCATCGGCGGCGGCGCCGGGATCGTCTTCGGTGACGGTCTCCTCTGCTGCGGCATGAACCTCGTTCGTCTGGGAGTCGTCCTCCCCGACGGCAACGGCAACGCGACGTTCAGCGATGTGCAAAACGTCGGTGGCGCCATCAATGGTGAAACGAAGTGCTACCAGTACTGGTATCGCGACCCCGGCGGCCCCTGCGGCACGGGATTCAACCTGTCCAACGCCGTCAAGATCACCTGGTAGATCCCTACCTCGTGTTCTGAGGGTCGCCTGACCCTCTGCAGGCTGGAAAGATAAGGCGGCGTCGCTCCCTCGGGGGTGACGCCGCCTTGCTCCATCTTCGCCCTGGCTCCACCCCGATGTCGGCCCGCGCTCGGCCCTCAGAAGTCGAGGGCGATGACCCTGCGCGCCTTCTCCGCGGCGCGCGAGTCGGGGTAGCGCTCGATCAGGTCCTGGAAGCGTGAGAGGGTCTTCGAGGGCCCGCGGGTCCAGAGCAGCTTGCGGTTGCGTTCGAAGAGCTCGGCGGCGGCGACCTCCATCGAGAGCAGCTCGTCCTCGATCAGTTCCTTCAGACGCGTGGCGGCCCGCTCGCCGAGGGGCGAGCCCTTGAACTGCTTCGCGATCAACTGAGTTCGGCCTTCACTTTCAGGGCACCAGCGTCAGCGGATCGGGCGCCGGCGTGCCCTTCGGTGACGGCCTGCGCTGCGCCGGGGGAGGCGTGGTTCGCATCGAGGCGTCCTTGACCGACTCGAACGGCGACAGCTCGACCGGCGTTCGCGTGGGCGCCACCGGCGGCGTCGGACTCGGGGACGGCCCGCGCGTCTACCAGTTCTGGTACCGCTCGCCGGCTTCTCCCTGCGGGAGCGGGTTCAACACCAGCAACGCCTACGAGATCGTCTGGTAGGTCCCGGTCGAGACCCAACGTCGACCTTCACACGAGAGAGCGCGAACGGCGGCTTCCGTCGGCAGTCGGAGAACGGCTCACACGCTCCGGTGCGGAGACTCTCGACGGCTACGGGGTGGGCGGGCGCCGCAGAGGGCCAAGTGGGGGTGCGAATTTGCCTTGTCGGGCATCATCTCCCCCCTAATTCTGCCGTGCCTCCTACAATCGGACCATCGGCGTCCTGATGGACGCGCTCCCCTTCGCAGAACAGAGAGAGGCTTCAGCATGAGAATCGCATTGTTGCTCGCCGTGACCGTCGCCTTCGGCGGGATCGCGACGGCCCAGACACCCATCGGACCCTTCACCGGTACCGAATCCGAAGGATTCGAGACCCAGACGAGCCCCGGATTCAATCCGTGCATCATCGGCGGCGTTTTCAACAACAACGGGGATTTGTGTACGCCGGGAAGCAGCGGTGCGCACATCACCAGCGGGTGGGGCTTCATGTGCACGATCTTTCCGCACGACGGAGTTCGCTTCACCGGCAGCGCCGGCGGGGCCTACGAGTACACCTTTAATAGTCCGGTCTCGCGCTTTGGTGGTTACTTCGGTACCAACGCCGGCCCTCCCGGCGATGGCACGGCCAACTTCTACGATGCCGGGAACAACTTCCTTGGCTCGGCGGTCATCACGGCTCCTGCGGACTGCACCTGGACCTGGAACGGCTGGCAGGACGACTC
>DASCMO010000089.1:0-10485 GCA_036010965.1 Planctomycetota bacterium | reverse complement strand
GGCTACCGAAACGAACGGGGCGGCGGCCAGCGAGGCGAACGAGGCGCCGGCCAGCGAGGTGAACGAGGCAGCGGCGGCTACCGAAACGAACGGGGCGGCGGCCAGCGAGGCGAACGCGGAGGCGGCGGGTACCGAAATGAGCGCGCTGGCCAGCGAGGCGAACGAGGCGGCGGCCAGCGGAGCGACCGCGGTGGCGGCGGAGGCCGGGGCAACGACCGCCATGCCAGCGGCGGCCAGCGAAACGAAGGCGGCGGCCGTCGACACCGAAGCTAGACTGGATTCGTCACCAGCTCGTATGCCATGGCGTGCAGAGGGTAGATTCGCCGGCCTGTCGCACGCTGGAGGCTCCCTGGGACCGACGGGCCCCAAGTGCCATCAGCGAACGGCTTGTGCGCTCTGGAGCCCGGTCCGGTGACGAGGTCGGGCTGGCGCGATGAGGTCGGAGGTCGGTGCCAGCTGGCGGCCGGAGCCAGAGCGGGTGCTATGATCCGGCGTGGCTCGGGAAGGAAGAGAACCCGCGACCGATGAGCGCGGTGCGGAGGGCCCGAACCCGCGTGGTGCCCGCGCGCTCGTCCGGCTTGCGATCCTGGCGAGCTGTGCGACGCTCTCGATCCTGGCCTTGAGGAGCGCCGTCTTCCACGCCGCCGGACTCGAGCTCGAGGTCGGCCCAGCCTTCGACCGGCTGCTCTGGGCCCTCTACGCGTGCTCTGCCGCCGGCGTGGGAGCGGTCGCCCTGCAACTTGCTGGCGTGGGGCGCGACTCGTCCACAAGGGCGGGCCCCGGCCTCTGGCGCTTCCTGTTCTGCGCCGTCGTGGCCTTCTTGGTGCTCAACGCCGCGCGCTTCCAGCCCTACCAGCCCCTCAACACCCTGATGGCGGCCGGCCTGGCCGCCGGAGGCCTGGCGGTCGTCCTGGTGATCGGCGGCCAGGTCCTCACCCCTGCACTGACGCGCGTGCTGCGGCCCATCGACCTGCTGCTCACCAGCCTCTGCGTCGCCCTCGCCCTGGGAGAGCTCGGTCTGCGCGCCTTCGCTTCGGTCCACCCGACCCAGATCCTCGCCGGAGCGGACACCGGTGCGGGCAATCGCGTGGCGGCCAAACGATACGCCCCCGGAGCGATGCGCTTCGCGTTTCCCGCCAACTCTCGCGGCGACTTCGATCACGAGTACAGCGGGCGCGCGGCAGGCCAGCGGCTCGTCGTCACCATCGCGGACTCCTACAGCACGGGTGTCGTGCCCTTTCCCCTGCACTTCACCTCGGTCGCGGAGCGCGAGCTCGAGGACGTGATCGTCTACAACATGGGCTCGCCCGGCGTGGGGCCGCCGGAGTACCTCCATCTGCTGACGGAGGAGGCGCTCGCCATGCAGCCGGACCTGGTCGTGGTCTGCCTCTTCATCGGCAACGACATCGTCTTCGCCGATCCTGCTCGGCGCGAGCTGGCCGGGCGCTGGGCCCTGGACCGGGACCACCTGTACCTGACCCGCCTCGTCACGCGCCTGGGGCGCCTGGCCGATGAGCGCGCGCGAGCCTCTGCCGAGGGGGCCGGCGCCGGGCATGTGCAGGACGAGCACGCGACTTTGAGCGAGGTCGTCGACACCCTCGCCGCCGCCGCCGCGGAGTTCCCCTGGACGGGTGACGTGACCCTGGAGCGCCCCACCTTCTCCGCGAACGGCTTCGAACTCCTCGAGTTGGGCAGAGCACAACAGGTCTGTCACACCGAGCGCGGTTTCGATCCGGCCTTGCGGAAGTACATGGCGGCCATGGCCGAGGCGGCGGGTGACACGCCCCTGGCCTTCCTGCTCATCCCCGATGAATACCAGGTGGAGGAGGAAGTCTGGCGCATGGTGAGCGAGCCTGTCGCCCAGCACATGGATCGCTTTCAGCCCCAGCGCGTCATCGCGCGCTGGGCAGAGGAGCTGGGCCTCGAAATCATCGATCTGCTACCCGAGTTTCTCGCCGTCGAGGCCCTCGAAGACGGTCGCCGCCACCTCTACCACCGCAGGGACTCGCACTGGAACACGCGCGGCAATCAGCTGGGGGGTGAGATCCTGGCGCGCGAGGTGCGCCGCCTGGTCTCGCCCTGAACGCGCTCGTGGAAGCGAGGCGGGCTCAGCGGGGAGCCTTGCCTCCGTTCTCGGCGTGGGCGTCGAAGTCGTCCAGCAAGCGCGCGAGGGCCGCGCTGAACGCCTCACCAAGGGCCTCGCGCGCTTCCCTGTTCTGCCCCGCACGCTCCCTGCCCAGGCGCAGCACCCAGGCCTCGAAGAAGCCGAGGAGAGCCGTTCTGCGCGTCTCGAGGCCCTTGTCATCCAGGAGTTCGCGGGCGAGCTGCAGGGTCTTCTCGTGTTGGGGATCGATGGCCAGCATGGCCTGCATGGCCGTTCGTCGTTCGAGGCCCGTGGGTGCCCTGACCCTGGACTTGAGCAGTCCCAGGATGCCCTGCGCCTGCGCGCCCATGGTGCCCAGGGCCCAGGAGGCGAGCAGGCGCGTGTTCTGGTCCTCGTCCCACAGCAGCTTCGAGAGGGGCTCGACGGCGGGCCTACCGAAGCGGGCGAGCAGTTTCGCCGCGGGCTGACGCGCCTTCGCATGCGGGTCGTCCACGACCGCGATCAACAGCTCCAGCGCTTCTTCGGGGTGGTTCAGGAGCACTCCCTCGCAGAACTCCCGCACCATCTCGTCGTCGGCGTCCACCTCTCCGAGGAGGTCCACCAGCAGGGCGATCTCCTGGGCGGCGACCAGTCGCGCTGAGTCCCTCGCTACTTCCTGCAGCCGCGGTTCCGCCGAGCGCACGATGTCGAGCAGGGCTCGCAGGGTGTACTCGCGGTGGTCCTTCTCGCCGTGGCGCAGGGCGTAGGCGGCCATGATGCGCTGCTCCTGATCGCCCTGTTTGAGATCCCCGATCCATTCCTTGGCCGAGCGCCCGCGGGGCAGCAGCAGGGCGGGGAGCGCCAAGGCGACGAGCCCCACGCCCAGCAGCACCCACCCACCTCGCCTCCGGCCCTTCACTTCCATGGATTCACTCCGCCATCCTCCACCATGTAAGGGTGCAGTCTAGCCTGGAACACGAGCACCACCAGCGAGCGGCCCACACACTCTGGAGCGTATTCTGGTGAACCCCGCTGCTCCCGTCCGCCGCGACGGGAGGCGACCTGGAAACCAGCGCCGACCCCGCTAGGCTTGAGTGCCCGCCAGGGGGCAGCCCCGCGCTCCGAAGGATCCACGATGAGCCATCAGCATGTAGTCGGTGTCATGGGAGGCTCGGGCCTCTACGACATGGAAGACCTGGAGGACCTCCACGAGGTCGACCTCTCCACGCCCTTCGGCGCCCCCAGCGACGCCTTCCGCACCGGTCGGCTGGGGGAGGTCGAAATGGTGTTCCTGCCGCGCCACGGGCGTGGGCACAGCATCAGCCCGACCGAGATCAACTTCCGCGCCAACATCTGGGGCATGAAGAAGCTCGGCGTCTCGCGCATCCTCTCCGTCTCCGCCGTCGGTTCCATGCGCGATGAGATCGTCCCCGGGGATTTCGTGCTCGTCGATCAGTTCTTCGACCGCACCCGCCACCGGCCCGACACCTTCTTCAGCGACGGAGTCGTGGCCCATGTCGCGTTCGCGGAGCCCATCTGCGAGGAGTTGCGCCAGGTGCTCCTCACGGCCGCGAAGGGACTCGACCTGAGAGTTCACGACGGCGGGACATACGTCAACATGGAGGGCCCGCAGTTCTCCACACGCGCGGAGTCACTCCTCTATCGTTCCTGGGGCGTCGACGTGATCGGCATGACGAACCTGCAGGAGGCGCGCCTCGCCCGCGAGGCCGAGATCTGCTACGCGACCATCGCCATGGCCACGGACTACGATTGCTGGCATGAGGGGCACGATGATGTCAGCGTCGAGACCGTGATCGAGACCGTGCACAAGAACGTCAGCAGCGCCCGAGACCTGATCCGTGCCTCCGCGCCCCTGGCGGCCGGCATGGGCGAGACCGCTTGCGAGAGCGCGCTCGCTCATGCGATCATGACGGCTCCGGAGGCAATCTCACAAGAAGCTCGGACGCGCCTCGAGCTTCTGATCAGCAAGTACATCTGATCGCGCGAGACGCCGCCGTGGTCTCTCCATGGTGCCTTCTCCCCGACCGTCCTTCCTGACAGCCGCCGCCCTGGTCTTCGTCTGCGGCGCTTGCCAGGGTCCTGACTTTCCGTCCCCCGAGGAGCTGTTCGTCGGTCTGGAGTACGCCGATCCCTCTCTCCACCCGAACGGTCCCGGAGTCGTGGTCGCCGAGACCGGCCCGGCGCGCTTCGCGCGCCCCCTCTTCGAGGCCTTCGGCGTGCAGGCGACCCTGGGGCTAACTCGCTCCTTCCAAGAACGCCCCCTGACCCCGGGAGCCGGTGGTTTCGACGAGTGCCTGGACGGGTTCGCGGCGTCCCTGGCGGCGGCAGGCTTCGGCAAGCTTCCGGGGCTGGGCTTGCGGGATGGGGGCCCGTCCCCGGGCTCGCATGCAGGGCGCACTCTCGTCGCCACCATCGAGGGCTCCGCCAGATCCCACGAGGCGGTCGCGCTCGTGACCTACCTCCAGGGGTCCGGAGCGTCGGACAACGCCGGCGGCGCGGCGGGGCATGTGGGCCTCGCCCTGGCCCTGGCGGAGTTGCTGCGCGAGGGTGAGATCCAGGTGCCGGCGCGCACCCTGGTCTTTCTCTGGGGCGTCGAGCGCTCAGCCGGACGTGCATGGCTGGCCGAGGGCGCCCACTACGTGTTCGCGGCCGTCCACACCGTGATGGACTCCGCTGCTCCGTCGGGAACCCTCTCGCTCATGGAGCGTCATCCGGATCCCGGCGCCATCCACGACCTCTCGCCCGAAGAGCAGGCGGAGCGCGGGGCCCCGGCGCTGCAGCACAAGCGGCTGCGCCCCAACGGGCTGGCGGTGATCGCCCGCTGCGCCCTGGCGGACGTCTCGCGCCTGGCGGGAGGCTGGCAGACCTCGGAGATCCCCTTTGAGAGCGAAGGGGGCCACGAGCGGTTCATCGATGTCGGCGTGCCGACGGTCCTCTTCCGGCACGCCGTTCCCCAGGGCCGGGAGAGCGCGGACGGTGAGCACTTGCGGCGCGCCGCCGTCGCGGCCGGCGCGACGGCCCTGGCCCTGGCCGACCCCGGACCGGCGGATCTCGAGCGGTACCTCCTGACCAATCGCGAGGAGCTCACCCTGCGCGTCGGCGTCGCCGAGGAAGCGGGCGAGGGCGCTCTGGCCGAGCGATGGCGCTCATGGTGCACGGGTGTGCGCCACTGGTTTCGGACCTTGTGTCTCGGCCAGGCGGAGTGAGCGCGAGGGCTATCTGAAGGCCCCGCACCGATCGCAGTCGCACTGGCGGCTGATCAGGACATCGTCGTCCGAGTCCGTCTCCTCGCCTGTGACGTAGCCGAGCTTGGCCAGCTCCTGCATCAAGTCGCGGTCGTTGCTGACGCGTTCCACCCAATCGCGGTCCCGTGGGCGAGTGAGCCAGCCGATCAAGCCCGTGCGTAGGCGCTTGACCATGTCGCGCTCAGATTCGACGAGTGACCTCTCGCAGCCGGGGTCGTCGGTCAGCCTGTAGAGCTCCACCTCGTGGCGCGCGAAGCGCACCTTGCCGTAGTTGGGGCCGTTGTCGCGCAGGTGCAGCACCAGGTGCCAGCCGTCCCAGGTGATCGAGGCGGACTCCTTGTGGGCGGCGAGGGTGTAGCGCGGTCGGCTGTCCGGCTCTCCCGCCAGGACGCTCATGAGGCTCCGGCCCGGGAACTCGCCGGAGGGTATGCCCGCCAGCTCGAGCAAGGTCGCGCCGAGATCGAGCTGGCGCACGGGGCTCGAAACGCGCGTCCCCGCCGGCGCCGCGGGCCAGGCGAGAATCAGGGGGACATGGATCGTGTCCGGATAGAGGCCCCCGTGCCCGTAGAAGATGCCGTGGGCCCCGAAGGACTCGCCGTGGTCCGCGGTCACCGCCACGATCCCCGCCCGAAACCGCGGCAGGTCCAGGAGGCGCCCGAGTTCGAAGTCGAGGTAGGTGACCTCGCCCCGGTAGAGCGCCTCTGGATAGGCGGGATCGCGCAGGCCCTCCAGTTCGGGCGGCAAGTCCTCAGGCAATCGGCCGTCATCCCCCAAGGCGGGGTCGAAGGCGTCGCGGTCGGCGGGCCAGTAGCGCTCGATGTAGGGCTCGGGCGGAGCATAGGGTCCGTGGGCGTCGAACAGGTGCAGCCAGACGAAGATCGGCACACCGCGAGAGTCGTCGATCCAGCCCCTGACGGCGTCGATCGTCTGCTCCGCGTCCCGCGCCCGGTTGGGAGAGGCCATGCGCGCGAACCCCTGACCGAGGCCGCTGGTCGCGTGTTCGAGGTGGCGGGCGCTCGTCGCGGCAAAGGTCAGGTAGCCCGCGCGGGCGAACTGCTCCGCCAGGGTCGGCGCCTCGTCGGAGAGGGCGCTGTAGTTGTTCGTGATCCCCGTCTCGCGCGGGCTCGTGGCCGTCATCAACGCGATGTGGGAGGGGTTGGTGACGTTCGTCGCGCTGAAGCAATCTTCGAACAGGACACCGCGCGTCGCGAGGGCGTCCAGGGCGGGCGTCTCGACCTCCACGCCCCCTCCCGCGGCGCCGAGGTGGTCCGCGCGGTGCGTGTCGGAGGTGACGAGCAGCACGGTGGGCGGCGAGTCAGAGCGCAAGCCGACGATGGGGACGGCGAGCGCTGTCAGGCTCTCAGGCTGTGCGCCTACCAGCTCGAAACGGAAGTGAACGGACGATCCCGCGACGGGAGTCAGGTCCATCAGCGCCGTCTTCCAGCGGTCGTCGCCGAACACCGGCAGAGGGATTGTCAGCTCCGCCCGCCCCCCGGATTCGCTCTCAACCGTCGCCCGCAGGGTGCCGGGCTCTCCCGCGAGGGCCAGGGGGTGGGGGATCGCGAGGCTGAGGAGCAGGTGGGCGCCCTCGGGAACGCGTGCTTGGGCGACGAGTGGGCGTCCGGCGGCGAGTCCCACCGCTCGCCGCGACTCTCCTCCGCTGTCGACCAGTTCCGGCGGTCCGTCCGTGGCGGGCAGCAGGCTCTCGCGCGACAGATCGACGAGGCTCACCCCGCGCCGCAAGCTCACTGCCCCGTCGCCGAGGAAGGAGATCACGAGCCGATCGAAGGGCTCGCTGTGCTTGTGCAGGTGGGGGAACTCGATCTCGATCGTCCTGGGCTCGAGGCTGCGCGGGACGGGCACGACCTTGGAGTTGAGCGTCCCCCAACCTTCGCGGACGAGGTGCGCCGAGACATGGAACGACTGCCAGGTGGAGAGCTCGAGGGCGAGCAGGTCCAGCCCGCGCGGATCGATCGGGCCGGGGATGAGCAGTTGCTTGTGACGAGCTTCTCGCAGGAGGAGGCTGGGCGGCGTTCCAGGCTGCGGTCCACGGATCGTGCCCGTCCCTTGCAGGACCCTCCAGGAACCGAGCTCCGTGGGAAGCTCCAGGTGCTCGATGCGCGGGGCGCGGTCGGCGGGTGCGTCCGGGTCGAGCGGACGCAGGTCCAGGGGCCAGACGCCGGTCGCAGGCATCGGTGGCGTCTCGTCGATTGGATCTCCACCACTGCAGGCGACGGAGCCGAGCGCCAGCGCCAGCGCCAGGGCGAGGGCGTGAGGCCCGGAAGAGGGGGAGGAGGGGATCATGGAGTTCGGAGTGCCAGGAGAGGATACGGGATTGGCCCGGCGCCCGCTCCCGCGGGGCTCGTGGCGGACAGAGCAGCGAGAACCGAGTCGATCTTTGTCGGCGGTTGGACGGATAGGCGATACTGACTGGCCGCGCTCCACCTTGCCGTGGGGCCCCGAACGGAACTCGCCGTGAACACCGCAAGCCAGACCGGACGACGCTCGTGGACCGCGACCGCCCTCGCGATCGTGGGATGGGCGGCGACCCTCATCGGTGCGTCCTCGGCGGCTGGCCAGGAGGGCGAGAACGCGACGAGCCAGGACGAGCGGCCCGTCCATAACGGCCCGTCGGTCGCGGAGGGTGAGAGCGGTCCGGCACGCTTCGTCGCGGCGCTGTACGCGGCCTTCGATTCCGAACGCGCCCTCGAGAGCGCGGCCTTCGCCGACCGCTGGTACCGGGCGCCGGGCAACGAGGGCTACGAGGCGACCCTTGACCACCTCGCCGCGCGCTTGCGCGAGGCGGGCTTCGGGGCGGACCCGCGCCTGGAGCTGCGCGTCATCGAGACCGACATGGGTGCCCCGGCCTGGACGCCGAGGAGCGCGAGCTTGACCCTGCACCGCGCCGGACACGAACCGCAGCTCCTGCACGGGTTCGACGAACCCGCGGACCGCGACCGGGTCATGCTTCCGATCAACGCCCCCGCGGCTGATGTCAGCGGCCCCGTAGCCCTGCGCCTCGGTGATGTCGAGGAGGGCAGCCTGTTCGTTACCCTCCAGCCTCTCTCGCGCAATATCCTGCGCCGAGCCCAGAAAGCCGGGGCGCGGGCCGTGCTCTCGGCGGCCGTTTTCCCCTTCACCATCGACCCTTCCGGGGGAGATCGCCACCTCGACGCGATCCTGTTCCGCACGGTCGCTGCCGGGACGAGCATGCCCGTGGGGCAGATCTCGCGCCGCACTTTCGACCGCTTGAGCGGCCTGGTCGAGGAGGGTGTGCCCGTGCTGCTCTCCTTCCGGGCCGAGGTCGAGTCGAGCGACGTTCCCCTGCGCACCCTGGTGGCGGCGGTCGTCGGGAGGGAGAATCCCGACGAGGCGGTCGCCATGGCGAGCCATGTCCAGGAGCCTGGAGCGGGCGACAACGCCAGCGGCATCGCGGGGCTCGCGGAATCGGCGGTGGACCTCGCCGGTCTGCTCCTGCGAGGCGAACTCGACTGGCCGTCGCGCACCCTGGTCTTCATCTGGGGCGACGAGATGCGCCAGAGTTCGGTCTGGCTCGAGGACACCCGCCGCAAGGCCATCGTGGGCATTTCGGCCGACATGCTCGGTCAGTCCCCCGCGCGCACCGGCGCCATCGCTCTGCTCGAGCGCGAGCCAGACCCCGGAGCGCTCTCGCCCATCGCGCCCGACGCCCACACGCCCTGGGGTGCGGGCGAGGTCTCCGAGGAGGACATCGCTCGTCCCAGCGGCTTGAACCTGATGGCGCGCACGGCCCTGGCCGACGTCGCCCGCCATGTGGGCGGCTGGACCACGTCGGAAAACCCCTGGGAAGGCGGCAGCGACCACGACGTCTTTCTCGAACGGGGCATTCCCGGTGTCCTGATCTGGCACTTCACCGATTACACCTACCACACCGGTCTCGACCGCATGGAGATGCTGGACGGCGAGGAGCTGCGGCGCAGCTGCACGGCGGTCCTGGCGACGGCCCTGGCGGTCGCCGCTCCCCGTCCGGAGGATCTCGAACGCTACCTCGCGAGCCTCGAACTCGAGCGCGAGCTGCGCGTCAAGGCGGCGCGCGCCGCGGGCGAGGACGAGACCGTCGAGCACTGGGAGCGCTGGTCCGTGGGCGCCGCACGTTGGCTCAAGCAGCTCTGCTGGTAGGCTCCCCCGCACCGAAGAGAGGATGACCATGTCTGTTCCGCCCCGCGAACTGGATCGCCGTCACTTCATGGGGCTCTCCGCCTCGGCCGCAGCCTTCGCCTGTGGATCGACCGGCGGACTGGGAACCGAGCCCGATAGCTCCCTGATGACCAACGCCCCGCGCACAGAGGGGCGGCCCGTGCTCGTCGGGAGCCGCAACGGCCTGCCTGGCATGCAGGCCGCCTATCCGCGCCTGCTCGCGGGGGCGCCGCCGCTCGAGGTGGCGATCGACGTCGTCAAGGTCGTCGAGGCCGACCCCGAGGACCGCAGCGTCGGCCTCGGCGGGCTTCCTAACGAGGACGGCGTCGTGCAACTCGACGCGGCGGTCATGGACGGCGCGACCCACAACTCGGGCGCGGTGGCGGCCATAGAGAACATCCTGCACCCCAGCGTCGTCGCGCGCCTGGTGATGGAGCGCACGGACCACTGCATGATCGTCGGGCGCGGGGCCTACGACTTCGCCCGCGCTCACGGCCATGATCACATCGAGCTCCTGACGCCCAAGACGCGGCGCATCTGGCTGCGCTGGAAGGAGACCATGAGCGATCGTGACGACCGCCTGCCGCCGCCCGCCGCCGAGGAGTCCGAGCAGGCCTCGCGCTCCGTCGAGGAGGCCGAGTTCCTGGCGCAGGCCGATGCGATCCTGGCCGAGCGACCCACGGGCACGATCCACTGCTCGGCGCTCTCGACCACGGGCGAGGTGGCCTGCACGACGACCACTTCCGGCCTTTCCTGGAAGATCCCCGGCCGGGTCGGCGACTCGCCGATCATCGGCGCCGGCCTGTACTGCGACGCCGAGGCGGGCAGCGCCGGGGCGACGGGCCGCGGGGAAGCGGCGATCCTCTCAGGCGGGAGTCACGCGGCCGTCGAGCTGCTGCGGAGCGGGATGAGTGCTCTCGAGGCCGGGCTCGAGGTGTTGCGGCGCGTCACGCGTCAGGC
>DASCMO010000088.1:0-7127 GCA_036010965.1 Planctomycetota bacterium | reverse complement strand
GCGGAATGCGGGTGGATGAAATCCGCACTTCCCCGTCCAATGGAACCGAGCGCCCAGGGGAACAAACCCTCCCAGGCGCACCCCCCGCCGCACGGCACAGGCCCCCCATGCGAGCCCGCCCCCTCCACACCCTCCTGACCCTCGGCTCGCTTGCTGGCGCCGCGGCGGCACAGGCAGACTTCGGCGACCCGCAGATCATCAGCAACGAGGCCGACGGCGCATGGAGCGTGTGCGCCGCTGACCTGGATGGCGACGGAGACAGCGACGTCCTGTGCGCCTCGTTCCACGACGATAAGATCGGCTGGTTCGAGAACTCCGGCGGGAGCCTGGGCCCACTGCAGGTCATCAGCGACCAGGCCGAGGGCGCATGGAGCGTGTTCCCCGCCGATCTGGACGGAGACGGGGACATCGACGCACTCTCCGCCTCCAGCCTGGACGACACCGTGGGGTGGCACGAGAACCTGGGCGGCGGCAACTTCGCCGCACGCGCGATCATCTCGAACCTGGCCGACGGCGCCGACTGCGTGTTCGCCGCCGACCTGGATGGAGACGGGGACGCCGACGTCCTCTGCGCATCCCTCTTCGACCACGAGGTGGCCTGGTACGAGAACCTCGGCGGCGGGAACTTCGGACCGCAACAGATCATCAACGACGACGCCCGCGGAGCTCGCAGCGTCGTCGCCGCCGACCTGGACGGGGACGGTGACGCCGACGTCCTCTCCGCCTCCGAGATCGATCACAAGCTGGCCTGGTACGAGAACCTCGGCGGCGACTTCAGGCCCGAACAGGTGATCAGCGATCACGCACACGGAGCACGCAGCATCCACGCCGCGGATGTGGACGGCGACGGAGACCTCGACGCCCTCGCCGCCGCCACCCTGGACGGCACCATCGCCTGGTACCCCAACCATGGCGGTGGCCTGTTCGGTGCGGCCCAGGTGATCGGCGACGGCATCGCGGGAGCCGGCGTCGTGTGGGGCGCCGACTTCGACGGCGACGGCGACCTGGACGTGGCGGCCGGGGCGAACCACCCCGCGCTGATCGCCGAGACCTCGTGGTTCGAGAACCTCGGCGCGGGCTCCTTCGGCCCACGGCAGGGAATCGGCGACGGCGCCCTGGGCCTGTGGGCCGCAGACCTGGACTCCGACGGCGACCTCGACCTGCTCTCCGCAAGCCCCATCGACGACCGCATCGCCTGGCACGAGAACCTGATGCAACCCTGCGTCAACGGCAGACGCTACTGCACCGCAGCTCCCAACTCCGCCGGAGGCGGGACTCTGATCCTGACCGCCGGACGAGCCAGCCTGACCCACAACGACCTCGTCCTTGATGCCGTCGGCGGCGTCGCAGGAGAGCTGGGCCTCTTCTTCTACGGTCCCGGGCGCGGCGAGGTCCCCTTCGGCGACGGCCTGCGCTGCGTGGGCGGCGCCATCACGCGCTTGAACCCGCCCCAGACCTTCGACGCCTTCGGGGATCTCTCTCGACCGCTCGACCTCACCGCACCACCCGCGGACGCCGGCGCGGGACACATCACCGCCCTCTCGACCTGGCACTTCCAGTTGTGGTACAGGGACCCGATCGCAGGCGGCGCGGGCTTCAACCTCTCCGACGCGCTCGAGTTCACCTTCTGCCCCTGATCGTCACGGCCGTCAGCGCCGCGAGAAAACAGATCCATGAAAGCCCTCGTCTGCACACTCTCTCTCTTCCTGCTGACCGCCCTCTCCGCCTGTTGCTCACAGGGAGACCCCGATGAGTTGACGGCGAGCGCCGCCCTCGAGCAACGCGGCGAGGTGCGCTACTACGTCATCGGAGACGCGTGACCCTTCTGCCAAAAGGTCGTAGCCGCCGTGGGCGAGCTCGAAACAGAGTACGGAGAGCAGATGGACTTCCGCATCATCCCGGCCGCGGAGACGGCACTGGCGGCGGAGGAGATCGAGTCCTTCGGGTTCACGGCCCTACGCCACGGCCTGGTGACCTTCTCGGCCGCAGGAGAACCCGTGGGTAAACTCCCCGGACACAACTACGGCCGCGAAGAGATCGTCACGGCGATCGAAGCCGCCCTGGCGACGAACTGACCGCGCGTCCCTACGGGGACACCACCCGCAGCCAGGCCTGAGACATCAAGGCCGCGCCGCTGGCGGAGGGATGGACGCCATCGCCGGCCCAGTGCTTGGGCGGAGCATGGGCCACGGCGTGATCGAAGACCTCCTGGAAGGGCACCCAGCGGGCACCGAAGGCGTCCGAGACCCGGCGCGCAGCTGCGCGGTAGTGGTCGAACTCGGGGAACCACGAGTCGTTGATGGCCCCGCAACGCAGGACGAAGGGCTCGCAGAGGACGAGCTTCACCTCCGGCAGAGCCTCGCGCGTGCGCTCGAGCAAGGCGTGGAAGTCGCGCTCGTAGACCTCCACCGTCCCGTCGTAGTTCCCACCACGAGAATGCCAGATGTCGTTGACGCCGATCAGGATGCTGAGCACGTCGGGCTTCAAGTCCAGACAGTCGGCATCCCAGCGATCGGCGAGCTGAAAGACCTTGTTACCGCTGATGCCACGGTTGAAGACCCGCAAGTCGTCCTTCGGACGACGCACCAGGAGACCGGCGCCCGCCAACCAGGCATAGCCGCCGCCCATGCCGGGCTGGGCGTTCGGTTTGGCCGCCTGCGCGCGACTGCGGCCCGCGTCGGTGATCGAATCACCCTGAAACAGGACCACGTCACCCGGGTCCACGAGGGACGCGGACGACGCTCCGAGGGGCGACGCCTCGGCGACTCCCGCCAGGCCCACACCACCCAGGGCCGCGAGACCGCCGCCCAGCAAGTCCCGGCGGCTCGGGCCGCCGGGGATCGAGTCGCTCTGCTCCATGTGCTGCATCTGTTCCATTTCCTCGCGTTGGTCCATTCGTTCGTTCTTTCCTCCTCGAAGGCCCTCACTCACCCTGGCGGCGAGTCGGGCCCGTGACATTGCACACGATCAGGTGAGCCGACTCGACCTCCCTGGCTCCACGCGTCCGATCAAGAACCCCCGATCGGAAGGCTCCCGCCCCCGTCGACCAGGACCAGCCGGCTGTCCGCAGAGCGGAGCCGGAGCTCCTTGGCCGCCGTGTACTCAGGGGAGTCGTACCAGCTCCGAGCCGCCTGCATGCTCTCGAACTCCAAGACGATCAGGCGCCGCGGCGTCCAGTCCCCTTCCAGCACCTCCGTGGCTCCTCCCCGTACGACGAAGCGGCCTCCGTGGGCGGCCAGACTCACGCCCGCGGCCTCACGGTAGCGCTCGTAGACCTGGGGATCGGTCACCTCGATGTCGGCGATCAGGTAGGCGGGCATGGACCGTTCCTCCTCGGGGAGCGACCTGGCAGGACAGGCGGACTAGGGAGTGAAGGGCGCCGAGAGGGCGTCGGAGAGGTTGAAGCCGCTGCCCCCACCGACGGGGTCACGGTACCAGAGCTGGAAGTTCCAGGTCGAGCCTGGCTCGATCTGGCCCGGTCCGCCACTGGCCGGAGGTTGGGTGAAATCCAGCAACCGCTCGACGTCGCCGAAGGAGTCGAACAACTGCGGGGGATTGAGACGGAAGAAGCCCAGGGAGCCGCCGCCGACGCAACCGAACCCCTCACCGAAGGGGATCTGGATCTGCTCGGATCCGTAATAGAAGAGGCCGAACTGAGAGGGGATCCCGGACCAGCCGTGGAGCGTGAAGTCGTTGGCGCCGATGCTGGTCGAACCCGACCAGCCGATCTGGCAACCCGGACCGGCGGAGTTGGGCGCGGCCGTGCAGTAGGTCTCGGGGACACTGGGCACGAAGATGCCCTCGGCGTCGGGGCCGCCCAGGGCGGCGATGGCCCCGTCGGGCATCAGGGCGTCCACCAGGGCGAAGTTGGCGCAGTAGACCAGGCCCACGTCCGTGCCGCCGTTCTGGTCGGTCAGCATCCAGACGCTGCTACCCGATCCCTCACCGTAGAGCCAGTCCGGCGCGGGGAGCTCATCGTCGGAGAGCACCTTGACGCCGTTGACGAAGACCGCCGAGGTGTCGGGGTAGTCGACCCGGTGAGCGATGCGCACCCACTCGCCCCTCTCCCACGAGCCCGCGCCCACGTTGCCGGGCCCAGAGAGCCAGAAGCCACCGGTGGAGTTGCTCAAGAAGAACTCCGCGTCGTTCGAGTTGCTGGCGTTGCCCTGCCAGAGGGCCTGGTAGGCGCTCTCGGTGTCGGGAACGAAGAGATCCCAGATCAAGGTGAACTCGAACACGTCACAGCAGCCGCCGCCTCCGTTGCCCGGCGCATTGAACCAGGTCCGCAGACCCGTGTTGAAGCCGAAGACCTCGTCGAGGCGGATGTAGCCCGTCGACTCGCCGTCGATGTGCGGGACCGCCGAGCCCGTCGTCCCCAGGACCCAGTCGCTGCCGTAGCTCATGCCCTCGGGGATCAACTCGGAGGGGCCCATGGTCGCCTCGAGGGGCTGGCCGGTGGAGGGGTTCGAGTCAGCGAAGCGCCACTCGCCCGTATGCAGCGTGGGGAACGTCGGCGTGGTGGTGAAGCTCCAGGTGGGGCCGGTGGTCGTCTGGCCCCCGATGACGTGATCGATGCGCCAGTAGTAGGTCACCTCGGGATCGAGCACGCCCGGCGCAAAGGTCGTCTGCGTCTGCGTGCCCTGGAAATCCGCCGGACCCAGGCTCGGCGTGGTGCCGAAGTACACGTCGTAGGCGTCGGCTGGATCACAGGGGAACCACTCGAGCACCGGGGCAAGCGCCACGCCGTTCGCCCCGTCGGCCGGATCGGGGATGTTGTCGCCGCCGTCGGAGATCCCGACGGTGAAGGTCTGCTCGTCGGACCAATCGCTCCACACGAGGCTCGAGTCGCGGTAGCGGACACGCCACCACACGGGCATGCAGCCCGGCAGGGATTCATTGAGCACCACGTCCTCGATGTCCGGGTCGGCGACGTTGTCCTCGGAGTACCAGCCGTCACCGTTGGCCGGCCGGTACCAGTTCTCGATGCGCCGCCAGTCGTCGATCACCGGGTCGGAGTAATCACCCGCGACCGTCGTCACCTGCCAGTGGGATTCCAGCAGCGTGTCCCCGTCAGGGTCGCTGAAGGTCGAACCCACCAGCTCCACGCTGAAGCCCGGCACGGACCCGCTTGCGGGGTTCGGCGCCAGGGCCGTCGGCTGGGCCGGCGGCTGGTTGTAGCGCCGGATGGTGATCTCATCGACGAGGTCGTTGTCACGGAAGACGTACTCGTTTCCGCGGCTGAGCCGGCGCAAACGGAAGGTCGGGTCGGCCCCGGCCTCGACGTCCACTATGGCAAAGCCCCACTCGGGCAGGGAGATCTGGAACTCGGGGTAATCGGCCTGGGAGTACTCGTACCAGTAGTCGGGGTTGCCCATGCCCGTCGCCACGTTCACCCACAGATGGTTGTGGTCCCGGCTCTGGCCGCGCGAGTAGCCGTGGGTGTGGCCGAAGAAGTGGATCGAGGGCTTGCCCGTGTCGGTGGAGAACTGCTCGAGGCGGTCGACGACCAATCCGCTAAACCACGACTCACCCGGGGTCCACAGCTCCGATTTATGGGGGTGGTGGAACTGGACAAACACGAAATCGATACGGTCGACGAGAGCCGCACCCGAAAGCACCGTATCCAACCAGTCGAGCTGGGTCTGGTTGTCGAAGGGGGGGTTGGTGTCCAGACCGATCAGGCGCACGTTCTGGTGGTCGGTGTAGTACCAGTGCTCCTGAAAACCCGGCGACCCGTTCTGCGGAAGCCGCATGTAC
This sequence comes from Planctomycetota bacterium, assembly GCA_036010965.1. GTDB lineage: Bacteria > Planctomycetota > UBA1135 > UBA1135. Next base: position 1,370 of record DASCMO010000088.1, on the reverse strand, counting down.
TCGAAGTAGAAGCTCGCGTTGGCCTCGTGGTTTCCGAGCACGGGGTAGAGCGGCACCTCGCGCAGGAGCTGCTCGGCCTGGGCGAAGAAGTGGTTCTGCCAGTGGGAGTGGTTGGAGCCCGTCGAGACCAGATCGCCGGTGTTCATCAAAAACGAGAGCTCTGAGGGAACGTCCGGTCCGTACTGGGCCTGCACGTAGTCGATCACCCCTTCCTCGATCACCTCGCGGTGCTTGGTGGGGTTGGAGCCGTCGTACTGCGTGTCCGAGACGGCGGCGAAGCGCCAGGGCGTCTCGGCATCGAGGGACGGGGGCGTGCGGAAGTGGTAAACGCCGCTCGTCCAGCTGCCGGTGATGACCTGGTAGTAGTAGATCGTGTCCGGAGCGAGAGCGCTCAAGAGGGTCTGGTGGATGATCGTGCCCCCACTCGAGTTCAAGTAAGTGCCATTCACCGACTGACCCAGCAACGGAGAGGTCCCGTAGTCGACGCGGCTTTCGGTCGGATTGGGTCCCGTCGAAGCCGTCTCCCAGCAGACCCAGACCGAATCCGGAGCGGCGTCCTGCAGATACGGACCCGCTTGAATCCCGTTGCCCGACCAGACCATGGCCGAGACGAACAGGAGCAGGGCGCCCAGGGGGAGGAGGAGGGCGCGCGACAGAGTGCGGGGCGGAACTGTCTTCATGTGGAGAGTGAATAAGGGGCCAATTACGAGTCTACCCCGGGATGCTCTCCATGGGGGCACCGCCCCTGGCAGGGGGCCCGCCCGGCTATAGCCCTATCCCTCCGCACTCAGGCCAAGAAGACGGCGCCCTGCAGGCAGGCGCGAGTCGCGATGAACCTCGGCGCCGGACCATCGATGCGGTTGACCGTGGATCTGAGGGCATGACCGCCAGCCGGGGTCTCGCAATTCAGGAGTCCTTGCGCTCCCTGCCGACTCCACGCTGATCTTCCAGCCACCCCCCGCAGCGAACGACCGGCTGGGGCGGGTACTTCGGGAAGCGCGCGTCCGATGGAAACAGGCGGCAACGAAGGAAGCGCGTGCTCTTGGCCGACAAGACCTCGCGCCGATGGACACAGGTCTCGCACAGACTCCCAGGCGCGGAAGGGGGCGCCGTCACGATCAGCGCCGAGGGCGCCCGCGACGGCCGGGTCGATAGCCGACGGTCTTCTCGACGCCGGCGTCCTCGGCGTGCGAATGAGTTGCCTCCGCGCGCCGCGAGTCGAAGGCCTCCTTGGGCGGGCGCTTGGGTATCAGGGCCAGGGGTCCGTCTCCGATCAGGTCCTCGCGCCCATGGGCCAGCAGCGCCTCGCGCACCATGAAGTGATTCTCCGGTTTGAAGAACTGCAAGAGCGCGCGCTGGGTACGGCGGTC
>DASCMO010000087.1:0-14589 GCA_036010965.1 Planctomycetota bacterium | reverse complement strand
GACCGATCCGCGAGATCCCCCCCCTGGTTCGCCTCCAGAGTGATGATCAGGAGACTGCGGAGACTGCGGCGGCGGAGACTGCGGCGGCGGAGACTACGGCGGCGGAGACTGCGGCGGCGGAGTCCTCGCCCGTGGAGGCATCCGCGGTGGTCGCCCCGGAAGGGGCAGAGAATGCCGCTGTCGAGGTTGAGAGCTCGACCAACGTCGAGGAAGAAACGAGCTGAGCGCGGTTCGGACCGCCCCCCGACGCCCACCCCGGGCGCGGAGGGCTCCGTTCCTCTCCGCGCCGGCGCTCCCGGGCTCCGACGACGTCGGGGCCCGGGACAACATCGCGTACAGAACAGACCCCAGAGATCGAGACGAGAACCATGAGTATCACGGCATCCGATGTAATGAGCCTCCGCGACCGAACGGGCGCGGGCATGATGGACTGCAAGAAGGCCCTGCAAGAGTCCGGTGGCGATGTGGAGAAGGCCGAAGACCTGCTGCGCATCAAGGGCATGAAGTCGGCCGATAAGAAGGCCGGTCGCGAGACCGGCGAGGGACGGGTCCTGACGGTCCTCGCCGACGATGGACGCTCTGGAGCCATGGTCGCCGTGCGCTGCGAGACCGACTTTGCCGCCGGCACGGAGGATTTCCAGGGCCTGCTCAACGCGCTCTGCGACCACGTCGCGAGCCAGAAGCCGAACTCGGTGGAAGACATGCTCGAGCAACCCTGGCAAGGCTCGGGCGTGAGCGTCGACCGCGCCATCAAGGAGGCCACGGGCAAGCTAGGCGAGAACATGCAGCTGGCGGGGATCGCCTACCTGGAGACCGGCGAGGGCCAGGTGGGGACCTACATCCACCACAACCGCAAGGTGGGCGTTCTGGTCTCCGTGACGACGCCCGCCTCCCAGGGGGACGCCGCCGAGCATCTCAAGTCCCTCGGGATGCACATTGCCTTCACCAACCCCCCGGCCCTGACTCGCGACGAGGTCGCCGCGGACGAGGTCGAGCGCGAGGTCGGGATCTACCGCGAGGAGATCAAGGACAAGCCCGAGGAGATCCAGGAGAAGATCATCCAGGGCAAGCTCGATAAGTTCTATTCGACCCAGGCCCTGGTTGAGCAGCCCTGGGTCAAGGACGACACCCTGAGCGTCGCCCAGGCGATGGAAGCGCTCCTGGGCGAGGGCTCGCAGGTAGCCGCCTTCGCGCGCTTCGCCATCGGCGAGTAGAGAGCGGAGTGGCGGGGGAGTTCCAGGCGGGCGGCCTGGGTCCTCGGCACGGACGGCGGGATTGCGTATCCTCTCGCCAGATGACCTATCGCCGTATCTTGCTCAAGGTCTCCGGAGAGGCGCTGGGAAGCGTCGAGACGGGCCGAGGCCTCGATCCCAATGCCATCGGACTGCTCTCCAGACAAGTGGCCGAGGTCGTGCGCACGGGGTGCGGCGTGGCCATCGTCTGCGGCGGCGGGAACATCCTGCGCGGCTCGGAACTCGGTGGAGCCGGAGCCCAGCGCGCCAGCGCCGACTACATGGGCATGCTGGCGACGATCATCAACGGCCTGGCCCTCTCCGACGGCCTGGAGATCGAGGGTCTCGACACGCGCGTGTTGACCGCGATCGAGATCCACCAGGTGGCCGAGCCCTTCGTGCGCCGGCGCGCCCTGGCGCACCTCGAACGGGGCCGAGTCGTGATCCTGGCGGGCGGCCTGGGCGTTCCCCTGTTCACGACCGACACGGCCGCGGCCCAGCGCGCCGTCGAGCTGAACTGCGACGTGTTGCTCAAGGCCACCAAGGTCTCGGGCGTTTACAGCGCGGACCCCGTCCGCAATCCCGACGCCGAACTGTACGACGAGCTCTCCTACATGGACGTGCTCAACCGGCATCTGGGGGTCATGGACGGCACGGCGATCACGCTCTGCCGGGAGAACAACCTGCCGGTGATCGTCTTCGACCTGTTCGAGGAAGGGAACCTGCAACGAGTGGTCGCTGGAGAACACCTCGGCACGAAGATCCGGAGCTGAACATGAGCTTTGCTGAAATCCAGAAAGACGCCCGCTCACGGATGGAGAAGGCCGTCGGCCACCTGCAGGAGGTGCTGCGCACGGTGCGGACTTCCCAGGCTTCCCCGGCGCTGGTCGAGAACATCCGCGTCGACTACTACGGGGCGCCCACGCCCATTTCACAGCTGGGTTCGATCTCGGTCCCCGAGCCGCGCCAGATCGCCATCAAGCCCTTCGACCCGTCGATCCTGCAGGATGTCCAGAAGGCAATACTCAAGTCCGACCTGGGCATCAATCCCCAGAGCGACGGCAAGGTGCTGCGCCTGAGCCTGCCCCAGCTCTCCGGTGAGCAGCGCACGAAGTACGCGGCGCGCGTCAAGGAGATGTGCGAGGAGGGGCGGATCGCCATGCGAAACATCCGCCGCGAACTGAACAAGATGGCCGATCAGGCGTGCAAGGACTCCGACCTCACCGAGGACGAGAACAAGAAGCTGCACGAGGAGATCCAGAAGCTCCTGAAGAGCTTCGAACAGCAGGTGGACGGAGTGCAGGAGAAGAAGGTGACCGAGATCATGGCGGTCTGAGGCCTCCCAGGCCTCTGGGGCGCTCATACCCGCGCACCGCGGCCGTACAGGTTCAGCGAATGCTCGCTCAGATTGAGGCTTCCGCGGAGGACAGTCGATGGCCCGTCCCCGGAAGTGACCTGCCGGTGGTGAATCGTCGGCCGGGACGAACTGCAGTGACTTACCGCCAGTGACTCAGCGGCAGTAACTCAGCGGCAGTGACTCGCCGACAATTACTTGCGAGCAGTGATTTGGTGGCAATGCCCTTCCCCGTGCGGTCCGGTTTTGTATGCTCCCCGCCGATGGGGCGCGTAGCTCAGTTGGCAGAGCAACTGGCTTTTAACCAGTAGGTCCCAGGTTCGAAACCTGGCGCGCTCACCATCACGCGCTGCTCGCGGAAGTCCCAGGCACCTCATTCGCCAGGCCCGGCACGCCATCCGCCGGAGTCAAGCCGCCCAGGGCGGCGTAGGTCCGGGCCCAGTATCCGGCGCGCGTCACGCCCACGAACCCCGAGAGGCACAGGGAGAGCACCCAGCCCAGGGTCGAGGCGCCCAGGGCCGAGCAAGCCTGGTCGATGGCGAAGGCCAGGGCTCCCACGACGAGCACCAGCAGCCCATCCAGTGTCAGGCTGCGCACCGTGGCCCAGGGATCCTCGCGGACCAGGCTCCAGGCGTGAGCGAGGGCGGAGGCCACCCCGCGCCGGTTGTGGACCAGGCTCTGGAGCGCGAGCTGCTGGATCACGGAGACGACCGTGGCGTAGGCGGCGAGGAGCAGGATCGGCGGCGCCAGGAGCACGCCGATGGCGAGCGAGCCAGGAACGCCTAGCTCGGAGATCACCCAGCGCGTCAGTTCCTGGGCTGGCACCACGAGCAGCAAGCTGGCACCGATCAGCATCGAGGCCAGGAGCGTCCACATGCCCGCCGTGGCGATCGAGAGGCCCTTGCCCGCCGCCCAGACTGCACGCAGTCGAGGACTCCTACCCGAGGGCGCCGCTCGCTCCCACTCGCGGGGCGTGGCGATGCACGCCAGGCCCACGATCAGTCGCGTGAAGATCAGGAGCAGCGGCAGGGCCGGGAGGCTCAAGCAGACGCCGGTCAGTCCGACGGAGGCGGGGAGAAGTCCGACCACGCCGGGCAGGGCGCCCGGGCCTTCCCAGGAGAGCTGGACGGAGTCGGAAGCCGAACTCGCGAGGGCGCCACCCAGCCAGCCCACGCCAGGGAAGAGGCTCAGGGCGGGGTAGAAGACGCCGGCCAGCCAGATCCAGCCCGGGCGTCCCGCCGCGCGCGCCGCATCCGAGAGGGCGTCGACGGCGCGCGCCAGGGACCAGGGCTCGTCCACTCGTCCTCGGAAGCTGGACATCAGTTACGAGTGCGCCGTTTCGTCGCGGACATTTTCTCTCCACCGATCGCGGTCTGCCGCACGCTCAGGAGCTGATCGCGTCCAGGCTGCGCCCTGCGCAGGCCGCCTCGATCTCCTCGACGGTCTTGGGGATGGCCGCCGTCAGGACCTCGTAGCCGTCGGCGGTCACGAGCACATCGTCCTCGATCCGCACCCCTATCCCGCGCCAGCGCGCCTCGACCGTCTCGTCGTCGAGCGCCACATAGATCCCCGGCTCGACCGTCGTGACCATCCCCGGCGCGAGGGTGCGCGAGCCCCCCTCGTCGGTGTAGGCCCCGCAATCGTGGACGTCTAGCCCGAGCCAGTGGCCCGTGCGGTGCATGTAGAAGCGCTGGTAGGTTCCCTCGGAGATGATCGTCTCGGCATCGCCCTTCAAAAGGCCCAGGCGCAGCATGCCGGCCACCAGGCGTTCGGTCGCGACCTCGTGGGCGCGGTCGAAGCGCACGCCGGGCCGCACCTCTTCGATGGCCGCCAGCTGGGCGTCGAGGACCACCTCGTAGAGGGCGCGCTGGTCATCCGAGAAGACGCCGTTGACGGGAAAGGTGCGCGTGACGTCCGCGGCGTAGAACTCGTGCTCGGCGCCGGCGTCGATCAGGAGCAGGGCGCCGTCGGCCAGGGGCTGGTCGTTCTCGACGTAGTGCAGGATGCAGGCGTTGTCTCCGCCCGCCACGATGTTCGTGTAGGCCATTCCCGTGCATCCCCGACGGCGGACGGTGTACTCGATCAGGGCGTCGATCTCCTGCTCGCCCACGCCGGGTGCCGCGCTCGCCATGGCAGCCAGGTGGGCCTCCTCGGTGACGCTCGCAGCGCGCCGCATGCACTCGAGCTCGGCCTCGTCCTTGAACAGGCGCAGCTCGTGCACGACGGTCGTCGGGTCCACGAGCTCCGCCAGGGGCGGCGTGCCCGTGCGCGAGCGCTGGCGCAGGCGGTCGATGACCTTCAGCATGGAGCGATCGCGCTCCTCGTCGATCCCGGTGCGGTAGAGCACGCGGCCGTAGCCGGCCAGGAGGTTGGGCAGGGTCTCCCACAGCTCGTCCACGTTCCGCGCCTCGTCCACCCCCAGGGCGGCGGGCGCCGCTTCGGTCCCCAGGCGCCGTCCGTTCCAGGTCTCCTGCAGCGGGTCGCGCTCGCGCAGGAAGAGGATCGTGCGCGGGGATCGGTGCGCCTCGTCCTCGGCGTCGGGTAGTCCAGGCAGCAGGACCAGGGTCGCCCCCGGTTCTGCGAATCCCGTCAGGTACCAGAAGTCGCTGTCCGGGCGGAAGCGGAAGGTGCAGTCGTGGTTGCGGACCTTGAGGGTGGCGGTGGGCAGGACGGCCGCGACGCCCTCGCGGGCGAGTTCGCGAAGCATGCGTGCGCGGTGCTCTCGGTACATGGCTGGATGGGGTTCGAAGTGGGGATCATGGGCGGGCGGGCGGGGATCAGCGTAGCGCTTGCGGCGCGTCTTGCAGCACATGGGCCTCGGCGGCCGACGCGATGGCCGCCAGGACGGCATCCGCGCCTTCGGGATCCGCGAGGCGCAGGACCGTGCCGCTCCAGGCGCCCGCCGGCGGGGGATCGAGGGGGTCGCGCAGGCCCGTAGGGATGGCGAGCAGAACGCCCAGGGCAGCCGCCGCGGCTCGAGCCCGGGGGCGAATGGCCTCGCAGTTCGCGCCGAGTTCGATCCACAGGCCGCCGCCGGTGAGCTGGCTGGGGAGGCGTCCGATGGGCGAGGCGGGGAGGGTGTGGTCGGTGGGGACGAAGCGTCCGAAGAGCACCACCGGCTCGCTCTGCGGCGCGAGCTCGACGGCCAGGGGTTCGCCGACGGTGTCCTGCCGGAACCAGTTGTTGTATTCGATCCCGATGCGCTGTCCGGCCGGTTGGGGCAGGCGTACGGCGAGGCGCGCCGCGGCTCCGCCGACGTGGGTGAGGGTCACCTCGACTCCCGCGGGCTCGACGAGCACGGCCATGTCCACCCACGCCGCGCCGATCTGCAGGCCGTGCACGGTGGCGCGCCGGGTCTGGACGCGGCCTCCTTCCCTGCGCGCCGCCGGCGGCGGGGCGGGTTGCAGGACGACGCCGTCGGGCAGGGGAGCCGAGTGTCCGCCGGCCAGGGCCTCGCTTCCGGCGGGGGCTCCCGGCAGGAGGCGCGGCATCAGGCCGGCCGCGTGGCCGGGGTGGGCGGCGAGGTGCGCCAGGTGTCGCCAGGCGTCGTCCCAGCGGTGTTGTTCGAGTGCGATCAGAGCCAGGCCCGCGCGGCGTTCGGGGTCGGCCTGCTCGGCGGCGGCCTCCTCGCCCAGCCAGCGCGCCCAGGCCAGCCAGCGGACCTCGAGAGGGTCGTCCGCGCCGCCGGCGGCCCGCGTCGTGCGCTCGGCCAGCCAGGAGCCGCCGAGGGGAGCGGGCGCGGTCTCCTGGCCCACTCCGGCCCAGGCGACGGCGGCGGGGCCGTCGGGCAGCTCGACGGCCGGCGCGTCGGGCTCGGCCGTGGCGAGGGCGCAGGCCAGGAGTGGGAGGGTCGCGATCACGCCCGAGAGGGTAACCGCTTGAGGGTCCGGGGGGGCCGGGTGCAGAATGGACAAGCACGTTCCACTCCCGATCCTCCCTTCCATTCCATGATCGACAAGAAGCTGCTCGAGATCCTGGCCTGTCCCAAGACGCACCAGCCCCTGCGCGTTGCCGACGGTGAGGAGCTCGATGCCCTCAACGAGGCAGTGGCCGCCTCGAAGGCGCGCACGGTGGGAGGCGAGAAGGTCACCGAGCCCATCGAGGCCGGCCTGGTCCGGGAGGACGGCAAGCTGCTCTACCCGATCCGCGACGGTATCCCGGTCCTGCTGGTGGACGAGGGTATCCGCCTCTAGCGCGCCCCCTCTGACAGCGTGCAGTGGTCCCACCCTGACCTCCCTGGCCGACGGGTGCGCTTGGCGTACTGTCTGAATCTGCACGCTGCCGACGACCTCGAGCAGACCCTGGCGGGGGTGCGCGCGATCACCTTGCCCTTGCGTGATCGCCTGGCGGACGGTCGGCCTTTCGGCGTGGGGGTGTACTTGCCCGCGGCCGTCGCCTTGTCTCTCGCCGATCCCGCCGAGCAGCGCGCGCTCGACGACCTGGCGGGTTTCTTCGCGAGCGAGGGCCTCGATCCCTTCACCTTCAACGCCTTTCCTCACGGGCGCTTTCACGAGCCCGGCCTGAAGCGCGGCGTGTTCCGTCCGGCGTGGAGTGAGCCCGAGCGTGAGGCCTTCACGCGCGCGGTGGTGCGCGTGGCGGCGCATCTGGCCTGCGCAGGGGAGGGCGGGCACGTCTCGATCAGCACCCACACTGGCCAGTTCGGCCCCTTGGGGGACGAGCAGGCCTCTCGATGCGCCGAGGCCTTCGCTCGTTGCGCGACGGAGCTGGCGCGCATTGAGGCCGATGGCGGTCCGCGGGTGGTCCTCTCCCTGGAGGCCGAGCCGCGCGCCAATGCGGGGGACACGAGCGCCCTCGCCGCCTGGCTGGAGCGCTTGCGGGTTGTGTCGGGGGAGGCGGGTGCGCGTCACCTTGGCGTCTGTCTCGACGCCTGTCATTCGGCGGTGGAGTTCGAGTCGGCCGCGGAGGCCTGGGCCCTCGCGACCCGTCCGCGGACTCCTCTGGGCAAGCTGCAGTTCTCCAGTGCGTTGTCCCTGGATCGACCCGCTGCGCACCCCGAGGCTTGCGCTGCGCTCCTGGCCATGGACGAGGCGGTCTACCTGCACCAGGTCACGGGCCGTGGTGCGGCCGGGGAGATGCGCGTCGACGACCTGTCCGAGCTGGCCGCGGCCCTGTCCTCCCCCCGGGCTGGTGAATGGCTCGCGTGTGACCAGTGGCGCTGCCACTTCCACGTCCCGGTGGACGCCGACGAGCTGGGCGGGGACCTGAGGACGACGCGCGCCCACGCCGACGCGCTCCTGTCGTGCGCGCTGTCGGATCCCGGGGGTTGGGGCTCGCGGGAGCTGCACGTGGAGATCGAGACCTACACCTGGGGCGTCCTGCCGGGTCCGCCCCTCACTCCCGGCGCTCTGGTAGACGGTCTAGAGCGCGAGTACGCCCACGTGATGGCCCTCCTCACGAGCCACGGCTGGGCGCGGGAGCGTTGAGTCACCCGGCCCGGCCCGATTGGGTCGCCGGCCGTTGACACTCCCCTCCGTCGCCATTACCTTCCTCGCCATCGACGCGCTGCGGACGCGGCCCGTCGACCCGGTGGCCCCGTCGTCTAGTCTGGCCTAGGACACCAGGTTTTCATCCTGGCGACAGGGGTTCAAATCCCCTCGGGGTCACCATCCTCGCCCGTTGGTGAACGAAGCCCGGCCGCCGGCAAGCGCTGCTGCTTCGCCCGCGCCACCCTGCTCGAAAGGGCGAACCCGAATACGCGTCGCGCTGGTTCGAGGGCTCGGCGCGCTGGGCTAGCGTCCCATGGGCCAGGTGTCTCCGACCCGATACCCCGTCGGCCAGGGATCGGTCGGATCCAGGGTGTGCTCGTGGGTGCCCGTGATCCACGCGCGGCCGCTGATGGTCGGGACGATGGCCGGCAGGCCGCCCACGGTCGTGTCCGCCAGCACGCTGCCCAGGAAGGTCGAGTCGATCACAGAGCGCATCTCCAGCTGATCGCCGACCTGCATCAGACCGCGAGCGCGCAGCACGGCCATGCGCGCCGATAGCCCCGTGCCGGTGGGGGAGCGGTCGAGCTTGCCCGGATCGATGACCACGGTGTTGCGCATCGAGAGACCTGCGGCCCCTCGCTCGAGCGGGCCGGCCAGCTGGCAGAAGGAGAGGTGCCGCCAGTCCGGGTTCTGCGGGTGCTCGAATCCCAGCTGTTCGTTGGCGGCGCGCGTGATACACCTGCCGACCCTGACCAGTTCGACCGCTTCGTCGGGAGTGATCGCGAACCCCAGCGCGGCCGCGTCGACCAGCACGAAGCTGTCGCCGCCGTAGGCCGTGTCCACTTGCAGCGTTCCCAGGCCCTCGACCTCGAGCTGCGCGTCCAGCAGGGACGCGAAGGAGGGTACGTTGGTGACCGTGATGCGTTCGGCCTTCCCGTCATGGCAGTGAGCCTCGACCTGAACCAGGCCACCGGGGGCTTCGAGCGTCAAGCGCGTCATCGGCTCCACCATCGGGACGCGCCCCGTGTCGAGCAGCACGGTCGCGACGCAGATCGAGTTCGAGCCTGACATGGGGGGCGTGTGCTCCGGCTCCATGATGATGAAGCCGTGGCTGGCGCGCGGGTCGCACGGCGGCACCAGCAGGTTGACGTGCCGAAACACGCCGCCGCGGGGCTCGTTGAGCATGAAGTCGCGCAGGGTCCGGTCGCGCGCGATGAAGCGGGATTGCTCCCACAGGGTGTCTCCGGGCGGAGGCTCGACTCCGCCCACGATCACGTCGCCCACCTCACCCTCGGCGTGGCAGCTGACCACCTGGATCTTGCGCACGGTTCGCATGTCGCGGCGGTCATCCTAGCTGGAACCCGTGGCGGTCCAGGTCTCGGCCTGGTACGCATGTCCTCGCACGGCACGAGGGAGTTCGTACGGGCACCTCTTCGTCCACGCTCGGCGAGCTCCCGAACGCACGACTCTACTGCTCGGTGGTCAGTCAGTCGCAGTAGCTGACCACGAGGCCGTCGGAGAGACCCACGCCGGTGCCGTCCGTGTGGGCGGGGTCGGCGTACCAGAGCTGGAAGTACTCGCTGGAGCCGACCACGGCTGGATCGATGTGGATCGGGACCGAGGTGGCCCCCGTCGAGTCGAGGATCAGGATCTCCCCGCGCACGAAGGGCCCGCGCACCAGGCGCGCGCCGCCGAAGAACGGCACGCTGTCAGGGGTCCAGCCTGAGAAGAGCACCGCCAGGACATCGGGCACGGCGTCCTCCACCGTCACCACGAAGTCGTCGCTGACAAGACTCGGTGTGCCGCTCCAGCCCAGGCGCGCCTCGCGGTCCAGGGAGTTGGTCTTGGACGAACCGTAGGTCGCCGGCGGCAGACAGCCCGCACCCGGAGCCAGGTAGAGCACCTGCAGGTCGTCGAGAGTCCAGCCACCGAAGTTCTGCAGGAACTCGCTCTGGATCGACCACTCGACCTGCACCGCGCTCTGGCCGTCCGCCAGGGCGGAGATGTCCAGGTCGAACCAGGTCCAGCCCGTGTCCTCGGTGTTCGGCTCGATCGAGTTGATGTAGATCTGCGTGCCGTTGACCGCCATCCGGGCCTGGTCCGTCCAGGCACCTTCCACGTTCAACCAGCGCTGGAAACGAAGGCGCGTCCCCTCTGCGGATGTGCAGTCGAAGACCGGCGTCCGCAACCAGTTGTGCTGGTTGCCCTGATAGCGGCCGTTCAGGTTCGCGCCGCCCAGGTTGTTGCCGATCACGAAGGATCCGCTGAAGGCCGCCGCCGGATCACCGGCCTTCCCGTAGGGCACCCCCTGCTGGAAATCGTCGTGGTCGTTCGAGGTGTCACCGAACGACCCGTGGGTCCAACCCGCCGGGCCGCCCTCGAAGTCGTCGGCCAGCAACTCGAACAGGCCCACGTGAAAGTGCAACACCGCATCCGGCGCCGCGGGCGGGAAGCTCGTTGCAGCTCCCGCACCATCGACGGCCAGGACGTGGTACTCGACCAGGGCGACCGAACTCTGACCGGAAATCTCCGCCCGATAGAGGTCGGAGCCCGGGGAGATCATGGGCGTCTGAGTCCACGCGCCGCCGTTGACGCGCCAGGCGAGCTCCACCGAGGCCAGGGGCGGGTTGGCCGTCGCGATCACCGTGGCCTCGACCGCGTAGGGCCCCACCTCGTCGGTCGTGTCCGGAAGGTCGGTCACGGCCGTGATCGAGATCGGAGCCACCGCGAGACCCGGAAATCCCTGTTCGCGGAATGCACCGTCGATGTCCACGAAGTGCGGCGTTCCGTTGTCGATGTTGCCGTCGTCGTCATCCAGGGTCAGCCACTGGGCCTCGATCACCGAGTGCAACTCGATCTGGTCGTAGGCGTTCATCCAGCCCAGAAAGAGACCGTTCGCGATCGCGTCGCCCAGGACGTCCCCGTGCGTCTGGTTCAGACGGTCGCGGATCTTCCAGGTCGCGCCCATCCACACTTCGCCGTTGTTGTGGACGCTGCCATGGCACATTGGGCAGCAGTCACCGCAGAACTGTCTGGTGTTCAATCCGCTGCGCAGCCCCGAACCGAGGCCGAGGAAATCCTCGCCGACCGTGGGCGTGTCGTAGCAGTACATCGCCCAGGTGTCGGCGTTGCCCTCGCCCATCCCGTCCGCCGCGTTCCCCGTCGAGTAGAGGTGGTTCAACCAGTGCCCCATCTCGTGGGCGACCACCGTCGTGTAGGCCGTGTTAGGGCAGAGCAGATCGAAGGACTCGCCCGCCAGATAGAAGACCACCGAATCCCCGTCCCAGAAGGCGTTGCAGTGACCGTTGAAGTTCACCTCCGCCAGGGCCATGAAGTCCGCCGTGTCGTCCGTGGGGTCCACGGAGCGGATCCAGTCGCGCAGAAAACCGATCTGCAGGAACGCGTTGGCCTGAGAGGTCGTGCGCTCCACTCCGCCAGCATTCATGAGCAGGGTGTTGCCCGTGCCGGCGATCGTCTGGCTCAAGGCAATGTCCGCGCCGGCGAGGTTCGTGACCCGGGCGAAGGGGCCCATGTAGCGCACGACGACGTCGAGCGGGCCGTTCACACCGGGATAGTTGAAGTTCCCGAACTCGTCGGTGTGCACGACGCCGGCAGCGCTCTGCACCCGGGCGTATGGCACGGGGACCACGAGCGGCAGGTTGTCGCGATGGTCGGGCTGCAGGCCCGTCGAGGCCTCGCTCGTGACCATGCCCCCCACGTCGGCGTGGTGCACGCTGGAGCGCATCGCCAGCAGGGAGCCGTCGTGGGCGTCGAGCCACAGGATGCGTCCCTCGGGGTCGAAGCCCGACGCCCGCCACTGAACGTCCACTTCCCAGACCAGGCGTCCCACGTGCCGGCCGTCGATCTCCACACCGCCGATCACCAGCTGCGGCTCACCGCGCACGACACCGGGCAGGCCCAGGCGTCGGGCGAAGGCCCTCAGAGCCAGCCGGCTTGCCGCGCCGCCGTCCAGGGAGGGAGAGGTCGGCAGGTCGGCCACGCGGTCGAGGGCCGTGGTCTGCAGAGAGAGCATGCGGCCTTCCAGATCGAACAGCACATTCAACGAGCCGCCGCGCACCTGCACGCCATTCACCGTCTGGGCCAGGCGCACGCTCACCTTGTCGGTCGTTCCCGCCAGGCCGAGGGGCAGAAAGTGGAACTCGCCTGCTCCCAGGGTGGCGGGTTCGACGCCCGTCATGCCGGCCGTGTCCTCCGCCGCCAGGTGCGCCAGGAGCAGGAAGTCGTCGTCGCTCACGGGCTGGAACGCAGGGCGCGCGGCACCCCCGTGCAGGTACTCGACCAGGCCCGTGTCGGGACGCCGCCAGGCGCGCCAGGTCGAATGCCCGCTCCAAGCGGCGATGCGCTCGCTGACCAGGGCAGGGTCGAGAGGCTCGCTGGTCTGGAGGGCGGAGGCGGATGGGGCTACGACTGCCAGGAGGGCGATCGACAGCAGAGATGAGTGCATGGGGAGCTACTTTCCGTGAAGGGCCAACTCGCAGGATAGTACGGATCGCGCTTTCGCGCTCGGAAAGCAGCTCGCGTTCCCGGGCGATCCCTCCCGGCCGCTCTTACTGCGCTCGCGGGTGCGCCCGCTCGTAGACTTCGCGCAGGCGCTCGATGGAGACGTGGGTGTAGATCTGGGTCGTGACCAGGTGCGCGTGGCCCAGCAGCTCCTGCACTGCCCGCAGGTCGCAGCCCGCGTCGAGCAGGTGCGTGGCGAAGCTGTGGCGCAGGGTGTGTGGGGTCGCGTGGCGGCGGATACCCGCCGCGAGGACGTGGCGTGAGACGATGCGGCCCACCGAGCGCGTCGTCAGGCGCCCGCCGCGCGGGTTGAGGAAGACGGCCTGCTGCGCACCGCGCGCGGGGCGCGGACGGGCGGCGTCGGTCATGTAGGTGCCCAGGGCCTCGATCGCGAAGGTGCCCAGGGGAGCCAGGCGCTCCTTCTTGCCCTTCCCTCGCACGCGCGCCACCCCGCGCGTGAGGTCCAGATCGCCGCGGTCCAGGCCGACGGTCTCGGCCGCGCGCGTGCCCGCCGAGTACATCACCTCCAGGAGTGCGCTGTCGCGCCGGCCGGTGGGTGTGGTCGCGTCCGGGGCGGCCAGCAGGCGCTCGATCTCGCCGGTCTCCAGGGCGCCCGGAAGGCGCTGCGACGAGCGCCGCTTGCGAAGGCCCAGGGCCGGATGGTGCTCGATCACGCCTCGCTTCTGAAGATGACGGAACAGGGCGCGCACGGCGGACAGCTTGCGCTGGATCGTGCTGTCGGCCAGCTCGCGCTGGTCGAGGCGCGCGAGGAATCGTCGCAGGGTGCGCGGCGTCACGTCCGCTGGGCCCGCGAACTCGAGTTCGACGAGGAACTCGTCCAGTTCGGCCAGATCGCGCCCGTAGGCGCGCAGGGTGTGCGGCGAGGCACCGCGCGTGGTTTTCATCCCGCGCAGGAAGTCGTCGATCGCCCCCGACAGGACCGTCACTCCATGCTCTGCGGCTCCCACGCCGCTCACTCTAGCCCGCGTTCGCCGGAGGAACGATAGCCTAGGGCCTGCGGGCCTCGCGCGGCGGGGGCGCGCCCGGCACGCCCTCGCCCTGGGCCGCGAGGCGCCGGCGCCAGCCGCCAAGCAGGATCTCGCGTGAGGTGTAGTTGATGCCTTTGGTGAAACCCGCCCCCTCGGCGGCGTCCAGGGTGGCCGCCATGGCGGAGGCGGCGGCGGCCTGGCCCCGGGCCCAGGCGGCGGTCTGCTCGGTGAGGGCCGTCGACGAGGCGACCTCGGCCGTGAGGGCCTCGATGGCCGCGCGCGCGGCCGTCAACTCGGTCTCCAGGGCGCCGACGCGTCCGGCCAGGGTGTCGTCCTGGTCCTGGACCTGACTGGCCAGAGAGAGCATGGCGGCGCCTGCGAGCAAGACGTGACAGATCGTGGGTTGCATGGTCATTCACCTATCGGCCGTCGGAGGCCGTCGGCTACAGTCGAGTCGTGCGAGACCTGGGGCCAGTCCTCTAGGGGCCGATTTCCCTGGTCAGCGCGCGGGGGTGGAGTGCAGGCTCTCCAGCGCGTGCAACCTCGCTCCTACCGCTGCTCACCGCGCCTCTTCGCCCTGCCCGATCCTCCGCCCGTCGCGGGCCTGCTGGGCCGGCTGCGTGCGCGTCCGGGGCTGATCGCCCTCGACAGCGCCACGGGCCGACCGCGACGCATGAGCCTGGTGGCCGCGGACCCCCTGCGCGAGGACGACGGGAGCCCCGTCCGCCCCGGCCCGGCCGCCGCCGACGTGCGCGCCCTGCTCGCGCGCCTGGAGCTTGATGGCAGCGCGGAGTGCAGCGAACCCTTCAGCGGCGGTTTCCTGGGCGCCCTCTCCTACGACCTCGGCGTCGCGGGCGAGGACCAGGACCTGCCCGCCGATCCCTGGGCCGCCCCGAAAGTGGTGGGCGGGCTCTACACCGACTTCGTCCTGATCGACCACAAGCGCGGGAGCGCGACCCTCGTCCTCGGCGACCAGCCCGGCGATGACCGGCCAGCCCTCACCGAGCGCCGCGCGCGTTGGATGGCCGCCATCGAGGGAGCCGCCG
>DASCMO010000086.1:0-5848 GCA_036010965.1 Planctomycetota bacterium | reverse complement strand
CACGGCGGCAGGTCAGACGTGTGACACGACATGGGGCGGTCGAACCAGCAACAGCAAGGCAACAGGCACCAAGGAGGCCGCCAGATAGGTGGTTTGAGCATTCGGCCAATACGGTCGTAGGCTAGAATGCCCCCTGTCAGCTCATGGAGGGGCGTGTCGGCCGAGTCGGCCGGCGTCTCGGGTGGTGGTGTGGGGCATGCTGCGGGCGGCCCATCCTACCCCGGCGCCGCCCGCCGCCTCCAGCGGCTCCCCGGCCGCTCGCTCCTTCTCGGGGCGCCTGACGTTCAGCCCCGGTCCTGCAGCACCGAGTGCTCGAAGGCACCCATGTCCACCGCCGCCTTCTCGGTCCCCGCATCGGGTGCGAGGTGGTCGTCCGCGCGGCGCGGGAAGCCGTTGAGGTCGACGGGCGTCTCCTCGTACCAGATCCCGTCCTCGTCGAGGTCGAGCTCGTCGATGACGATCAGGGAGCCGTCGCCGGCGTCGTTCACCGCCGAGCCGGGCCGGGGCTCGTACTCCGCGCCCGGCGTGCCAGCAAAGAGAGGATCGGCGTCGATGTTGCCCGTTCCCGCGTAGCCGCCCTCGACGTCGCAGTAGAGCACCGTCTGGTCGAGGCCGCTGATCTGCGCACCGGCGCGCGCGTCGTTGCCCCACACGATGGTGTTGAACAGCTCCGCGTGACCCTGGATGGCAGCGCTCGTGTTGACGTGGATCGCGCCGCCCTTCGTGCCGGCGCGGTTGGCGCTGAAGGTGCAGTTGGACCAGCGGCCGCGGCCCGCAACGGACTGCGAGCCGCTCAGGTGGATCGCGCCGCCGGTGAGGGCGGCGGAGTTCCCGGCGAAGAGGCAGTTGGAGTAGGTGATGTTGCCCATCGAGACCGACGTGGCCCACAACGCCCCGCCGCGTCCCCCGGAGGCGTTGTCGCTGAAGACGCTGTTCGCGGCGTGCAGGGAGCCGGTGCGGGAGAAGACCGCGCCGCCCTTGGAGCTGGCGGAGTTGCCCTCGATCCGACAGCGCTTCATGTACACCAGCCCGAAGTCGACCGTGGCGATCGCACCGCCCTCGATCGCCTCGTTGTCGTCGAAGAGGCAGTCGCTGAGCATCAGCACCGGCGACCAGCCCATGCCGTCCAGGCCGATCCACAGCCCGCCGCCCTGTCCGTCCGCCCGGCCCCCGGTGACGCGGAAGCCACTGACCTCGGGTGTGCCGGCGGAGTTGCTCGGGAAGGCGCCCATGCGCAGGACGTGGTAGGCGTTGTCGCTGGGATCACCGGGCATCCCGATGTCGCCGGAGAGGACCGTGCGCTCGAAGAAGGCCGGGTCGCGCTCATCGATGCTCGACTCGCCGCCGGCGAAGCCGCCGAAGAGCGAGATGCGCTCTGTGAAGTCGAAGGTCGCGCTGCGCGGGTGCCCGAGATCGAGCTCCTTGGTCGGCCGGTAGGTGCCGGCGGCGACCCAGACCTGGTCGCCTCCGAGGCTGACATCGAAGGCGGACTGCAGGGAGACGAAGGCCTCGCTCCAGCTCTTGCCGTCACCGCCTGGCGCGGAGGCGTCCACGAACCAGACGGACTGGGCGCCGCAGAGCGGGGCGAGGGCGACGAGCGAGAGGACGGACAACAGGCGTGAAGAGCGATTCAGGGGCGGCATGACGGATCTCCGTGTTCGAGGGTGGTGGGGCGGGCCTCTTCCCCGTCACCGACCTCTAGGCTAGCTCGATCCCGTCTTGGACGCGGCAATCTCCTCCGATGAGGGCTAGACTCGCCTGAGATGGGCGAACAACCGACGAGGCCGTCCCTCCTGCGCCGCATGCGGGATGGGGAGGACGACGCCGCCTGGTTCGAGTTCGAGGCCCTCTACCGCGGCCTGATCCTCGGCTACTGCCGTCGGCGCGGCCTGCAGGCGGCGGATGCAGAGGACGCGCGGCAGATCGTGATGATGAGCCTCTCCACGGCCTTCCGCCGGGGGTTCCGCTACCGCCGAGAGCGCGGGAAGTTCCGCGGTTACCTCGGCCGGGTGACCGCCAACGCGGTCTCGCGCCTGCTCGCCCGTCCAAGAGGGCGCGCCGTGCCCCTAGAGACGGAGGTACGGAACCTCGCGGCCGCCGAGGAGTCGGCTCCCCTCGACGAGGCCTGGGAGCAGGAATGGGTGCAGCATCACTATCGACTGGCCATGGAGAGCGTGCGCCGCACCTTCGAGGAGCGCAGCGTGCGGGCCTTCGAGCGCCTGCTCGCGGGGGCTTCGACCGAGGAGGTCGCCGCCGAGTTCGAGCTCTCCACCCAGGCCGTCCACAAGGTCAAGCAGCGCATCCGCAAGCGCCTCAAGGAGCTCGTCAGCGAGCAGATCGCCGAGGAGGAAGGCGACGATGACGCCCCCGGCGAGTGAGCGTCCCGACCGCGCCGGCCTCGACGGCTTCGGCTTCGACCTCGCGGAAGAGGAGTGGCTGGCCTGCGTGCGCGATTCCATGCGCTGCGGCCCGTTGGGCGCCATCGGCCCCTACAAGATCCTCGACGAGATCGCCCGCGGCGGGCAGGGCGTGGTCTTCCGCGCCGAGCAGCCCGGGACCGGTCGCGTCATCGCCCTCAAGCGCATGATCGCCGGCCGCTTTGCCAGCGAGCGCGGCCGACAGCGCTTCGAGCGCGAGATGGAGATCACCGCCCGCCTGCACCACCCGGGGATCGTCACCCTGCTCGGCGTCGAGAACGTCGACGGGCAGCCCGTGCTCGCCATGGAGTGGATCGACGGCGTCACGCCCGTGCGCTGGGCCCGAGCGGAGGGGGCGGAGCCGCGCGCGGTGCGGGAGACCCTGCGCCTCATGGTGCGCATCGCCGACGCCGTGCACCACGCCCATCAGAAGGGCGTCATCCACCGCGACCTCAAGCCCTCCAACATCCTCGTCGACGCCGAGGACCGCCCGCACGTGCTCGACTTCGGCGTCGCCAAGTTGGAGCTGGAGGAGGGCTCGGCGACCGGCGCCCTGACCCGCACCGACGAGTTCATGGGGTCACCGACCTACGCGCCGCCCGAGCAGCTGCTGAAGGGCGCCCTCGCGGCCGATGTGCGCGGCGACGTCTACGCCCTCGGCATGGTCCTCTACGAGATGCTGGCCGGCCGGGCGCCATACGACTTCGGCACGAGCTTCGCGGACGTCCTGCACACCCTCGAGACCCGCCAGCCGCGGCCGCCCTCGGTCCATCGACCGGAGCTCTCCCTGGAGCTGGACACGGTCGTCTCGAGCGCGATCGCGAAGGACCTCGACCTGCGCTATCCCTCGGTGGACGCCCTGCGCGCCGACCTCTCGAACCTCCTCGAGGAGCGCCCGATCACGGCCCATCCGCCGAGCGCGTGGTACACGCTGCGCAAGCTCGTGGGGCGCAACCGCCTGGCTTCCTCCCTCGGGGCCGCCCTGCTCGCCTCCCTGGCGATCCTCGGCGTCGCGTCCCAGCTCCAAGGGGTCGCCCTGCGCGAGCGCACGGCGCAGGCGGAGCGCTCGCGGGGAGAGGCCGAGGCATCGGAGACGCGCGTGCGCCAGGTGCTGCGCTTCGTCACGCGCGACCTCTTCTCAGGCATGGACCCCGCTGTGCGCGGCTATCGGCCACAGCTCGACGAGGTGCTCTCGGACGCAGGCGGGTCCATCGGCGAGCGCTTCGCCGACGACCCGCAGACCGAGGCCGAGCTGCGGGCGGTGGTCGGCGACCTGCAGACGGGTCTGGGGAACTTCACCGCCGCCGGCGAAAACCTGCGGCGCGCCGAGGCCTTGCTGGCGGCTATGGAGGATCCCGATCCCGAGCGCGCCGTGGCGGTGCGCGTCAAGCTGGCCCGCGCCCTCGCCCACCAGAACCTCTACGCCGAGGCCGAGGGCGTGCTGGAGAGCCTGCGCGGCGCCGGCTTCTACGAGGACGAGCGCGACGCCCAGTGGATCCGCCTCTTGATCACCCGCGGCCGGCTCGAGGAGGCCCTCGCGGGCTGCACCGAGCGCATCGCCAGGCAGGCCGCCGTTCTCGAGCCTGACGCGCGCGAGCTGTGGAACTCGCGCCTGGAGCGCGCCGGCGTCCTGCGCCGCATGGGGCGCGGTGACGAGTCCGTGGCCGAGCTGTCCGCCCTGCTCGCCGAGGCGCGCGAGCGCTTCGGCGAGGACCACCTCGACACAGCCAGAGCCCATCGCGAGCTCGGCCTGGCGCTGACCATCCAGGGCGACTTCCCGCGCGGCGAGGAGGAGGTGCGCCGTGGCCTCGAGACGCGCCGCGCCCTGCTCGGCGAGCGCCATCCGGACGTGGCCCAGAGCCTGGCGGACCTGGCCGGGATCCTCGTGCACGGCGAGCGCAGGACCGAGGAGGCCGAGGCGCTCCTCGAGGAGGCGATCGCGATCTTCCGCGGCGCGGGCGCCGCCCACCACGAGACGGTCGCCGAGGCCTGGAGCACCCTGGCCGGCATCCAGTCGATCCGCGGCGACTACGTCGAGGCGGACCGTCTGCTCGGCGAGGCCCTCGCGATCCTAGAAGAGCGCTTCGGCGCCGACCATCCCGCCCTCGCCGGAGTCCTCGCCGACCGCGGGAGCTGTCTGTCCTACCTGGCGCGCGCGTCCGGGGAAGACGCCGACTTCGGCCGCGCGGACGAGCTGTTCCGGCAGGCCCACGCCATCACCGTGCGCACCCTGGGGCCCCATCACCGCAACGCCGCCCACGCCCTCAACGGGCGGGCTGGCAACGCGCGCCTTCGCGGGGACGAGCGCCTCGCGGCGCGCTGCTACGAGGAGGCCATCGAGGTCCTGCAGAGCAACCATCCCGGCGGCCACCCGATCATCGTCTTGGTGCTGAACAACCTCGGCGGCCTGCACCGCTCCCTCGGGGAGCTCGAGAGCGCTCTCGCGGTCTTCGCCCGCAGCCGCGAGATGGCCGAGGCTTGCGGCCTGCCGGCGGGGCACGTCGACACGGTCAGCGCCCTGCGCGGGCTGGCGCGCACCCACGGCGCCGCCGGAGCCCACAAGCGCGCGGCCGAGCTCCAACGCTCCCTGGTCGAGGGCGCGGAGGCTTGGAACCTGCCCGCGGTGGAGGCAGCCTTCGACAAGGCGCGCCTGGGACTGTGCCTGCGCTCGCTCGGGGACGCCGCCGGCGGCCTGGCGCTGCTGCGCGAGGCTCTGGTGGTCCTCGAGCGCGAGCGTCCCGATGACCCTCTCACCGAGGAGAGCGCGCGCATCCTCGTGGAAGCGCGCGGCGACGGAGAGTGACACCGGCGCAACCGTGGGCGTGAGCGCGCCGGCGCGCGTCAGTTCGGCCGCCGGAAAACGCGCTGCTCGAAGGCGCCCATGTCGACCATCGGCGCCGTTCCGGCTCCCGTGTCCGGGGCGAGGGGCTCGCCCATGCGGCGCGCCTCGTCATTGAGGTCGAAGGGCGTCGGCTCGTTCAGCACGCCGTCCCCGTCGAGGTCGAGCTCGTCGGCCGCGATCGCTGCGTTGTCCCCCGCGTCGTTCACCGGCGACCCGGGCCCCGGCTCGTACTCGGCGCCGCTCACGCCGCGGAAGAGCGGGTCGGCGTCGATGTTCCCCATTCCGGCGTAGCCGCCCTGCACGTCGCAGTACAGCACGACCTGCCCCTGGCCGTGGATCTGCGCGCCCCGTGCGGCGTGGTTTCCCCAGACGATCGTGTTGAACAGGTCGGCGCGGCCCTCGTTGGTGGCGTTGGTGTTGATGTGGAAGGCGCCGCCGGTGGCGCCGGCCTGGTTGTCGACGAGGGTGCAGTTGCTCCACGTGCCCACGCCCGAGAAGAAGTTCGACCCGCTCAGGTGCACCGCGCCGCCGGAGCTGCCGGCCGTGTTGCGAGCGAAGAGGCAGTTGACGTAGGTGAGCATCCCGGCCG
>DASCMO010000085.1:0-2877 GCA_036010965.1 Planctomycetota bacterium | reverse complement strand
GCCGGTGTCTTTAGCGTGAAGCGGCTAGTGGGATTTAACTATCAAGAGTGGTGCGCCTACCTTGCGACGCGGGACGAGCTGGAACACACGTTGGACGATGATCTTCGCCAGCCCGCGACGAGATGCGCGCGCGTGCCGTCCCCCGCTGCACCGCTGGACGCCGCAGCTGCTTCCGCCGGCGCCGCCGTGCAGACCGCTGATGCGCCGTCGTCCGCCTCTCCTCCGCTGGTCGTTGCGCCTGGCGGCGCTGTTGGCGCGACTACTGTGCGATGTGCGCCGCCTCCGCCGCTCGGTGATCCGGCTGCTGCTCATGGCGCTGCCGTTCCCCGTGCGGGCGTGACGCCCGAGTTTGCGAGTGCTTCGGCCGCTTCTGAGAGCGCCCTCCGCGATTCGGCTCCCGGCGTCTGTGGTTCTTGTGTGGAGGATGCGGCTCGCGATGGGCGCGGGGTGCGGCTAGGCAGCGATGGCGGCTGTGGCGCGCTTTCGCGCGACGCGGCGGCGTCGCCGTCAGCCGCCGCGTCGCTCGGCGACCAGCCTTCGCGCGACGCTGCCGTCGCGATGGGCTGTGACGACGCGGACGTTGCGACTCCGCTTGGAGGCGCGGCGCCGCTTGATCTCTCGGGCGCCGGTGCTGTGAGGCCTACTGTGCGACGCGCGCCGCCTCCGCCGCTCGGTGATCCGCCTGTTCTTCATATCGCTGATGCTCCCCGCGTGGGCATGACGCCCGAGGGGGTGAGTGAGCCGGCTGCGTCTGAGAGCGCAGTCCGCGATTCGGCTCCCGGGGCCGGCGTGTCGGACGCGGCGGGCGTGACGCGCGCCCGTCTCCTAGAGACCGATGCGGAGCTCGCGCGCATCGAGCGGTGCGTCGACGATGTTGCGCTCCATTTGAGTGTGCGCACCGCGGCATCGAGCGCGTCGCTCCAGTTGTCGCGGTTGGAGGGAGAGGCCGAGAGCCTGCAGAGGCGAGTCGACGCGGTTACCCTTGGCGATCCGCTGGATGGTGGAGACGCCCTGCGCGCGCAGCGGCGCGCGCAGCTGCAGCGCTTGGATACCTTGCTCGATCGATGCGCTAGCGCGCGACGGCCGTTGCCGCGGTGGCGTGCTGAGCAGGACCTCCAGACTCTACAGTATTGCCTCTACCGGCGGCGGTCCTATATCCGCGAGTCGCGGCTGCTGGCTGATAAGAAGTATTGGACGCGCGCGCTCGAGCAGACTGGTAGTGTCACCGGTGAGGAATTCCGCCAGGCGACGGACCACCTGGGAAAGGACGCCGGCTTCAAAGAGATACTTGCAGCGAAGGAGGTGAGCGACCGCGTGAAACAGGTCGTGAAGCTGCTGACTCTCTGCATGGCGAACGTCGTCGGCTCCAATGCTCACCGCACCTACCTGCGGCACACTCACAAGAGCTACTGTTATCTCTTTGGGCCGCCGCTTCTCTTCATCACGCCCAATGTCGCCGACCTCTGTAATCCCGTGATGCGCCTCCTTTACGAGGGTGCGACCGTGGCAGACTGGCGTCTGCTCGAAGAGCACGCGCCTGGCATGCCATCGAAGCGAGATATGTGCAAAATGGTTGCCGCGGACCCCGCGAGTCAGGCGATGTTCTTCGAGCTCATGGTGACGCTGTTTCTCGAGCACGTCCTGGGTGTGGACCTCTCGAAGGCGCGCGGGCATCCGGACGGTGTCGCCTCTGCGTTCGGGCGTGGAGTCTTTGGGCCCGTGCGTGCCTTCTTTGCGCCCATCGAGACTCAGGGACGTGGCGGACTACACTTTCACATGCATGTCTGGATCCTCCACCCGATCAGAGCTCATTTGCTGGATCGGCTGCGGCGAGACGAGTTCTCCGAGTCGCTGGCTAACGATTTGGCGCGGTGGAGGGCGGCTGTGATTGAGAAGGTGGCGTCGATGCAGTTTGATAGCGTCGAGGAGATTGGACGGCAGCTCGGCCTGCCTAAGGATGCTGTCCCTCCATTGCCCTTCTCTTGGGCGCAGCAGCAGAGATGTCGCATGAGGGGCGTCGAGGAGGAGGATGATGTGGGTTACAGGAAGCCCGACGACGTCCCTGAAAAGCCAGAAGCGGATCCTGTTGTCGAGGGTCCAAAGCGTATGGAGCCGTACCTCGCCGTCTGCCCGGTGAGCTTGTTTCCGGAGGGCTCCGCAGAGTCGAAGATCACCGTGCGGTCAGAGTTGGATCCCCACGAATCCGTCGGCCGACGGCCTGGTGGCGCGCCGATAAAGAAGCGCGACACGTACGCGGTTCCGATGACGGGTGCCTGTCTCTCCTTGCTGCCGCAGCAGAGGCGGAAGCCTCGCTATGTCACGCTGGCTGATGGGCGCGCCGAAATGTGCATGGCGGAGGCGCCCCTGTGTGACGCCCGTCGGTGGGCGCGCTCATTCATGAAGGATGCGCGCCTGAACATCTTTAGGAGTCAGATGCATAGGTGCGGGCCCTCGTGTTGGAAGTGCAAGGGCGCCGTCGATCCGGGTACGCGGAACAAGGTCTGTCGGGCGCACTTCTGGCATGAGTTTGCGACCGTCTACTTTGGTAAACCCAAGCCCAGGGGCACCTGTGGCGTGCGTTGTGGTAACTTCTGTGGCGCGAAATGTGGCAAGCGACCTGTCGCGCGCAAGGCCGGAGTCCTCGGCGTGCGCAGCGAGCGCTTCCATAAAGATAAGATAAAAGTCTGCGCCAATGACAATTGCCCGACTCGGCTACCCTGTCGATGCGCTGCTCGGCCCATGGTCGGGAAGGTCAGGCAGTGGCGTCGATATGGCAAGGCGTTGTCGCTGCCGCGCCGTCGCGGCGTCGGAGGCGCCCGTGTCGAACTGGACCGGTGCCCTCCTGAACGAGATTGGGCTGAGGATCAGTACGACTAT
>DASCMO010000084.1:0-16103 GCA_036010965.1 Planctomycetota bacterium | reverse complement strand
TCGCGATAGCGCAGGCTCACGTTCTCGCGCCCCATCGTCCGTAGGCGGTCCGCGTCCTTCTTGAGACCGAGATTGTGGGCCTTCGACACGACGCTCTTGACCGAGCGACTGAGGGCGCGAGCGATCTCCAGGTTCGAGTGCTCGGGGTACAGCTCGACGAGCTTCGCGATCTCCTCGGCATTCCAGCGCGGCATGCGCGTGGAGGCGACGCCCTGCTGGCGTCGGACAAAGGCCTTGTCCTTGGCGAGGCACAAGACCTCCGCCTGGCGGGCGAGGGACTCGCTCGAGCGCCCGAAGATCAACTCCATGTCCTCGTCCCGACGAGTGCCGTAGAGACGCTTGAACTCGGCGATCTCCTCCTGTGTCCAGCTATCGTCGCGCCGGATGCGTCGGAGTTCGATGATCTGCTCGCGGACTTCCTCCGGAGTGCGCCCCAGCACGCGCGCGATCACCTCATGGGTCGCGGCTCCCAGGTAGCGCTTGAGCTCGATCGCTTCCCGGGCAGTCCACGGCCCCTGATGTACCGCGAGCGGGAACACCTGCTCGGCCATCTTCCGGACACTGGCCTCCGGGCGATTGAGCTCGCGCGCGATGGCCACATCGGCCTTGAGTCCGTACAACTCACGCAGACGCGCGATCTCGGCTTGAGACCAGCGCCCCCTGCGGGGTTGATCGGTCCTAATTCCTCCCCATCTCGCTCCTCGCACGAACCACTCCTTCCTCCTGCCTCCTTCAGGCAGGATTCACAATCTACCATCAAAGCTGCAATTTCAGGGCCTCCCGGGCCACCGGGATTGATTCTTCGTTGCCCGCCGCCCGCCCGAGTTCGGGGATCGGCCACAAGTCAGTTCCAGGGCCGGGGTTGGCTCAATCAGCAGGCGGCGTCTCGCGGTGCGAGCCGCGGGCCATGGGCGTGATTCGCGTCCGCTGACCTGGGCGGGTGGCCGAGCGCCCCCGCCGAGGGGGTCAGGTTTGCGAGGTCTCCTCGCCAGTCAAGCTGTCGTGCAGCCTGCGGCGGGCCTCCTCGAGAAGCGTGCGGACCTCGGTACCGCTACCCGCCCGCAAGGCCTGCCGCGCCAGTTCGCGCGCGTCCGCCAGGGTGACCTGGCGCAGGGCGTACTTCACCTCGCCCACGAAGTTGGGGACCATGCTGACCCCCGTGTAGCCCATGCCCAGCAGGATCAGCGCGGTCGCGTAGTCGCCCGCCATCTCCCCGCACACCGAGCACGGCTTTCCCGCGCGCAGGCTGGCGTCCGACACTTCCTGCAGCGCCCGCAGGACGGCCGGATGGTATGGATCGTAATGGTGCGTCACCCACGGGTTGTCGCGGTCCGCAGCAAGCAAGTACTGCACCATGTCGTTGGTCCCGACGCTGACGAAGTCGACCTCCTGGAGGATCTCCGGGAGGACGTAGAGCACGGAAGGGACCTCGACCATGATGCCCACGGGGACATCCTCCGCGATGTCGTAGCCCTGCTCGGTGAGCTGGCTCCGGATACCCTCGAAGATCTTGCGCGCTTCCCGCACTTCCTCGATGGAAGAGACCATCGGCAACAGAATGCGCAGGTCTCCGTGTGCGCTGGCACGCAGTGCGGCCCGTAGCTGGACCCGCAGCAGGTCCGTCCACTGGAGGGAGATGCGCAGGCCCCGCCAGCCGAGCTGGGGGTTGTTCTCGTTCGGAGTCTTGAAGTAGGGCAGCCGCTTGTCGCCGCCGATGTCCAGGGTGCGCAGGGTCACCGGCCGGCCCTCGAGCAGCTCCAGGAGGCGCCGATAGACGCGGTACTGCTCCTCCTCGGAAGGGAACTCGGTGCGCTCCATGTAGAGGAACTCCGTGCGGAACAGGCCGATCCCATCGGTGTGGTCGATGTCGTAGGTCTCGACATCCCGCAGGCCTTCGACATTCGTCTGGATCGCGAAGGGGTGGCCATCCGAGGTGGTCGACGCCAAGGCCGCGTGGACCGCGAGCGCCTCCGTGCGCGCGACCCTGCGCCTGCGGCGTTCGAGGAAAAAATCGACGGCTTCCTCGTCGGGATCGAGTTGGACGGTCCCGCGATCTCCGTCGACGATCACGCGCAGGCCCTTCTCCAGCCGTGACAGGAGGTTCGGGATCGCCACCACGCAGGGAAAGCCCAGGGAGCGGGCCAGCACGCCGCCGTGCGAGAAGCGGCCACCGGTCTCGGTGAGAATGGCGAGCACACGGTCTCGGTCGAGGTAGGTCACGACATGCGGCGTCAGGTCCGCCGCCGCGAGAATTACCTGCTCATCGCGGGCCAGAAAGCCACGCCGTTCGCTACTCGAGAGTTCCTCGAGCACCGCGCACCAGGGCTCGCTGACGTCGGCGCCGTAGCGCCGCGCCTGATCTCCTCCCATGCCTCCGATGACCCGCTCGAGGTGCTCCACCAAATGCTGCACGCCGGCCTCGGCGTTGATGCGCTCGTTTCGGATGGTCTCCTCGACGCGTTCCAGCGCCATGGGGTCCTCGAGGATGGTGCGGTGGACGGCGAAGATCTCGGCGTCCTTCTCGTTCGTCTGCGCGGCGACGCGCTTGCGGCGCTCCTCCAGCTCTCCGGTCACCGCCGCGACGGCGGTCCGCAGGCGGACGATCTCGCCGTCGACCTCCTCGCTGCGCAAAGACCAGCTGGGAACCACATCGGGCGTGGCGCGCACGACATGTACCGGGCCCATCGCCAGCCCGGGGGCCACGGCGGTTCCCTTGATCTTCCTGGCCGACGACATGGGTGGATCCCGCTCTCGGGGCCGGCTCAGCACGGACGCGCCGCCCCAGGCCCCTGTCAGGAGGGACTCTACACTTCATCGGCAGCCGGCAGTAGTGGTCGCGCCCCCCGGACCAGGGATGGCATAAGAGAGCCCCCTTTCCCTCAAGAATCGCCCACTCGATACCCGATGCGAAACCATGACCCTCAGGGTGTGATGCGGGCTCGCGCCTCCTCCCGTGGTCGCCCCTCGCGCGGCATCGGGCCGCGCCCTTCCACAAACCTCCAGCAGGTGGCAAGAGACACGATGGCCAGCAACCCCGAGGCGAACGAACAAACCACGACGATCGGACGAGGCCCTGGCAGCACGGGAAGGGCGTGGACCTGGTTTCTGCTCCTCGCCGGCTGCGTGGCGATGAGTGTGGGAGCCGTCGCGGGCAGCGGCGACGCCCTCCATCCGCGCGTCCCGTGGTTCGCTTCGGAGCTCGCCCAGGCAGGTGGAAGCCCGGCCGCACTCGCCCTTGGCGGCGCCATCCTGTTCTGCCTGGGAACCCTGCGCGCGGCCATCGGGACCGTGCAACGCCGTTTGGCGGGCGAGAGCGCCTCCGGTCCGGTGCTCGAGGAGCTGTCAACTCAGGTGCTCGCGAACCGGCAGGACGCACAACGCATCCTGCAGGAGACCCATGCGGTCGGGGAGTCAGCGCACCAGCTGCTGCAACTCTCTCAGGAACACGCTCTCGAACGCGCGAACGGGCACCACGACGAGGCGTCCTTCCGCCTCGCCGCCAGCGTCGATCAGCTCGGCGCCGGACTGGGAAAGCACATGAAGCTCCAGGGCACCGAGGCTGAGCAGCGATTCGCCGCGGTCGACCATGTTCTGGAACGCATCTGCGAGCAGCTGGTCGAGCTGCGAAGCGGGCTCGATGCCGTCCGCACCTCGCAGGAGCGAGTGGTGGAAGAGGCCGCGCAGCGGGAAGCCGTACAGGAGCTGCTCGCGCAGGAAGAAGCCGCCCAGGAGAGTCCCTCCTGGAGCGACGACTGGGAACCGGCCCCCTCCGCTGAACTGTCGTGCGAGATCCCGAGAAGCTCATCGACTCAGCCCTTCCCCCTGCGCCATGAGGGGCTTCCGAGCGATGAGCAGGAGTTGGAAATCGTCGTCACGCTCGAGGAAGAGCACGACCTCCCCGAGGACGAGGCGTGCACGCGAGAAGAGGGTTCCCTCGGCTTGCTGGACTACATCGACGAATTCGGGGAGTACCACGCTCCTGGAGAGCCGGGCCCCGAGGTCGCTCCCGACGAACCCGCGGCCCGCGAGGAACCTGTGGACGACACGCAGGTCGAGGAGTCCTCGATGGATCACCAGCTCGCCCAGCTGCGCTCCCTGCTGTCCGAGGCCGAGCTGCGCGATGTGCTGGACGGGTTCCGGCGCGGCGCTGAAGACCAGCTAGGCTAGCGGCGGCGACCGCGGCGGCGCACACTCGGCGCGCCGTCACTCTCGAACTCCGGAGGCAGAAGCAGGGCCGGGTCGAGCTCACCAAGGGCCGCCTCCAGGGGAGCGGAGAGGTCCGGCCGGTCCAGATCGGCGAGGCGAGCGAGGAGGATGCGCGCCGTGGCAACCGGCGAGATGTTCATGCCGTCAAGGGTGGCCGCGGCCTCCGGCCTGCGTGAGAGCGAGGCCAACAGGTCCCCGAGAGCACCCTCGAGGTTGCCGCGCTCGAAGGCCACGCGTGCACGTGCCGCGAGGGCCAGGGCGATGTAGTGGTCCGCGGACTCGCGGCTCTGGGGCGCGCTGACGATGCCGACCTCGTAGTGGTCGATTGCGCGCCCGTAGGCTCCGAGGGAATCGTCGCTACGCCCGGCGCGGCGGTGGACCTCCGCGGCGACGAAAGACGCATAGCCCGCGTACCAGGCGAGCGATGGGTGAGCACCCTCCTCGCGCAGCATCCCCTCGTAGACTGCCTCGAGGCCGTCCACGTCGTCCAGACGCCGCTCGACCAGCAACCGGTCCCGCAGCCTGCGGTGCAGCGCCCACGAGTCCCCGAAGCGGTCGATGCCGCGCTCCAGCACGCGCGCGGCGTGGCCGGCAGCGCCGAAGGAGAGCAGGAAGTCGTGGTGCGCCACGACGTGGGCGTCCGTCCCGTGCGGATGTCGCGCCAGCACATCGTGGGCCGCGTGGACGTCCGTCAGCCACTCCGGCGGCCAGGGGTCGCCCGCGCGCACGGCTTCGCGGATCGCCAGCCGACGCACCTCCGCGAGGAGCGAGAGGACGGCCATCGAGTTCCAGCTCGCGGCCTCGGCCGGCATGAGCGCAACGGCCACCTCCGCCCGAGCCCGCGCCTCCGCTCGCTCACCTTCATACCAGGTGCACAGGGCTCCGACCGCCGCGCAGCGCCAGGGCGAGGCGCCCAGGGCCTCGGCTCGAGTCGCGGCCCGGCGCGCATCGCTCAACATCAGCGCCCCGTAGGCCGCGTCGGTGTCGGGGTGCAGGGCCAGGGCGAGGAAGGACTCCGCCAGTTCGAGTACGAGGAGCGGGTCCTCGGGCCGGACGCTCAACTCGCTTGCGCGGCCCTCAAGCCGAGACTCGACGGCGTGGCGCCGGCGTTCCAGGGCGCGTTCGGGGTCGGGCACGGCCGGGTACACCTCGCCGGCGGGGACAAGGGACGAGTCTGCGGCCAGCCCGCGGTAGACGGCGACCAGAGTCCGCGCACGGGGCGAGATGCTGTCCAGACGCTCCAGAGCACCCACCAGGGCGGCCCGATCCTCCGCCCCCATCGGCGTGCTCAGGACATCGGCGATGAGATCGAGAGCGCGCGGCGAGCTCGCGGCGAGCAGACCACGCATCGCAATCCGCTTCAACTCGACGTCATCGCCAAAGAGCGCCAACCTCAGGAGGTCGGTCTCGTCCACGTCCGCGTTCACCACGGCCGTCTCGATCAGTCGGCGCCGGACGACGGCGTCGCCCTCGATGTAGGTGATCTCAGTTGCGATGCGATCCGCGTTGTCCGGGCTCGCGGCCCGCTCGACGACCGACATGTCCCCGAGCGTCGCCGTGGGGTCGGGGACGGGCCGGCTCGCGATCGTGTCGCGCAAGGTGTCGAAGATCGTGTCGGTGTCGAAGGCGTAGTAGACATCGTAGATCTCCTTGCGATCCAGCTCGATGCCGATGTGGCGCGGGGCGATGCGTTTCCCCTCGAAGTAGCGCTCGAACAGCAGCGGCTCGATCGCGATGTGCTCGCCGCAGGTAACTGTCCCGAAGCGGGGACAGAGAATGCGCCTCCCCCAGCGGTCGTAATCCCGGGGAGTGTGGCGGTACACGGAGGCGATGACCGTCACGTAGGGCTGGTAGAGCGCCGCGGTGTCGCGTTGGCGATAGCGGATGCCCGCGTAGTGTTCGCTCGCGATCTCCCCGTCCATGTTGACGCAGATCAGGATCGGCCGGTCCTTCCGGCGCGCGACCTCCAGGGCGTCCTCCCAGGTGCGCTGCCAGGTGATCAGGCAAGGCCGAGCCCAGTCCGCCTCGCTCGGCGCTGGCCACATCGCGGTCCTGGAATCAGCCAGGCCCCCCGGATCCTGGGCGCGAACCGGCGCACCCGAGAGCTGCCCGACGACCAGGACAGCGACCCCAATCAGTCGCGCGAGGAGGCCGACGGAGGAGATCTTGGAGGTCATGGGCGTGCAGGGAGGGCGAGACTGGGTCGTGGCTTCGCTCTGGAGAGCTACGGCAATACGAGCACGCGCGACCCTATCAGTCGGCCCCATCCCCCGGCGAGGCGGGCTCGACGTCCTGCATCGGTTCGGCCTCCGGGGTGGACGCGGCTTCATTGGCCGGTTCGGCGTCCGAAACGGGCTCAGCGTTGTCGGCAGGCTTCTTCTTGGCGACCTTCTTCCTGGCCGCCTTTTTCTTGGTCGTTTTCTTGGTCGTTTTCTTGGCTGCCTTCTTCTTGGCGGCCTTCTTCTTCGCGGCCTTCTTCGCGGGGGCCTGCTTCTCCTCAGCGACCTCCACGTCACTCGCCTGCTCCTCCACGCGCGACTCCTCGGTCGGCGTCACTTCCTCGGTCGGCGTCACATCCTCGATCAGCCGTTCCTCGGACCCGGTCTCGGTCGGCGCGAGCTCAGCCTGTGGGTCCGAGTCCTCGAAGAACTTCGCGAAGGGGTTGTTCTGCGGGGCGCAGTGAGCGCGATTGACCTCGGAGATGTTCACCCGTTCATCGCGCTCGCCGCCGCGTCCGCGGCCACCGCCAGGGCCTCGGCCCGGACCACGCCCGCCTCCGGGCCCGCCACGCCGGCCACCAGACCCCGCCCCTCCCAGGCCGTCCCGGCGGGTCTGCGCGGCGCGCAGGTTGGGCCGGGACTCACGCTGCTCCCGACGCTCTCCACTGTCGCGCCCGCGACGATCCCCACTGTCGCGCCCGCGACCGCCCTGACGGGTTCTCTCCTGCCCAGCTCCCGCCGGCCGGCCTCGCGTCGGACGCTGCTGCCGCGGCACCTTCTTGAGGGAGAGGGTCAGGCGTTGGCCTGTGGGATCGAGGATCCGGGCTCGAACGATCTGCCCCACGCTGAGCATCTCGCGGGCGTCCCGCAAGTAGCGATCGGAGACCTCGCTGATGTGAATCATCGCGTCCTGTTTGAGCCCGATGTCCACAAAGACGCCGAAGCTGGCGACGTTGGAGATGATCCCCTCGACCACGCAATCGGCCGGGAGGCTCGCGACCTCCGTCTCGGGATCGAGAAAGGTGGGGCGATGCAGGCGCTGGCGAGGATCACGGCCCGGGTAGGCCAGCTCGCGCATCAGGTCGCGCCAGGTGTCCTCATCGACCTCGAAGTCCTCGCGTCGCAGACCGCGCGTGATACCTGTGCGCCCGAGTCCCTCCTCGACGCTGCCCGCGACGGATTCGAGCACGCGCCGCGCCAGTGGATACTGTTCGGGGTGCAAGTTCGTGCGATCCAGGGGCTCGGAGGAACCCTGGACACGCAAGAAGGCGATCGCTCCGGTCCACTGGGCCTCCGTGAGGGTCGCGTCCTCGCGCAGAGCCTCGCGGCTCGCGATCGGTTCCTTCGCGCGTCGCTCCAGCAGGCGCTCGGCCGCGGCGCGATCGATCCCCGGCAGACGCGAGAGGTAGTGCAGATCTACTCGGTTCACGTCGCAGCCTACCTGGGCGGCGCAGGCCTCGGTCGTCTCGCGGAACAGGCGCTGAATGTTGGCCTTGCTGACGAGCCCCTGCTCGGAGCCCAGGCCAAGGTGGCGCGCATCCACCTTGAGAAGTTCGGCGATCGGACTCTGCAGCCGGCGTGCGAGGCTGACCGCCATGCGTGCCGGGACGCCGCAGCCGTCGAGCTCCCGGCGGGCTTGCTCCGAGTTGGCGTAGCTGGAGAGACCGGCCGCGGTGACGATGTAGACACAGGCGTCGCCTCCGCCGGCAGCGATTGCGGCGCGGATCCGGGGAACGGCCACACGCGATCCCGCACCATTCCCCACGGCGAAGTCGCGCACATCCTTGCCCGTGAACAGCGCCTCCAACTCGGCTCCCAGGGTCGCGGCATCCTTTTTGGCCGTCTCGATCCGGTGCTCGGGGTGCGCGAGCTTCCCATCGGCATCGACAATGGCGATGGTCCAGTCGCCCTTGGCATTGACGTCCACCCCGGCCACCGGGAGCCGGCGTGCCAGGTGGGGCGAGAGCAGCAACTGTCTCAGGTGCTGGGAAAGGAACCGCATCGCCTCCCCGTCCGCGCGCTCCTTGAGCTCGAGGCGAATCTGCTCCTCGAGCGCCGGGAGGAGACGGTAATCGAGCGCTCGCGCGCACACTTCCTGCAAGACACCGGCGAAGGCCGGATTGGGGCGCGAACAGAGCTCCTTCCCGACCCTCGCCAGGCCGGCGGCACGGTCGATAGAGATGCGAGTCGTCAGCACGCGCTCCTTCTGAGCCTGCCGTAGAGCCAGCAGCCGGTGTCCCTGGAGCTGGTGCAAGGGCTGGTTGATCTTGAGCAACGAGCGGAAGCGGCCCGCCTTGCCCGCGTCGACCATCGCGCGCGTGGTCAGCGCTCCGTTCTTGCGCATGATCCGGCGCAGAGCCTGGCGGAGGCGCGGGCTGCGCCCCAGGCGATCCGAGAGGATCCTGGTCGCTCCGGCGAGAGCCTCGCCCTCGTTGTGGACATCGCGATCGGGAGACACGAAGGGTGCGCAGACGCGCGCGAGTTCGGCGGTCAACTCAGCGTGTTGCACGGCGACTCCCTTACGCGGCGTAGCGCTCTCGGCGACCTGGGGCGCCGGGGGAGAGGCATTGCTTGCAGCTAGATCTCCTCCAGCTGCATCGCCAGCGGCCGCCTCCTCAGGAGCCCGATCTCCGGCCTCCTGGGCGGTCGCTGAGGCGGGCTCTACCGTGACCTCCGTCGCATCCTCGTTCGACGGCGTCTCGGATTGCTTGGCCGTCGGGGAGACGGGCTCCGAGAGCAGATCGGCCAGGCCGCCCAGGCCGCGATCGAGGGCAAGTTGCACTTCGGGTTCGGGCCGGCGAAAGGGCAGGAAGCGATCCTCGAGTTCGAAGCGATCCATGCACGTCTGGATGCTGTCGAGGGCCTTGCCCTTGGCCGCCTCATCGCGTTCCAGGACGCGCAGGATCGTCCCGCGCCGGCGGTCCAGCTCGAGCAGCTCCTCGCGGCGCACCTTGAGGCGCCTCAGCGCGCCTTCGGGCATTGCACCCACGCTCGCGCGCCGGAAGCGGCCGATAAACGACGGGCTCAGGCCGGCGTCGATCATCTCGAACGCACTGGTAATGTGCTCGACCTTGACCTTCAGCTCACGGGCCAGGGTCTCCAGAATCAATGTGGCTGTCACGGTCCATCCCCCAGGTGATGACCCAGGGTTCGCGGGAAGTGCGCGCACGCATGCGGCTCGGTCTGTACAAAGCTCAAGCGTGGCGCAGTGCCTCGCAGAGCGGTTTCATTGGGCCTCAGGCGCCGTCCGAATTGTACACAGTGCCCACGCAGAAGTGCCCGACGGGCGACTGCCGCCTTCGAACCGGCGGTGGAGGGGCCGCAGTGTGGCGCGAAGTTCGCGCGCGAGTGGCCCGCGCACGCCCTCTGGGCCGGATCCGGCAGCTGACCTCACTCCAGACGGTGCAAGGTGTTCGCTGGTAGTGCTCTAGCCAACCTCGCTCTGCGGCGGGCGCCGACGGACCAGAAGTGGCTCCAGCGCACGGGAGGCAGACGGAGCCGGTCGTCTGCCCGTTCTGGCGTGAAGGCTCTAGAGGGAAGCCGTCTAGATGCGGACTTGCTCCGCGAGAGCCTTGCCCAGACGCAAGCCCGCCGACTCGTCGATGCCCGTGATGAGGTTGCCGTCGACCACGATCTGCCGACCGTCGTAGCGCCCTCCCGCGTGCTCGACTTCCCGCGCGGCGGCCGGCGCTCCGGTGACCTTGCGCTTGCGCAGGATGCCGGCCCGTGCCAGGGCTAGGGTCGAGAGGCCCCAGGCGCCGATCAACTTGCCGGTCGCTTGAGCCTCGGTCGCGAGGCGCAGAACATCGGTGTCGGATAGGAAGGCGGTGTCCTCCTCGCAACCCACGAAGACGACACCGACGAACTGTTCCATCGACACGGACTGGAGGTCCTCGTCCACATGGAACTCGTCCTGAAGTCGGCCAGTCACGGAGACATCGGAACGGGTGGACACCGAGCGCGTCCCCACGTGGACATTGTTGAGACTCGAGCGCACGTGGCGCAGGGCCTGATCATCGAACCCCTCGTGGGGCACCACGATCAACACCGTACTCCCGTAGGCCTGGATGGTGAGGCCGTCCTCGTCGATGTCTTCGGATTGCTGCTCGTCGGCCATGGTGAACGCAGATTGTGCGGACTGGCGCCGAGGGGTCAAGGGGCGCGAGGCCTGGAACAGGATCTGGTGGAACGCAGCCATTCGGGATGAGCGAAGCCGGTGCGGTCACACGGCTGGTCGGCCCTCAGGCGGGTAACTCGAAGACCGAGACCCGTTTCTCCTCCGCGAGGAGGCCGGCGCCGCAGCAGACCTGCCAGGCGACCTGCTCGTCGAGGCCCGGAATGGCCCACTGGCCCAGGGCGCGCCCGGTCAGGATGTCACGCGCCTCCAGCATCGCTCCCTGCACGACGTAGAGCTTGCCGCTGTCGGAGGTGATGCTCACCTCCGGGACGGATTCGACGGGAGCCGTGGACAGAATCTCGTACCACGCGCCCGCCTCGTCATCCGCGGCCTGAGCCGAGAGGCCCAGCATGGAGAGCGTGTCCGCGGCGACCTCTCCATCTTCTTCTCGCTCGCCGAGGTCCACCAGAAAGCGACCCGCAAGTTTCGGCGGCAAGGCGGCCTGAAGATCGGCGGTCAGGATCACGGCCTCGTCGTCGCTGGCGGCGATGCCATGGATCTCGGGGAGGCGGCAGGGCACGAGCGAGGCCACCGGTTCTCCCGTCGTCACGTCCAGGGCCATCACGCCGTGGCAGCGCGTCTCCAGGTTGCTGTAGTCCACCAGGACGCGATCGCCGCAGCGTGCGATGTGGTGGATGCGCTCCTTCTCCGGCTGGTAGACCCAGGCCTCGGACATCATCGAGGTCGTGATGGCGAACACGCGCCGCGCGCTGGCGCACAGGCAGAGGTCCTCGAACACGAGCGCCTCGTCGAACTCGCCGATGCCCTCGACGCCAAGCAGCTTTCCGGTCTCGCGCTCCATGCGCACGATGCGGTGCCCCTGCTGGCTTGGACCCAGGACGATCACCTCCTCGGCTCCGCCGAAACCGGTGGCGAAGCCCCGGCCGTAGCCGACCTCGCAGGGAGAGAACCAGAGCGTCTCACCCGAGTGGCGATCGAGCGCCCCGAGCTTGCCCGGGATGACGTCGTCGACCCACATCCCCCCCGCCGGGGGGTCGTAGCCGTGAACGAGCGCCGGACCCTCGGTCCCGAAGGCGATCCCATCGATCTCGATGTCGAGTTCCCGGGACCACCGCCTGCGAGCGGTACTGGTCATGAAGGGATAGTAGCAGCCTCGCACCCAGAGGAGGAGCGGGGAAACCGGTGGCGGGGGCTGGGATCAGGCTTCCTCGAAGGCCTTCTCGGCCAGGCTCTTCGGCAAGTCCTTGTACTCGTGGTACTCCATCGAGTACGAGCCGCGCCCCTGTGTGGCGCCACGCAGCGCCGAGGAGTACTGAAACATCTCGGCGATCGGAACGAGGGCCCGC
Source organism: Planctomycetota bacterium (assembly GCA_036010965.1). GTDB lineage: Bacteria > Planctomycetota > UBA1135 > UBA1135. The sequence goes on along the minus strand of DASCMO010000084.1, from coordinate 4,194 downwards.
ACGATGCGCAGGTCGCCGAGCGAGTCCACCTCGCTGACCTCACCACGCCTTGAGTTCAGGTCCCCCACCACGGTGCCCAGGTAGTCCTCGGGCACGCGCACCTCGACCTTCATGATCGGCTCGAGCAGGACTACGTTGTTCTCCATGGCCTGCCGGAAAGCCAGCATCCCCGCGTTATGGAAGGCGAGTTCGCTGGAGTCGACATCGTGCGCCTTGCCGTCATAGAGGCTGGCGCGCACGTTCACGAAGCGGTGCCCGGTCCTCCCGCCCGCGTCGAACACCTCCTGCAGACCCTGGCCGACGTTCTTGATGTACTCCCGCGGGACGTTGCCGCCCTTGATCTCGTCCACGAACTCCATCCCGCCGTCCTCGGTCTGGGCGGTCTCCAGACGCACGTTGACAACTGCGTACTGCCCACGGCCGCCCGACTGTCGGATATAGCGCGCTTCCGTGTCCACGGGCCGAGCCAGGCGTTGCTTGTACGCGACCTTCGGCCTGCCGGTCTGAACACCGACCTTGAACTCCTTCTGGATACGGTTGATCAGCACCTCGAGGTGCAACTCCCCCATGCCGGAGATGATCAGCTGGCCGGTCTGCTCGTTCTTCTGCGAGCGGAAGGTGGGGTCCTCGCGCATCAGCCGCCCGATGCTCTCGCTCAGCTTGTCGCGGTCCTGGTTCGTGGCCGGCTCGATGGCCATTGAGATCACGGTGTCGGGGAACACTATCTCGTTCAGAGCGATCGGTGCATCGGGATCACAGAGGGTGTCACCGGTGATGGTCTGCTTGAGCCCGACGACAGCGGCGATCTCCCCGGCGGGGATCGAATCGACCTGCTCGCGCTTGTTGGCATGGATCCGAACGATGCGGCCGATGCGTTCCATGCGACCGAGACGCGGGTTCAGGACCTTCATCCCCTTCTCGAGGATTCCCGAGTAGACGCGCACGAAAGTCAGGTCTCCGGTCTGCTCGGCGATGGTCTTGAAGGCCATCGCCGCCAACGGTTCCGATCCGAGCGCATCGCGCGAGATCTCGTCGCCGGAGGCGGGATCCTTGCCCACCACGGCCGCGATGTCCTGGGGGCTGGGCAGGAGCTCGATCGTGGCGTCGAGCACGTAGCGCACGCCCTTGTGCTTGAGGGCCGAGCCCACGAGGACGGGCGTGATCTCCATCGCCAGGGTGCCGGCGCGCAGGGCGGAGAGTGCCAGTTCGGCCGAGATCTCCTCGTCCTCAACGAAGAGGTCGAGGAGCTCCTCGTCGAACTCCGCGGCGGCCTCAAGCATCTCGTGGCGCTGCAACATGGCATCCTCGACCAGGTCCTCGGGAATCTCTTCCAATTCCCGCATGCCTCCGTCCACCTCATCGTCAAACTTGAACATCTTCATCCGCACAAGATCGATGACCGCGGAGAAGTCCCGCTCCGCGCCGACCGGCATCTGGATCGGCACGGGCCGGGCGCCGAGGCGCTCTCTGATCGAATCGACCGCCGCTGAAAAATCCGCACCGACGCGGTCCATCTTGTTGATGAAACAGATGCGGGGCACGCCATAGCGATCCGCCTGGCGCCAGACCGTCTCGGACTGCGCCTCGACGCCGCTGACGGCGTCGAACACCGCGACGGCTCCGTCCAGAACGCGCAGAGAGCGTTCGACCTCGGCCGTGAAGTCCACGTGGCCGGGCGTGTCGATGATGTTGATCGAGTGATTCCGCCACTCGCAACTGGTAGCGGCCGACTGGATAGTGATCCCGCGGCGCTGCTCCTCCTCCAGGAAGTCCATGGTCGCCTCGCCGTCGTGGACCTCGCCGGTGCGGTGGATCTTCTCGGTCAGGAACAGGATCCGTTCGGTAACGGTCGTTTTGCCGGCATCGATGTGGGCCATGATGCCGATGTTGCGGTGGGCCGAGGGGCTGGCCTTGTGCCCGGCTCGGGGGCGCTCACTGGTGGCTTGAGGGGACATCGGATTCGGTGGTCAGAGGCGGATCAGGGGCCGGGAATCGGTGTACGGCGAGGGCCTGTGAAGGTGACGAATCGGGCCGAGACGCGGGCGTGACGCCCGGCGAATTCCGCCCATGAGCAAACCTCGTTTCCCCGCCTCCTGCCATGAAAGGACTGGGGTTGGAGGCGAGATAGACTACAGAGCGGCCCACGACCGTCAAGGCACCACTGCCGGCGAGCCCGCAGATTCCCTCCCCGACCCTGCCGACGCCCTTATTCTGCCCCCAGGTGTCGCACTCGATCTCCCTGCAGCTCGCCCGCCGCCCCGAGCCCGCCGGCGGGCTGACCGCGCTCGACGCGCCGCCCATCCGAGGCGTACTCCGAGAAGGTCCAGGGAACGGCCTCGCCGCGCAGGGGCACGGAAGTGTCCTGGAGGTGAAGCGCGACATGCGGTTGAGGCGTCATGACCATGCTCCCCGAGCTCCCGACGCGGGCCAGGGCATCGCCGGGTACGAGCTCGTCACCGACAGCCACGAGGATGGAACCCTGCTGGAGATTCGTGAGAAAACAGAATTCGCTCGGCGCCACCTCGAGCACGAGGTGGTTGCCGAGCGGCGCCCCGCCACCCCGGCGGCGCGGCGGATGATCCGGCTCACCATCGTGGACGGCGACCACGCGCCCGGCCGCGGGCGCCAGGACCTCGCGCCCGAAGGCGTGATAGTCAGAGGCCGCGATCCCCGCGCCCTCGCCCGTGGCTCCCTCGCGCTCGACGACCAGGTGCAGGCCCCAGCGGCGGTCGGGAAGGAACGCCGCGAGACGGTTGGTGGCCTTGCGATCGCCACCCCAGACGACGACCCACTCGCCCTCGACCGGCAGGCGAAACTGCACGGCGCTGGGTTGATGCTCGTGGGAGGACGGATAAGGAAAGGGATAGTTCGCGACGCCGATCACCAGGGACAGGGCGAACAGGGCGCGGGCACGGCCGGGCTGGAGCAGCGGGCGCCGGCGGAAGGCGACGACGACGCCCCAGGCGAGGATCGCGAGGGCGAGCAGGGCCAGGGCCAGCCGCCCCTCCATGTAGATCACGAGCGGACCGACGCCGCCAGGGCGCAGGCCCAGGTAGGCGAGGGCGAGGGCGAAGAGCGCGAAGACAACTAGGGCGGCGCGGGTCCAGGCCTCGGGGCGCGCCGGCGCCTCGCGGGCGAGGGCCTCGGAGAGAGCTTCGCCCCCCGAGGGTGCCTCCGGCGTGGCGCGCCGTGCTCGCCGCCTGCCGCTCACGGCGTCCCCTCCGAATCCGGCGCGGGAGGCCGGTTCCTGCCCAGGCGCTCGTGGGCGGACGAGAACTCGTGGGTGCAGAAGGCCGCCATCAGGGACAGGTCTCCGGCCAACACGATCGCTCCCAGCAACTCGGCCAGATGTCGCGCCTTTCCCTCGCCGCGACAGCCGAGCACATCCAGGCACTCGGCCGCCGTACCCTGTCCCGTGCCGCCGCCGACCGTTCCGACGAGCAGCGAGGGGAGCCAGACGGAGAGGTAGAGGTCGCCGCTCTCAGTCACATGAAAGTCGAGCTGGCCCGTGGCGCACTCGGTCACGTAGGCCACGTCCTGTCCGCAGGCCAGCATCACCGCGGCCAGACCGTTGGCCGCCTGGATGGTCCAGTTCTGCGTGCCGAGCTGGGCGAAGCCCACGGTGTAGCTCTGCTGAATCGCCACCAGGTCCTCGGGCGTGGTGCGCGCGGACTCGGCCAGAAGGGCGCGCGGCACGGTCGCGTCGCACACGACGCTGCGTCCGCGACCCTCGATCAGAGCCCGCGCATTGGCGCGCTTCTCGACGTCCTGACCGTGGACGTAGTGCGCCTCGGCGCCGGTCTCGCGGGCGAGCTCGGCCAGGCATAGGTCGGTCGCGCGCGAGGCCATGTTGATCCCGATCGCGTCGCCGGTGGTAAAGAGCAGGCGCAAGATCACCCGCCGCCCGAGGACCTCGGCCGCCAGGGACTCCAGTCTGCCGTGCCCGGTGGTCGCGGCGGTGATGGCCTGCATCGGCTCCAGGCGAGCGCGGATCGTGCAGGCCGCTTCTTCGGCCCGGCGCGCGTCGGGGAAGACCAGGATCGGATTCTGGGTCAGTCCCTCCCGCGTCTGGCGCGCGCGAGCGCCGCCCGCGCGCTTCAGGATCGCCATCCCGCGCGAATAGGCCGCCACCATCGCGCCCTCGGTGGTCGCCATGGGCACGAAGACCTCACGCCACCCCAGGCTCGTGTCCAC
>DASCMO010000083.1:0-22649 GCA_036010965.1 Planctomycetota bacterium | reverse complement strand
TCCACGGCCTCGATCACGAGCGGCCGGTCGTTGGCCAGAAAGGGCGCGTAGATGGCGGCCCCGTAGAGCAGCGCGAGCACGGCCATGCCCAGCTTGAACAGAAACCGCTTCCCGAGCTGCTCGAAGACCAGATCCCAGTAGTCCTTCGAGTAGACCGTCGCCTGCAACTCCGCAGAGTCCTGCACTCCCTCGGCGGTCAGATCCTGCGCCGGATCAGTCATGACGGATCCGTGGATCGACCAGGGAGTAGGTGATGTCCGACAGCAGGATGCCGACCTGGGTCATGATCCCGACGAAGATCGTGGTGGCCATCACGATGTAGAAGTCGCGGCGCAAGAGCCCCTCGAAGGCGTACTTGCCCATACCGGGGATGTCGAAGACCTTCTCGACGATGATCGAGCCGCCGATCAGGATCGGGAGGATCGAGGCCAGCAGAGTCAGCACCGGGATCATCGAGTTGCGCAGGGCGTGCTTGTAGATGATGACGCGCTCCGACAGTCCCTTTGCGCGCGCCGTGCGGATGTAGTCCTGGCGGATGACCTCTAGCATGCCCGCGCGCATCTGGCGCGAGAGGTAGGCCAGGCTCCCGTAGGTCAGGGTCAGGATCGGCAGGACGGTGTGCTTGGCGAGGTCCCAGAGCCAGGCGCCACTCGAGAGGGAGTCCGCGTCCTTGTCGTGCAGTCCGAGCACCGGCAGCCAGTCCAGGCCCGTCTTGCCGAAGATCAGGATCAGCATCAGACCGGCCCAGAAGGTGGGGATCGAGTAGAGGACGAAGAGCGTCACCGTCAGGGCACCGTCCGCCCGGGTACCCTGGCGACGGACGGAGAAGATGCCCATGGGCAGGGCGATCAGGTAGCTCAACAGGACGGAGATCAGCGATAGGGGTACGGTCACCGCCAGACGGCGGCCGAGTTCTTCGGCGACCGAGGTCTTGGCCTGCATCTCGTTGCCCAGGTCCAGGCACAACAGCCCTCCCCAGGGGCGCTCCCCGGTGTTGGAGACCCGGTCTCCGCCGCCCTCCTCGTAGTACCAGCGGAACCACTCACGGATGAGCGCGCCGCTGCCCAGGCGCTCGACGCGCTCGGGATGCGCCGTGCCGGGAACGCCCGTCAACTGCACCAGGGCCTTCGAGACGCGCGCCACGGTCGGGGCGCGCGTGTCCGTCTCGAGGCGCAGCTGGTGGAGCGCCGTCATGAGGGCCGGCAGCGCGCTCTGCACCTCGAGCTGGGCCAGGTCCGCGGCGGCTTGCGACCAGGCCGGCTCGCCCAGCCCGTCGTCGAGCAGGCGGTCGCGCAGGTCATCGATGCGAGCGCGTTGCTCCTCGCTCGTGCGGGGCAGGTGAGCGATCGCGAGCGGCTTGCCCTCGCGCACGAGCGCACCGCTGTCTAGCGCGACCTCCTCGATCTTGCGCTCCCCGTAGGGCGAGGAGAACATCCCGTGCCCGTCGCGCGAGAGGTTGACCGGCCCGATGTAGTCGAGGAACTGGACCAGCGGGTGGCGGTCCAGGCCGTGCTTGATGCGGAAGGCCTGAATCTTGGACTCGGAGTCCGAGTCGGTCCCCATCTGCCCGCCCGAGCCCATGCCCATCATGACCGTCGCCGGATCCCCGGGCGCCAGGTGGTAGATGGCGAACACCACCGCCGCGACCCCCAGGGTCGTGGGGATCATCAACAGCAGTCGGCGGAGGATGAAGTTCAGCAAGGTGAGGTCGCGGCAGGACCTGCCTGCGCGGCGATGTCGCGGGAGCTGGGGAAGGGAGCGGCCTAGCCGTCCAGGGTCGCTCGCGCGCCTGCCTCACCTTCGCGCCACAGGTGCCAGCGCCGGATCATGTAGCCCGGATCGATGGCCACGGCCTGGAAGCCGCGGAAGCGCTGGTGGAGGGCGAACTTCTGGGGGACGTTGTACATGAACAGGTAGGGCTGCACCTCGTGGTAGAGGTGGCGGTGCATCTCCCGCCAGATCTCCTGCCGCGCGTCGAAGTCCAGCTCGCGCTGGCCCCTCGCGATCAGCTCGTCGAGCACGGGGTCCATCACGCCCGAGTTGTTCGAGCCGCGCATCTCATAGGCCCCCCACTTCGAGTGCCAGAGCTGCTCGGGGTCGCTCTCGAGCTCGGGCACCCAGGCCAGGTTGCAGGCGTCGAACTGGCGCGACTTCAGCTTCTCGAGGAAGGTCGCCCACTCCATCTGCACGATGTTGAGCTTGATCTCGATCTCTCCCAGCGCTTCCTGCAGCTTGAGCCCGAAGTTCTTCGAGGCGTCGTTGCCCGAGGGCATCAGGAAGTCGATCTCGAGCGCCACGCCATCCTTGTCGCGGATCCCGTCCCCGTCACGGTCGTACCACTCGGCCTCCTCGAGCAGATCGATGGCGGCGTCGGGGTCGTGGGGCAAGGGCTCGACCGAGTGGTCGTAGGCGGCGGAGTTGTAGGGAAAGGGCCCGGTGACGCGCCGCGCGAGGCCCTTGTAGTTGGACAGGCGATAGGCCTCGTAGTCCATCGCCATGGCGATGGCCTTGCGCACGCTCAGGTCCTTGAGCTGAGGCTGAAACAGATTCCAGCCCGTGTAGCCGTAGATCCCGAGGTACTTGTAGCCCTTGCAGTAGTCCTGCTTGAAGTCCTCGCTCTCGGTGCGCTCACCGAAGTAGTCGGCGGGCTTGATGCGCTCGAAGAAGTCCAGCTCGCCGTTCAACAGGGCGTTCATCGAGGTCTCGTCGTCGTCGATGTAGCGCCAGCGAATGACGTCCACGAAACCCGCCTGGTCACGATCGAAGTAGGCGCACTTCCCGTCCTCGCCGGTAAAACGCTCGGCCTGTACGTACTGCTGGGTCCACTCGGTGACGCGGTAGGGACCCGTGCCCACCCAGAGCTGGTTGTGCGGGTTCTCGTTGATGTGCTTGCCCTGCTCCTCGCCGGTGAAGCTCTCCCGGTGATCGGGGTTGTCGGGGTCGGCGAGGTCGTAGACGTGCCTCGGAAGGATCGTCAGGGAGAGCCCGAGCGTGTGCAAAGCAAAGGCGTACTGCTCCTCGTAGAAGAAGCGCACGGTGTGCTCATCGACCGCCTCCCCGCGCGTGATCTTCTCGAACTGGAAGCGCTTCTCGTCGCAGTCGACGATGGGGTTGGAGTAGATCTGCCAGGAGAAGACCACATCCGCCGCATCCACCGTGTGACCGGCGAGGCGCGCCGCGGCCTCCGGATGCTCCTCGGCGAAGACCAGCGAGGGATGCCAGAGGACGTCGTCCCGCAGGGTGAAGGTGAACACGGCCCCGCGCTCGATCCGTGCCACGTCCGCCTTGGGCAGGGTGACGCTCTCAGCGAGGGCGCTGCCGCGCGAGGTGGGTGTCACGCGCCAGCCGTCACCGGCGTCCTCCACGGCCCCGTATAAGGCCCGCACGAGCTTCTGGGCCGACTGCCCCTCGGCGATCTCGCCCTGGCGCTTGACGCTGACCTCGAGGCTGCCGGGAGTGTCGGCGTAGCGCTCGCGCGCCTCATCGGAGATCACCACGAGGTCCTCGGTGACGAGTTCCTTCGACATGCTCGGGCGGTAGTCGTGCCACTCCCAGTCCTGCGTCAGGAGCGTCTCGTGCACCTCGTAGAGCAGCCGGCGCGTGACGGCGGAGTTCTCGACGGGGTAGCAGATACTCTCGGGCAGGCTGGCGAGGTGCACGATCACCCGGCCGCCGTAGAGAGGTGTCGCCGGCGTGTCGCGCTCGGGGTGGAACACGTCCAGGGGCGCGGCGCCCGGCCCGGCCGTCGCGACCTCGTCGGAGGCATTCATGACGGGTTTGGTCGCCTCAGGCTCGCTCACGGTCGGCTCGCTCACGACCGGCTCGCTCATCTCCGCCTCCGCCCGCACCGCGTTGGGCTGGGCGGGAGCGCTCGCAGCGGTGCCGTCGCCGCCTCCTCCGCAAGCCCAGAGAGCGGTGAGGGAGACGGACAGAACGGAGAACGGGCGAAGACGCGCTGCCTTGCGGTGCATGCTGGGAGGACCGTGGAGTTCGGCGCGGCCTACGCCGGAGGGAGTGCGGGGTGGGAGCGGCGAGGAGCACCCGGCGCGAGCCCTCGCCGCCGATGCACTCCCAACCGTCGAAGCGCGCCGCAGGGTAGCGACCGAAGGCGGCCCAGTCAAGCTCGCAAGCCATTACCTTGAACGGACTTGCGGTGATCGGGGGCGCTCGATAGCTTGCCCACATGACGCGCTCTTCCGCCTCCCACAGGGCACCGCGGCTGGCGGCTGTGACCCTGCTCGGGGGCCTGCTCGCCGGCGCCCTGTCGATGGCCGGCGGTGCGCGGCTGGAGCGCGCCGACTTCACCTTCAACAACGGCACCGAGGTCACGACCCTCGACCCCGCGACCGTCAGCGGCGTGCCTGAAGGACGCATCATCCGCGCCCTCTTCGAGGGCCTGTGCGTCAAGCACCCCTCGACCATCGAGGCGCTGCCTGGCGCAGCTGATCGCTGGAGCCTGAGCGAGGACCGGACGGTCTACACCTTCCATATCCGCGAGGGCGCTCGTTGGAGCAACGGAGACCCGCTCACGGCCCACGACTTCGTCTTCAGTTGGGAGCGCTTCCTGAACCCCCTGACGGCAGCGGAGTACGCCTATCAGCTGTGGTACGTGGCCGGCGCGCGGGAGTACACGCACCTGGTGGACGACTTCGCCTATCAGGGCGAGTGGGACCAGAACCTTTGGGTCGAGGAGCGCGACGGCGGCCGCCTGCGCATCGGCTGCTCGGGGTATCTCCTCACTGACGGGGATCGGGAGCGGCAGGTCGTCGTGACGGTGCGCGAGGGGGACGAGCTCGCCGGGGGAGCCACGATCGCGACCCTCGGTGGCGCGCCCCTGCGTCTATCGCTGGGCGGTCGCGTGATCGCCGTCAACGCCAGCCTGCCCGCCGCGGCCTCCACCCTGGCCCGGGACGCCTACGGCGAGGGCTGGTTGATCGAACTGGAGGCCTCGCCCGGCGCGCTCGCCGGCGCCCTCGAGCACGGCGACCTGATTCCCGGCGCCGACTTCCGCGCCGAGAGAGTCTTCTCCGAGCGCGTGGGCATCCGCGCCCTCGACGCCCAGACCCTCGAGGTGCGCCTGGCCTCGCCGACGCCCTACTTCCTGCAACTGGTCGCCTTCTACCCGCTCTTCCCGGTCAACCGCCGCAACCTCGAGGAAGCGCGCGCGCGCTGGCCCGGCTCCTGGGAGCTGCGCTGGATGCGGCCGGAGAACATCGTCACCAACGGGCCCTACACGGTCGAGTTCCGGCGCGTGAACGACCGCATCCGGATGGTCAAGAACCCCGACTACTGGGACGCCGAGAATGTGGCCATCGAGACCATGGACGCCCTGGCCATCGACCACCTGGGCACGAGCATCAACCTCTACCTGACCGGCGAGGTGGACTGGATCGACCGGCCGATCACGAGCATCATCCCGCGCCTGTTGCCGCGCGAGGACTTCAACCCGGCGCCCTACCTCGGCTCGTACTTCTACCGGGTCAACGTCGAGCGCCCACCCTTTGACGACCCGCGCGTGCGCAAGGCTCTGGCCCTGACCATCGAGCGCCGCGCGATCTGCCTCAGCATCACGAAGGCCGGCGAGGAGCCGGCCTGGGCCTTCACGCCTCCCGGCCTGCCGGGCTACCGCAAAGTCGAGATGGCCTCGCAGGCCGCGCGCGGCATGGCCGCCGGGCCGCAAGCCTCCGACGCGGGCTTCGCGCAGGACGTGGACCGCGCGCGCGAGCTGCTGGCGGAGGCGGGCTTCGGCCCCGGCGGAGCCACATTGCCCACGATCGAGATCCACTACAACACCGACGAGACCCACAAGGACGTGGCGGAGGTGATCGCCGACGGCTGGAAGAAGCGGTTGGGCCTGAACGTCAAGCTGCTCAACCAGGAGTGGAAGGTCTACCTCGACACGCAGAAGACGCGCACCTTCGACGTCTCGCGCTCGGCCTGGATCGGCGACTACGCCGACCCCAACACCTTCCTGGACATGTTCGTCACCGACGGCGAGAACAACCGCACGGGCTGGGGGAACCTGCGCTACGACGAGCTGATCGCCGCCGCGGCCCTCGAGTCGGATCCGGCGCGCCGCATGGAGCTGTTCGTCGAGGCGGAGGCGATCCTGATGGACGAGCTGCCGATCCTCCCGATCTACTTCTACGTCACGCGCAACCTCGTCAACCCGCGCCTGGGCGGTTTTCACGAGAACGTGATCGACGATCACTTCCCCAAGCACTGGTACTGGATGGATGACGAGGAGCTGGCGGCGAAGCGCGCGGCCCAGCCCGCCGAGTGGCGCGAGGTGCCCGCGCGCGGGCCGAGCGAGGGGCGTTACTCCCCCGTGCAGCAGAGAGAGCGCGCCCAGTGATCCGCTTCCTCCTGCGACGCCTGCTGTGGTTCACGATCACCCTCTGGGTGGTCATCACCGTGTCCTTCTTCTTGATGCGCGCGGTGCGCGGCGGCCCCTTCGACAACGACCGCGCCCTGCACGAGTCCATCGAGCGCAACATCAAGGCCCGCTATCACCTCGACTGGCATCCGTTCAAGCAGTACCTGCACTACATCGGGCCCTTCAACCTCGACGAGCAAGGCGCCGAGTTCCTCGGCGGTGACGGAACGCGCCCCTTCGGAGGCGTGCTCGTGGGCGACTTCGGACCGTCCTTCAAGTACCGCGACTTCACGGTCAACGACATCATCGGCCAGTCCCTGCCGATCTCCGTCTCCCTGGGGGTGATCGCCTTGCTGTGGGCCCTGTTGCTGGGGCTCTCGGTGGGCGTGGCGTCGGCCTTGTGGCGCGGGACGCGCGTGGATGTCGGCCTACGCCTGGTGGCCACGGCCGGCATTGCGGTCCCCAACTTCACCATCGCCGGGTTCCTGGTGATCCTGTTCGTGTTCCTGGTACCGCTCTTTCCCGTTGCGGGCTACGGCACCTGGCGCCACCTGGTCCTGCCCGGCTTCGCCCTCGGCGGTCCCTTCGCCGCCTACATCGCGCGCCTGACGCGCACGGGGATGCTGGAGGTGCTCTCCCAGGACTACATCCGCACGGCCCACGCCAAGGGCCTGCCGCCGCGCACGGTGCTCTTGCGTCACGCCATCAAGGGCGGGGTGCTGCCGGTCGTGAGCTACCTCGGTCCAGCCACCGCCGGCATCCTGACCGGGAGCCTGGTGATCGAGCGCATCTTCGCCATCCCCGGCACGGGCTCGCACTTCGTGAACAGCGCGCTCAACCGGGACTACACCCTCGCCATGGGCGTGACCATCCTCTACACGGTTCTGGTCTACACCCTCAACACCGCGGTCGACTTCGCCTACACGCTGCTCGACCCGCGCATCAATCTGGAGGAGAGCTAGCCCGTGTCGAAGAGCGGCTGGGATCTGGGGCGCGGGGACTTCGAGCGCTTGCTTGCCGAGGCCGGCATGACGCGCGGCGAGAGCCTGTGGCAGGACGCCCTGCGGCGCTTGCGCCGCAATCGCGCGGCGTGGTCGAGCCTGCTCTTCCTGGCCGTCGTCGCGGCCACTTCCTTGCTCGCGCCCGTGCTCCCCCTGCCCTCACCGGTGACCCTCGACCTGCAGCTCGAGCCCCAGCCGCCCGTGGCGCCCTGGAGCGTGTGGGGAAGCCACGGCTTCGAGCCCGACTACTGGGACCTCTCGGCAGCCGACGAGCTGCTGGTGGACGCGCGCTGCGCGATCTTCGGAGACTGGCAGACCGGCCACTGGCTCGGCGTCGACGGCAAGGGCCGCGACCTCCTCTCGCGCATCGTCTGGGGCAGCCGCATGTCCATCCTGGTGGCCCTGGCCGCCACCCTCTGCAGCCTCATGATCGGCGTCACCTACGGCGCCTTCGCGGGTCTGATCGGCGGGCGCGTGGACAACCTCATGATGCGCGTGGTCGATGTCCTCTATTCGATCCCCTTCATCTTCCTGGTGATCTTCCTGATCACCCTCGTGAACGAGTACCGCACCGAACTCGAGGACCGCTTCGGCATCGACCGCGAGGTGGTCTTCTTCGTGGTCATCGGCGCCATCTACTGGCTGACGATGGCGCGCGTTGTCCGCGGCCAGGTGCTCTCCCTGCGCAACACCGAGTTCGTGGACGCCGCGCGCGTGGTCGGCGCCTCGACCGCGCGCATCCTGTTCGTGCACCTCGTGCCCAACGTGCTCTCGATCGTGATCGTCTACCTGACCCTGACGATCCCGGCCGTGATGCTCTTCGAGGCCTTCCTGACCTTCCTGGGCCTGGGGATCGAGCCCCCCAAGGTCAGCTGGGGCCTGCTGGCGGTGGACGGCAGCGAGATGGTGAACCCGGTGCGCGTCTACTGGTGGCTGGTGGTCTTCCCCGCCTTCGCCATGGCTTCCACCTTGCTGGCATTGAACGTGCTCGGCGACGGCCTGCGCGACGCTCTCGACCCCAAGTTGAGAGGGAGGGACTGAACCGTGGCCGAGCCCCTGCTCAGCGTGCGCGACCTGGCGGTGCGCTTCGACACTCCACACGGCAGCGTGCGGGCCGTGGACGGGGTCTCCTTCGATCTCGAACAGGGCGAGTGTCTGGGCCTGGTGGGCGAGTCGGGTTCGGGCAAGTCGGTCACGAACCTGGCGCTCCTGGGCCTGGTCCCCATGCCGCCGGGGGTGATCGAGTCGGGCTCGGTGCACTTCGGCGGGCGCGATCTGCTGGCGCTGAGCCCCGAGGAGCTGCGACGCATTCGCGGCAACCGGATCGCGATGATCTTCCAGGACCCGATGACGTCCCTGAATCCGCTGTTGACGGTCGGGCGCCAGCTGACCGAGGTGCTCGAGCAGCATCGCGGCCTTTCGCACCGCGAGGCGCGCGATCTGTGCGCCCGGGGCCTGGGGGACGTGGGCATCCCTGATCCGGAGGCGCGCCTGGACTCCTGGCCGCACGAGCTCTCGGGCGGCATGCGCCAGCGCGTGATGATCGCCATGGCCTTGCTATGCCAGCCGCAAGTGTTGATCGCCGACGAGCCGACGACGGCCCTCGATGTCACGATCCAGGCCCAGATCCTCGAGCTGCTGGCCGACCTGCAAGAGCGTCACGGGACCGCGATCGTGCTCATCACCCACGACCTCGGGGTGGTCGCGGGCATGGCGGACCGCGTGCACGTCATGTATGCCGGGCGTCTCGTGGAGTCCGCCGACACATCCTCGCTCTTCGCCCGTCCCCTGCACCCCTACACCGAGGGCCTGCTCGCGAGCATCCCCTCCTTCGAGGACGATTCGAGCGAACCGCTGGCCTCGATCCCCGGCCAGCCCCCTGACCTGGTCGAGTTGCCACCCGGCTGTGCCTTCGAGCCCCGCTGTCCTCTGTCGGGCGAGGTCTGCGGTACGGCGACTCCGCCCCTGGAGGGGATCGCGGACCCGCGTGCTGCGGGACCGCGCCACTCGGCCTGCCTCGAGTCGGCCGTTCTGCTCGGGCGGCACGCCACGCCGGAGGGGACGCCGTGAATCCCCCCCTGCTGCGCGTGCGCGACCTGGCGGTGCACTTTCCCGTCGGGCGCCGCGGGCTGCTCGGCCGACCGGCGCGCTGGCTGCGAGCCGTGGACGGCGTGTCCTTCGACCTCGAGCGCGGAGAGAGCCTGGGGCTAGTCGGTGAGTCGGGCTGCGGCAAGTCCACGACCGCGCGCGCCATCGTCGGGCTGCAACGCGCCACGGCCGGCTCGGTGCAGCTGGACGGCGTCGAGCTCTGCGGTCTCGGTCGCCGCGCCTGGCTCCCCCACCGCCGGCGCGTGCAGATGATCTTCCAGGATCCCTACGCGTCCCTCGACCCGCGCCAGACCGTGGCCTCGATCCTGGCAGAGCCCCTGGCGATCCACGGGATCGCGCGCGGGCGCGATCGCAAGCTGCGCGCGATGGCCCTGCTGGAGGCTGTGGGCCTCAACCCGCGCCACATCGCCCGCTACCCGCACGAGTTCTCCGGCGGGCAGCGCCAGCGCATCGGCATCGCGCGCGCCCTGGCCCTCGAGCCGGAACTCTTGATCTGCGACGAACCGGTGAGCGCTCTGGACGTCTCGATCCAGGCCCAGATCATCAACCTGCTCGAGCAGTTGCGCGAGCGCTTCGGCCTCGCCTACCTCTTCATCGCCCACGATCTGGCGGTCGTGCGCCACCTCTGCGAGCGCGTGGCGGTCATGTACCTCGGCCGCGTCGTGGAGGTCGCCGAGCGCGAGCGCATCTTCGGCGCCCCGCGCCATCCCTACACACGCGCGCTGCTCTCGGCCGTGCCCGTGGCGGACCCGGAGCGCGAGCTCGCTCGCCGCCGCATCGTTCTCACCGGTGACGTGCCCTCGCCCCTCGACCCGCCAAGCGGCTGCCCGTTCCACCCCCGCTGCCCGGAGCGCGAACGCGTGGTGGGCGACGCCTGCGAGATCCGCGTCCCCACCCTCGACGCCGGCGCCGGCGGGGACGCGGCGCGCGAACACCGCAGCGCTTGCCACCTGGAAGAGAGCATCGAATAGAGTCCCCGAAAGCACGTAGGAGCTGATCCCGCCTCGGCCAGGCGACGCCTGGTGCGCTCCGTCGCGGGCTGTAATAGGATGCCGCCAGGGAGGCCTGGCTCGCCCCATCACCCGCCCACTCCGACTCCTCCATGAACTCCACCCAACTCACTCCCCATCGCGGCGTCGTCATCCTCGTGCTCGGAATCCTGAGCTTATATGTCTGCTTCGTGTTCGGGATCGCCGCCTGGGTGATGGGCAACGCGGACCTCAAGCAGATGGACGCTGGCCTGATGGACCCCGAGGGACGCGGCCTAACCCAGGCGGGCAAGCTGTGCGGCATCATCGGCCTCGCCCTGAATCTGATCGGGATCTGCTTGGGCCTGTTCTTCGTGTTCTTCGCCGTGGGAGCCTCGGTCGTATCGCACATGTAGCGAGTGCGTTTCTCCGCTCGCGCGAAGGAGGAATCCGTGTCGCCCGCGGCGAGCGCTACAGCCCGGATCGACCATCCCTCCCGGCGCCGGCACACCGCGGAGACCCCATGGAGGCCCCACGTGGCAGATGGGGAGGTTTGATGGTCTCATGGAGGCCGGTGGCGGATCCGCCACCCTCCCCGCCCTCCTGCCCCAGCCACGGATTGACAGCATGCGCTCCATCCTCGCGGTCGTCGTCTCACTCCTGCTCGTCTCCCAGGCCACGGCACAGCTCGGCAAGCCGGGTGCGCCACTGATAGCCGCGCAGCCCTCCGGCGGCTCCTGGACCGGAGGCAGCGATGACTGCGTCGCGCCCGTTCCGATCGCAGGCCAGGGCCTGTTCACCTTCGACGTGACCAGCGCGACCACGGGCACCGAGGGCCAAAGCGAGTCCCTCTGCATGGCCTTCGGGACCTCGGGGATCGACAACGACGTCTGGTTCTGCTGGAGCGCGGATGCGGACGGCTGCGCGACTCTGAGCGCCTGCGGACTGGCGCCCGCCGTCGACACGAAGATCGCGGCCTACCCCGGCTGCGGCTGCCCGGCGCCCGGTAGCGCCCTGGCCTGCAACGACGACGCCGCGTGCACGACGGCCTTCGAGTCCGAGATCCAGTGGCCCGTGAGCAACTCGACCACCTACACCCTGCAGGTCGGCACCTTCCCCGGCGGCGCCGCCGGTCCGGGGAGCTTCGACATCACCATCGCGGCCTGTCCCACGCCCGTGCTGAACACCCAGAACGGCCACCACTACCTGGTGGTCAACAACGTGTCCAGCTGGACCCAGGCCCGGGACGACGCCGCGGCGACCTCGTTCATGGGCGTACCCGGTCACCTGGTCACCCTCAGCGATCAGGCGGAGGACCTGTGGGTCTACTTCCAGCTCTCGGGCGGCAGCCTGGGTAACGCCTGGATCGGCCTCTACCAGGACCAGAACGCCCCCGACTACTCCGAACCCGCCGGCGGCTGGCGCTGGGTGACCGGCGAACCGTTCCTGTACGACAACTGGACCACGGGCGAGCCCAACGACGGCGCCGGAGCCGAGCACTACGGCGGCTACTGGCCGGCCGACCAGTGGAACGACTACCAGGTCGCCGACGGCGCCGTGGGACGCTACGTGATCGAATACGACACCCTTACGGGCACCTCCTACTGCGCTGGAGACGGCAGCGCCACCAACTGTCCCTGCGGGAACTTCGGGACCAACGGTGAGGGCTGCGCCAACTCCACCGGCGCCGGCGCGCTCCTGGTGGGCATGGGCAGTCAGAACGCCCTGGTCGATGACCTGCAGTTCCTGCTCTCGAATGCCCTCCCCGGCCAGCCGGCGCTGCTCTTCTCCGGCATGAACGCGGTCAATGGAGGCCAGGGCGTTCTCTTCGGTGACGGCCTGCGCTGCGCCGGCGGGAGCGTCAAGCGCCTGGGCGTGCAGGTTCCCGACGCCGGCGGGAGCGCACACTGGGGCCCCGCTCTCGCGCCCCTCGGCGAGTGGGGAGCGGGCGACGTGCGCTACTTCCAGGGCTGGTACCGCGACCCGAACGGAAGCTCGTGCGGCTCGAACTTCAACCTCTCGAACGGGGTCGAGATATCGTTCTGGCCCTGATCTGACCGCGCGCGCTGTCAGCGCTCGCGAGCCTGAAGCAACTCGAGCTCGAGGCGTCCGGCTAACGGCGAGCCAAGCGCCTTCAGGCTCTCGAGTTGCAGCTTGGCGCCCTCCAGGGTCCCGGCGTGGATGTGGGCCAGGCCGAGGCGAAAGGTCGTCTCCTCGTCGCCGGGAGCGGCCTCCAGAATGACCGCGTACTCGCGCTGGGCGGCCTGCACGTCCCCGCGGCGGTGCAACAGGATCCCCAGGGTGCGCCGGGCGGAGAGGTGCTCGGGATCCGCCGACAGTGCGCGCCGCAGGCAGCTCAAGGCGCTGGCGTCCCGGCGCTCGCTGCCGTGGATCGAGGCCAGGCGATACCAGGCGTCGGCGTTGGTCGGGTCGAGGGCGACGGCGCGCTCGAACTCGAGAGCGGCCTTTGCGATTGCCCCACGCTTGCCGTGCAGCATTCCCATGGCGTGGTGTGCGAGGTGGTCGTTGCCATCCAGGGCCAGCGCCCGCTCGAGTTGCTCGCCCGCCGCTTCCAGGCGTCCGAGCTCCATCAGGGAGCAGCCCAGACCGCGCCGCGCCAGGGCCGAGTCCTCGTCGAGCTCCAGGGCATGCTTGTAGGACTCGATCGCCTCGAGGTGCCGGCCCTCGTACGCCAGGTCATCGCCCAGCACGATGTGGGAGCCCGCCAGTCCCAGGCTGGCCTCCTCGCGCTCGGCACCTCGCGCGCCGCGCGAGACACCGAGACGCCGCAGGTACTCGGCCGTCAGGCCGACGTGGCCCGCGTCACGCAGGCGATGGGCGATGCCCAGCACGTCATGGGAGCGGGGTTGGGCGATCCAGCGTCCGGGAAAGGGAGCCGCCGCCGCGCGCACCTCCAGGGCGTCCCGCTCCTCGCCGCGCGCGTCCTCCAGCAACACGTCGAGGTCCACGGGTCCGCGGTAGAGGACCGCCAGGCGATTGGCCTCGTCCACCAGCAGACTGGTCGGCAGGACGAGCTCGCTCTGCGGATCGAGCACCTCCTCGCTGATGGTCTCCACCACGTCGAACAGCTCGGGCTCTGCCCAGCCGCGCTCGAAGGGCCAGTCGATCAGATCGAGAAACTCGAGCGCCGCGTCGTGTTCGTCGGGCCTGTCAGCGGAGAGGGCCAGGACGCGCAGGCCCGCCGCCTTGAGCTCGCCCGCTCGCTCGGCGAGCGCCTGCAACTCCACCCGGCAGGGTGCGCACCAGCTGGCCCACAATAGGACGAGTGTGCGACCTCCCTCACCGGTCTGGAACCAGTTCGGCTGGCCATCGACGCGTAGGTAGGCGAGGCGCGGCAAGGGGACGCGCGCCGAAAGCACTGTGCGGTGCGCCGAGGACGGCGCGGGCAGCGGCGAGGCCGCCGCCGCCAGGGCCACGGCGCGAGCGGAGGGCAGAGCACGCGCCTCGCCCGAGCCCTGCACGAGCAGGAAGCGACCCCCGACCTCGACCCCATCGAAGACTTCTGTGGCCCCGCCGGGCCAGATCACGCGCACCTCGTCCAGTCCGCGCTCGTTCCCCAGACCGAAGTGCAGCCACTTGCTCGACTGGCCCAGAAAACCGTCGCCGGCATGGACGGTCCGCATCAGGATGCGCTTCGAGGCCGCGGGACGCACCTCGACGCGCGCCCCGATCCCGTCGCGGTTGGCGCTGCGTCCCTCCAGGCGAAGAGCCACCGAACGGTGCCCGAGAGTGCCCGAACGCGCCGAACGGTTGTGCAGAAAGCGCAGGCGCGGACCGCTGCGGTTGGTCACCCAGAGGTCGAGGGAGCCGTCCTGGTCCCAGTCAACGACGGCCAGGGCGCGACCGTCGTCGGGATAGTCGAGGCCCGTGACGGCCGAGACGTCCGCGAACTCGCCCTCGCCGAGGTTCAAGAAGCAGGTGTTGCGCTCGCGGCCGCTCCAGGAGCGCCCCTGGCGGATCAGGCGGTACATCGCCGCCCAGCCGTCGAGGTAGCTCTGCTTGGGCGGAGCCCCCGCATCCGAAGGGGAGTGCGACACGACCTGTCGCCAGAAGAAGCTTCACAAGTCGCCGGGATCCTCGTTGGTCACCATTCCGTTGGCGACGTAGATGTCCTCGAGGCCGTCGTTGTTGATGTCCACGAACTTGGAGGCCCAGGACCAGAGAGCCATGGTGACGCC
Organism: Planctomycetota bacterium; assembly: GCA_036010965.1. Lineage (GTDB taxonomy): Bacteria > Planctomycetota > UBA1135 > UBA1135. Next base: position 7,996 of record DASCMO010000083.1, on the reverse strand, counting down.
GCTCTCCTCGCTCACGTCCTCGAAGGTCCCATCGCCGCGGTTGGCGAAGAGCGAGTTGCCGCGCGCATGACGCTGAAACTCGGAGCGCGTGATCGCATCGGCGCTCTGCTTGAAGCGGCGCTGGTAGGCGATGCGATTGCCCGCGGAGGAGAACATGTTCCCCACGTACAGGTCGAGGTCCCCGTCCATGTCCATGTCCGACCAGGCGACCGACATGCCGGCCGAGAGGTCCTCCACGCCGGCCGCGCCGGCGACGTCCGTGAACCTCCCGCCGTCGTTGCGATAGAGGTTGTTGCGGCCGTAGTCGTTGGCCACGTAGAGGTCCACGTCCCCGTCCGCGTCGTAGTCAACCCAGGCGGCGGCGAAGCTGAAGCGCTGGTTGTTGTGGTCGAGGCCCACGGACTCGGTGGCGTCGGTGAACTCGAATCCACCGTCGTTGCGCAAGTAGAGGTTGGTCGGCCCGTTGTTCGCGTCGTGGTAGGGAAGGGGCGCGGTGTCGCGCGCCTCGCTGTAGCGGCACAGGTAGAGGTCGAGGTCGCCGTCCCCGTCAGGATCCGCCGCCGCCATGGCGTAGACGATCGTGGCGTCGAACGTGGTCTCGAGGGTGAAGCGACCATTGCCGTCGTTGGAGTGGATCGTGATCGGGTGCGTGGCGACCACGAGGTCCTGGTCGCCGTCTCCGTCTAGATCGCAGAGCAGGGCGCTGTGGGTCAGGTCGATGTAGTCCGCCCCCGAGCGCGCCGACTCGTCCGTGGCCGTGCCGTCGGGCTGCTGGATGAAGAGCTTGTTGGGCAGGCCGCCGACCTGACAGACGTAGAGGTCCTCCAGGCCGTCGCCGTCGACGTCACCCACCGCGACGCCCTCAAAGCCCAGGAACGAGATGCCCGTCGCCCGGTCGAGACGCTCGCTCCAGGAGCGGATCCCGGGCAGGAGCTGATCACGATAGGAGGAATTGCCGCCCAGAACGGCCTCGGTGCAATCGGCGAACCAGGGCTCGCCGCTCGTGGTTCGCCGCACCTCCCCGAAGGCGGTGACCTGCACGCTCCGCAGGAACGGCTCGCCGCCGGCCCGCACGCCCCAGCGGCAGAACCAGCGTCCGTTCTGCTGGACACTCGTCTGGCCGTCTGCTGCCGAGGCGCGCAAGGCCACAGTCGTCCACCACTCGTCGCCGTCTCCGCGGTTGACGGCGATGATCTTGAGCTTGACGCGTGCCGCGGCGAGCTGAGGCCAGGGAGACGAGAGGTCCTCGAGGGCGGTCGCCAGTCCGCTCGGGCCCTCATGAAGCAGGATCATCGCCTCCCCTCCCGGGATGATCCCGCGCGTGACGTGCACGCCGCCCTCGGAGTAGATCTCCTTCAAGAGGTCCGGGCGCAGGTCGGAACACCGAAAGGCCAGGTCGAGGAACGGCTCCAGGGACTCGGGCTTCGCGAGGCCGGGAGCGGCCAGGACCAGCGCCAGCTCTCCCAGGCGTGCACCGGCTCGCTCGCTGAAGACCTCGCTCTCCCAGCCGTCCCGCGCCGGGTCGAGGTCCTCATGCAGGGCCGTCACCTCGACGGCCGAGAAGGTCGAAGCGGCGTCCCCGGCGGGCTCGCGCTCGGGCGCGGCCGGGCCTCGCTCGAGGCCGGCGATCCAGGCCAGCGCCAGGGCCGCAAAGGCGAAGGTCACGATGCCCCCGAGGAGGTCGTGGATCGCGCCGCGGCGATGCCCGTCGGCTGCGAGTCGGGAACGAGTGAGCATGGTTCCGCGCCTGGGAAGCGGTCCCCAGGCTAAATGGTATCCCACGCAGCAGCGCGGGGTCGCCGGGAGGGGAACACGCCCCCACCGATCAGATGCTACCATCCCGCGCTTTCAGGTCCCCCCCGTACGATTCAACCCAAGCCCGATCGTCCCCATGACCAAGACGCTGAACGACATCGCCCTCGACCTCGTGTCCCCCAAGAAGGGCATCCTGGCCGCCGACGAGAGCACACCCACCATCGCCAAGCGCCTGGCAAGCGTCGACGTGGCCAACACCGAGGACCTGCGCCGGGACTACCGCGAGATGCTGTTCACCAGCGAGGGAGGCGGCGAGTTCATCGGCGGCGTGATCCTCTTCGATGAGACCATCCGGCAGGAGTCCCTCGACGGCCGGCGTCTGGCGGACATCCTGACTGAACAGGGCATCCATCCGGGCATCAAGGTCGACTGCGGCGCCAAGCCCCTGGCCGGGGCGCCTGGAGAGACGGTGACCGAGGGCCTCGACGGCCTGCGCGCCCGCCTGAACGAATACGCCGAGCTGGGCGCGCGCTTCGCCAAGTGGCGCGCCGTGATCACGATCGGCGACGGCATCCCCAGCGAGACCTGCATCGCGACCAACGCCCACGCCCTCGCGCGCTACGCGGCCCTCTGCCAGGAGGCTGGGCTGGTCCCCATCGTCGAGCCCGAAGTGCTGATGGACGGCGCCCATGATCAGGCGCGCTGCGACGAGGTGACGCGTCGCACCCTGAGCCGAACATTCGAGGAGCTGGCCCTGCAGCGCGTCGCCCTCGACGGCATGCTGCTCAAACCCAACATGGTCGTCTCCGGCAAGGACTGCCCCGAACAGGCCGGCGTGGAGGCCGTGGCCGACGCGACGGTCGCCTGCTTCATGGACACCGTGCCCACCGAGGTCCCCGGGATCGTGTTCCTCTCCGGCGGACAGAGCGAGGAGGACGCCACGGCACACCTCTCCGCCATGAACCAGCGCCATCCGGACCTGCCCTGGCAGCTGTCGTTCTCCTACGGGCGCGCCCTGCAGGCCTCGGCTCTCGCCGCCTGGGCGGGCAAGCGCGAGCGCTTCTCTCAGGGTCAAGCCACTTTCATGCACCGCGCACGCATGAACGGCGCGGCGCGCAGCGGCTCCTACACGGCCGAGATGGAGGCCGCGGGGGTCTGATCCCGGCCAGGAACAGGCCGCGACTTGTACGGGTTTCTCAGGAAATGGCCCGGCCGTGGCGACGCACGGGGGGCTACTCCAAGGCTCACGGACCGCCATGCTAACCCTCCTCCTACTCGAGAGCGCCACGCCCAACTGGGCCACAGCGCCCGAAGCAATAACCTTGGGATTCAGGGGGCTCATCGCGATCGCGGCGGGTCTGCTCCTGCTCCTGCTCGTCGGTGGGCTGGCCCTGATCCTGGTCCGTCTGCTCCGCCGCTCCGACCGCCCGCGCTCCCCCCACAGGCTCTTCAAGGTCTTGCTGGCCTGCCTGGCCATGGCAGCCGGGGCCTCCCTGGTACTCGCCCGTGCGCCGAGCGTGGAGCGCGTAAACCTGATCCTGCAAACCGAGCCACCAGTGCCGGCCGAGGTGTGGATCGACGGCGATCTCCACGGCCATACACCCATGGTCCTCACGAATGACGATCTACGTTCGCTGCTGGTTCCGCTCGACCAGAACGATCCCCTCACGACAGTGGACATGATCGGCCGTCACCTGTGCCCATCGACTTCGGCAACAGGGTGGGGGCGGCTCTGCCCCAATGTCATCGGGCTCCACTTCAACTTTCACGCGCTCACCGTCGAGCGCCCCGACGGCACGCAACTCTGGGTGATCCACAAGAACGACATGGCCGGCGGACAGCACGCGACCCTGCGAATAGAGCTTCGCGACGCCGAGACCGGAGAGACGATCCCCTACCGCCGGGACGAGTGGACGCGCGACCGCACGCTGAACTTCCGCCGTTACAGGCACACGTTCCTCTTCGGTCCCTCGCGACGAATCGACTTCGGCAACAGGGTGGAGGTCAGTCCGAAAGAAACCGAGGAAGTGCGCCCTGGCGGGCGCAGAACTCCCGGTTTCACCGAAAGGTAATATGAGCGGCGAGCTCGCTCAGCGGCCCACGAGGAAGTGGGCCACGTCGCTCTCGCGCATGATGTAGTCGCGGCCCTCGACCCGCAGCTTCCCGGCAGCCTTGATGGCGGCCTCGGTCTCATGCTCGACCAGGTCGGCCACGGAGTAGACCTCTGCCTTGATGAACTTCTTCTCGAAGTCGCTGTGGATGCGGCCGGCCGCCACGGGCGCGCTGTCGCCTTGCAGGATGGTCCAGGCCTTGATCTCCTTCTCCCCGGCCGTGAAGAAGGTCTGCAGGCCGAGCAGTGCGTAGGCAGCCGAGATCAGACGCGGGAGGCTCAATTCTTCGATCCCCAGCTCGCCCATGAAGAGCTCGCGGTCCTCGGCGTCCATCGAGCGTAGCTCGCACTCGATGTCGCAACACAGAGCGATCGATCCGCTCCCGCTCGCGCGGGCGTGCTCCGCTACCGAGCGCGCGAACTCCCCCTCCCCCGACAGGTCATCGTCGCCCACATTGGCCACGTAGAGCACGGGCTTCACGGTCAGGAGGAAGAGCGGGCGCAGGGCCTCGGCCTCGGCCGGTTTCCAGCTCAGGGCGGACAGCAAGCCGCCCTCCTCCAGTTGCGCCACCGCGCGCTGAAAGACTGCTTGCTGGAACTTGCTCGGGTCGTCCCCCGCGCGCGCCTTCTTGGCCACGCGCTCAAGGTTGCGCCCGACGGTGTCCAGGTCCGCCATGCACAGCTCGAGTTCGAGGGTCTCGATGTCCCCGGTCGGATCGACCGGCCGCTCACGCCCCAGATCGGAGCGCTCGAAGCACTGCACGACGTGCAGGATGGCGTCGGCCTCCTTGGCGGTGCCGAGAAACTTGTTGCCGAGGCCCTCACCCTTGTAGGCGCCAGCGGTCAGGGCCGGGATGTCCATCACAGACATGTCCGCGGGTACGATCTTGTCGGTCTCGATGAAGCCGTGAATGAGCGCGAGACGATCGTCGGGGACGCCCACCACCGAGCGCTGCGGTTCGGTGGTGCTGAAAGCGTAGGGCGCGGGCTCGGACCCGAAACCCGTCAGGGCTTCGAAGAGAGTTGTCTTCCCCACGTTGGGGAGGCCGACGATTCCACAGGCGAGGCTCATCTTCTCGTTCGCTAGGGGTGCTTCTAGCGCGCGAGAGCCACGCAGTCGATTTCGATTCTAGCGCCCTTGGGCAGGCGCGCCTCGATGCAAGCCCTCGCCGGCGGCGCGTCGCCGCTGAAGGTGCGTGCATAGACCTCGTTCACGGCGGAGAAATCCCCCATGTCGGCCAGATAGACGTTGCACTTCAAGACGAACTCGACGCCCGATCCGGCCGCCTCGAGCACCGCTCGCAAATTGGCGAGGGCCTGCTCGGCCTGAGCCGTGACATCGCCCTGCACTAAATCCCCGCTGGCGGGGTCGATGGCGATCTGGCCCGAACAGTGGACGAGTCCGGCGCCCACGATGGCCTGACTGTAGGGGCCGAGGGCGTCGGGAGCGCGAGAGGTGTGGACGGTTCGGCGGTCACTCATCAGACGGGGCGGGCGGTGGTTCAGCGCGCGAAGCGCTCGCCCAGGGCGCGCGCCACGGCGGAAGGGACGAAAGCGGAGACGTCGCCCCCCATGGAGGCGATCTGGCGCACGAGCGTGCTGGAGATGTGCGCGAGGGCGGGGGCCGGCGCGAGCAGGATGGTGTCGGTGCGCGGGGCGAGCTCGCGATTCGTGCGCGCCATGGCGACCTCGTAATCGAAGTCGGCGCCGCCGCGCACACCGCGCACGATGACCCGACAGTCGTGCGCCTCGCAGGCGTCCACCAGCAAGCCCTCGATCACACAGACCTCCACACCGGGGAGGTCGGCCGTCACCTCGCGCGCCAGGGCGACGCGTTCGGCGGCGTCGAAGAGGTGCTCTTTCGCGGGATGCACGGCCACCCCCACGACGACGTGCGCGAAGAGAGAGCGCGCGCGCTGGACGAGGTCCAGGTGCCCCAGGGTGATGGGGTCGAAGGTACCGGGAAACAGAACGCTGGTCTGGCTCGTGGAGGCCATGGGGCCAGAGTCTAACCCGGAACCGTCAGCGGACTCGGCTCCAGGGCGCGCAAGCCGTGAGCGAGAGCGGGAGGGCTCCGGGCGTGCCGTGCCCGCACTCCCCTCGCAACCATCCCCGCTGCCCGCCGGTCCCCGTCTGGTGGTGGAGCGTGCAGGGGATTACCAGGGGGCCCGGGCGCAGGCCGACGGCCCCGCTCCCCGCCGACCGCTGCTGGGAGTCTGCGCGGCGGTGGCGGCCGGAACCCTCGCCGGCGGCCTGGGCACCTCGGGCCTGTGGATGGCCGCCAGCCTGGCGTGCCTGGCCCTGTGGCGCAGCCGCCCGGGCCCCTGGCTGATGCTGTTCTGCCTCGCGGGCCTGCGAGCCGGCGCGGCGGCGGTGGGACCCGTCGATCCCACGACCGGCGTCTGGAGCGACCTGCGCCACGGAGAGCGGACCGTCGGGCGCCTGCACCCCGCCGGGCCCGCCTGGTCGGTGACCCCCGGATTGATCGTTCCCGGGGAGCGCGTGTGGCTCCTGGGGGATGATCCGCCGGCGCGCCTCGCCCGCGGGCCGGTGGCAGCGCGCACCCGCGCTGCCCTGCCACGCAGGGTCCTGCCCGATCAGGTGCTGCGCCTCTCGCCGGCCTCCGAGCGACCCACGGCGCGCCTCGCGCGCGCTCTGGTGATCGTGCGCGCCGCGGCCCTCGAGCGCTTGGAGGCGCTCTCCGACCCGCGCACCCGAGGCCTGTGTAGGGCCCTCCTGCTGGGCGAGCGGGGCGCTCTCGACCCGCGCCTGACCGACCTCTTCACGCGCACCGGCACGCGCCACGTCCTGGCGGTCAGCGGCATGCACGTCGGCCTGGTGGCGCTCATCTTCGTCTGGCCTGCGGGGTCCGCCCTCGCCTTGCTTGCCGCGCGCGGCCGGCGGCGCCACAGCCTGTGGAATATCCTGGCTGCCCCCGAGACCTGGCGTGCGTTGCTGCTGCTGCTCTTCGCCCCCCTGGCCGGCGCGGCCGCGCCGGTGGTGCGCGCCAGCCTCGCCCTGGCCCTGGGCCAGCTGGCCCCGCGCCTGGGAGGCCGGCGGCCGGACGCCCTCTCGCTCTGGTCCCTGGCGGCCAGCATCGAGCTGCTCGCCCACCCCGCGGCCATCGACAGCCCGTCCCTGCTGCTCTCCTACGCCGCCACCCTGGGCCTGATCTGCGCCGGGCACGGCGCGGTCGCGACCCTGCGGGCCGGCTTGCCCGGTGGCGGGTGCATCGCCCAGGTCGGGCGTCTCGGCCGACGCCGGCCCCTCTGGGGGCGCGTCCTCTCCCAGCGACTCGTCGATGCCCTGTGCAGCGGGGTCGGGCTGTCGGTCGCGGCCACCCTCGCCACCTTGCCGTTCGTCTGGAGTCGCTTCGGTGAATGGAGCTGGGTCGGCGTGCTGCTCACGCCCCTGATGCTGCCCTCCCTGGCCCTGCTGCTCCTGACGGGGTGGTTGTGGCTGCTGGCTCCGCTCGCTGGTCTCGAGATCCTGCTCGACCTCGCGGCGATGGTCCTGGTGGGCGTCGCCCACCTCGGCGACAGCTTCCCCGCGACCCCCGCGACCCTCCCGCCGCGGCCATTCGCCCTGCTCGTCGCCGCCTGCGCCGGCTCACTGGCGTGGTTGCGCGGGGTGCACCGCGCCGCCCGACCGAGCGCCCTGACCTGGGGCCTACTGCTCCTCCCCTGGACCCGCGGACCGACCGGACTGGAGGTCTGGGCCCTCGACGTCGGCAACGGCACCGCCGTCTGCGTGCGGGCTCCGGGCGAGGCCTGCTGGATCTTCGACGCAGGTTCTCGCGACCGGCCGGGGGTCGCCGGCGCGGCGCTCGCTCCGGCCCTGGCGCGCTGGGACGTGGGCGCCCTCTCGGTCGTGCTCTCCCACCCTCACCGGGATCACGACGGAGCTCTCGACTGGGTCGTCGAGCGCTATCCACCGCGAGTTTGGGCGGGCGCCCTGCCCGCGCGGATCGCAGCGCGACTGCCCCCGGCAACCGAGTGCAAGGATGTGCAGCGCGGCAGCCTGGTCTTGAGCAGCCCGGCGGAGGAGCGCGAGGGGCTGACCCTGACCCTGTTGCGCGGAAAGCTCGGGGAAGGCAACGAAGGCTCGCGCAGCCTGCGCGTGGAGTGGGGC
>DASCMO010000082.1:0-6820 GCA_036010965.1 Planctomycetota bacterium | reverse complement strand
CCCCCCAGGCCCCGAATCCCCCATGAAGCTCACTCACGCCCGCTCCGGTAAGTCCCTCGCCACCACCGACCTGCTGGCCGTGCTCTGCCCCGAGGGCGCGCGCCCGACCCTGCCTGACGGCGTGCGGATCCCGACCACGGCTCACGAGGACTTCAAGGGCGAGTTCCGCCAGGTGCGGCTGGCAGACAGCAGCGCCGGGCCCGCCCGGCGCGTGGCCCTGATCGGCCTGGGACCGAAGAAGAGCGTGGACACCGAGCGCCTGCGCCGCGCGGCGGCCATCGCCGTGCGCCAGGCTGAGAGCGCCGGGGCTGCGTCCGCGACGATCCTCGTGGGGGCGTCCGTGGCGAAGCTGGGGGGCGGCGAGCGCGAGAACGGTTGCGCCGTCGCAGAGGGCGCGGTGATGGGCGCTTACGACTACCAGCTCGGCAAGAGTCGTCCCAGGCGGCGCAAGCTCGCGCGCGTGCGGACCGTGGCCGAGGGAGCCGCCTTCGCGCGCGGCGCGAAGGAGGGCGCCATCCTGGGGACAGCCAGCTGCTTCGCGCGCGACCTGCAGAACCAGGCCGGCAACCAGGCCACGCCCACGGTCCTGGCGGCCAAGGCGCGCAAGATCGCGAACTCGAGTCCACGCGTCACCTGCCGCGCCCTGGACGAGGCGGCGATGAAGAAGCTCGGCATGGGTCTCCTGCTGGGCGTCTCGGCGGGCTCGCGCGAGCCGGCGCGCCTGATCCACCTCACCTACCGCCCCAAGTCCAGGTCGAAGGGCCGGGTGGCCTTGGTGGGCAAGGGCCTGACCTTCGACGCGGGCGGCATCAGCCTCAAGCCCTCGGCGCGCATGGAGGACATGCGCTACGACATGTCCGGCGGCGCGGCCGTCCTGGGGGCCTTCCAAGCTCTCGCGGCGGGGATCGACGTGCCGTTTGAGGTGCACGGGATCGTCCCCGCCTCGGAAAACATGCCCGACGGCCTGGCCACCAAGCCGGGCGATGTGCACCGGGCCATGAACGGCACGACGGTCGAGGTCATCAACACCGATGCCGAGGGGCGCCTGATCCTGGGAGACGCCCTCGCCTACACGGTCAAGAAGGTCAAGCCGGACACGATCATTGACCTGGCGACCCTGACCGGTGCGGTGGTCGTGGGGCTCGGCCACGAGGTCACGGGGATGTTCGCGAGCACCGACCGCCTGCGTGACGATCTGCTGGCGGCCGGCGAGGCCAGCGGCGAGCGCGTCTGGCCCCTGCCCTTGCTCGACGGCCACAAGAAGAACCTGCGGGGCGGCCCGGCGGACCTGCGGAACATCTGCACCCCGAACATGGGCGGCGGCTCGATCGCCGGAGCGGCCTTCCTGGCCTCCTTCGTGGGAGATACCGAGTGGTGTCACCTGGACATCGCCGGGACCGCCTGGGGGCAGGGCCAGCGCGACTATGTCGGGGGCAAGGGCGGTTCGGGAGTTGGCACGCGACTGCTCATCCGGTATCTTCTGGGCCGGGTGTAATCTCACCCTAACTTGCATCCGAGGCCCCTCCCCGAGAGTGTTCAGTGACCGTTCAGGATCACGTGTATGTACCCGGCCTCGCCGGAGTCCCCGCCGCCGAGTCGGCGATCAGCTGGATCGACGGCCAGGTCGGCATCCTTGAGTATCGCGGCCATCCGATCGAGGTGCTCGCCGAGCGCAGCAACTTCGAGGAGGTCTGCTGGCTGCTCTTGCGCGGTTCCTTGCCGACGGCTTCCGAGCTAGCGGGCTTTCGCGAGCGCATCGCCGAGCACCGGGCTCTCTCCCCCGAGGTGATGGCCAGCGTGCGTGCCTTCCCGTCGACCGGCCACCCGATGGCCGCCATCCAGGCCGGTCTGGCGGCGCTCGGTATGGCGAGTCCCGAGGTGGACCTCGACGACGAGGCCTCATGCGAGGACGCGGTCGTGCGCATCCTGGCGGCGACGCCCTCCCTGATCGCGGCCTTCGAGCGTTCCCGAGCGGGTCTTGAGGTTCCCGAGCCGGACCCCTCCCTGGGGCGCGCGGCGAACTTCCTGTGGATGGTGACCGGCAAGAAGCCTGACGACTTCGAGGCACACGTGCTGGACGTGGCGCTGGTCTTGCACGCCGACCACACCATGAACGCCTCGACCTTCACGGCGCGCGTCGTGGCCTCGACCGAGGCGGATCCCTATTCGGTCTGTGCTGCGGCCTGCGGGTCCCTCAAGGGCCCTCTGCACGGCGGAGCGAACGAGCGCGTCTTGCAGCAACTGAACAGCATAGGCGGCGCCGACAACGTCCCCGCCTGGCTCGATGCCCAGCTCGCCAGTCGGCGCAAGGTCATGGGCTTCGGTCACCGGGTCTACAAGACGAAGGATCCGCGTTCGAAGGTGCTGCAGGATCTGGCCACGGACCTCTTCGAGCGTCTGGGTACGACGGAGATCTACGACACGGCCATCGCTCTGGAGCGGGCCGTGCTCGAGCGGCTGGGCGACAAGGGCATCTACCCCAACGTCGACTTCTTCAGCGGCATCGTCTACAGCAAGATGGGCATCCCGACGGACATGTTCACGCCCATCTTCGCCATCTCGCGCGTGGCCGGCTGGCTGGCCCACTGGCGCGAGCAGATGCAGGACAACCGCATCTTCCGCCCGCGCCAGGTCTTCAGCGGCACGCGTGGAGCCGAGTTCGTGGAGATCGGCCAGCGAGGCTGATCGCGCACCGCCTCTACCCGTGGCGGCGTGGCGGGCACGAAAAACGGCGGCCGGCCCTCGCGGGTCGGCCGCCGGTGATTCCGGGGGCGGATCGGATCAGCGCCCGACGATCTTGATTGCGTCCAGGAGGATGATGTCGGGGTTGGAGCCCGAGGTCATCGAGGCAAACAGGATCTCGATGCCGTCGGTGAACTCGACGTCGCTCAGGTCGAAGTCGTAGTAGTGGAAGCGCCCGTCGCTGTTGTGGATCGTGAAGTTGTAGAGGGTCGTGTAGGCCCCCTCGTCCGCCCGGTACTTGACCTGGCAGCTGTCGCCTTCCTCGTAGGAGTGGACCTTGGCCCAGAAGGTGAGCCGCAGGTCCCTGGCTCCGGGAACGACGGCGATGCGGCCCAGGGTGTTGGTCCCCCGCAGGCGTGCCGCGCGATGGCCGTGGATCGCCGGTCCGCCCAACTTGACGCCGTTCATCGTCCACCAGGGGCCGGCCCAGGATCCCCACCCGTGCTCCAGATCGGCGGTCTCGAAGGAGTCGCCGGCCAGGGTTCCGGGGTTGATGGTGATCGTGACCTCGTCCAGTGCGGCGTTGCCGTCCGCGTCGGTGACGACCAGGGTCAGGACGTGGTGGCCGAGGTTGAGGTCGACATCGACGACCGATCCCTCGCCGATCATGGAGTTGCCCTCCATCCAGGACCAGGAGACGAGGTCGCCCTCGGTATCGTTGGAGTCACTGCCGTCGAGGGTGACCGTGGCCACGTCGCCTTCCTCTCCGAGGTAGACGTTCTTGTCGTTGCCGGCGGCCGCGACGGGGATGTCACCCACGCCGGGCGTACCGGAGACCACGATGTCATCGACGAAGAAGTAGTCGTCTCCCGTTGAGGAGTCCGTCTGGGTCAGGAAGCGTACCTGGCTGTTGACGGCGCCGTCGATGTCACCCAGGTCGACCACGAACTCGTGGAACGAGCCGTCGCTGTCGGCGGCGGTGAAGGTCTGGACGGTGGTGAAGCCGGTGGTGTCCGAGCCGACCTGCACGTAGGCCTCGTCGCCGGCTTCGTAGTTGAGGACCATGGCGGAGAAGGCCAGCGAGAGGTCGGCGGTGTTGGAGACGTTCACATTGCGTGTGAAGCGCGCGTTGTTCTTCAGGCGCGTGACCTGGCCATGCCCGCCACCGGCACCGCCGATGAGGGCCGTGCCGCCGTTGTTGCCGCTGGCTTCCCAGGAGGCGCCCCAGCGACCGGAACCACCGTTCAGGCCTCCCGAGCCGAAGTCGTCGGATGCGAGGTCGTCCGCGTTGGCCGTGACCGCGAGGGAAAGCGCCGCGGTCGTGCAGAGCGCGCAGAGCAGGTTTCGGTTTCCCGGCGAGCTAATTCTCTTCTCCAAGGTGGATCTCCTCTTTCTTGGATGGGCATCGAGAGGCGCGAGGCCTCTCGGTCAGGGTGTGTACCCAAGAAAGTGCCCCGAACTCCCGGTCTTGTCTAGGAAGTTGGATCGAGTTCCCAAGCGCGTTCTGGCGCGCGCCGAGCACGGCCCGGTCGAGAGCGGGGAAGCTGCGCCGATGCGGGAGCGCTGGGCCGGGCGCTGCGCCTGGAGCCTGCGCTGGTAGGGAGGGGGGGGATCGAACCCCCACGGGCTGTTCGCCCTTCGGATTTTAAGTCCGATGCGTCTACCGATTCCGCCACCTCCCCGGCGCCGCCGCGGAGATTCTATTCCAGGTATGATGCGGCCCCTAGGCGTCCGTCGAAAATCGCCCGATCCGATCCCCGCCCCCTCTCTCCGTCCGCCGAGGGCTCTCTCCGTGTCCGAAGACTTCTACTGTGACGAGGTGCTGAGCGGCCGCACGCCGGTCGAGGTCGTGTGGGAGACGGACGAGGTCCTGGCTTTCCGCCACACGCGCCCGTTCTGGCCCGTGCACATCGTGGTCATCCCCCGGCGCCACGTGCCGTCCCTGACCGACCTGGGGGGGGCTGGGGAGGAGCTGCTGTCGGCCCTGCTGGCGGTCGTGCGCCGGGTGGCGGCCGAGGTCGAGGCGCGACACGGGGCATGCCGCGTGCTGACCAACCTGGGGGCTTATCAGGAATCGAAGCACCTGCATTTTCACATCAACCACGGAGCTCCCCTGGGGGAGACCTGAGCCTGCGCGCTCGATCATGGCCGTGACCAGCGACTCCATCGATCCCACCGCCGAGGCGCGTGCCGTGCTGGGGCAATTCGCCATTCCCGGCGAGCTGTCGGAGCTGGCGACCTTCGAGCGCGGGCACATCCACGACACCTATCTCTCCACCTGGAGCGAGGGCGGTCGTGCCGTGCGTTACATTCATCAGCGCATCAACGACCGTGTCTTCGGTGACGTCCCGGGTCTGATGCACAACATCGAGGCGGTCACCCGTCATCTGGCTGGCAAGCTGGGAGGCGCCGCCGCCCCCGAGGGTTCCTTCCAGACCTTGCGCCTGGTTCCGTCACGTGCCGGCGCTCCCTTCCTGGTCGGCCCCAGCGGCCCCTGGCGCACCTATCACTTCATCGAGAACTCGGCTTCTCACGATGTGTGCGAGAGCGAGGAGCGTGCCTATCGCGCGGCGCACGCCTTCGGCGAGTTCCAGTCCCATCTGATCGACATCGATCTGGACGGCTTGCGTGAGACGATCCCGCACTTTTTCAGCTCGCCGCACCGCATGGTCCAGTTCCGTGACGCCCTGGACAGCGATCCGCTCTCGCGCGCCGAGGCTGCGTCGGTCGAGGTCACCTTCGCCCTCGACCGACGGCCGATGGTGAGTGTGATGGAGGAGCGCATGCGCGCCGGTGCTTTCCCGCGCCGTGTGGTGCACGGGGACACGAAGCTCAACAACGTGCTCTTCGACCGGACGACGGGGGAGGCCCTGTGCATCGTGGACCTGGACACCTGCATGCCGGCCTATTCCCTCTACGATTTCGGTGATCTGGTGCGTTTCACCGCGGCCACGAGCGCCGAGGACGAGCGCGACCTGTCGCTGGTCGGCACGGACCTCGACCTCTACCGTGCCCTGGCGCGTGGCTACCTCGATGGCGCCGGTGGTTTCCTGACTGCCGAGGAGATCGAGCTGATGCCTTTTGCGGCTCGCCTGGTGACCTTCACCATCGGTCTGCGTTTCTTGACGGACCACCTGGCGGGGGACGTCTACTTCAAGACCTCCCGTACTGATCACAACCTCGATCGTGCCCGTGTGCAGTTCGGGATGGTGGCCTGGATGGAGGCACACGAGCGCGACCTGTCGGTGCGCGCCGCGCGTTCCTGAGGCGCGCCTCAGTCTCTGGACGGGATCTCTCGCACGCCGATGCGCCGGAAGCGCACCGGGTCGCCGTGCCCAGCGAGTCCGAAGTGTCCGCTCTCGCGCAGTCTCCCGGCGAACTTCTGCTTGGGGTACATCAAGTCCTCGACCGTGCTGATGTCGGAATCGAGGATGACCGTGCCGTTGAGTTCGACGGTGATGCGGTGGCCTTGCACGGTGACGCGTTGGTGGTTCCAGCTTCCGACGCTTCGCTGGTAGCCCCGTTCGGCGGCCACCTGTCCGTAGACGGAGCCGTGGAATTGTCGCGGATCCAATTTCGCGTATCGCGGGTGTGTGTTGTCGAGTACTTGCAGCTCGCACATTCCGGTGTAGGCGGTGTCGCCCTGGCCTGGGTATCGCAGGGCGAGTCCGTTGTTGCCGCCGGGTGGCAGGTTGATCTCGAGTTCGACGGTGAAGTCCTTCAGGGTGCGTTCGTGGTACAGGTTGCCGCCGTGCCCTGGCTTGCAGGAGAGGCTCCCCTCCTCGATCCGGTAGCCGTCCGTGGCGCCGGTCCAGCCCTCGAGGTCTCGCCCGTTGAAGAGCGCTGTGAACTCCTTCTTTGAGCCGTCTCGTCCCGGTCCGTCGTTCCTCAGGATCGCGTTGGCTTCTTCGGCTGTGATCTTCCTCAGCCAGACGTTGCGCCAGCGGATCACTCCTCCGTGGGTTTGCAGCTGGATCGGCCCTTTGCGCGGGACGGGTCGTGTACGGTCGAAGTAGTTCTCGAGGTGTGCGTGGTCGACGACGAGCTGTCCGTTGAGCCAGATGCTGACCCGGGCTCCGGCCATGACGATGCGGAAGTCGTTCCATTCACCGAAGGGCTTGTCCGCCAGGACCAGCGG
>DASCMO010000081.1:0-2191 GCA_036010965.1 Planctomycetota bacterium | reverse complement strand
CTCGACCGGCTCTTCGACGAACGCCTCGGTCTCACGGGTTCCGACGACGCGGAACTCTTCCAGCGGTTCTCACTTCGCGGGTATCGCATCGTATGGGCCGACGACGCGCCGGTTCAGGAGTTCATTCCGAGCAGTCGCGTGAGGTTGCCGTGGCTGCTTCAGCGCGCCTTCCGCATTGGAACCGGCAGCGCCTTCATCGATCGTCAATGCGTGGAACCTGCTCCGAAGCGTTGGCGCACGGCCTTTCACGCCTGCCGGTGCCTGTTTCGGGGCGCCGCGATGCAGCTCCGTTTCTTCTGGGGTGGGCGTCCAGCGGCAACGCGGGGGCTTCAACTCATCTCGTTCGGTGCCGGTCGACTCGCCGGCCTGGCCGGCTACCGATACGAGGAATATCGCCGAGTGCACGGTGCCTGAATCACCGACACCTGCCCGGTCCAACCGGGAGTTGCGAGAAGGCGATTCCGGTCGCGTGAAGGTCGACATCTGCATCGCCTCCTATCGGCGCCCTCTCGGATTGAACCGCCTGCTCGGGGGGCTGGAACAGCTTCGTCTCGAATCGCACGTCGAAGTGCGGGTCGTGGTGGTGGACAACGATCCGTCGGAGTCCGCTCGAGAGGTGTGCGAGGCCGCGCGCGACTGGCTGCGCCATCCGCTCGTCTACCGGGTCGAGAAGCGCCGCGGAATTCCCCAGGCGCGGAACGCGGCGCTCGGCATCGCTATGGGGCACGCCGACTTCGTGGCCTTCCTGGACGACGATGAGATCCCTGAGCCCGGTTGGCTGGCCGAGTTGCTGCGCGTGCAGGATGCCTACGGCGCCGCCGCCGTGCGCGGTCCGGTGTTGCCTGTCTTCGAGGCCTCTGCATCGAGCTGGCTCCAGCGTTTTTTCGAGAGCCCGAGGTACCGGACGGGGTCACACCTCGCCGGGGCGTACACGGGGAACGTTCTCGTCTCGATTCGTTCACTCGTCACGCTCGAACGTCTATTCGACGAACGTCTGGCGCTCATGGGCTCGAGCGACACCGAACTTTTTCAGCGCTTCGCTCGCCGCGGGCATCGGATCGTCTGGGCGGATCAAGCGCAGGTGATCGAGTTCGTGCCTCGAAGCCGGGTGCGGCTCCAATGGATCCTCCGCCGGGCGTTCCGCGTCGGCACGTCGAGCGCCTTCATCGACCGTTGCTGCCGGAGGTCGCCTCTGGGGCGGTGGCATCTGGCGGCCCACGCCTGCTGGTGCATCACCAAAGGCTCGTTGATGCAGCTCTCGTTTGCGTGGGGCGGCGGTCCTGCGGCGATGCAGGGGCTCCAGCTCGTTTCGTTCGGCGCCGGACGTTTCGCCGGACTCGTCGGTTTTCGGTACGAAGAATACCGCCGGGTTCACGGTTCTTGAGCCATGTCAGGTCACCCGATTTCCACTCCCGATTTTTCCACGGTGCGCCGCCTGCACGTTGGCACGGATTGCGTCCTGGTCTCGCTCGGATGGCTCGGCGCGTATGGACTCCGGCGCGCACTGGTTCCGACACTGGGGCCGATCAACGCGTTCGAAACCTACGTGACTGCGTTGCCGCTGGTCGTGTTGCCCTGGATCCTGACGGGCTGGCTCTTCGGCCTGTATCGCAGCCAGAGGATGAAGACACTGGTCGACGAGCTGCAGAGCGTATTCCAGAGCGCGGCTCTGGGGCTTCTGGTGGTGAGTGCCATCGGATTCTTCTTCCGGGAGTTCTACTTCGGGCGCTTCGTCGTTCTCGCGAGCGTGGCTTTGAATTTTGCACTCCAGGGTGCGAGCCGGGTGGCCTTCCACCGTCTCGAGCGGCGCCTTCGAGTCTCGGGTGTGCACGACGTGCCCGCGCTGATCGTGGGGACAGGGGTCACCGCGATCCGTCTGCTCCAGAAGCTCCAGGATCACAGGGAGATCGGTTATCGCGTGGTGGGTTTTCTGGCCGAGACGGACGCAGACGGAAAGGATGTGGCCGGGAATCCGGTCCTCGGCGGTGTCGGGGAACTGCGGCGCGTCATCGAAGAATTCGGCGTGCGTGAGGTATTCGTCGCGGACCCGGCGATCGGTCACACGCGGATGCTCTCGCTCGTTCTCGAGTGCGAGGACCTGGGCGTGAATTTCCGCGTGGTTACGAATCTGTTCGAGGTGCTGACGGCGGGCTCGCCCCTCGATCTGGTCGACGACCTGCCGGTGGTTCGT
>DASCMO010000080.1:0-6896 GCA_036010965.1 Planctomycetota bacterium | reverse complement strand
CACTCGACACCTCCACCCCCATGCTCCTCCTTGCATCATCACCCGCCCTCGCCGGGGACCTGCTCACCCAGGAATCCTGCATCAACGTCACGGTTCTCTGGTAGTTTCCGGCACCGATCGCTGCTGGACCTCCCATATGAAAATCCCCGGCATGATGATGATCCTCGGCCTCACGGGACTATGCGCTGCCTGCGCATGGAGCGCTCAGGTTGACGAGAGCCCAGAGGCACCCGACCGACCGACGAACTTCGTCGTCATCCTGGCCGATGACCTCGGTTTTTCCGACGTGGGCTGCTACGGAGGCGAGATCGAGACTCCGAACCTCGACGCCCTGGCGGCGGGCGGCCTGCAATTCACGCAGTTCTACAATACGGGGCGTTGCTGGCCGACGCGCGCCGCCCTGATGACCGGCTACTACGCCCAGCAGGTCCGTCGAGACAAGCTGCCCGGCGTCCGTTCTGGTGCTGGCGGAGTGCGTCCGAGCTGGGCACGACTGCTGCCGAAGATGTTGCGGCCGTCGGGGTTTCGAACCTATCACTCGGGCAAGTGGCACATCGACGGTCAAGTGCTTCAGAACGGCTTCGATCGGTCCTACCGGTTGAACGACCACGATCACTTCTTCGATCCCCGTAACCACACCGAAGACGACGAGAGGCTGCCTCCGGTCGAGCCGGGCACCGGCTTCTACACGACCAGCGCGATCGCCGATCACGCGATCCGCTGCCTGCAGGATCACGCGGCGGAGCACCCCGACGAGCCGTTCTTCCAGTTCCTGGCCTTCACCACTCCGCATTTCCCCCTGCACGCCTTGCCGGAGGACATCGCTCGCTACAGGGACGTCTACCTCAGGGATTGGCAGAAAGTGCGCCAGGAGCGCTTTGCGCGCCAGGAGAAGTCCGGGCTGCTCGACGCGCGCCTATCCGATGTCGAGCGCGACGTCGGCCCGCCCTACCACTTCGCGGATGCCATGCAGGCGCTCGGCCCGGGTGAGGTGAACCGGCCGCTGCCGTGGAAGCAGCTCACTGCGGAGCAACAGCGCTTCCAGGCGACGAAGATGGCGATCCACGCGGCGATGGTCGACCGCATGGACAGAGACATCGGCCGGGTGCTGCAACAGCTGCGCGAGATGGGCGCCTTCGATGACACGCTGATCCTGTTCCTGTCGGACAATGGTGCCAGCGCCGAGATCATGGTGCGTGGAGATGGTCACGACAGGGCCGCTGCGCCGGGCTCCGCGAAGTCCTACCTCTGCCTGGGTCCCGGGTGGTCGACCGTCGCCAACACACCCTTCCGCCGGCACAAGACCTGGGTGCACGAGGGCGGCATCGCCACGCCGATGATCGCGCACTGGCCGCGCGGAATCACGGCGCGCGGAGAGCTTCGGGGGACAAGCGGGCACGTCATCGATGTCGTGCCCACCATTCTGGATCTCGCCGGCGTACCGCCGACCACAAGCCTGAAGGGCAAGCCAGTGCCGTCGGCTCCGGGCAGGAGTCTGGTCCCGGCCTTCGCGGCGGACGTGCAGATCGAGCGGGACCACCTGTGGTGGTCACACGAGGGACACCGGGCGCTACGGATCGGCGCCTGGAAACTGGTCGCCGCGAGTGGCGACGAGTGGGAGCTGTTCGACCTGAGCACGGACCGCGCGGAAACCAGGGACCTCTCGGCCCAGCAACCGGAGAGGGTCAAGCGGATGGCTGGGCTATGGCAAGCGCGGGAGAATGAGTTCCTCGAGCTGGTCGAGGACTAGCAGCGAGCCCGCAAGAGGGGCCGCAAGTTGCGGCCCCTCCTGGTGTTCGACGGTAGCGCGGGCCGCTTGGCTCGGCGGGAGAGCTCGGCTACTCCCGCTTGCGCTGCTTCCACCAAGCGCGCACGCAGGCAAGAGCAACACCCCAGACCAGGCTGTTCAGAGCGAACACGGCCCATTGGAGAACTTCGGAATGCGCAGACCCGTCATCTCTGATCATGAACACGGCCAACCCCGGCATGGCCAGCACCGACAGGAGCACTTCGGCGCCCCTTCCCAGCATGGAGGGAGTAAGGTCCGAGTCAAACCCCGGCAGGCTCCAGATGGCCAGCAACCAGACCATGAACAGAGCCACCAGGTGCAGGCCAGCGAACGCGAGCACCTGACGTAACGAGATCTTGGGCACTTGTATCCTCACGAGGGGCGACCTGGCCCCCGACCAGGGAGGCTTCCGGCCTCCTTGTACACCCTGACTTCGCGTGGGCCGCGCCGCAAGGCATGCTATTCGCGATCATGATCCCGGCTACCCCCGACAAGACGTGAGTCATCCGTCGCCGCGTCCCCAAACAGGCCTCCCATTGCTCCGCACACGCACGACCACCGCCTTCGTCCTCGCTGTTCAGCTGCTCATGCTGCTCGTCGCGCCCGCCGTCGCCGCGCAGGTGCCCGACCAACTGCCGGATCCCGACGGCAAGTCGGCGAGCCAGCGCAGGAGGGTCGCGGCCGCGGTCTCGAGAAGCACCCAGGGCGAAGAGAAGCGCAAGGAAGGAGGCGCCGTCGACGACGAGGCCCTGAAGTACTGGCCGCAGTGGCGGGGACCGACCTGGAACGGCGTAGCGTCACAAGCTGATCCGCCGGTCACCTGGAGCGAGACGGAGAACTTGCGCTGGAAGACGCCCATCGAGGGCAAGGGGTACGCGACTCCGATCATCTGGGGCGATCGGGTCTTCCTGCTGACGGCGATTGCCCTCGACAAGGAGATGCCGGTGCCGGACGTCATCCCTGAGGGCACGCCAAACATCAATGAGCACCCCCAGGTGAAGGGTTCGTGGAAACCGCAGAGATTCGTGATCGTCTGCCTCGACCGGATGACCGGCAAGGAGCGCTGGAGCCGAACCGTCCACGAGGCGATGCCGCACCAGGGGCATCACAACAAGGGTGGGTTTGCCTCGGCATCGCCGGTGACGGACGGCGAGCACATCTACGCCTACTTCGGTTCTTTCGGGCTCTATTGCTACGACTTCGAGGGCCGGTTGGTCTGGAAACGCGCTTTCGAGCACCAGGCGATGGAGGACTCGTTGGGCGAAGGCAGTTCGCCGGCGCTTTACGGAGACGTGCTGGTGATCGTCGTCGATCAGGAACGGCAGTCGTACGTCGTGGCGATCGATAAACGGACGGGAAGGAACCTCTGGAAGCAGAATCGCGAGGAGCCCTCGAACTGGAGCACGCCGCGCATCTTCACCCATGCGGGTCGTCGCCAGGTGGTGACCAACGGGAAGACGGTTCGATCGTACGACCTGGCCACGGGAGAGCTGCTCTGGCGATGTGGCGGGCACACCGCGAGCGCGATACCGATGCCGGCGGTCGGTCACGGCCTGGTATTCACCGCCAGCGGCTGGCAGAAAGACCTGCTCCAGGCGATCGCCTTGGGGCAGCGCGGAGACTTGACCAACAGCGAGAGCGTGATCTGGACGCTGCGCCGCGGTGTCCCCTACGTGCCATGTCCAATGCTCTGGGGAGAGGAGATCTACATACTGGACGACCAGACCTTCTTCTCTTGCCTCAACGCGACCGATGGCGCGCATCACTACCCGAAACACCGCTTGCCTGGGGGCCTCAACTTCAGTGCTTCGCCTGTGGGCGCGGCGGACCGCATCTACTTGCTCAGCGAGGAAGGCTCAACCATCGTTCTGCAACGCGGGCCGCAGTTGAAAGTACTGGCGATCAACGAATTGGATGAGAGGTTCCATGCGTCGCCAGCCATCGTCGGCGACGCCATCTACCTCCGGGGCTTTGAACATCTGTATTGCTTCGCGAAGTCCTCACGTTGACAAGACAGATCATGCGCTACTGACCGCCAAGGGAACTTCCTGACGCTACGGCCCGCCCCCGCCCTCACGCGCTACGCCCCTACGGGTAGAACGTCACCTCGAGACCGCAAGAAAGGTCGGAGCCCAACCCCCCCGTTCATTCGCCGATCACGAACACATCGTCGACGGCCCACCACCCGCGGTCGCCCGGGCTCGCATAACGAAATGCGAAGACGACGTTCGGCGCGCCAGCTGCCAACGGAACCTCGATCACGCGCCGCGCAAAGTGTGGCTCCTGCGCGCTCACGATCAGGCCGCCGGCGGCGTAGGAGAACAGCGGCTGCGGCTCGAACGTGATGCCACCGTCGAGGCTCAAAAGCACCTCCTCGGTGGCGCTCGCGTCGGGCAGCACCTCGGATGAGTAATGCAGGAAGACCCGCGAGACTCCACCGCAGTCGATGGCGGGCGTCATGAGCAACTCGTCCTCAGCAGGGTCAGGGTTGGCGTCGGAGTCCAGAATCGCGAAGGCCGGAGCCGACCCGGGATGCTGCAGTCGGTTGACCCCCTGGCCCGACACGTTGCCCGGCGAGTAGCGACCGCCCTTGTCGCTCGTGTGCCAGGTCTCCGTACCCGTGTTCTGGCCGCTCAGTGTCCAGGTGACCGGAATGCCGCCCGAGAAGTCCTCCAGGCCCAGCAGGATCGATGAGCCGCCGCTTGTCAGATCGACGTCGTCGATCATGAAATCGTCGAGCGCCACCCACCAGTCCCACCTCGGCTCATAGTGGCGCACGCGCACCCGCACGTTTCGTTGTCCGGTGGCGAACGGGGAAAGGTCGACGTCCAGCCGGCCAAAGAAGCCGTCGGCGTTCGAGTTGTCCGGGAAGGGCGTCGCCGAGCGCGCCGGGGCTACGCGCCGAAAGGCGTTAAGCCAGCTCCCGCCGTTGATCGATACGTCGACGTCGAGCACTCCCTGACCGTTGTCATTGAGCACCGCGCTGCAGCTCGCGTGCAGCCATACCTGGCCGAGGCCCGTGCAGTCAAAGTTCGGGCTCAGCAGGTCGTGCGACATGCCGCTACCGAGCTGGTTTCCTTGTGACGGGCTCCCGCCCCAGTCGGAATCGGAGATCAGGAAGCGGCCACCCGAAGCGATGCCGTCGAAGGTGGGAGGGTTCGCGCGCCCGCCGGGGTTGGTGATCGTCCAGGTGCTGTCCTCGATCGGGTTGTTGGTGTCGACGATCATCCACCCCGCTCCCTCGAGTTCGGCGTCGGAAGCGTGGCTCTCAAAGTCGTCCCAGAGCCGCACATCCCCTGTGGAGAGCACCGCGCGGGCGCGCAGCGTGGGGCAACCTTCGCTCGTCGCCAAGGGCACGAGCTCGTAGTCGAACACTGCATGGCCGCCGAGGCCATTGAGATTGGGTGCGTCGAGGTAATCGGTACGTGTGGGAGGTAAAAAGGCCAAGGTGCGTCCGTTGCGAAGAAGCTCATAGCCAGTGATCTGCGGTCCGGTCGCTGCTTGCCAAACTAGCGCTACGGTGCCGTTCTCCTGCTTGGCGCGCGCCAAGAGCCCGTCAGGACATCCCACTCGGTGCAACACCGACTCGCCGTCCCAGTCCCAGGCCGGGAGTACAGGCAACCCGAGGTGATCCATCGCGGTGGGGATCGTGTCCATGATAACCGGCGAGGGCATGATGGTCTCGCCGTCGTAGACTGAGGGGCTGCTGGCGATCAGAAAGATCGTCAGCTCCTCTGGTGAGTTGCCGCCGTGGCCGGTCCCGATGCCGCCATGGTCGGTACTGACAAGAATCAGCCAGTCCTCCGCCGGCCCCGTGGCACGGCTTGTGTATGGCAGGCGCTGGATCAGAGCGTCCAGCACTGTACCGATGTGAGTATCGGTGATCTCGATGGCGTCCAGGTACTCGGGCACATCTGGGGAGTAACCAAACGAGTGTCCGGCGCCGTCGACGTCGTCGAAGTGCAGAAAGATGACGTCGGGGTCGCCGGTCAGGAGAAGTTGCGCCGCCTCTTGTGCAACCTGCGCGTCGGGTATACCGCCGACCGAGACGTCGGCGTCCGTGACGATCTCGGTGTGGATCGGCGTCCAGTGCACGAACGAGGCAAGAAACAGGCTCGGCGCAACCTCACGCACACGGGTGAAGAAGTGAGGGTACTGGTCGAAGTGGTCGCCATTGAACGAGTTATCGGTCACGCCGTGTTTGGCAGGAGAAACCGCGGTCAACATGCTCGACCAGTTGGGACCGCTCGAGGTCGGATACACCGCTTGCGACTGGTTGGAGTACAGGCCCTCTGCCCGCAGCCCGTCGAGATAGGGCGTCACGGCCGCCTCGAGCGCGTCGGGACGACAGCCGTCGATGCCAATGATGAGCACCTTCTGTTGTCCGGCGGAGGCGGGTTGGGCGCCGAGCACCAGGCAGGCCGATGCGACCGAGAGGAGGGTGAACAAGCCGACGTACGGGGTAGCTTTCATATGGGGATTGAGCGCCACAACGTCCTCCTAGACACCAGCATAGTGGTTCTCCGACTGATGGGGACGCCCATCCCGCCCCAGGTCCCCCAGGTCCTCACGCGCTACGGCCCTACGGGCAGAACGTCACCTCAAGACCGTCTGAGAGGTTCCATCCCAAACCAACCGCGGGGTGCAGGAGGACGTCGGATGGGCAGAGTCTTCAAGCTGCGTAGGAAGCCCTCGAACGGTTCCTATTCGAACGAGTAATACCATTCACCTTCGGCCAGACGCATCTCGAACCCATCAAGGTCTCCATGCCTATAACTGACATGCGCGAGATCCGGATCCTTCGGATCAATCCGGACAGAACGAACGGGCCCTGGTGTATATCGGTGCTGAGGAAGAGAGCTGGGCCCACGGTTCCCGTACACCCCTTCATAGAATCTGGTGACCTTCTCCCTTCTCACTTCAGGGCTGGCTCCATCGGAAATGCCCAAATACCGCCGTGTGGTCTCATCGACCCATACTAAGTCGGCAGCTCTCTCCCACTGCTCGTCTCTCAGTAGCTGAAGTAAGGAATCGGCTCGCGCACGAACAGCGTCCTTCTTCTCCCTCAACCCTTCCGGTGCGAAGGACCAATCCCCCACCTGCTGAC
>DASCMO010000079.1:0-13971 GCA_036010965.1 Planctomycetota bacterium | reverse complement strand
ATCTCCCGGCGCCGGGCTGGGAGGTCTGGGTCGCGGGCGCCGGTCCGTTGCTGGCCGCAGCCCTGCCCCTGGTGCGCGGCGTCAGCCGCGGAGGCCGACCGATCGCCGCCTTGCTCCTCAGCGCCCTCCCCGCGGGCTTGCTGGTGTCGCACAGCGCGCTCCCCGGCGCCTCCAGTGGGGCCGTCGGAGCCCTGGTGGGCGTGGCCTTGGGTCTGCTGGCGGGCGGAGGGCTCTCGGCCGGCCTGCTGGAGGGTGGTCGTCTGTGGCGAGCCTTCAGCCTGACGGCGGGCGTTGTGCTTCTGGGGGGCGGGGCGGCTTTCGTGGCCTCCCTTCCCCCGAACCTCGCGCGCGCCGCCGCGGCCGCGCCCGAGCTGGTCGAGACGAAGGCCGGGCTCGAACCGCGAGCACGCCGCGGCCTCTCGCCGGACGCGCGGGCGGCTTACGCCTGGCTGCGTGACAGCCTGTCCTTTCGCGACCGACGCCCGGTGCTCTTGTTGAGCGAGCTGCGCGAGACCCAGCGCCTGCCGCGCGTCCGCCGGCCCCATCCGGCGCCCCTGTTCAGCGGCCTCGACCTGTGGTGTGACCGCAGCGAGCCGATGGCTCGCGCACACCCCATGCTCGATCGTCGCTCGCGGGTGGTGCGCTCGTTCTTCGAGCTGGACGGCGGCGTGCACACTGGGCCCTTGCGGGAGGCCGAACGCCTCGCCCGGCCCCTGATCGTCTGGGTGGAGGCCGACGACCGCCTGCGGGCGCCGGGCATCGAGGGTCAGCTTGAGCGCTTGCGCCTGGCGCTCCTTTATCGCCAGGGGCAGGTGGCCCTGTACGTCTGGCCGCCGGAACTGGCCGACGCCGGTGAACCCTGATCCCTGACCCGCCATCAGGTGGCGCACGGCTTTCAGGCGAGGAGTGCGGTCTGGGACGGAACCGGGCTGGGGGCCTCGCGAGGGGGCCTGGCCTTCCGCCGGGGCACTCCTCCTCAAGGGCTGCGCGGAGCGCTCCGATAGCCTGAGGGTGAACCTCTCCAGGATCCTCTTCGTGGTCGCGGCGGCGGGCCTGGCCCTGGTGGGCGATGATCCTCCCGCGGCGCCCGCCTTGCAGGGCACGCTGGAGCCCGACCTGCAGCGCGTCGAGCATTTCGTGCTCGAGGGCGCGCCCCTGGCGGCGGGCGAGCGTCCCGGCCTCGGAGCCCACGGCGAGATCCGTCGCGACGGCGTACGGGGTCTCGTCGAGTGGCGCCGACGCCGCGCCGAGGGAGGCTGGCAACTGGAGATCGAGGTGCTGTATCCCCTTGAGGACCTGCGCCTCCTGGGCGTCGAGTGCCTGACCGAGAAAGGACCGCGGCTCGTCTGGCGCGAGGTCTCGCGCGGGGCCGGCCGCACGCTGATGGCCGAGTGGTGCGACGACGGGGGCGGACTGCGCGTACTCGATTGGGGGACCGACGGCGTCTTGCGCGAGCGCACCGACGCGCGGGAGGGCGCGGTCATGCCCCTCTATCTGCTCGAGCTGCTGCGCGCGGGCCGCGCCACCGCCGGCGAGTTCCTGGTCTTCGATCCTCTCGGGCGGGCCCTGGAGCCGCTCACGGCCCACACCACCCACCTCGCGCGCGAGGGGGGGGTGGGCTTCGCGCGGCGCGTCGAGCTGCGTCGGGCCGACGGCACCCTCGCCGGGCGCTACCTCTTCGCGGGCGCATCCCTCGAGGAGTTTCAGTGGCAGGCGGGTTCCGTGCGCGCGCGCCGCATCGGCGTGCTGGAGTTCGCCGAGCGCCGTGCTCGCTACGGTCTCGGCGAGGACGCCGAGACCGTCAGAGAACTGTGAAAGTGAGGGGCGTTCACCCTTCCGTTGAGGTCGGGAGGGCACTCCTCGCGCCGCGGGCTTGATCGATCCCCGGGGCGGGTGGCTCCGGGGCCGGAAGGTGGCTACCCTCACGGGCTGTCCCGGGCTCGATGCCCGCTCACGATGACCCCCCCGCGCTTCCTCTTCTGCGCCGCGCTCCTCGCGTCGGCGGCGTGCCAAAGCCCGGCCGAGCACGAGGCCGCGGCAGACCGGGCCGTGTACGCCCTGGTGGAAGCGCGCCGCGCCTCCCTGGTGGGGGAGGCGACGCCCTTCGATATCGCCCCCGCTCCGGACAGCCTGCGCCAGCGCATCCTGGGGGGCGAGCAGGTCGGCGTGGACAGCCTGGGGCTGGTCGAGTGCCTCGAGATCGCGGCCGAGAACAGCCGCGAGGTGTACACGCGCCGTGAATCGCTCTATCTCGCCGCCCTCGATCTGACCCTGGAACGCTGGAGGCTGGGCTGGATCCCCGGGCTCGCGGGGCAGGCAGGCGCCGACGGCACGGTCACGGACGCCGGCGAAGCCTCGGGCAGCCTGTCTCCTTCCCTCTCGCGCCTGCTCGGCACCGGCGCTCAGATCGTCGCCAGCATCGGCCTGACCGCCGCGCGCAGCATCGGCCTGGGAGATGAATGGACGACCGACAGTGCCTTCGTCCTCTCCCTGACACAGCCGCTCCTGCGCGGCGCGGGGCGCCGCATCGTCGAGGAGCCCTTGACCCAGGCCGAGCGCGATCTGGTCTACGAGGTGCGCGCCTTCGAGCGCTTCCGGCGCACCTTCGCCGTGGACGTCGCCGGCAGCTACTACCGCCTGCTGCAGCGCCTCGACGCCGTGGCCAACGAGGAAGCCAACTTCGAGACCGTGCGCCAGATCCGACTGCGCAACGAGGCCCTGGCGGGCGCGGGTCGTCTGAGCGCGATCCAGGTGGACCAGGCCTCCCAGGACGAGCTGCGCTCAACCAACCGCTTGCTCGATACGCGCGCCAATCTCGGCCAGGCCCTGGACGACTTCAAGTTGACCCTCGGTCTGCCGATCTCCGTCGATCTGGGGCTGGATCGCGGGGGGGTCGATCGCCTGCGTGAGGCGGGCCTCGGCGCGCTCGGCATCCCTATCGACGATGCCGTCGACTTCTCCCTCTCCCACCGCCTGGACTTCCTGACCTCTCTCGATCAGGTCGAGGATGCCGGGCGGCGCGTCGAGCTGGCGGCGGACGCCCTGCGCGCCGGGCTGGATGTGTCCGTCAGCGCCAGCAGCGCCTCCGCGCCGAACCGCCCCGGAACCCACGACCTCGACGAGGTGGAGTGGGTCGCGAGCCTGGGCTTCGACCTGCCGATCGATCGCCTGCCCGAGCGCAACGCCTACCGCTCGCAGCAGATCGCTCTGGAGGCCACACGGCGCGGCCACGAGCAGCTCCAGGACGTAATCCGGGTCGGTATCCGCGACACTCTGCGCGCCGCCCGTTCCACGCGCGAGGGCTTTGAGATCAACGAGAACGCCGTGGCCCTGGCCCGACGGCGGGTCGAGAACGCGCGCATGAACCTGGAGGCGGGCCGCGCGGACACGCGCGACATCCTCGAGGCCCAGACCGCCCTGCTGGATGCGCAGAACGCCACCACGCGCTCCCTGATCGACTTCACCCTTGCGCGCCTGGCGCTGTACCGTGACATGGAACTCGTGAGTGTCGATGCATCGGGCATCCATATCGACGATACCCTGTTCAGAAGCTGGAGCGAGACTCGACGATGAATGCCAAGAATTCAACGAGCGTCAAAAAGTCAGGCAGTAGACCGCGCCTGGTCGTGGGGGCGGTGCTCGCCCTCGTGGTCGCGGCGTTAGGGATCTCTCGCGGTCTTGGGAGCTTGTTCGAGGACAAGACGGGCGGGGTCCAGGGCTACCGGGTCGAGCGTGGCGGTCTGCGCATCAGCGTGACCGAGCGCGGAAACCTGACCGCCAAGAACAGCTACAGCCTCAAGTGCGAGATCGAGGGCCGCACGACGATCCTCTTTCTGATCGAAGAGGGGACCCAGGTCGCGGTGGGGGACATCATCGCGGAGCTCGATGTGTCCGAGCTGCTCGATCGACAGGTGGAGCAGGAGTTGGGGGTGCAGGTCGCCAAGAACTCCTTCACCAAGGCCGAGGCCAACCTCGAGATCCAGGAGACCGAGAACGAGAGCCTGATCGCCCAGGCGATACTGGCCCAGGACTTCGCCGCGCAGGATCTGGCGAAGTTCATCGAGGGCGAACGCGAGGAGCTGGCCGTCCAGGCTGACGAGGAGATTACCCTGGCCCAGGAGGGTCTGAAGATCGCCGAGGATCAGTTTCGGTGGAGCGAGAAGCTCGCCGAGAGCGGATTCTTGACGCGGACGGAGCTCGAGCGAGACGAGCTGGCCTTCTCGCGGGCAAAGATCATGCTGAGCCAGAAGCGGCGCGCCAAGGAGCTGCTGGTCAAGTTCGATCTGCCCAAGCGTCTGGCGGAGCTTGAGGGAGCCCAGGTCGAGGCGGCTCGAGACGTGCGAAAGGTGAAGCTGCAGGCCGAGGCGCAGGTGATCGACTTCAAGACCGCCGTGCAGACCTCGAGCCGGATGCTCGAGCTCGAGGAGGAGGACCTGGCGAAGAACAGCACCCAGATCGGGAAGGCCGTTATCCGCGCTCCTGTGGAAGGGATCGTGGTCTACGGCCGTGAAGATGGCGGTCGCTGGGGCGGGGGCGAGCCCGTCAAGGAGGGCACGGAGGTCCGCGAGCGCAAGGAGATCGTCAGCATCCCCGGGAGCGGAGCGATGGTAGCGGACGCCAGCATCCACGAGTCGGTCCTGGAACAGGTCGTGGAAGGGCTGCCCTGCATCCTGAACATCGACGCCCTCCCCGGCCGGGAGTTCAGCGGAATGGTCTCGCGCGTCGCGCGTCTACCCGACAAGAACAGCTGGTACGCCAATCCCAACCTGCGCCTCTACAAGACCGAGGTGGTGATCGAGGAGGGCTCGATCGAGATGCGCCCGGGCATGTCCTGCAGCATCGAGATCCTGGTGGCCGAGCTGACGGACGTGCTCAAGGTGCCGTTGCAGTCGGTAGTCCACCACGGCGGCCGCAACCTGTGCTTCGTTCGCTCGGGAGGGAGCGTCGAGGAGCGCGAGGTCGAGGTCGGTCAGCACAACAGCAAGTGGGTCGAGGTGCGCGACGGCCTGAGCGAGGGCGAGCTCGTGCTGCTCACCCCTCCTCCCGGCCTGCTCGACGAGGAGCCGGCTCCCGTGGTCTCCGACCCCACACCCGAGAGCCAGCGCCCTCCGCAACCCGGCTCCGCGGAACGCGGCTCCGCCTCCCCGGCGTCGGCGGCCTCTCACGGCCGGCCCGCAGGCGGGGAAGGTAAGTCCCCGCGGCACAACTCGGGTCCTCCGGCATCGGCGGCCTCCCACGCTGGATCCGCGCGCGAGGGCTCGTGAGCGGGCGGCCCGAGGGGGTGCCCGTCGCCGAGCTGGAAGACGTCAGTCGCGTCTATCACCTCGGCGAAAACGTGGTCACCGCCCTGGACAGGTTCAGCTTCCGTTTCGAACAGGGAGAGTACTGGGCCGTCATGGGCAGCTCAGGTAGCGGGAAGTCCACCCTGCTGAATCTTCTTGGCTGTATCGATCGCCCAACGACCGGCAGCTATCGCGTGCGAGGCGAGGAGTCGGCGGAGCTGAACGACGACGAGCTCTCGGACCTGCGTAGCCGCCAGATCGGGTTCGTCTTTCAGTCCTACAACCTGATCCCTCAGCTCGACGTGCTCGAGAACATCATGGTGCCGCTCTTCTACCAGGACGAGCCGCCCGAGGACGGTCTCGATCGTGCCCGGAATCTGGCGGAGCGCGTGGGACTCGAAGATCGGCTCAGCCACCGGCCCCTGGAGCTCTCCGGCGGCCAGCAGCAGCGCGTTGCCATCGCGCGCGCCCTGATCAACGACCCGGCCCTCGTGCTGGCGGACGAGGCCACCGGAAATCTGGACAGCGCCACGGCGGTCGAGATCCTCGACCTGTTCGACGAGCTGCACGCCGAGGGCAAGACCATCCTGCTGGTGACTCACGAGGCCCAGGTCGGCGAGCGGGCTGAGAACGTCCTGCGCCTGGCCGACGGTCGCATCGCAGAGGTCGAGCGCAGGAACGGAGGCCGGTCATGATGCGCGGAGCACTCATGCGGACTGTGAGCCTGGGGGTGCGCAGCCTGCTGCTACACAAGCTGCGCAGCGTGCTCACGACCCTCGGCGTGCTGTTCGGCGTCAGCAGCGTGATCGCAATGCTGGCCATCGGCGAGGGCGCCAGCGAGGAAGCCCAGGAGGCCATCCGGCAGCTGGGTAGCCAGAACGTCATCCTGCGCAGCGTCAAGCCGCCTGACGATCTGGTCTCGGAGCAGGCCACGCGCGTGTTGACATACGGCCTGACCTACGAGGACTTCGGCCGCGTGTCGGAGACCATTCCGGGGGTCGACCGGGCGATCCCCCTGCGCGAGCTCCCCGACGAGGTGCGCTTCGGCACTCGGTCCCTGTACCCGCGGATCATCGCCACCGTTCCCAGCTATCAGGACGTCACCGGTCGCGTCATCCACGAGGGGCGCTTCCTGGAGGAAATCGACGACCGTGATGTTTCCAACGTCTGCGTCCTGGGTTACGAGGTCGCCCGTCACCTGTTCCCCTTCCAGTCCTGCCTCGGCGAGAGCGTGCGGATCGGATCGGACTACTTCACCGTGGTCGGGACACTGCTCCCGCGCGTGCGCCTGGAGAGCGACCACCCCGACCCAGGCGAGGAGGTCACGGGCGAGGTGTTCATACCGCTCAAGACCGGACGGCGCTGGTTTGGCGACACGATCCTGCGCATCCGCAGCGGCAGCCGCGACATGGAAGAGGTGCAGTTGCACGAGATCGTGGCCGAGATCGATCTCCCCGAGAACGTGCCCTTTGTGGCCGCCGCCTGCCGCACGATGCTCGAGCGCCAGCACGCTCAGCGCGACTACGAGGTCGTCGTGCCCCTCGAACTCATGCTGCGTGCGGAGGAGACCAAGCGCATCTTCAACATCGTGCTGGGGTCCATCGCCGGCATCAGCTTGCTCGTGGGCGGCATCGGGATCATGAACGTGATGCTGGCTACGGTCACCGAGCGCACGCGGGAGATCGGAATCCGGCGCGCCTTGGGAGCCAAGCGCCGGCACATCGTGACCCAGTTCCTGGTGGAGACTGTCGTCCTCTCGGTCGGTGGCGGCCTGCTCGGGATTTTGCTCGGCCTCCTGATCCCCGCTGCGGTCGAGTACTGGGCGGGCATGCGCACGATCGTCACTCCCGGCGCGCCCCTGCTGGCCTTCTGCATTTCTGCCGGCGTCGGCGTGGTCTTCGGCCTCTACCCCGCCTGGCGGGCGGCGACCATGGACCCGGTCGAGGCCTTGCGGCACGAGTAGGCGCTCGTCGCCCTCAGGTTCCGTCGCCTCGCAGGGCCAGGGCTTCGGCCAGGTGCGCGGGTGATATCGCCTCCCGGCCCCCCAGGTCGGCGATCGTGCGCGCGACGCGCCGCAGGGACTGGACCGCGCGGGCCGACAGACCCTTGACCTCCACGGCGCTGCGCAGGAGTTCGAGACCCTCGGCATCCGGTCGCGCCCAGCGCTCCAGATCGCCTGTTCCGAGGTCCGCGTTGGGCCGCGTTCCCTGGCGCTGGTGCGCGCGCTCCCGTGCCGCGCAACCGGCCCGCGCCAGGCACTCCTCGCGCTCACCATCGGCGGGCGCGGGTGGGGGACCGGTCAGCTCCTCGAAGGACGGTGGTGCGATGTGGACCCGCAGCTCCACGCGATCGAGCAGGGGCTGCGAGATGCGTCCCCGATAGCGCGCCACGGCTTTCGCCGAGCAGGCGCAGGGGATGCGCGGGTGTCCGTCGTAGCCGCAGGGGCAGGGGTTCATTGCGGCCACGAGCTGGAAGCGCGCCGGCAGTTCCATGCGCCAGCGCGCCCGCGCGAGCAGGATGCGCCCGCTCTCGAGGGGTTCGCGCAAGGCCTCGAGGACCTCGCGACGAAACTCGGGCAGTTCATCGAGGAACAGCAGTCCGCCGTGGGCCAGGGTGATCTCCCCGGGCGTGGCCTCATGACCGCCGCCGATCAGTCCCGCGTAGCTGGTGGTGTGGTGTGGGGCGCGGAAGGGCCGCGCACGCACCAGACCGCCGGGCCAGCGCCCGGCGGCAGACAGGCAGCGCGTGATCTCGATCCGCTCTTCCAGGCTCGGTGGCGGGAGCAAGCGCAACATGCTGCGCGCCAGCATGCTCTTGCCGACCCCCGGCGGGCCGACGAGCAGGATCCCGTGCTCGCCGGCCGCGGCGATGCACAGGGCACGCTTGGCGGCGGCCTGTCCGCGCACGTCGTCGAGGCTCGGTCCCTCGGCGGGCGTGAGCTCGCTGGCCTGGGCGCGACAGGGGGCGAGGGTGCGCAGGCCGCTGACATGCGCCACGACCTGGGCCAGATTGTCGGCGCCGCAGACTTCCAGATCCGGCAGGCAGGCCGCCTCGCGGGCGGTGGCCATGGGGGCGACGAGGCTTGAGAGGCCGGCCTCTCGAGCCGCAGCGGCCGTGGCCAGACCGCCCGGAACCCCGTGCAGCCGTCCGTCGATACCCAGCTCGCCGACGAACAGGGTGGAGCGCAGGGCGCGGCCTTCGATGTGCCCGTAGGCTGCGGCCGCGCAGAGGGCCATCGGGAGGTCGAGGGTCTCTCCGCTCTTGCGACGCGCTGCCGGAGCGAGGTTGAGGTGCAGTCGGCCGCCCTGGAGCCCCAGTCCGTTCTCCTTCAGGGCCGAGAGGACGCGCCCGCGGCTCTCGCGCACGACCGCGTCGGGCAGGCCGGTGACGACGATCTCCGTGCGCTGCTGGTCAGCGGGCTCGAAGCGCGCCTCGACGGTCACGAGCTGGGCGGCGGCGCCGGTCAGGCAGGCGCCATGGACGCGAACGGCTTTCACAATCCACGGGACCGCGTCGGACGCCTGTGGTGGCGCGAATCCGGCGCGCTGTTCCAGGCTCGCTTGCCGTCCGCCCTCCCGGGCGCCATGCTCGGTGGCGACATGGTCCGCGAGCACGATCCGAAGCCAGAGCGCTGGGCCCTCGCGCGTGGCGCTGCCCTCGCCGTCGGCCTGCTCGGCAGTGCCTGCGCCGCTGCCCCGCACGCCCCGCTCCCGGCCCATGGCGAATCGATCGTGATCTGCGGCCGTCTCGTCCCGATCGGTGCCCCGGTCGTGACCTGGAACGACCCCGGCGGGTACGACGCGACCGCGACGGCCTTCGACCCCGCCCAGCCTCCCGACCACGCGGACCGCTCCTCGGGTCGGCGCTACCTCCCCGGACGCCGGCGCGGCGATCGAGTGGTCGTTGCGCCCGGCTCATTCGACCGCGAGGCCCTCGCCCGGGCCGTCGATCAATTCGTCGTTCACTACGACGTGTGCGGGACGAGCCGCACCTGCTTCGACGTGCTGCACCGCCGGCGCGGCCTCTCGGTGCACTTCCTGCTCGACCTCGACGGAACGATCTACCAGACGCTTGATGTGCGCGACACCGCCTGGCACGCGGCCGTCGCGAATTCCCGTTCGATCGGTGTGGAGATCGCTCAATGGGGAGCGCGCGTCCCCGCGCGGGCTCACGAGCTCGACGAGTGGTACGCCTCACGCGCGGGTGGCACGCGCGTCACCATTCCCGAGCGCTTCGGGGACGGCGGCGTGCGCACGCGAGATTTCGAAGGCTGGACGGCGCGCCCCGACCTGCTGCGCGGCGCGATCCACGGCGCCGACCTGGTGCAGTTTGACTTCACCGTCGAGCAGTACGACTCCCTGATCCGGCTCCTGGCGGCACTCTGCGCCGAGCTGCCCGGAATCCTCGCCGACGCCCCGCGTGACCCGTCGGGGCGCGTGCGCGACGACGCCCTCACAGTGGACGAGCTGGCGGCCTTCCGCGGAATCCTCGGCCACTACCATGTCACGACCGCCAAGACAGATCCTGGGCCCGCCTTTGACTGGGAGCGCGTGCTCTCGGGCGTGCACGCCCGCATGGCGTCCACGGGCGCGGATCCCTGAGAGAGCGGATCAGAGGTAGTACAGGGCGGCCGCGCCGCCGGCGATGGCGACCAGCAGAGCTGACAGCACCCGTGCACCGATCCGCACTCCCCCCAGGAACATGGCCAGCACGCCCTTGGTGGCCGTGTTCACCATGACCGCCAGCATGACGCCGTTGCGCGCCACCGAGAGCTCCAGCTCGTCGCTCGTCACCATGCGGGACAGGGAGAGGGTGATGGCATCCACGTCGGTCAGGCCGGAGATGGCGGCCAGGATGTAGATGCCGCGGTCCCCGAGCTCCTGATGAAGTGTGTTGGCCAGCAGCATGATGAGGGCGATCAGGGCCCCGAACTTCAGGGCCGTGCCCAGCTCGAAGGGGTTCTTGAGCTGCAGTTCGCCTTCCTCGCCGCTGCGTCCACCGGAGCGCAACAGGACCAGGCCGGGCAGGATGCAGATGACCATCATGGCCGCCAGAGGCAGCACCAGTTCGCTGACGAGGGGGCGGCCGACGAGGCTCACCTCCACCAGCACGCGCGGGAACATGATCGCTGAGGAGAAGACGATGCCGGCCGAGAGGATGCGCGCCATGGCGGGGTTCGCCCGACCCATGCGCGAGAAGCTGAGGGTCACGGCGGTGGAGGAGGCCAGGCCGCCGAAGAGGCTGGTGAGGGCCACACCGACCCGCGGGCCGGCGAGCTTCACCGCAAGGTAGCCGGCGAAGGAGATGGTCGCGATCAGCACGACCAGCCACCAGATCGTGTAGGGGTTGAGGGCTTCCCCAGGACCGAAGCCGCGGTCGGGCAGCACCGGCAGCATGACCACCGAGATCAACAGCAGCTTGAAAGCGGCGTGGATCTCGCGCCGCTCGATGCGCTGGACGAGCCCGTGCAGCGTGGGCTTGAGGCCGAGCAAGACGGTCGTGATCACCGCCACGGCCGAGGCCACCACCAGCTCGCCGGACATGGCCAGGGCGCCCAGGGCGAAGGTCACGAGTGACGCGACGGTTGTCGTGACGCCCAGGTCGTGGTCCTCGCGTACCTGCAGGACGTGGGCCGTGGTCAGCAGTCCGGCCAGGGCCAGGAATCCGAAGCCGAGCAGGGCGGAGTGGTTCAGGGCCGTCGCCAGGAGGCTCCAGAGCGCTCCCAACAGGCTCATCAGGCCGAAGGTCCGCAGGCCGCCGACGTTGGCGTGTTCCTCGTCCTGCTGCCCGGACCAGCCGCGCTCGAGGCCGATCATGAGCCCCACGGCCAGGGCCACGCCGAAGCGCACGAACACATCCATCAGGTCCATCTCGTTCATCACGGCTCTTATTACCTCGGCCTCTCAGGCCCGTCTCCGTAGTGGAAACGACGCCAGGGTCGGCTCTACGGGTGCCTGAAGATCGATTCTGGGAGGGAGCGGACTCCGTTGCCGCCCGCGGGGCTCACACCAGAGCCCGGCTGAGGTCATCGTCAGCCGCCGAGAGGCGCTCGCGAGCCTTGGCCAGGTCCAGCTCGCAGCGCTCCATGAGCACCGCCAGCTTGACGCTGCCCTCGGCTTCCTCGAGACGTCGCGCCCCCTCCTCGCGCTCGATCTCGCACAGCTCGCAGACGAGTCGGATGCCGCGGTCGAGCAGCTTTACGTTGGAGCGCGTGTTCACATCCACCATGCGATTGCCGTGTACCTTCCCCAGACCCACCATGGCCAGGGTCGAGACGGCGTTCAGAACGAGCTTGGTCGCGGTGCCGGCCTTGAGGCGCGTGCTGCCCGCCACGACCTCCGGGCCGGTCAGCACGCGGATCGAGATGTCCGCGCGGTCGCCCGCCAGCTCACGCGGAACGCAGGCCAGGAAGACCGTCGCCGCCCCGCGCTCGCGGGCGTGGTCGAGGGCCCCCGCGACGAAGGGCGTCGTTCCCCCGGCCGAGATGCCAAAGACCACGTCGTTGGGGCCGACGCCGCGCTCGTCGAGGTCGGCTCGCGCGCCGTCCCGCGCATCCTCCGCGCCCTCGACAGCGCCGGTCACTGCCGGCGCGCCGCCGGCGATCAGGGCCTGGATGTGCTCCGGATCGCTCTGGAAGGTCGGCGGGCACTCGACCGCATCGAGGACCGCCAGGCGCCCGCTCGTTCCGGCTCCGACGTAGATCAGCCGGCCCCCCGCGCGCAGGCGCTCGCGGACGAGTTCGATCGCCGCCACGATCTCCTCGCGCGCCTCGGCCACCGCGGCCGCCACGCCGGCGTCCTGGTCGTTGAGGCAGTCGAAGGCGTCGCCGAGGCTCATGCGGTCGAGGCCGGCGCTGCGCGGATTGGTGCGCTCGGTGTCCAGATGGGCGCGGGACGGAGGAAGGCCGCTCATCGTCCGGCCTCCCGTGCGACGGTCGGAGGAGGTAGGCCGGGAGAGGGTCCATCCATGGGGGCAGGGTAGCGGCCCGCCGATCCCCGGGCTTCCCCCGCGTGGAGCGAGTTTCGCCCCGCCGCGGGCGGCGGTGCGAGGGTCGGCTCCGGTATCCTCTCGTCCATGCAGAGACTCTCCAGTTACGTGCAGGGAGCGTGGGTCGAGGGCACCGGAACGGGGGTCGATCTCCACGACCCGACCAGCGAGGAGGCCATCGCCGCCTGCGACAGCACCGGCGTTGATTTCGCCGCCGTCGTGGAGCATGCCCGGACCCTGGGAGGGCCGGCCCTGCGCGCGCTCTCCTTTCCCGCTCGCGGGCAGCTCCTCAAACGCATCTCGGCCGCTATCCACGAACAGCGCGAGGAGCTGATCTCGGTCGCGACGGCCAACGGCGGCTGCACCCGGGGCGACGCCAAGTTCGACATCGACGGAGCGACCGGGACCCTCGCGGCCTACGCCTACTTCTCGCGCGATCTCGGAGAGCGACCGCACCTCGCGGACGGGGGGCCGATGCCCCTCGGCCGGACACCGCGCTTCAGCGGCCAGCACGTCTGGGTCCCGCGCACTGGCGTGGCGGTGCACATCAACGCCTTCAACTTCCCCAGCTGGGGAATGCTGGAGAAGATGGCCTGTGCGATCCTGGCTGGGGTCCCGGTGATCGAGAAGCCGGGGACATCCACTGCGCTGCTGGCCTGGCGGGTGGCGCGCATCATCGTCGATGCCGAGATCCTCCCCGAGGGCGCCTTCCAGTTCCTGTGCGGCAGCGTCGGCGATCTGCTCGACCACCTGGGCGCGCAAGATTGCCTGGCCTTCACCGGCTCGGCCGCCACGGGCACGCTGCTCAAGGGGAACGAGAACCTCGTGCGCTCCAACGTGCGCGTGAACATCGAGGCGGACTCCCTCAACGCCGCGGTCCTCGCGCCGGATGTGGACGAGGAGTGTGAGACCTACGGTCTGTTCCTCGCCAACGTGGCCCTCGACATGACCCAGAAGACGGGCCAGAAGTGCACAGCCGTGCGGCGCATCCTGGTTCCGGCCGAGCGCGTGCAGTCCGTCACCACCGACCTCGTCGCCGAGCTGGCTCGCGTCCGGGTGGGGGACCCTTCCGAGCGCGAGACGCGCATGGGGCCGCTCTCCAGCCGCGCGCAATGGGAGGACGTCGTCGCGGGCATCGGCCGCCTGGAGGAGGTGGCCGACGTCGCCTGCGGCGGCATCGAGTCGCCCTGTGAGCGGGGCTGGTTCGTGGCGCCGACCCTGTTCGTGGCTCGTGATCGCGAGGCGCCCATCCTGCACTCCGAGGAGGTCTTCGGTCCCGTCGCGACCATCCTGCCCTACGGCGGCACGGCCGACGAAGCGGTCGAGCTCGTCTGTCGCGGAGGTGGCGGCCTGGTCTGCAGCGTCTACAGCAATGATGCCGACTGGACCGAGAGCGCCGTGCGCGGGCTCGCGCCCTGGCACGGCCGGGTCTGGATCGGCAGCGACCGCACGGCGGGCCAATCCTTGCCGCCCGGCATGGTGTTGCCGGGGATGGTGCACGGCGGTCCCGGGCGTGCGGGCGGAGGCGAGGAGCTCGGCGGCCTGCGCGGTCTCGAGCTCTACATGCAGCGCACCGCCCTTCAGGGTTTCCTGGGTCTGCTCGAGAGTCGCTTCGGAGCGCCGATGGAGGAGCCCGCCGGAGCCGGGCCCGAGCCCGCGTAGAGCAGGGGGCCCGCCGCTGATGTGCAGCGCCATGGGATGC
>DASCMO010000078.1:0-35994 GCA_036010965.1 Planctomycetota bacterium | reverse complement strand
CGCCGGCCTGCGCGCGCCAGTCCCTCGACGAGCGCGGCGCGCACGCGGTCGGGCAGGAGGGCGGCGGTCCCCAGGATGGCGCGCACGAGCAGGTACTCGACCCACGCCATGGGCGTGTTGCGCTTGCCGAGGGCTAGCGCTGGGCTGGAGGGATCGGAGGTCATGAGAGGTGGGGAGGCACTCAGCCGGAGAGGCCCGGGGGCGGAGCGGCGTGCTCGCGCTCGGCGCGTCGGGGCGGCAGGGCGTCGAGCAGCGCTTCGATCAGGGCGGCGCCTTCCAGCAGCGCGAACTCGACATCGAGCACGAGACAGGAGGCGGCCGATCCCTGCAGCTTGACGCCGTCCTTGGCGGTCACCATCAGGGTCTCGCCCTCGCGCTGCAGGCCCGCCAGGTCGGCGGCGGTGAAGGGGTGGTGGTCGGGAAAGGCGTGCAGGCCGACGACCTCGGCGCCCAGGCCGCGCACGGTGTGGGCGAAGGCGTCGGGGTTGGCGAGGCCGCAGACCAGGCGCAGCGCCCGACCGCGCAGCCACTCCAGGGGGCGCTCGCCTTCGGCGCCGCGCAGGCGCACGGGCCGATGGGCTGCGCGCGCCAGGGGCAGGGCCGGGGCGGCGGCGTGCAGATCGTTCTCCAGGCGCTCCAGGGTCTGGTCGCTCACCTGGTCCGCGCGCGTGATGATCGCGGCGTCGGCACGCCCGAGCCCCGCCGGGCGCTCGCGCAGGAGACCGCGCGGCAAGCAGAGGCGCACGGGATCGCGCGCGGCTGCGCCTTCACCCTCCTCGCGGGACGGGAGGCCGAAGGGGCGCGTGGCGTCCACCAGCACCAGGTCCAGATCGCGCGCCAGGCGTCGGTGCTGGAAGCCGTCATCGAGGATCACGACCTGGGCGCCGCGCTCCACCAGCTTGCGCCCGCCGCGCAGGCGATCGGGGTCCTGCTCCTGGAGTGCGTCGGGGAGTTCGCGGGCGATCAGCCGTCCCTCGTCGTTGAGTCGTTCCTTGCCGCGCCCGAAGCCGCGCGCCAGGATGCCCGGGCGTCGCCCTCGGCGCAGGAACTCGCGTGCCAGCCAGATCACGGCCGGCGTCTTGCCCGTGCCGCCGACGGTCAGGTTGCCCACGCTCACGACGGGCACGCCGAGCCGGGCGACCCTCAACCAGCCTCGGTCGTAGGCGCTGTTGCGCGCGCGGGTCAGGCCGTCAAAGAGCGCGCTGGGGATGCGCAGCAGCTCGAGCGCCCCGCCCCGCTCGGCGAGCCGCTCCTCCGCCCTCACAGGGCGGCGGGAGGGGTTTCCTCGTCGGGGATCAACTCGATCAGTCCGCGTTCCATCTCGAGGAAGGCGATCTTGATCGGGTTCTCTTCGCGGGTCTCGATCAGCGGCGCAGCTCCGCGGATCAGCTCGCGCACGCGCTTTTGCAGGAGGGCGGTCTTGTGGAAGGAACCGCAGACGGACTTCTGCAGGCGCTGGGGGAGGGTTTGTTGTTCCATGAGTTCCGTGGCACCGCGGGCGCGCGAAGGAGAGAGGGTGGGGCGGGGCGTCGCTGGCCCCCGGCCCGCGCCGGATCGGCTGGGCAACTGCCCCGCGACGGCATGCGGGGCACGACCGAACGGATCAGTTTAGTGCGCCGGCGAGGTCGGAGGCAAGCACCGCCCGCCCAACCCGTCAGGGCGCGCTGCCCAGGGCGTTGGAGGCGTCGAGGAGCAGGTCCGCGCCGGCCGCGCCGGCGCACTGCCGGTCGAAGGCGCGCTCGGCGCCCAGCACCTCTCGGCGCATCCACTCCAGGGCCTCGTGACTTCCCTCGCGGGCGGCGAAGCGCCGCAGGCGCAGGTCCTCGGGCGCGTCGAGGTGGATCACGCGTTCGAGCCGCGGGCGCAGGCTCGGGTGGGTCAGGAAGGGGCCCTCGACCAGCAAGACGTCCTCGGGGGCGAGGGTGAAGGGCGCGCTCGTCGGAGACCCTTCCCAGCGCACGGGCTCGCCCCGGGCGTGGGGCGCTAGGACACCCTGGGTCAACGCTTCGATGTCGAGCGGCGCTGTGGCGGGGTCGGCGGCCTCCAGGGCGAGGGCACTGCCCACGGCGGGTCGCTCCAGGGCCAGCACCTCGGTCGGTCGGCCGCGGGCTCGGAGCAGGCGCGCCGCGTCGCGGGCGAAGAGGCCGCGGCCCGAACCTTCGTGGCCGGTGATGCCCACCGAGCATGGTCCGCGCCCGTCCTTGAGACCGACGGACGCCAGGGCCCCCTCGATCCAGCGCGTGCGCCCTTCCAGGACGCCCTTCAACTCGAGGAAGTCCTCGATCACCGCCTCGCACTCGACCTGCTCTCCGCGCGGAGCGAAGCCGTTGGAGAGGTGTACGTGGGGCAGGCCGTTGGCGTGGGCCGCGTCCCGGTCTCCGGCGCGGTCGCCGACCATCACGGCGCTGTGTGTGCCGAAGGTCTGGAGCAGGTCGGCGATCATCCCGGCCTTGTCCCGGATCCCCGGGGACTCCAGGCAGCGTGCCTCGTCGATCCAGCGGGCGAGGCCGACGCTTTCGAGCGCCGTGTCGAGGTAGGTCTGGTAGCAGTTGCTCGCGATCCCCATGGCGACGCCGCGCGCGGCGAAGTCCGCGAGGGCCTCGGCGACGCCGGGGAGCAGAGCCGCGCCGCCGGACTTCATTGCGAAGTGTTCTTCCTCGGTGCAGCGCGCCAGGATGAGGTCCGCCTGTTCCGGCTTCAGGTCCGCGAAGAGATCGCGGAAGCCTTGCTTGATGGG
Organism: Planctomycetota bacterium; assembly: GCA_036010965.1. GTDB lineage: Bacteria > Planctomycetota > UBA1135 > UBA1135. The sequence goes on along the minus strand of DASCMO010000078.1, from coordinate 33,257 downwards.
TAGGCCGACAAGGCCCAGCCACTCCTCGCTGCCGGGCAGCTCGCGCTCGAGGCCCAGCTCCTCGAAGGCGCGCCGCGCGCCCACGCGCGCGGCCGGCAGCCAGAAGCGGTCGGTGGCGAGCAGCGTGCCGTCGAGATCGAAGAGCACGGCGTCGAAGGGGAAGGAGGCGTCCATGGCGACATCGAGAGATACCAAGCTCGACCGACCTCCACCACATTAGTTCGCGAGCACCTCGGGTGCGGGGGCTCTCGCGCCCTCGCGGCGTTCGGTGGCACCGAGGCGCCGCTGCGCTGCCCCTCGCCTCCCCCATCGTGATCCCGAGCCCGAGAGGTACTCCCGGCGAATTGGAGCGGGCGCTATGCTGAACTCTTCACCAAGGCCCCCGACTCTCTCGACACCATGCGCAACGCTCTGCTCGTGATCATCGGCTGCACCGTACTCTCCGCCGCGACCGCCTTCTTCATGGTGAGCGCCCTGCATGACCCTGCAGCGTCTGCGATCGCGCCGGGAGTGGCTCTCCCCGGCCCGGGCGCCGCGACCGACAACGAGTTGGACTCGCTCCGCGCGCGGATCGACGAGTTGTCGATGGAGGTCGCGGCCCTGCGCCAGCAGGGTGTACTCGCCCGGCGCGAGGCGGCGACACTCACGGAGGATGAGGACGGGCTCGCAGCGGCGGGCCAGCTGCAGGGGAGCGCGGCCGCGTCGATTCCGGGCGGAGAGGACGCGTTCAAAGCCCAGGTCACCGCGGTCGTGACCCAGATCGAGGAGGAGAAGGAGGAAGAAGAATGGCAGGAGGAGCTCGCGGGTCGGCGCGAGGAGGAGGTGAAGGCCAACAAGGAGTACGACGACTTCGACGCGAAGCTCGACACCACCGTCGCCGACCTAGGGGAGAAGCTCTTCCTCGGCGCGGGCCAGCTCGGGGGCATGCGCGACCTGGTCGTGCTGCAGAACGAGCGCAACCGCGAGATGACGCGCCTGTGGGCCGCGGGCGAGACCTCAGAGGAGGACCTGGGATTGCTCTTCGCGGAGCACCGCACGGCCCACCGCGCCGAGATCAGCGCCCTGCTGGGGCCCGAGCAACTCGGCACCTACCGCGCCCACCTGCGCAAGAATGGCCTCGGCGGTCGCTTCTCCTTCTTCGTCGGCCCGTGGGAGGACTGGAGTCGCGAGGAGGGGAAAGAGGGGAAGTGACGGGTGGAGCGAGCGCTCCATCCCTGAAAGCCGAGCAGGCTCCGCGACGCCCATCCGCTCTGGTCTGGCGGTGGCGAGCAGTGTCCGGCGCGTACGCGTCGTTTGGTCCCTACCTCTCGAGGAAGGGACGATCGGTGTGCGACACCGTACGCATCAGCGGGTGGTGATCACCGTCAGGAACTGGGCGTCCGCGCCGTCGAGGATGGCGGTCATGCGCTGCGTGGGCTCGAAGACGTTGTAGGTGTCGTGCATCCAGAGCGACGCGGTCTCGAGCCGCAGCGGCTCCGAAGCCGTGACCGTGACGGTCGCCCGATGACCGTTCACGGCCCACCGCACCCGGATCAGCTCCGGCGTCTCGACCAGGATCGTGAGCGTCCCACGACCCACCAAATTCAAGCCGTACTCGTGCACTGAGGACGAGTTCAAGGTGTCGCGCACGACGAAGTGGTCGTTGCCCGGGAAAGAGACGCTGCGGGAGACATCCGTGGAACGGTAGTGGGTGCTCAAGGTGGCCGAGGCACTACCGCCGACAGCTCCGAACACCGGCGGCGCGTAATCGAAGTCCCCCGGCCTCATCTTGCGGCCCTGCTCACCGGCGCCGACATCGCCGTCCACCAGCAGCACGTTGTGCCAGTCCGCACGCCTGGGCGTGAAACCGGGAGGCGAGTTGGAGAGATCATCCCGCGCATAGCCCGGAGCGACCAGCAAGTACTCGCCCTTGGCGCAGACGAGCAGCTCCAGGGTGTCGTTGTGGGAATGGAACGCGGGGATGCCCAGCAAGCCGGCGGGGCTGTCGATGCCCGGTGAGAGGCAGAGCCAGTCGCTCCCCTCCGACCAGTCACGCCGCAAGACCGTCACCTTGCTCTGCCCGCGCGCGAAGAACGAGGTCCACACGGGCGGCGCGGCGGGCGGGACATTCGCAAAGTCGGTCAGGCCGAAGAAGCTCGTGTAGTGCCAGTCGTTGTTGAGGACGTTGGTCGTCGTCCAGACATAGGCGGCGGGGACACCGTCGGTCAGGTTCCACATCAAACGCCCGGCCGTCTGCGGGTCAGGAGTCTGCGAGAACAAGTGCACCGCCACCGGGGTGTTCGTGCCGTTGGAGACGTTGGGCACCCGCCCTCCGGGCATCCGCAAGCCGATCGACATCTCCGCGTAGGGCGCCAGGTTCGGGTAGAGGTCCACCCCCGAGCCGCGCTCGTAGGCGCGCAGGAAGGGAGCGAGGTGGCTCAGGGTGTAGTTGAGGTAGTGCCCCTGGCTGTCGGTGAACCAGCCGTCGTCGGTCGTGCTGTAGTCGAAGTGGGCCTGCAAGTCGCCCAGGCCGCGGTCGAGCAGCGTCTGATCGCGCAACAGCACGCCGGCCAGAGCGCGCGTCGCGCCGACCTTGGCGCGGGCGTTGCTGGCGGTGAAGCCCGTGGTCAGGCTCTCGGCCTGCGACAACAAGCGCCCCTCGATCAGATCCCGCACGGCCTGCGGCAACTCGACGGGGTCCGCCCCGCGTACATAATCGTAGGCGCAGAGATAGCTCGTCATGACCTCGGTGCGCGTGATCTGGGTGCCCCACGGCACCTCAAGCACGAGCAGGACGTCGATTGCCTTGGCGAGATCGCCCGCATCGTCCCCCATCGCCCAGCGCAGGGCCGCTGCCTGGGCAATGCTCGCGTCGATGACCGCGGTCGTGAAGTCCGGCGGCACCCCTCCACTGGTCGCCTGTCCCGCGCGCGCGACCGTATCGTCGCGCCAGATCCGCTGCTGCTCGGTCACGGGCACGAGCCACGATGCACGAAAGGCCGTGAGGTCCTCCCCGAGCAAGAGCGACTCGGTCGGATCGGCGGGAGGCAGAATGCCCGTCGTCGACCCGATCGACATCTGCCCCACCGCGGGCGCGCTCGCCAGCACACCCGCAAGGAGCGCGAGCGCCGATGATCCGGCGCGCAGTGCAAGCATCGTTGACATGGTGGAGGAGCTCAGGTTCCCGAGAATACAAGGTACCGCAGGGAGTGGATCTCGACAGGGCAGGTGGACGAAGATCCTCGACGATCCCGAATGGCACGCCTGGCGCGAGTCCGAGCTAGACTCGCAGCCATGCTCCACGCACGGATCCGTGTTTTGCTCGCCCTCAGCGCCTGCTACCTGTGCACGACGGGCGCTGCGGCTCAGGACGCGCCGCCCCCTGCGCGCGAACTGCTGCTCGAGCTCACTCGCCAGCCGCGGCTGGCGGGGACGAGCGGTTCGCCCTGGGGCGCCGAGCTGGTGGCACGCCATCTACGCGAGGCGGGCTGGCAGGTGGAGTTGGACCGGCGCGAAGTGCTGCTCTCCCTGCCGCGCCGCCTGGAGATCACGGTCCTCGACGGCGAACACGTCGTCCTCGAACGACGCGAGCGCTTTGATCCCGACGCCCACCCGCCCGGCGACGTGCCGCCCTTCAACGCCTGGTCCGCCAGCGGCGAGGTGCGCGCTGCCGTGCTGGATGTGGGCTACGGACTACGCAGCGACTTCGAGCGCCTGGCGCGCGCGGGGATCGACTGCCGCGGCCACATCGCCCTGGCGCGCTACGGCCGAAGCTACCGGGGCATCAAGAGCGCCCTGGCCGAGGAGCACGGCATGGTCGGCATGCTGCTCTACAACGACCCCGACGACGACGGCGCGGGACGCGGCCCGACCTGGCCGGCGGGCCCATGGAAACCCGACTGGGCCGTGCAGCGCGGATCGATCCTGCCCATGGACGCCGCTCCCGGCGACCCATCGACCCCCGGCTGGGCCTCCCCCGCCCCCGGAGAGAAGGTCCGCCGCCTGCGGGGCGACGCCCTGGCCGACGCCCTGCCGCGCATCCCCTGCATGCCGATCCCCGCCCGCGAAGCCCTGGCCATCCGCGCCCTGCTCGCGAGAGGCGCGCCGACGGGCGAGGAGCAAGGCCAGCCCCTGGGCCCCGGCCCCGTCGAGGTGCGCCTCTTCATCGACCAGCCGCGCGAGCTGCGCACGATCACCAACGTCATCGCGCGCCTCGAGGGCGCCGGCGCCAGCATCGTGCTGGCCGGCAATCACCGCGACGCCTGGGTGCGCGGCGCCAACGACGCCGGCGGGGGAACCGTCGCCCTGCTGCGCGCCGCCCAGCACCTGGGAGCGCGCGCGGCCACCGGCTGGCGGCCGAAGAACTCCCTCGTCCTGTGCTTCTGGGACGCCGAGGAACCGGGCCTGCTCGGGAGCACCGAGTGGGTCGAGGCCAACGCCACCCACCTGATCGAGCACGCCATCTGCTATGTGAACGCCGACGCTGCCGTGGGCGGCAAGCACTTTCGCGGCGCATCGGGAAGCCCCGGCACCCTGGGCGCCCTACGCCGCGCCCTGCTGCGCGTGCCGACTCCCGATCCAGATGGACCGGCCAACCTCTGGGAAGAATGGGTCGAAGCAGCGGGCACGCGCGGACCGGCCCTCGGCCTTCCAGGCTCGGGCTCCGACTTCGCCGCCTTCCTGCACCACCTCAACCTGCCGGTGATCGACATCGCCTTCAGGGGCGCCGGCGGCGGGCAGTACCACACGGCCTTCGACGACTTCGCCCAGGTCGAGCGCTTCCTCGACCCCTCCTGGCAAGCCCACGAGCTGGTCGGCCAGTTCTTTGCCGAGCTCCTGATCGAGCTCGCCCGACGCGGCACGCGCAGCCTCGACGAGGTGGAGGCGGCCTGGACCCTGGCGCAGCTCGCGATGGACCAGGCCTCCTGGCTGGGAGTTGAGCACGCGACGCTCCTGGCCGAGGGCTTCGCCGACCTCGCGCGCCTCCTCGAGCACAGCGCGAGCCCGCCGGAGCTAGGCGAGCAACGCTTCTACTCGATCCTGGCCGCCCCGCAGGGCCTCGCGGGCCGGCCCTGGTTCACCAACCGCCTGTGGAGCCCCAGCCGCGAGACCGGCTATGGGGCCGAGGTCTTCCCCAGCCTGCGCGCGGCGCGCGCCGAGAGCGACGAGGCCCTCGACGCCGAGCTCACCTCGCTGCTCGAAGCCGTCCGGCGCATCGGCCGGCGGCGGGCGAAGATGGACGGTGCCGGACGCTGAAGCGCGGCAGGCTGCGGATGGCGGCCAGCCCATCGCCGCGCCGACCCTCCTCGCTCATCGACCGGCCCTCAGCGCCCGCCGCCGGTGCGCTCGAGGAGAAAGCCCAGGCAAAAGAGCGCTCCGCCGATCATCAGGCCCTGAAACTCGCTCGCCATCGACGCCAGGCCCTCGTCCTCGAGGCCCAGGCCGATCGACATCGATAGGCCCACGAGGATCACGAGCAGGCCCAGGGCCTCGAGCAGCTTGCCGAACTTCTGGAGCGGAGTGGAGGGCATGCTGAGTTCAGGAATCGAAGTCCTCGGCGGCGAGCACGCGCTCCACCGCCGCGTAGAGCCGTTCGGGGGTCAGGGTCGAGCGATCGGCGTCGGGACGATAGGAACAGACATCGGGGGCCGTGCTGACGACCTTCTCGCCCCGGCCGTGGAGCTCGATCTCCGCCGCGGAGGTGGGCGCGAAGAAGCACACGGTCGGAACGCGCCGTGCCACGGCCATGTGCAGAGCCAGGCTGTCGCTGGAGATCACGAGGTCGCAGAGATCGATCAGCGCGGCGAAGTCGAGCAAAGAGTTCTCGGTCCCGCTGTCGACCACGCGCAGCGGGTGCTCGCCCGCGGCGAGTTCGCTCGCCAGGCGCGCGTTGCGCTCGCTCTCCTCGGGGCCGCCGAGCAGCAGGAAGAGCACCCGTCCCTCCCGTGCACGGTCGATCTCTGCCGCCAAGGCCACGGTCGTCTCGACCGTGAGCTGCTTCGACGTCCAGCGCCCGCCGGCTCCAGTGTTCAGGCCGATCAGCGGTCGCGGCTCCTGCAGGCCGTGCTCGCCGGCAAAGGCGGCCGCGCGCTCGAGGGACGCGCGCGGCAGGACGAGCTCGCTCCTGCCCGGCGCCACCTCCAGCATGCGCGCGAAGAGCGCCGCGTGACTCTCGCGGTTGATCAGTTTGAGCCGGTCAGCGGCCTGCTTGCCGTGCGCGGAGAGCAGGCCCATGTCGAACCAGGGCGCCACGTCCGCGGTGTAGGTCAACGCGCCGTCGCTCCCTTCGAGCGCGCCCGAGAGGCGCTCGCTCTCGAGCCCGCCCGCCAGGCGGCAGAGGTCGCGCTCGTCGTCGAGGGAGATCACCCACGAGAAGCGACGTCCACGAAGAGCGCACTCCCAGGTCGCGGGGGCGTCAGAGGCGGCGAGATCGATCGCGATCACCTCGTCCAGCAGCGGGTGGGAGCGCACGAGGTCCGCGGCGCCGCACGCGGTCAACCACACGAGGGGCGCGGCGGGGTGGCGCTCGCGCAGCCCCGGCAGGATCGAGGTCGTGCGCAGGACGTCGCCTAGTGCCCCGGTCTTGACGATGAGGATGGGAGCGGTGCTCACGGGCGCGCAGAAACTAACCGCCGCCGATGGCGACGACCAGATCGAGCCGGTCGCCCTCCCCCACCACCTCGCGCGTGCCGAGTTGCCGTCCGGCGCGGTAGACCGCCGGCAGGACCCGGCCGTCGGCCAGAAGCAGCCCGGCGGCGGCGGGCTGCCGCTCCGCCAGGGCCACGAGGACCTCGTCCAGGGGCGCGGGGAGGTCGCATTCCAGCTCCTCCAGACCGGCGAGCGGGCGCGCCAGTGCGCCCAGGCCTCGCAGGCGGATCCGCCCCGGACGGCGCGGCGCGAGAGACAGCTCCTCCACCACTTCCGCCTCTTCCGCCTCTTCCGCGAACGCGCAAAGCTCCAGCAGCGACTCGTGGCCCACGCGCTCCAGGGCCCCCGCCGTCGGTCGGCCGCCCTCGTCGAGCCCGCGCATGCGGCGGTACTCGTCCCACATCCCCTCGCGGGCCAGCTGAGCCGCCGCCCAGCTCGGGTGGTCCTCTCCGGGCCGAGCGCCCAGGCGTGCGTTCAATTCGCGCTGCAAGACCGCCAGGGAAGCGCCCGCCGCCAGGAGCGCCCGACCGGGCGCCCCGCGACCATCGACCGACAGGGCCGCGGGCAAGATGGCGGCGGCCAGCTCGTCGGTCCCCCACTCCCCGTCCGCCAGCAGACCGGCGGCCGAGAAGGCGCAAAACCCGGTCATGTCGAGGGCGCAGCTCAGGTTCTCGTGCCACCACACGATCCGACCGCACCCGGCGGCGTCGCGCGGGTCCTCGGCACCGACGGGCAGGGGGACGGGCGCGAGCAGCTCGCGCAGGCGACCGCCGACGCCGACCAGTCCCCCGAATGGAGAGCTGCGCATGGGATCGGCGCCGCGAGCCGAGACGCACTGGCCCAGCACCAGGGTCAGGTCGGTCTCGGCGCGCGCGCTCATGCCTTGCGCGGCCACCAGCTCCGACTCCAGGCCGAGCTCCGCCGCCAGGGCCCGCGCGCCCCCGCCCAGGCGCGCCGCGTCGTCGCCCGCGAGTTCCTCGACCAGGCGCACGGCCTCGGCGCCATCGCCCCACAGGGGTCGACCCCCACGCAGGCCGCGCTCGCGCGCGCGAGCCTCCAGAGCCAGGCAAGCCCCGGCTTCCTTGGCGTCCACGCCCACCGCATCACAAACGGCCATCAGGGCCAGGGCGTCGCTGGCCTCTTCCAGTCCAAGGTCCGGGCCGAGGGGCTGTAGTGAGCTGAAGCGCCCGCCCTGGCGCTGGCCGTCGGGCTCATCGAAGACCCAGCCGCAGGGAGTCGGACAGCCGCGGCACCCGCGACGGCCACTCTCCCGAACCTCGATCCCATCCGCCAGGCGGGCCGCCGCCTCGACGTCGACAGACGAGCCGTCCCGCGATCCGCGCGGACCGCCGCGCGCGGCGGAGACCTCCAGCAATTCGAAGGTCCCGCCCTCCGCGCGCGCGCGCAGGCGCGGCGACGAGCGGAGGCGGCGCACGAGCTCGCTCTCCTCCCCGACCGTGGCCACCGGCGGAGCACTGACGATGAGGGCCTTCAATCCCAGGGCGCCGAACAGGGCTCCAAGACCACCGCGCCCGACGAAGCTGGGCGGATCCTCGCCACCGGCAAGGTTGGCGAAGGCCACGCCGCGCTCCCCCGCCGGGCCGACGCACAGGATGCCCCGGGAACCGAAGCGCCGGTCGAGCTCGCGGGCGGTGGCGCGCGGATCGAGGCCGACGAGCTCAGGTAGGGAGTGAAGCCTCGGACCAGCGTCCGCCGCGATGTGCAGCACGGCGCCTGCAACCTGCGTGCGGCCGCGCAGCTCGATGGCGTCGGCCACCGTCGCCAGGCGGGCGGCGAGTTCGCCACCCAGCAGGCCCTCGGCGTAGCGCCCGCTCAGGGGCGCGATCCCCGCCACGGTCGCCCGAGCGGCCGTCGGGAGCCCCGAGCGCACGCCCTCGCCGACGGCCAGGACCAGACCAGGCGGCGTCTCGCCACGGTCGAGGGCACGCAGGAAGAGCGCCACCGCCAGGGCCGAGCCCGACCAGGCGCCGACCCGCTCGAGGCGCTCGTCGCCGGCCGAGAAGGGCGCCAGCTCGCTGAACGAATCGGTCCCCTCCGCCGACGCCCGGGACAGATCGACCGTCCACACGCGCGGGCAAGCGACGGCGCGGGAGGGTCGTGAGGGGGGGCGCATCGTGATTGCCCGACGATGTCTTGAACAAAACCGTGTCGGGGCCGTACGGCTGCCCCATAGTACTGGACGCTCGTGTGCGCTCCCCTCGCCGTCGCCCGGCGTCCCCGAGGACCTCGTGAAGGACTCTTTTCGACTAGGCCGTCTCTTCGGCATCACCATCCGCGTCCACCACCTGGTGGTGGTGATCCTGGGGTTGATGCTGCTCCTCAATCTGGGGCGCCTGGCGGTGGTCGCCTACCTGCTGCTGTGCCCGATCGTGCTCCTGCACGAGCTCGGCCACAGCCTCGTGGCCCGGCGCCTGGGGATCGAAGTGATCGACATCACCTTCTGGCCCCTGGGCGGCATGGCCCGCATGCGCCAGATCCCCGAGGACAGCCGCATCGAGGGCCTGATCGCCGTCGCCGGCCCGGCGGTCAACTTCGCCCTGGCCCTGCTGGCCGCGCCGCTGCTGCTCCTGACCGGCGGCCTGGGGTGGGAGATCGCGATGACCTTCGTCGTGATCAACCTCCTGATGGGCACCTTCAACCTGATCCCGGCCTTCCCGATGGATGGGGGGCGACTCTTGCGCGCCTGGTTGGGGCGCAAGGGCGACTGGCTCTCGGCCACCGAGCGAGCGGTGAAGGTCGGGCGCACGATGGCGGTGGGGATGTTCGTCGTCACGCTCCTTCCCGGTCAGCCATTCTTCCTGAGCCCGATGCTGCCGTTGATCGCGGTCTTCGTCTGGTGGACTGGGCGGCAGGAGCTGGTCGCCGTGCGCCTGCGCCACGGGCAGCAGACCATCAACATCGGACCCTTCACCTTCTTCGTGCCCGGGGCGCGGGAGCGAGGACCAAGGGAGGTCCCCACGCGCGACGTGCCGCCCGCCGACGGCGGCCGGGCGAGCCGCTCCGCCGGACAGCGCGCGGCGCCGCCGGGTTTCTCGAACGAGGAGCTGCGACGCCTCGAGAGTTTCCGTGGCCGGCTCGGTCAGTTCCGGGGCGGCGAGGACGCGCCGGACGGCTGATCACCGGCCCGCCCTGCCCCTCGGCCGGCGCCGTCGCGGCGAGCGTCACGGGCGAAGAGGAACAGCTCCTTGATGGTTCGACGCGGGTCTTGCCCGGGTTCGAAGCCCAGGCGCTCGCCATAGTGCCGGGCGGCGGCGCGCGCGATGGTCTCACGCTCGACCCTCGGCAGGCCCTCGCGCGCCGCGATGTCGCGCAGGAGAGCCAGGTCCCCGTCGCCCAGACGCCCAGCCATGCCAGGCGAGAGCCGCAGGCGCTCCGGTCCCAGGCCGTCCCAGTGCTCGTCGGGCCAGGGCTCTCTCGGGCGTGTTCGACGATCGTCGGCCAACATCACCGTCCCGGCGGCCAGGTCCCCCAGGCGCTGGCAGCGCCCGGTGGCCGCCATCAAGATCAGGCCCAGGGGCGCGGGGACAAGCAGGAAGGCGTCGACGGGCCAGACCAGGCTGCGGATCACGACCTGCAAGCCCGTGGGCGGATGGCCGTCGGCGGCGGCCAGGCGCAGACCCATCATGCGCTTGCCCGGCGTCTGCCCGTCCCAGATCAGCAGGAAGAGCGCCTGGTAGAGCGCCAGGCCCAGGACGAGTCCGCCCGCCAGCAGGCCCAGCACGAACGAGCCGACCTCCTCGAGGACGCCGACTCCCAGCCCGGAGAGCAGGACCGCTCCGATGAGCAGGGAGAGGAAGGCCGCTGCGACCAGCACCCCGTCCAGGAGTCCGGCCGCGAGTCGGCTGCCCGCTCCCGCCAGGGAATGGCGGAGTTGGATTCCCTCCGCGGTCTCGACGATCAGTGAGCTCATCGGCGACGCCCAGTGTGGTGTGTGGATGGTCGAGAATCACGCGCCAAGGCGCGCGGCACGACGAGGGCCTATCGGTCGCTGAACGCGGAGGCTCCGTCTTCCTTCCAAGCCAGGCGCTGGCAGCGCAGGGCGGCGCACAGGTGAGCCCGGTTCGGAAGGCTGATAGAGTGAGCAGGTGGGATGGACCAGGGAAGAGGGCGAGCACCTGCGGCGGTTGGGCGAGCTGATCGAGCGCGGCTCGCGCCGATCCCTGCGGCGACTGAGCGGCGAGGAGCTGGCGGCTTTCGGTCACCTCTACCGCTTCGCCTCCTCCCTGCACGCGCGCCTGGAGACGGGCGGAGAGGACGGGGCGGTGCTCGAGCGCACGAGGCGGCTCGTCGGCCGTGCGCACTCGATCCTCTTCTCTGATCTCGGACGAAGCGAGCTGGGATTCTGGGCGCGCGCCCGGCGACTCCTGCTCGTTGAGTCGCCCCGCACCCTGCGCGCCGAATGGCGTCTGTTGACCGGCGCCTTCGCCCTCGTCTACGGCCTGGCCCTGCTGGCCTGGTTCGCGGTGCGCGCCGATCTGGGTCTGGCCTTCAGCCTCTTCCAGCCCGAGGCCATCGCCCAGGAGATCGCCCAACTGCAGGCCACGACCGAAGGCGAGCCCTTCCGCGGCAACTTCACCTTTGGGATCGGCCGCTCACCTCAGACGGCGGGCTGGATCATGGCCCACAACATGGGCGTGGCGGTGATCCTCTTCGCCGCGGGCCTCATCCCGCCCTTCTTCCTCTACGTCCTGGGCACCAACGGCCTGATGCTCGGCGCCTACACCGCCGTGGCAGCCCACTGGGACCAGGCCGGAGCGATCTCCTCCATCCTGTGGTGCCACGGCGCGCTCGAAATTCAGGCCATCGTCCTGGCTGGTCTGGCGGGCATGGTGCTCGTGCGAGCCTGGATCGCCCCCGGCCCCTGGAGCCGCGCCCACGCCATGCAACTCGAGAGCGCGCGCGCCTGGCGCATCCTCGCGCCGGTCTTCCCCATGCTCTTCGTGGCTGGCGTCATCGAGGGCTTCGTCAGTCCCCACGCCCCCACTCCCGTGCGCATCGCCACGGCGCTCTTCAGCGGCGGGGTGTTCCTGGCCTGGTGGGCCCTCGGCGGCCGGGGCGCTGATGCCCCGGCCCGCGCCAGAGACGGCTGCTGAGGGCACGCGAGGACGGGCAACGAGCTCGATCGCACCCTCGCGCCAGTGTTGGGGGCCGGAAGTGGACGGATCGCGGAGTCCGGAGCATTCTAGTGGTAGGTGTTGAGGCTCTGTCGTGCCACGCGCCTTCATCGCTCCCTCTCGTTCCTCCAGGTCTCCCCTACCAGTGCGCACATGATCGGGACGATCCCCATGCGACGAGACTTACGACGGCTTCTGCACGCCTTCGCCCTCGGCACCCTCTGTGGCGGCGCATGGGCCCAGGAGTCCTTCGTCAACTTCGAGAGTCCCCACGTCTCTCCCCTGGCGCTCTCTCCGAACGGGTCCGTCCTGTGCGCGGTCAACACGGCCGACAACCGCCTGGCGGTCTTCGACGCGACCGGCACGGAACCGGTGCTGGCCCTCGAGATCCCCGTCGGCCTCGACCCCGTGTCGGTGCGCTTTCGAACGCCCACCGAGGTCTGGGTCGTCAACCACATCTCCGACAGCGTCAGCGTGGTCGACCTCACCGCCGGAAATGTGGTCGTGACTCTGGACACAGCCGACGAACCTTGCGACGTGATCTTCGCCAGCAACCCCGAGCGCGCCTTCGTGTCCTGTTCCCAGGCCAACAGCGTGCTGGTCTTCGATCCGACGGACCTCTCGATCCCGCCGTTCTCCATCGACATCCTTGGGGAGGATCCACGAGCCATGGTCCTTAGCCCCGATGGCAGCCGGGTCTATGTGGCAATCTTCGACTCGGGCAACTCGACGACGATCCTCGGCGGCGGCCTCGACCAAGGGAACACCCTGACCTTCCCGCCCAACATCGTTAACGATTCTCTCGGTCCCCACGGCGGCCAGAACCCGCCGCCCAACGCAGGTGGAGGGTTCTCGCCGCCCCAAAATCCTGCCAACCCCGCGCCGCCGCCCGTGAGCCTGATCGTGCGCAAGAACGACCAGAACCAGTGGCTCGACGACACCGGAGCCGACTGGACCTTAGGGGTCTCCGGTCCCCAGGCGAGCGCCTCCGGCCGCCCGGTGGACTGGGATCTGTACGACCATGATGTCGCCGTGATCGACGTGCAGAGCCTCTCGGTCTCCTACGCCGACCGCTTGATGAATATCTGCATGGCACTGGCTGTCCACCCCGTGAGCGGCGAACTGGCCGTCGTGGGCACGGAAGCCACCAACGAGATCCGCTTCGAGCCGAACCTGATGGGGACCTTCGTGCGCGTGCACCTCGCCTTGGTGGACCCGATGAGTCTGGGCGCCAACGCGATCGTGGACCTCAACGCTCACCTCGACTACTCAGTCTCGATGCTCCCCCAGGCGGAGCGCAACCTTGCCCTGGGCGATCCGCGCGGGATCGTCTGGAGCCCGGCGGGCGAGCGGGCCTGGGTGAGCGGCATGGGCTCCAACAACGTGATCATGATCGACACCACGGGAGCACGCTCGGGCCTAGCGCCCACGATCGAGGTCGGAGAGGGACCCACAGGGCTCGCACTCGATGCGAACGCGGGACGCCTGTACGTCCTGAACAAGTTTGCCGCCTCGATCTCGGTAGTCGATACGGCGAGCGAGCTCGAGACGGCGCAGGTCTCCTTCTACGATCCCTCCCCCGCCGCGATCGGGATCGGGCGCAAGCACCTCTACGACACACACAAGAACTCGGGACTAGGGCAGATCGCCTGCGCCTCCTGCCACGTGGACTCCCGCATGGACCGGCTCGCCTGGGACCTCGGCAACCCTGTGGGAGACATGAAGTCGGTATCGGGTCAGAACCTGGGCATGGATCTACCGGGGCTGAACGCGGGCTTCGAGGACTGGCACCCTATGAAAGGGCCGATGACGACCCAGACCCTGCAGGACATCATCGGCAAGGAGCCCCTGCACTGGCGCGGAGACAAGGACGGGATTGAGGAATTCGCCGGGGCGTTCATCGGCCTGCAGGGTGACGACACGACACTCACTCCAATCGAGATGCAGGAGTTCGAGGACTTCCTGGCCACGATCCACTTCCCGCCCAACCCATTCCGGAACGTCGACAACTCTCTTCCCGACGACCTGGAACTCGAAGGGCACTTCACGCCCGGGCGCTTCGGTCCTGCGGGGCTGCCCCTCCCGAACGGGGACGCGGTCAGGGGGCTGACGCTCTACCGACCGCCCAACATGCTCGATCTCGACTTGCTGGCTTGCTCGACGTGTCACACGCTGCCGACGGGACTGGGCAGCGACTACACCTTGCAGGGCGTGACCTACGTCCCGATCCCTACCGGCCCCCTTGGCGAACACCACCACGCCCTGGTCTCCCAGGACGGCGCGACGAATGTCTCCATGAAGGTCCCTCAGCTGCGCAACCTCTACGACAAGGTCGGGATGGAGTTCACGCAGCAAACGAACACATCGGGCTTCGGCTTCATCAACGACGGCAGCGTCGACAGCATCGCGCGCTTCGTCGCCGAGCCCGCGTTCTCGGTCCAGAGCGTGCAGGAGATCGCGGATCTGGTGGCATTCATGCTCAGCTTCGCGGGCTCAGACCTGCCGAGCGGGTCCCCGACCGACATCTTCGAACCACCCGGGACCGAGAGCAAGGACTCCCACGCCGCGGTCGGTCTGCAGACCACGCTCGTAGACGCGGCCACAGCCGATCCCGCCCAGCTAGCGCTGATCGCCGAATTAATCGTTCTCTCCGAGCACCCGCGCCTGGGCCTGGTGGTCAAGGGCATCGTGCTCGGCGAACAGCGCGGCGCGACCCACCTCGGCCTGGGCCTGTTCCAGAGCGACCGCGCGGCACAGCTGTTGTGGGCCGATGAGGTGATCGCCCTCGCCGTCCCCGGGGGCGAGATGACCTTCACCCTGGTGCCCGGCGGGACCGAGACGCGCATCGGCATCGACCGCGACGAGGACGGGTTCTTCGACCGCGACGAGATCGACTACGGCAGCGACCCCGCCGACCCCGACGACTTCCCCCTGCCGGCAGGCGTCGCCTACTGCTTCGGCGACGGCGGCGGCGCGGCCTGCCCGTGCAGCAACGAGGACCCCGGGGGTGACGGCGGCTGCGCCAACTCCACCGGGGCGGGCGCGGTCCTCGCGGGCGAGGGCGTGCCCGACACGAGCCAGGACAGCCTTCTCTTGCAGGGTCAAAACCTGCTGCCGTTCCAGCCCGCCCTGCTCTTCCAGGGGACCGGGGCGCTCGGCGGCGGCTCGGGCGTGCCCTTCGGGGACGGCCTGCGCTGCGCCGGCGGCAGCGTGATCCGCATCCACACGGTGGTGCCCGACAGCGCCGGAGAGGTGTCCTACCCCGAGGCCGGCGATCCGCCGATCTCCCAGAGCGGCGCGGTAGCCCCCGGCGACCTGCGCTTCTACCAGCTGTGGTACCGCAACCCCTCCGGCGGCCCCTGCGGGAGCGGCTTCAACCTGACCAACGGCTTCGAGGTCAGCTGGTTCTGAGCTGCACAGCGCCCTGCGCCTGCTGAAGAAGACGGATGCGCAGCTCCTCGATCCAGGTTGGGGCCTCGTCAAGCGCGACGGTCAAAGCCGCGCCGAATCACCGCGCAGCGCCGCAACGTTCGTCCAACCAGGCTCCGAGCAGGGGGCCGGCGGCGTCGGCGGGGAGGCTGTCGAGCACGCGCGCGCCCGTGCGTCGCAGGTCGCGCACTCCCCGCGCACGCTCGGCGCACGACTCGAGAGCGGCGGCCCGCAGGGCCGGGGGAGCGCCGCCGGCGCGCGAGGCGGCACGACGGATCGAGGGATCGTCCAGGGTCGCCAGCACGATCGTGTGACGGCGCGAGCCGGCGCGCAGGGCGCGGCGCTGGCGCGGCAGGGAGAGAGGATCAGCCAGGTCGCTCAGGACCGCCAGCAAGGCCCGCCGCCGATGCTGGAGGGAGAGTTCCCGCAGGGCGCGCGCGAGGTCGGCCTCGCGCCGGGTGGGCTGGAGGTCGAAGTGCGCCTCCCGCAGGCGACCGAGCTGGCGGCGCCCTCGGGCCGGCGCGACGAAGACGCGCAGGCGATCGTCGAAGGCAGCCATGCCGACCCGGTCGCCGGCCTCGAGCGCCACGGCCGCCAGCTCCAGGCCGGCGTCCAGGGCGTGATCGAGCTTGCTCCAGCCGGCGAGGTCGTCCTCGGCGCTCGTCGCCCCCATGCGACGGCCGACGTCGATCAGGACGATCAGCTCCTGGCCGCGCTCCTCCTGCAGCTCGCGCACGATCGGACGGCCGTGGCGCGCAAAAGCCTTCCAGTCCACCAGGCGCGGGTCGTCCCCGCGCACGTAGTCGCGCAGGGACTCGAACTCCGTCTGGCCGCCCTTGCGTCGCAAGCGGCGCGCGCCCAGGTCTGCCCAGCGTTCCGAAGCCGCCAGGCGCAGGGTGCGGCGCAGACCGAGCAGGGCCGGCTCGACCGCGATCGCCTGAGTCCCTCCCTGGCGCGCCTGGCGCTCGATCAGGCCCAGGGGCCCGCGCAGGCGCAGGCGCAGGTCGCCGAGATGCAGCACGCCGCGCCCGAGGGAACGGTAGCGACGGCGCAGGACGGCCGCGCCCGCCCGCGGCAGGCGCAGGCGGTCGGGTCCGCCGGTCGGGTCGCCGCCCCCCGCCGGAGGCGCGAGGGACGCGCCGCCGGCATCGCGCGCGGTCACCTCGAGCGCCGGCGCGAACTCCTCGCGCAGCTCGAGCACGAGCCCCGCTCCACGACCGGGCTCGACCCTCACCCGCCGCTCGAACTCCTGCCCGAGGCCGACGCGCTCGTCCACGGAGCGCGTGAGGGCCAGCCGCGCCGGCGACGGGGTCAGGGCGAGGTCGGTGAGGGACGCGAGCACGAGCCCCAGGTCGGCGGCCAACAGGAAGGGCCGCAGGCCCGCGTAGACCAGGCCGACGAGGGAGCAGGCGAGCAGGACGCCCACCGCAAACAGGAGCCGGCGCGTGGGGATCAGCGCGGCACCTCCAGGGTGTCGAGGATGCGCGTGAGGACCTCGTCAGTCGTACCGCCCTCGATCTCCTCGGCCGGATCGAGCAGGACGCGGTGCCGCAGAGCCGGTAGGGCCACGCGCTTGATGTCGTCGGGTGTCACGAAGGCGCGACCGTCGAAGACCGCGCAGGCCTTCGAAGCGGCCAGCAACATCACTCCCGCCCGCGGGCTGGCGCCGAGCACGAGGGAAGGGTCCTCGCGCGTGGCGCGCAACAGTCGCACGACGTAGGCCGGAAGGTCCTCGCGCACCTCGACCGCGCGCACGGTGGCGCGCAGAGCCTCGACCCGCGCCGGATCGCAGACGGCCTCCACTCCCAGCTCCTGTGGCGAGGCGCAGCTCGGGCGGTCGTGGACCGTCTCCAGCAGGCGCGCCTCGACGGCCTCGTCCGGATAGGCCACGAGTACCTTGAACAGGAAGCGGTCCAGCTGCGCCTCGGGCAGTGGATAGGTGCCCTCGTGCTCGAGGGGATTCATGGTGGCGAAGACCGTGTGCGGCACGGGCAGGTCGTGACGCTCGCCGTCGACGGTCACCGAGCCCTCCTGCATGGACTCGAGCAGGGCGGCCTGGGTCTTGGCCGGCGCGCGGTTGATCTCGTCGCACAACAGCACGTTGGCGAAGACCGGCCCGGGCTGGAAGCGGAAGCTGCCCTCGTCGGCTCGGAAGATGCTCGTCCCGGTCACGTCGGCGGGCATCAGGTCGGGCGTGAACTGGATGCGCCCGTAGGCGCCGCCGAGAGCTGCGGCTAGAGAGCGCACGAGCAGGGTCTTTGCGACCCCCGGCGGGCCTTCGAGTAACACGTGCCCGCCGGCCGCGACCGCCATCAGGCAGTGAGCGAGCTCCTCCTCCATGCCCACGACTGCCCGGGCGACCGCCGCCGACACGCGCTCCGCCAGGGCGACCTGCTCCTCCACGTCCGTTCGTCGCGTCTCTTCCATCACGCCACTCCCCTTTCCCGGGCCGTTGTTCGGCCACCAGCCAAGTCGTCTTCCAGGGCGACCTCGAGTGCTTCGAGACCGCTCGCCAGGTGTTCCAGGTCGCGCGCGCCGTCCACAGCACGCGCCTCCGCCAGAGCCGCGGCCGGCGTCGCGATGCCGCGCGCCTCCAGGCGCGCAGCCAGGGCCGCGAGGCGCTCGTCCGCGGACTTGAGGTTGCGCGGCAGGCCGGCGCGCCGAGCCACCTGCGCCGCCACCCCTTCGCGCAGCTGCTCCGCCAGCAGGTCGAAGCGCCCCGCGCGCTCGAGCAGGCGCGCCGCCGAACGCGCCCGCGCCAGGGGCGAGAGGCGCGCGTGGAACGCCGGGTCGCGAGGGAACTCGCGCCTCCAGGCGTGCAGCCACAGCAACAGGCCCAGGAGGACCACAAGGTGCAGGGTGACCGCGCGCGCGCCGGCGCCCAGGGCCAGGGCCAGCTTACCCGGCGGCGCCCACGCCCCCAGGGCGTACTCGTCGAAGAGCAGCGGCTCGCCGGCCGCCAGCACCTCGACCAGGCGCACGGCCCAGAGTGCGTGGTCGAGCTCCCCGAGGGTCTCGTTGTCGAGGAAGCCGTCGTCGGCGATCAAGACCAGGCGACCGCGGCCGATGTCGATCGCCACCGTGTGCGCCCGGCCCTGCTCGTCGCGGAACAGGATCTCGACGCGCTCCTCCCCCGCTCCCCCGGCAACGACCAGGTGAGCCTCGGCGCGCACCTCGAGCGTCTCGCCGCCAATCGAGAGCCGTGCCGCAGCGCTCGCCTCGTGCGCGATGCGCTCGACGGCGGGCAAGGCCTCGGTCAGGGCGCCGATCAGAAACTGCTGCTCGTCCGCGGGAAGAACGAGGACACCGCCCGCCTCCACGAAGCGCGCGTAATGAGCAGGGTGCCGTGGGTCGGCCGTCAGGGAGCCGGCCTCCGGCTCCTCGGCGACGCTTTCCTCCTCCGTCTCCTCGGGCTCTTTCCCACCCAGGGAGGGTCCGCCGGCCGCCCATAAGAGCCCGCCTTCGCGCGGCAGGGCGAGGGGTGCCTGGCGCCAGGCCGCGGGACGCAGGCCGAGCTCGGTGAAGAGCGCCGACAAGGCGCGGCGGCCGTCCGGGGCGGGTGAGGCGACGCTGTCGGTGATGAACTCCTCGCCCCCGAGCCGGCTGAGCAGCAAGCCGAGGGCCAGGAGCACGATGACGACTCCGACCAGCAGGCGGCGGGCGAGGGAAGGGCCGTTCATCCGGTGCTCCCGGGCGGGTCGTCGCTGCCGAGCAGGCGCGTGCAGAGTTCCGAGTAGCGCCGCACATCGTCCGCTCCAGCCGGCGCGCGGCCGAAGCTGTGGGCGTCGAGGTCCGCCATGAGCGGCGCCAGGGCAGCGTGCAGGGTAGGGCGCAGGGCCCCGCGCGCGAGCAGCTCGCGCGGCGTCCAGGCCTCGCGGTAGCGCAACTCGCCGCGCTCACCCAGGCCGACCACCAGGGCGAAGAAGTACAGGCGCAGGGCCTCGATGCGATCGCCGCGCTGCTGGGCGGCGAGCGCCGCGGCGCGCAGCTGGGCGACGCGCCGGACCAGCACCTCACGCGCACCGTCCTCCTCCGCCGGACGCTCGGCCGCCGAGCGCAAGCCTCGCGCCAGGAGGAACAGAAGCCAGGCCAGGGCGACGATGCCGACGATGATCAGGGAACCGCGCGCGAGCTCCATCGCGAGCGAGACGCCGGCGGGCGTGGGCTGCCAGTCGATAAACTCCCCCAGCCACTCGAGCAAGTCGACGATCCAGCTCCCCTGCTGCGCCTGGTTGGCGTACTCGTCGCGTGCCAGGATCTCCTCCACCAGGGCGCGCACACGCTCGGGTTCGGTTCCCTGGCGGATCGGAAGCGGCGTCCTCACGACCTGACCGCTCCGCGCCCGGTCTCGGCGCTCAGGCACAGGCGTTCCAGGCGCATGTGCAGGTCCAGGCCTTCCCGACGAATGCACGTGTCCAGGTAGAAGACCGTGATCACGATCGAGGTGAAGGCCGTGACGACCCCCAGACAGACGGACGTGCTCAGCACCCCGATGAGATCGAAGAGCGCTTCGGGCATCGCGAGGGTCTCGAGCAGCTGACCGCGCAGCTCGGGCTGGTCACCGAACGCCGTCGGCACCTGGAGGAAGGACACGCTGACGGTCGTCAGCGCCCACACACCGAGCCAGCGCCGGAAGCTCCCAGGGGTCAGGCGCACGCTGCGGACGAAGCTCGCCACCACATCCTCGAGAGTGACGGCGATCCACTGGCCCGCGCGTCCGATCAGGGTCGCGGCGCGACGCCCCTCGATGCGGGCCGCGCCGGGGGACGGCTCCAGCACGAGCGCCACGGGGGCCAGCCAGAGCCGCCAGCTGGCGAAAAGCATGAATGCCCCGGCGGCCAGAAAGAGCGGCGGACAGAGAAAGCCGAGGATGGCCAGCATCCCGGCTCCAGTGGCCACGACGATGCCGCTCAACAGGCCCACCAGGCAGAGGGCGATGCCTTTGCGGCCCGCGACCCCGAGCGCCTCCCCGACGGGCACGGCGCGGCCGACCATGTGTCCGTGGACGAGGGTCGTCACGAGCCCGGCGCCGATGGTCTGGATCACGATCGGCAGCAGGGTCGAGGTCAACAAGAAGAGGCTCAGGCGGCCCCAGTCGAGAGAGCTGCCGCCGAGCAGCGCATGGGCACCGACGAATGGCTGCAGGGACCGCACCGGGAGCCACAGCAGCGCGCAGGTTCCGGCGCAGGCCAGAAAGTGGGCGCGCAGCACGTCGAAGCTCGCGTCGAGGAGGCCGCCGACGCCCAGGGGCCCGAGCTCGGGCGCTGCGTCGAGCAGGATGGCGTCGGAGGGGGGCGCGCTGCCCGACGCCGAGGCCGGCACCATGCGCCGCCCGCCGTCCGCCCCGTCGGGTGCGGGGCGCGGCACGGGGTCGGCGGCGTCGTGGCCCATCCGCGCTAGAGATTGCCCAGGCTGATGGCGTCGGTCGGGCAGTTGCGAGCGCAGGCGTGGTCGCGGGTGCACTCGTAGTTGGAGAGCTTGCGCACCGAGGCGGTCTCGCCGCGGGCCCAGAAGGCGTCCGTCTCGCAGACCATCTCGCACATCCCGCAACCGATGCAGCGCGCCGGATCGATGCGGACGCTGACAAAGTCGCGCGGGATCGCGGGGCAGCTCAGACCATCGATGACCGTCTCGGGGACGAGACCGCGCGTGGCCGCGTGGGAGGTGAGCACGCGCAAGGCTTCTTCCTCCCCGCGCCGCACGACATCCGGCACTCCTTCGAAGTCGAGGCGCGCCAGATGCCCGACCTTGGGCTGGATCAGCACGGTCTTGTAGTCCACCTGCATGTGGAGCGACTGCTCGACGAGCACCTCCTCGACGATCTCGAACGAGCGGTAGAGCGTGCTCAGCACGCGCCGCTTGTAGTTCGGGGTCTTGAAAGTCGCCTTGACCGTCAGGTCGACGGCGATGATCAGGTCGGGCTGCAGAGTCTTCGCGAAGCGCAGGGGCACCGAGTCGACGATGCCGCCGTCCATGTAATTGTAGCCATCGTGCTCGAAGGGCTCGAAGACCCCCGGCAGGGCGCAGGAGGCGTAGACGGCGTCGGCCAGGGGCACGTCCTCGAACCCCGGCGTGCCGAAGAACACGCTGCCCCCGGTCTCGAGGCGCACGGCGTTGCAGAAGAAGGGCATGGCGAGCTCGTCGAACGAGACCGCCGGCAGGATCTCGCGGACCTTCTCCCGAAAGCGATCGCCCTGGTACATGCTCGGGGCGCGCGTCCCCTTCACCAAGAGCTTCAGGAAGTTGAGGCGGAAGAAGTCCTCCTTCTGGAGCTTCGCCACGTGCCCCTCGATCTCCTCCACGGAGACGCCGGCGGCCGACATGGCGCCGATCAGGGCGCCGATGCTGGTGCCGATCACCGCGTCGTAGCGGATCCCGAGGGTCTCGAGGGCCCGCAACACCCCCACGTGCGCCATCCCGCGCATCCCGCCGCCGCCGAGGATCAGGACCGTCCGCAGCGGGCCGCGGTTGGGCGTTCCGAGCAGGCGCTCATCGGGGGTCACTTCGTCAGAGTCTGATTGGATTCTCGTCATGGTTACGGGAGCCTTGCGCGTATTGGAGGGCCTGGAGAGTGCCGTGTCCATGGCGACCGAGACCCTTCGCGCGACACACTCCCACCGGCCGGCTCTGGAACCACGCCCCACAGGGACGGAGGATGGGGGTAGACTCCGCGCGCCGCGCCGCATCGGCCACTGTGCAACACCAGCGATCATGATCCAGCTCTCGAATGGCGGCCCCAGCCGCTCGATAGTCCTCGCCGCGGGCCTGCGTACCCCACAGGCCCGCTCCGGCGGAGTCTTCAAGAAGGAAGACCCCGGGCACCTGGCATCGCGCCTGGCGCGCGAGCTGCTCAACCGCGCGGGGATGGACCCGGGCGAGCTGGACGAGGTGATCTCCGGCTGCGCCGGGCCGCCCCAGACCCAGGCCAACGTCAGCCGCGTGATCGCCCTGCGCGCCGGCGTGCCCGAGCACGTCCCGGCCCGCACAGTGGCCCGCAACTGCGCCAGCGGGATGGAGGCCGTCACCTCGGCCTGCGCCTCGATCCTGGCGGGCGAGGGCGACACCTACCTGTGCCTGGGTGTGGAGGTCATGAGCGGCTACCCGCTGGTCTTCGGGCCGAAGATGACCGACCTCTTCGAGCGCGCGTTCACTGCCCGTTCGCCCCTGCAGGCGGCCGCCGCCTGGCTCTCCTTCCGGCCCAGCTTCCTCACGCCGCGCGTAGCGTTGATGGAGGGACTCACCGATCCGATCTCGGGCATGATCATGGGCAACACGGCCGAGCTGTTGGCGCGCGACTTCGCCATCAGCCGCGAGCAGTCGGACGCCTTCGCCTGCGAGAGCCACGCGCGCGCGCGCGACGCGCGCGAGCGTGGACGCTTCGAACGCGAGATCCACCCGCACCTGCCGCTCGGGGCGCGCGAGGGTGCGCGAGCTCTCGACCGCGACGACTCCATCCGTGACGAGCAGACCGTCGAGGCGCTCGGAAGATTGAAGCCCTACTTCACCAAGCCCGACGGCACGGTGACCGTCGGCAACTCCTGCGGGATCACCGACGGTGCCACGGCCCTGCTCGTGATGACCGAGGAGCGTGCGCGCGAGCTCGGCCTCACTCCCCTGGCGCGCATCCGCTCCTGGGCCTGGGCCGGACTCGACCCCGCGCGCATGGGGCTCGGCCCAGTCTTTGCGACCGCCAAGGCCCTCGACCGCGCCGGCTGCGAGCTTGGCGATCTGGGTGCGATCGAGCTCAACGAGGCCTTCGCCTGCCAGGTTCTGGCCTGCGCCCGGGCCTTCGAGAGCGACGCCTTCGCCGAGAAACACCTCGGGCGCCAGAAGGCCCTGGGCGAGCTGGACCTGGCACGCACCAACCCCAACGGCGGAGCGATCGCCATCGGCCACCCCGTCGGAGCCACGGGCGCCCGCTTGCTGCTCACGACCGCCCATGAGCTCGAGCAGAGCGACTGCGAGCTCGGGCTCGCCACGCTCTGCATCGGCGGCGGGCAAGGCGGAGCGGTCGTGCTGGAGAGGGTGGCACGATGATGAGCTTCGACGAGAAGGCGCTCGAAGGCCTGCCCCTGCCCCCCAACTGCCCCGAGACCGGCACTTGCATCCGCTACGAGCAGCCCGAACCCGGGCTGGTCGTGCTGGTGCTCGATCCGCCGCACCGCAAGCTGGCGGTGCTGGACCTGCCCCTGATGCGGGACCTGTCCCTGGCGATCACGCGCCTAGAGGACGACCGCGCCCTGCGCGGCGTGGTAATCACCGGACGCGCGCCCCTCGAGTTCGCCCTGGGCGCCGACATCGACGCCATCGGCACGATCGAGGACCCGGCCCTGGTCGAGCGCTTCATCCGCCTGGGCCAGGACCTGTTCCATCGCCTGCACCGCATGCAGAACGGCGCCGGACGCCGGGTGAGGACCGTCGCGGCGGTCGGCGGCCCGGTCCCCGGCGGCGCCTTCGAGCTCTCCCTGGCCTGCGACCGGATCTTGCTCGCGGACGACCCGCGCAGTCGCATCGGCCTGCCCGAGACCAAGCTCGGCATCCTCCCGGCCTGGGGCGGCAGCCAGCGCCTCCCGCGGCGGGTCGGCGTGACGACCGCCCTCGACGCAATCCTCAAGGGCACCCTGCTGCCCGCCCGCCCCGCCTACAGCAAGGGCTTCGTGGACCGACTGACGCCGCCGGAGTACCTGCTGCGCACGGCAGCAGACGTGGCGCTCGGGCGCACGAGCTGCGCGCGGCGCGGGCGCGGGCGCCTGGGGAGCATCCTGATCGACCGCAACCCCCTGGCCCTGGGCGTGATCTACGCCATGACCCGCAAGACGGTGATGGCCCAGACCCGCGGGCGCTATCCCGCAGCGATGGACGTGGCGCAGCTGGTGTGTCGCGCACCCCTGACGCCGTTCTCGATCGGCTTCGCCCAGGAGGCGCAGCGCGCTGCGCTGCTCGCGACCGGCCCCGTCTGCGACAGCCTGATCGGGATCTTCAAGCTCATGGAGGGCGCCAAGAAGCTGGGCGTGCTCCCCGACGGCAGCCGGCCGGAGCCGTTCCGCACGGGAGCGGTCCTGGGGGCGGGGATCATGGGCGGAACGATCGCCAGCCTGTTGGCGGGCAAGGGGATCGCCACGCGCCTCTTCGACATCTCAGGCGAGGCTCTCGACGCCGCCCAGATCGACCACCGCAAGGACCTCAAGAAGCGCCTGAAGCGCCGACGCATCAGGCCCAACGAGCACGACTCCGCCCTCGACCGGCTGGATACGACCGGCGACATCGCGAGCCTGGCGCGCGCCGAGATCGCGATCGAGGCCGTGGCCGAGCGCATGGACGTCAAGCGCGAGGTCTTCGGGACCCTGGCCGCGAGCCTTTCGACGGACGCGATTCTGTGCACCAACACCAGCTCCCTCTCGGTGGACGCCATCTTCGACGGCCTCCCCGCGCCGGAGCGGTTCGTCGGCATGCACTTCTTCAACCCCGTACGCCAGATGCCCCTGGTGGAGGTCGTGCGCGGCTCGGAGACGAGCGACGAGACGGTCGCACGCGTCGCCGCCCTGGCCGTGGCCCTCGGCAAGACCCCGGTCATCGTCAAGGACGTCGCCGGCTTCCTGGTGAACCGTATTCTCGGCCCCTACATGGACGAGGCTCTGCGCCTCTACGACTGCGGGGTCGCGCCAGAGCGCATCGACCGTCTGGCGGAGGCCTTCGGCATGCCGATGGGGCCGCTGGCTCTCCTGGACGAGGTCGGGATCGACATCGCGGCCCACGCCGCCCTGTCTCTGCACGAGGCCTACGGCGAGCGCATGGCTCCCTGCACCTCGATCCGCGGCCTGCTGGACGAGGGGCACCTGGGCAAAAAGGCCGGCCGCGGCTTCTACGTGCACTCAGGGCAAGGGCGCAAGGCGCGTCGCTCGATCTCCCCCATGCTCGCCACCCTCGCGCCGCCCTCCTCGGCCGAGGGCGACGGCCTGTCCGACGAGCAGGTCACCGAACAGATGATGCTGGCGATGCTGAACGAAGGGGCGCGCGCCCTCGAGGAGCAAGTCTGTAGCAGCGCCGCCGAGCTCGACCTGGCGACCATCTTCGGCATGGGCTTCCCGCCCTTCCGCGGCGGGCTCTTGCGCTGGGCCGACAGCGTGGGCGTGCGCGAGATCGTCGATCGCATCGAACGCACCGCCGTGCGCGTCGGCGCGCGGCCGGGCGGCGCGGCGCGCTTCGAAGTAGCGCCGCTGCTGGCGGAGCTGGCGCGCACGGGCGGCAGCTTGCACGGGGCGGCCGACTAGGCCGTTTCCGCCAGCGGACGTCGACGCGGGGCGTCGCCGGCGGGCCACAGCCCCTCCGCTCCCCGTCGAGAGTGCACGCGCAAGACGGTCTGTGACAAGACCGGGCGGGCGCTCAGCGCAGGGCGCCCTCGAGGGCGGTCGCGGCGGCGGTGCCCTCGTCGCGCATCTTGACGATCAGACCGCAGGCCTGCTGCAGGTCGCGGGCCTCGGCCCACTCGCCGCCGGCGGGCCGGGAGCCGGGGACGACCACCGAGCGCGGCGGGATCACCAGGGGCTCCGCGCGCGTCCCGCGCAGGGTTCGCTCGCCGACGAGGTCGAAGACCGGCGTCGTGGCCGAGAGGACCACACCGGCGGCGATCACCGCCTCTCTCCCCACTAGCACGCCCTCGAAGAGGCCGGCGTTGCCGCCCACGAAGGCTCCGTCCTCGACGATCACCGGGCGCGCCCCCGGCGGCTCGAGGACGCCGCCTATCTGGGCCCCGGCCGAGACGTGCACTCCCTCGCCGATCTGTGCGCAGGAGCCGATCAGGGCGTGGCTGTCGATCATCGTCCGCGCGCCCACGAAGGCGCCGACGTTGACGTACATGGGCGGCATGCAGACCACGCCACAGCCGAGGTGGGCGCCGCGGCGCACGGCGGAGCCACCCGGGACGAGGCGCACCTCATCGCGATCGGAGAAGCGCCGCACCCTCAACGGCCGCTTGTCACGGAAGGGGGCCTCGCGCTCCGACGGTGTGCGCTCCCCGCTCCAGTCCAGTTCGATTCCCATGCCCGTGATGTCGCTCTCGCGAAACAGATCGAGGATCGCCAGCTTGATCCAGGCGTGGACCGTCCAGCCGCCCTCGCCATCGGGGGAGGCGACGCGCAGCTCACCGCTCTCGAGGGCGTCGAGCAGCGCCTCACCCCGGGGCCGGTCGGCGTCAGACACCGGCCAGGAGCTCCTTCGCGACGCGCACGTGCTCCTCAACCGCCAGTTCCAGCTCGCGCCGGTTGACCTTCTCGTGGTCGGTGTGCGCGTCGCGGATAGAACCGGGCCCGAAGAGCAGGGGCGTCCCCCAGCGCGGCATGTGCGGCGCGTCGGTGCCGAAGGCGACGACATCGCCTTCCCCGCCACTGGGCACGAGGAACTCCACCGGCGCGTAGGACGCGTAGCCCTGCGTGTCGATGCTCACGTGCTCGCCCAGATGCCGGCGGATACGCTCGGTGATCCGCTGCGGCTCTTCGACCGCGCGCACCAGCAGCTTGGCGCTGGCCCGGTCGGCGACCACGTTGGGGGCCACGCCGCCGGTGATCTCGCCCACGTTGAGGGTGCCCTGACCGAAGACCGGATGGTTGCCCCAGGCCTCGCCCAGGAGGCCGTGGGTGCAGCGCACGAGCTCGTGCACGGCCGATGGACCGATCTCCTGGGAGCTGTGGCCGGCCACGCCGCGGGCGCGCAGGGTGGCCGCAAAGATGCCCTTGTGGCCCCGCACATGGCGGTTGTCGGTCGGCTCGCCGATCACGACCCAGCGCGGCTCCCAGGGCTCGGCCAGCCGCTCGTTGGCGCACGCCGCGCCGATGCTGTCCACCTCCTCGCCGACGGTGAACAGGAAGCCGATGCGCTCCTCGCCCTCCGCCAAGAGGCGCCGACCGGCCTCGAGCATGACCGCCGCCTGGCCCTTCGCGTCGCAGGAGCCGCGCCCATGGATGTGATGGGCGTCGACGCGCGAGCCGAAGAAGGGCGGCACGGTGTCGAGGTGCGTGCAGAACACGAGCCGCGGCACGCCGGCGCGAGCGAGCAGGTTGAAGCGGCCGGGCTGCACCTCCTGGCGCTCCACGGCGAAACCCTCGGCACTCAGGCGGCGCGCCAGGGCATCGCCGTAGTCACCTTCCTCGCCGGTCACCGAAGGGATCTCGATCCAGTCGACGAGGTCCCCGGCCAGACTCTCCCCACCTGAAGGCATGGGCGCAGTGTACGCTCTGGAGTCCCCGCGGCCAGGATGGGCGGGGAGCCCCGCAGCACCCCGACCCAGAGCACCGCCCATGATCCTCATCGCCACCGTCCTCACCGCAGCGACCTTTTCCACAGCGACGATCCCCCTCCAGGACACGCGCCGCGAGCGGGTCGTGGAGGAGTACCGGCGCCTGGGAGACGCGCGCGACGGCGACGGCCTGCGCGCACTTTGGAAGGCGAACCCCGACCTCGTCCTGGTCACGATTGACGCGGATCTCGAAGGTGGGCTCGCGCTGTGGGAGGAGGCGGGCGAGGCACCGCCCACCGAGCGCATCGCGCACCTGCACGAGCGCGCGCTGTTCGCCGCCCTGGCCGCGAGCGAGGCCCTCGCCCAGCCCATCCTGGCCGACTACGCTGCGAGCTTCGTGGGCTGGAACGACCTCGAGAAGCTCAACTTTCGCGCGGGCCAGGCACTCTACGCGCGCGCCCTCGAAGAGCTCGAAGCGGGCGAATTCGAGGTCGCCCTGGCCGCCGCCCGCGAGACGCGCGACCGCGCCGCTCCCCTGGGCGACTGGTGGGGTACGGCCATGGGCTACTCGGCGGAAGGTCGCGCCCTGCAGGGCGCGGGCCTGGGGGAACACGCCCTTGCCGCCTACGGCATCTCGCGCCTGCTCTACCACGACCTGGGACTCAGGTGGAACGAGCTTGATGTGCTCTCGCGCATGGTCTCCGTACTACGCTCTCTGGAGCGCTGGCCGCGGGCGCGGGTCGCGGCCCAGGCCGGCCTCGAGCTGGCGCGCCGCTTCGAGCACGGCGAAGAAGTACGCGAGCTGCTGCGCGCGCGGGCGCAGATCGAACGGCGCATGGGCCTGGAACAGGAGGCCCAGGCCAGCGAGGCGGAACTGCGCGCCCTGGAAGAAGCCGCGAAGGACTAGCGCTGCGCGCGCGGGTCAGGGAGGCGGATCAGTCCCGGAGCGCGAGCGCCAGGGAGCGGACGCGGTAGGAGGTCGCGCGCCACGAGACCGGGATGGCCAGTCGAACCCTGCGCAGCCAGAAGGACGCCCGCTCGCGCTGCCCGCGCACGAGGTCGTGCTCGGCCAGGGCGAAGCGCAGGGGGAACATCTCGCATTGGGCGAGCTGGCCGTGGCGGGGAGCGGTGAGCCGGCCGGCGCTGACGATCTCGTCCACCAGAGCGTCGTCGGTCGCCGCCTCGGCCACCCGTAGGCGCAGGACTAGGCTCAGAGCACCCGGGCCCAGGGCCTCGATCAGCTCCTGGGCGTCCGCCCCGACCTCGGGCGCCGCGGAGGTCCCGCGCGCGAAGACGACCAGGCGACCGAACGCCTCCACGGTGCGCGGCTCTAGGGGCCCGAGGTTGTCCCGCAGGCACTCGACGACGGTGCGCTGCTCCAGCACCGCCCGCTCCCGCTGACCTGCTCCGTCCAGAGCCTGCGCCAGGAGCCCGCGCACCTCGACGGCCATCGGGAGCGCCGGCTCGGGCGCCCAGCTCAGGAGCGCCTCGAACATCGCTATCGCCTCACCCGGGCGGTCGCGCAGCATCAGATTCACGGCACGATCCAGCTCGGCCTCCCCGCGCTCGGGAGAGTCCTCCGGGGCCACGGCACAAACCTGTTGCAGGAGCGTGCCGGCCGCGACCAGGTCTCCGGACTCCTCCAGCAGGCGGGCCTGCCCGCGCCGCGCGCGCCAGGCACGCGCCCCATCCTGCGGTGCCATGGCCTCGAGCTCGCCGAAGAGGCGCGCCGCCTCGTCCAGGTCATCGAGGTACAGGGCGACCCAGGCTCGGTCTTCGAGGAAGCGCGAGGGCTGGTGGCGCCCCTCACCGGCGAGCTGGCCCTGTTGCTCGTCGAGCATCCGGTAGCGATGGCCAGCCTCCACCAGACGCCCGGAGCGCACGGCGACCTCGGCCAGGGCGCTCTGAACGAGGACCGTCAGGGGATGGTCGGGTTCCGCCGCCACGGCCAGGGCTACCTGCACGCGCTGCAACTCGCGCCGAGCCTGATCGAACTTGCCCATCATGGACAGATAAAGACCCAGGGTGTGGCGCGTCTGGAGGACGGCGAGGTGGCGGGCGCCGAGGCGTGCGACCTGCTCGGCCAGGACGCGCTCGAGGAGCTGGCGAAGATCGCCGTACTCCGCCTCAAAGTCCGCCAGGCGCAGGAGGTCCCCGCGCGCAAGAAAGATACCCGCCAGGTCCACCTGGAGCTCATCAGGCACCTCCCGCTCGTCACTCCGAACGGTTTCGGCCAGGGCCGTGAGCACCAGCTCCTCCGCCTCATCGATGCGAAAGTCGGCCCTCAGGATGTCCGCCAAGGCCCGATTGACCGCCAGGATCTCGCCCCACTCGCCGCCGTTCGCGGTGAGACCGCGACGGGCCTGGCGCAGAGCGAGCTCAGCCCCGGCCATCAGCCCCTCGTGACGCTCGACAAAGCCGATCGCCGCGAGCAGCCGCGCGCGCAGCAGTGGCCTGCTCACGAGGTCCTCCCGGGCCAGCTCCTCGGCACGGCCAAGGATCGCCCCCAGCTCCTCCGTGCGGGGCTGGTGCGGATCCAGGTACTGAAAGAGCCGGACCGTGACCGCGAGGGCCTCGTCCGCACTGCGCCGCGCCTCGAGGGTCTCGGCCAGCAGCATGCCCAGCACGACGAGCGCGGTGCTGGCGAGCAGGGTCGAGGAGGTGATCGCCTTGTGGCGACGACACCACTTTATCAGGACCCGCGCGCGGCTCGGCGGGCGGGCGTGCAGGGCCTCGCCGTTCAGGTAGCGGTGCAGGTCCGCCGCCATCTCGGCCATGGAGGCGTAGCGCCGGTTCGGCTGCTTCTCGAGGGCCCGCATGCAGATCACGGCCAGATCGCGCGGGACCTGCGAATGCACCATGCGCGGATCGGGTACGGACTCGTCCCGCACCCTGGCGAGGATCTGCTCGGGCGTGTCCCCCTCGAAGGGACGCACGAGGGTCAGGGTCTCGTAGAGCACAGCGCCCAGGGAGAAGATGTCCGTCGCCGCTTCGCGGGCCGCGGGGCTTCCCTGCGCCTGCTCGGGGCTCATGTAGAAGTAGGTGCCTTGCGGGCCGCCGCGCGCGGGAGAGGCGCTCTCTTCCCCGAGGGCGGCCAGACCGAAGTCCGCGATCTTGGGGGTCAGCGACTCGTCGATCAGCAGGTTCTGGGGTTTGAGGTCGCGGTGGACGACTCCGGCGGCGTGAGCAGCGGCCATGCCCTCGGCGACCTTCGCGAAGAAGGCGCCCAGGCGTCGAAAGTGCCCGGAAGGCAGTCGATCCAGGCGTCTGAGCTCCTCGATCTCCTGCGCCAGGGAGCGCCCGCCGGGAACGAGTTCCTCCACGATGAAGTTCGTCTGACCCTCACTGCCCACGTCGTACACCGCCACGATTGCCGCGTGGGACAGGCGCCCTCCAGCGGAAGCCTCGCGATGAAAGCGCTCCAGACCAGCCTCGGTCAGGCTCTCGATCTGGGGCAGGAGCTTGATGGCAACACGTCGATCGAAGCGGCGGTCGGTCGCCTCGTATACGACGCCCGAGCCCCCACGGCCGATCTCACGCACCAGGGTGTAGTCGCCGATGCGGCAGCCCGGCCAGAAGTCGTCCGGTCCCGAGCGCAAGACCTGGCGCAGGGCGTGGTAGTCCTCCACCAGCGTTTGCAAGTCCTCGCGCAGGTCCTCGGGGAGACCCTCGAGGAAGAGGTCGAGCTCGACCTCGCCGGCGGACTCGCGCGCCTTCAGGTACTCGTCGAACGCCCGCTCCAGGCGCCCTAGCTGCCCGCTCTCGCTCTCGCTCTCGTCCACGCCCACCCCCACGCCCCTCATCGGCCGCGGCTCATGCGGCGAATCAACGCATCGATCGTGCGTGTCACGCGCGAGGGAGGGAGGGCCAGGCGCGTCGCGATCGCCCCGGGCCTCACGCCATCGATGTGCAGGCGCACGATCTCCCTATCTGCCCCATCCAGGTCGAACAGGACCAGGGCGAGCCGGCGCAGCTCGTCGCGATGGCTGGCCGAGGAGATCGGCGAGGGCCCGGGATCCGCCACGCCGAACTCGGTCACGTCACCCCCCACACGCTGGCCGCCACCGCGCTTCTCACGGTTGGCGGCGCGCAGCTTCGTTCGCGCCTTCCAGCGCATCTTGCGCAGCAGGAAGGCGATGAATTGCCCGCGCGTGCGAAAGGCGACCTCCTCCATGCCGGCCCACAGATCGCCCATCACCGAGTCCACCAGATCCACGGTGTCCACGTGCTCCCGCAAGCCGGGGTTGAGCAGGGAGTGGCCCGCCCGCATGGTGTCTCCCAGCAGGTAGACCAGGAACTCGTCCATCAGTCGCCGGTCCTGCTTGCCAGCCTCGAAGACCACCGCCAGGGTGGCGTCCTCCACCGTCGCGCCTGCCCCGAAGCGCTCGAAGGCTCCGGCCTGCACGCCGGGCCCTTCCAGCAGTTCGGCGCTACCCGGACCCAGGCGCTCCTTGGCGAAGCGCGAGGCCTCTTCAAGAAACGCGCTCGGTTCACTGCTGCGCTCGATCATGGGAAATCGAGCGTACTATCCGTAGCCGCTCGCACGGTAAGGGGGCTCTCCCTCTCAGGGCAGGCAGATGCAGAGGGCGCTGTAGCCGTCCTCGTCCTCGAACTGAGACACGCAAAGGCCGCCGTCATCGTCGGCGAAGGTCATGGCCGCTCCAGAGAGGCTGAAGAAGACCTCGAAGCTCGCCTGGCTGCCGTCCTCGGCCTCGCCCGCCACCAGAGAGAACTGGTGCCCAGCGAGGTCCGGGGCGACCTCGTGCTGCCAGTGGCCGCCCTCATGCCAGACGATGCGCTCGATGAACCTGCGGTTGAGGATGCGCGAGGCGCGCCCTTCGGTGCAGGTTGCCGAGGAGTCCCCGACCTGCACGGGCAAAGGCAAAGTCGCCTGGTCGTGTGGGTTGACCATGATCCATCCGTGAGCGAAGACCACCTCTCCCTCCTCGGAGACGGGATAGTGGCTCACCTGCCCGGAGTGAACGCTCAGCAGGGCGACGGCGCAGTCCTCGGCGTCCGGGCGCAAGCGCGCGAATCCCTCCGAGGTCTCGGCGCTCCAGGCTCCCTCCAGAGAGACCAGCCGGCAATTGCGCTCGTTCCACCAATCACGGGTCTCCTGCGCCTCGGGCGAGGGCCCCGGTGGCGAGGCCTCCACCCTGGACAGGTCCGGAAAGACAGCGACCGCCACGAGGGCGCACGCACCAAAAGTAACGGCGAGCCAGTGCTTGGGATGGGATGTCATCAGCATGAACCTGGGGTATCGGTGATCGATTGCGAGGCACACTCGAACGAGCGCGGGGCGCCCACGGAGGCCGCCGGTTCCGGGTCGGAGAATCGATGAGAAAACGCCGTCTGGAGCGGCACACGGCCAATAAACTGTCCTTTTCCTCCGAGCCTGGGGCCGCTCCCCGTGCCCCGGCCCGAAGATACGGACGGGTGGCCTGCCGAGCCCCCGTTCACGAGCCGGCTCAGGGCGCGCACACGCACAGCAGAGACCCTTCCGGGGCAGTATTGCACTGCTTGATCACGAGTCCCCCGCCACAGGCCGAGGAATAGGTGAAGGTCTGCCCATCGCCGGTCGACACCGTCACGACGCAGCCCTCGCTTCCCGACGAGCCGCAGAACTTCTCCCACTTGCAACCCTGGTCGGGGACCTCGGCCGACTCCCAGCAGTCCCCCGAGTAGTCCACGCTGGTGATGTCCTCGCGTGCGAAGAGCTCGTCGCAGCCCGACGGGAAATCGCAGCCCCCCGACGAGGTGCTGGCTTCCATGTTCAGGGTGTCGCGCGAGCCCTGGTTCACGATGACCCAGCCTAGGGCCAGCACGAGCTCGCC
>DASCMO010000077.1:0-2838 GCA_036010965.1 Planctomycetota bacterium | reverse complement strand
CCGAATAGCCGGGGGTCAGTGTGAGCCGATCCGATTCGTGTCGAATCAGGCCGTTGAACGGCGTGGCCTGCTCCCGGATCGGTCGCAGGCGGAAGTGTCGATGCCTCTTCCAGCGGCAACGGATCACGGCGCCGGCGGCGAGGGAGACGTCGCTGGATGCGACCACCTCGACGAGCCGCTCGATCCTGGTGTCCCGGAAGAACTCATTGTCGTCGTCGAGCAGCAGAAAATACGGCGTCGCGACCTTCTCGAGCAGGACGTTGCGGCCGCGACTCAAGCCCACGTCGGTGTCCAGCCGCACGTAGCCGACGTCGTCGCGCGGGCACGGATTGAATCCGTCGTCCCCCACCAGGATCTCCAACCCGGGGTAGTCGCGTTTGATGCTGCGAATCAGTCGGTCCAGGCACTGCGGCCGGTCGATGGTCTTGATGACGGCCGTTACCTGTTTGAGCAGGGTACGGGCGACCGCGGTCGAGATGGCCCGGGTTGAGCCCGACGGCGTCGGCGGGCGCACGAACGCCGATCGGTTCATCACCAGGTCCGACTGGGTTTGCTGCCCGGCGGCGGGGACGCCGACGAAGTCGAGTATCTCGCGCTGGCCTTGTTCCGTGGAAAGCGTCGTGATCGGAAACACCCTCAGGGCACCGTCGTATTGCCGCGCCAACTCATTCGCAGTGTCGTAGTACTCGTGCCAATAACGCTCGAGGGCCTCACGCTTGGCGGCCACATCGTACTTGGGGTAGCACTGGTCCCAGCGGTCGGGCTGCCACTCCGAGCCGTCGTGGTGCATCCAATGATTACGCCCCTCGGTATTGGAGAGGTAGCTCCGCACCGTTTCTCCACAGTCGCGTTGCAGGCATACGAACTTGGCGTCGGGCTCGCGCTCGAGGATGTACTCGACGTAGGGCAAGTAGTAGAAGCCGACATCGCCGACGACCGTGTGGCCGTCGGCACCGCGACACCACGCCAGGGCCTCGTCGACCGCCAATTCGCCGCCCTTCCAGGCCACCCCATGCTGGTTTCGCTCATGGGTGACATCGGCGCCCGACTGCGAGTCGAGCAGGAAGGCGAGGCTCTTGGTGCCGCAGCGTCCGGTCCCCAGACCGAACACGATTTGTCGTTTCCGAGTCATTCCGTCACCGAGCATAGGAAGTTCAAGCTGCGTTTTCCTTGGGTCCGATAAGTAGACATTCTGTCAAATAGAGGTGGCCGGGGGGACCGGGCCCCGATGCGGGCTCTAGAGGGCTCTCCTGCCGCTAGAAGCCAATTCGTAATCAGCAGGTCGGCGGTTCGAGTCCGCCCGTCGGCTCCAAAACCCCTTTAGAAATAGGAACTTACAGGCGCGCCTCGGCGGAGTCGCGAAGTGCAGAATTTCGTGTCCGCACTGTGTCCGCATTTTCGGCGCTTTCCAACACCTCCGAAAGCTCCTTCTGCATAGATTTCCCGTGGACCCACCACCCCTAATGCAGGACCGGAATCGCACTGAGCTTCAGAAGACCGACTCCGAAGAAACAGGTCCGGACATGAGAATCTCGCGCACTCCCAAGTCTCGGTGACGCTCGACACCTACAGCCACGTCGCGCCGTCCCTCCAGCGCGAGGCTACAGAGCGGCTCGACCGGCTCTCGAGAGCCGGCCGCGCCGGGGCGGAGCGGGCTGAATCAGAATCCGGGTCTATCGACGAGTCGTTTGGCTGCAGATGCGTCCCTTGGATCAGCAGCCCGAATGGGCCAAACCGCTCTGACGGGTCACACCAAAGGCCAGTCATTCCGCGCCGGACGAATTACGAGAACAGACAGGGGGCGAAACTCGCCCTCTAGCTGATCTCCCCCGGGAGTTTACAGACGGTACGTTATCGGACGTTGTTCAGACCCGCTTGTGCTGCTTATCCCCTCCCATCATAAACACCGCCATAGAGCTGCTGGAGCGCTGCAACCTGCCGAAACGCCGGAGGATCGTAGATCAGGGTGGCGAGGGATTTCTTGAATCTCATCCATGGACGAAGGGATACCTCACCATAGGCCGGACGCATTCTGAGGCGGACGAGGATTTCCGGCTTGGCGATCACCTGAGCATGGTTCGCGAGCGAGTCTACCAGAAATGAACTCCCGGCTCGGCCCTGATAGAGGATGATGAAATGTGTTCTCTGGGGCATACGAAATCTTGTGCAGCTTAGTGACCGAAGTTCAACTATTCTGGATATCGATCAGAATGCTCTTGTGCCCACCGACCTTAGCCAAATCCATGTTATCGGAGCCATGAACAGCGCTCGTTTCTCCTGTCCGCAAATCGACGAGAAGGCCGCCGGGCGCGGGCGCGAGGGCTTCAGCTCCAACTCCAGCTCCTTCGCCTTTGATCGAGGATCCGTAGTCGCTCGCAGCTCATAGGGGCAGCGAGGAGAGTACGCCGTGCACCAGCGCGTCCCAGCTGTGTGAGTCGGCGACGGCCCGGCGTCGGTGGGCGAGGTGTTCTCCGCGCGCGTGTGACGCGCGCTCGACGTTCGGCACGAACTCGTTCCTGGATACGAAGATGAGGCCATCGAGACCCTCGATGTCTTGGAGTGGCGTGCACACGACTGGCTTGCCGAGTGCGAGGAACTCGTAGAGAGTCACTGGATTTGCGTAATCACTGATAGCCCCCGGCCGGAATGGCATGAGTCCCACGTCGAATGCCTGCATGATGGCCGGCACCCGCTCGTATGCGACCCGGCCTTGCACGCTGACGTTTGGAAGATCGCGCAGCGGCGAAAGGTCTACGCTGCGTTCGACGGGCCCGAAGATGGGGAACGTCCAGCCCGGGTACTCGCGTGCGCACGCGGCCAGCAGCTCCACGTCCACCC
>DASCMO010000076.1:0-9202 GCA_036010965.1 Planctomycetota bacterium | reverse complement strand
TGAAGTGAGTTCGATCGAAGAGCGCGTCATTCACGGGACCTTCATGAACGGCGACGTGCAACTGCACTACGCCTCTCTAGGCGAGGGCCCACTGGTCGTCATGTTGCACGGTTTTCCCGACTGGTGGTACACGTGGCGGCACCAGATGGAGGCGCTCTCGAAGGACCATCGCGTGGTCGCCCTCGACATGCGCGGCTACAACCTCTCCGACAGCCCGGCGGGGGTCGAGAACTACACGATCGACGTGCTCACAGGGGACGTCGTGGCTCTACTCGACGAGCTCGGGAGTGCGAGCGCCGTGATTGTGGGGCACGACTGGGGTGGGGCGCTGGCCTGGAGTTTCGCCATCCAGTTTCCCCAGCGGACCGAGCGCCTGATCGTCTGCAACATGCCCCATCCCGCTTGTCTGCAGCGCGAGCTGACCAGCCCCGACTCGGGGCAGTTCGAGGCCAGTCAGTACGCGCGTGACTTCCAGGTCGAGGGCGCGCACGAGGCCCTGACGGCGGAGGCCCTGGCGAGCTGGGTGACCGACCCCGAGGCCCGCGCGCGTACGGTGGAGGCCTTCGAGCGCTCCAGCTTCGAGGCCATGCTGAACTACTACAAGGCCAGCTTTCCGCGGTCCGGGCAGGAGTTCAGCTTTCCCGCCGATCCGAGCCTGATGCCAACGGCCGCCAAGGTGCGCTCCTCGGTGCTGATGATCTTCGGTCTGGGGGACCAGGCCTTGCTCCCCGGCGCCCTTAACGACACCTGGGAATGGCTGGCGGGGGACCTGACCCTGGTGACGATCCCTGGCGCGGGGCACTTCGTCCAGCAGGACGCAGCCGACATGGTCAGTCGCGCGATGGCTTCCTGGCTGGCTCGCTAGTCTCCTCGCGCGCATCCTCGATGCGGTAGAGGTGCGTCTTTGTGCGCAGCAGGAGTGCGTCGCCGATCACGGCTGGTGAGGCCATGAATCCGTCCGCCAGCTGGTTGCGTGCCAGCACCTGCAGGTGATCGGTCGGCTCGATGACGGTGGTCTGGCCGGTGCGGTCGAAGAAGTAGAGGCGCCCTGCGGCGAGCAGTGGTGAGGCGGAGTGTTCGCCGCCGATGCGCTCGCGCCAGAGCTCCTCGCCCGAATCCGCAGCCAGACAGGAGACCACGCCGCCGTCGCTGACGAAGAACAGTCGCCCGTCTGTCAACAAGGGCGAGGCCATGGTGGGCACAGCCCGACGGCGCTTCCAGGCCACATGGCTGGACGTCACGTCACCGGTTCCGTCGGTCTTCACGGCCCACAACTCGGGCTTCATGAAACCCGTGTTCAGGAACACCATCCCCTCGACGGCGATCGGCCGCGAGGACTGGGAGAAGCCTGAGAAGACCACCTTCCAGAGCTCGCGTCCGTCGCGTGGATCGTAGGCCATCGAGGCGTTTGCGCCGGTGCTGATCAGCTGCTCCCGTCCTCCGTGGTTGATGAGGATCGGAGTGCTGAAGGCCTTGCGGAGATCGGGCGCCACGCCCTCGAAGTCGACCGAGCGCTCGGTGCGCCAGACGGTCTCGCCCGATCGCTTGTCGAGCGCGATGACGTACTGCACATCGGCGCCGTCCACGTGGAAGATCAGTCGCTCGCCGTAGAGGATCGGGGAAGAGCCGGGGCCGACCAGGTGCTCGCAGCGCAGGTCGCGCCGGCGCCAGACGACCTTGGCGGTCTGGGTGTCGATGCAAGCGGTCCCCTCGGCCCCGAAGTGCACGTAGGCCCGCCCCGCTTCGATCACCGGCGAGGGCGACGCGTAGCTGTTGAGGGCCTTGCGCTCCTGGGGGGTCTCGACCTCGAACAGGCGCAGGTCGTGGCGCACGGCGCCCCTCTCAATATCGACGCACACGACCCCTAGCGCATGGCCCTGGTCGTCGGCGGTGGTCATCCAGGCCAGGCCGTCCTGGACCACGGGAGTGGACCAGCCGCGCCCGTGGATGGCCGTCTTCCAGGTGACGTTCAGTTCCTCGTTCCACTCCAGGGGCAGGTCAGCTCCCGGGGCGTGGCCGTCGGCCCTGGGGCCGCGGAAGTCTGGCCAGGAATCGCCTCCGAGGCTGGCCAGGGCGAGCAGGGTGGGCCCCAGGAGAGAATACATGGTGAGTGCGGGAACAATCGCAGTGGGTCGCGCGCGACTCACTTCCCCGTGCCTCCTTCCCAGGCTTCGGGTTCGACCTGGGGCGGGACCCGTCGGGGGACCGCCCGCAGTGCCTGCAGGTCCCGGGCGCCGGTCAGGAACATAACCGTCACGAGGGCCTTGCGGAAGCCTTCCAGCTCCTCGATCACCGCTGCCTCGGATTCTGCGGCGGCTCGCATCAAGGGCAGGGCCATGGCGGTCGCCGTGGCTCCGAGCGCCAGGGCGCGGGCGGCATCGAGTCCGCTGCGCAGGCCGCCCGAAGCGATGACGGGAGCACCACCATGGCGCAGGCAGCAGAGGAGACTCGTCACGCTGGGGACGCCCCAGTCCGCCAGGCCCTGGGCCAGAGCGCGGTCTTGCGCGCTGTCGGCGCGCTCCCCCTCGATCGCGGTCCATGAGGTTCCTCCGCGTCCGGCGCTCTCGATGAAGGCCAGGGGCAGCTCAGCAAGGCGGCGCGCGTCCGCGATCGAGAAGCCGCAGCCGACTTCTTTGACGCCGCAGGGTAGGCCCATCGTCGAGACCGCAAGCGCCAGGGCCTCGAGGAGGCCGCCGAAGCGCGTGTTCCCTTCCGGCTGCACGGCCTCCTGGGCAGGGTTGAGGTGGAAGACGACCGCGTCCGCGCCGACCCCGTCCGCCAGCTGGCGGATCTGCTGGGCGTCCACACCGTAGTTGAGCTGCACGGCTCCGATGTTGGCTACCAGCAGGATGTCGGGGGCCACGTCACGCACCTCGAAGGTCGGAGCCCGTTCGGGATGCTCGAGGGCGATGCGCTGCGAGCCCAGGCACATGCCCACGCCACAGTGTTGCGCCGCCGCCGCGAGGCGCCGGTTGATCGTCCGCGCCTGGGCCGTTCCACCGGTCATGCTTCCGATCAGGAGTGGAAAGGCCAGGCGCCGTCCGAACAGTTCGAGGGAGGGGTCGATCTCGTCGCGGTCAAGCTCGGGCAGGGCGCGGTGCACGAGCTCTACCGCATCGAACGCTCCCTGAACTCGGGGTTGCCCGACCTCCCGCTCGAGGGCCAGGCGGATGTGGTCGTGTTTTCGGGCGGAGATCTTGCGGTCCATCGTGTTCTAGTCTGCCGGCTGGCATCGTTTCGTGCACCCCGCGTGCCCGGCTCCTGCCTGCACTTCCGGCGTCGCCGGGCTCAGGGTGTCTTGCGCAAGCGTGGTCGGATGCACGCGCGGGCGGCGGAGACCTCGTCTGTCATCCGCATTCCGGGAGTGTAGCGGCGGGCGGCCCGGTCACCGTCAGGCCAGGATGCCGTGCATCAGTTCGGGCTCGACGACTCCAGTGAGCTTGCGGTCGAATCCCGCGTGGTGATAAGTCAGACGCTCGTGATCGAAGCCGAGCAGGTGCAGCACCGTGGCGTGCAGGTCACGCACGTGGTGCCGATTCACAGCGGCCTCGGAGCCCAGCTCGTCGGTCTCGCCGTAGGAACCAGGCCTGATTCCCCCGCCGGCCAGCCATGCCGTGCAGGCCTTGGGGTTGTGGTCCCGGCCGAGGGAGGCGGCCTCCTGCCCGTCGCCTGCCTGCTGGCTCACCGGAGAGCGGCCAAACTCGCCACCCCATATCACCAGGGTCTCCTCGAGCAGGCCGCGTCGATCCAGATCGGTCAAGAGGCCCGCGATGGGGCGGTCGACCTCGGGACAGTGGATGGCGAGGTTCTCCTCCACACCGTGGTGCGCGTCCCAGGTCTGCTGCTGGTGTCCGCCGCCGTGGTAGATTTGCACGAAGCGCACCCCGCGCTCCAGCAAGCGGCGGGCGATCAGGCACTGCCGGCCGAAGACGGCCGGACCGACGGAGAGGGGATGATCCGGTCGCGGATCGTGCAGGCCGTACATGGCCTGGGTGGCCTCGTCCTCGGCAGACAGATCAAGGGCCTCGGGGGCCGAGGACTGCATGCGGTGGGCCAAGCGGTAGGTGTTCGTGCGGGCCTGCAGGTTGGAATGTCCCGGACGCAAGGAGGCATGGCGATCGTTGAGTCGCGCGAGCAGGGCGAGCCGCTGCTCCTGCATCTCGGTCGTCATGCTCGCACTGTTCGACTCCGGACCGGGCGCCATGTGCAGCAACGGATCGCCCACGGCGCGGAAGAGCGTGCCCTGGTAGTTGGCGGGCATGTAACCGCTGGTCCAGTTGGCCGAACCGGAGATCGGGCCGCCGCGCGGATCGTGCATGACCACGTACGGCGGGAGGTCGTTGCCCTCAGAGCCGAGCCCGTAGGTCACCCAAGTTCCGAGGGAAGGGTGGCCCTGAAACACCTGGCCGCTGTTCATCTGCAGGACGGCCGAGCCGTGGGCGAAGGAATCGGTGTAGAGGCTCTTCACTACCGCCAGCTTGTCCATGTGGTGCGGCAGGTGCTCGAAGGCGTCGGAACACCACTGGCCCGCGTCCCCCCAGCGCTTGAAGGTGCGCGCAGATCCCAGCAGGTGTGCCTCCCTAAACTTGTGCCGGCGTCGCTCGAAGTCGATCGACTGGCCAGTCCGGGCTTGCAGCTCGGGCTTGTAGTCGAAGAGGTCCATCTGGGACGGACCGCCGAACATGAACAGGTACAGGACGCGCTTGACGCGCGGGGTGTGATGGGGCCCTGCGCCGCCCGCGTTCTTCTCGTCGGCGCTCGCGAGGGCACCCAGCAGCCCACCGCCCGCCAGGGCCGCCCCGGCCTGCCGCAGCACATCACGTCGCGTGGGTCCGGGGGAGGGGATCA
The DNA here is from genome assembly GCA_036010965.1 of Planctomycetota bacterium. GTDB lineage: Bacteria > Planctomycetota > UBA1135 > UBA1135. The sequence continues at coordinate 4,354 of DASCMO010000076.1, read as the reverse complement.
GGTTGGAAGGGCTCATCAGTCGACGTAGGCAAACTCGTTCAGGTTCAGGACGATCAGGCACAGGGACTCGAGCGCCGCCAGCTGAGGGTCAGGGCCTTTGGGGGGCGCGAGCTCCAGGGCCGGAGCGTCGGCGGGCTGCAGGACCCCCTGGGCGACGGAGAACCCGGCGCCAAAACTGCGCAGACCGAGCAGGCCCGGAGCGCTGAAATCTGTGGTCGCATCGAGGGGCGCGTCGAGCAGGCCGTCGAGGCGTGCTCGCACGCGCACTCCCACGACCTCCAGGGAGACCGCTATCCAGCGTCCGGCCTCGATCTGGGCGCGGGCCGAGGCCAGGGTGCGCGGTGCCCGGAGCGGGACGTGCTGCACCAGGCGCACCTCTTGCGCGGGCGGGTCGAGGACCAGTTCGATACCCGCGAAGGCGTTGCGGAACGGATCGCCGCGCAGGATCAGGGCGGCTCGCTCGCACCCAGGCTCCAGGCGCACCTGCGCCGTGAAGCGACCGTCAGAACAGGACGGATCGGACAGGAATGCCGCCGGTCCTAGGTCAGGATCCAGCCCAAGGGTCGCGTTGTACTCACCGCCCCAGACACCTCGGGTCGCGCGCCACCCCTCGCGTGGCGCGTGCAGGATGTCGGTCGCATCGAGTTGTTCGAGGTACTCCAGCGCCAGGCGGGAGGGGACCATGACCTCGATCGAGATGGAACGCGGGGGCACGGACGCGGCCTGGCTCGCAAGGTAGGACTGGGCGCTGGCGAGCTCCGCTGCGTCGGGAGAGCGGGAGAGGGCCAGCTCGAAGAGGCGCTCGACCCGCGCGGCGGGATCGATCCCCGCATCGGCGGCGACGCGCCGCGCGAGGGCGGCGGCCAGGCGGTTGGGAAGATCGGAGTGCAGAAGCGTCAACGCCTGGGGCGCCACGGTCGTGACGGCTCGAGCCCCGATCGGGTTGTTGGGATCAGCGAGGTCGAAGACCTCGAGCAGGGGCACGGCCAACCCGCGCTTGGCGAAGCTGTAGACCGAGCGTCGATTGCGCTGGTCGAGGGGCGAGAGGCTCCATCCCGCCCCCGGGCGTGAAGCGCTGGCCAGGGCCTCGCGGGTGATGCGAGGGTAGAAGCCCGGGCCTCCCATCTCGAGCGAGAGCTCGCCGCTGACCGCCAGCAGGGAGTCGCGCAGGGCCTCGGCTTCCAGGCGCCGCAGACCCTGCCGCCAGAGCAGGAGGCCATCGGGATCGACCGCACGGGCCGCGTCGTTGGCGGTCGATGAGGAGCGCCGGTAGGCGTCCGACGAGAGGATCAGGCGGTGGAGCGCTTTCAGGCTCCATTCCCGGGCGATCAACTCGCTGGCGAGCCAGTCGAGTAATTGCGGATGGGTGGGCGGCGACCCCTGGGCGCCAAAGTCCCCGGGGGTGGAGACGATTCCTCGGCCGAAGTGTCCAAGCCAGAGGCGGTTGACCATCACGCGCGCGACCGTCGGGTGCGCGGGGGAGACCAGCCACTCGGCCAGGAGGCGCCGGCGCCCGCGGGACGAGTCCTCGCGCAGGGGCGAGGTACCGTCTGCGCTTCCAGCGCTGGAAACTCCGTCTGCGCTGGGGATGAGCACCGGCGGAAAGTGTGGTTCGACCCGGCGTCCCGGGCGCCGGGGCTGGCCGCGGACCAGGACTCGCGTCTCGGCCGGCGGCCCTTCAGCTTCGCGCGCGGCGAGGGCCCAGGCGATCTCGCCTTCGAACGAGGTGCGGGTAAGTTCGGCCTCCTGGTCGATGCGGTAGACCTCCTTTTTCACCCGCGCTTCGAGTGCCGCAGCTGGCTCGCGGATGGAACCGCCGAGCGAGTTTAGCTGGCCGAGGAGCCGTCGCTGTTGGTTTGTTCGGTCCCCGGGGGGGTGTGCGTGAGCCTCGCGCACCTCGCTGGGAAGGTCCTCGAGAAACCCCGCGAGGCGTTCGGTCCGGAGAATTGCGGCGGCATGCTCCTTGCGCGCCTCCAGCTCCTCGATGCGGCTGGCGCGTTGCCGTTCGTGACGCGCGAGCTCCCCGGCGCTCGGGCTGAGAGCTGTCATCGTGGGCGATCCAGCCTCGAAGCGCACCGGAGCGTAGGGGCGCACGTTCTGGAGGAAGGCTAGGAGCCCGTAGTAGTCCTCCTGTCGAATGGGATCGAACTTGTGGTCGTGACAGCGCGCGCAGCCGATGGACATGCCCATCAGGCCCTCGCCGATCGTGCGCATCACATCGTCCCGTCCGTCGAAGATGGCCTGCTGGCGGTCGTCGGGTTCGCTGTCCCAGGGGCCGAGGTGATACAACCCTGTGGCGACGATGGCCTCATCGCTGGAGGGTTCTAGTTCGTCTCCCGCGAGCTGCTCCATCAGGAAACGGTCGTAGGGCTTGTCGGCGTTGAGTGAGTCGATGACGTAGTCGCGGAAGCGCCAGGCGTAGGGTTTGGGCGCGTCCACCTCGTAGCCGTTGGTATCGGCGTAGCGCACGACGTCCAGCCAGCGCCGTCCCCAGCGCTCGCCGTAGCGTGGCGATGCGAGCAGGCGGTCGATCAGTCGCCCCCAGCGGCCAGGCGCGCCATCGGTGATGTAGGCCTGCACCTCCTCGAAGGTGGGCGGCAGACCCCATAGGTCGAAGGTCGCGCGCCGCACGAGGGTGCGCGCGTCGGCCGCAGGGTTGGGGACCAGGCCGGCCTGATCGAGGCGAGCGAGGACGAAGGCGTCGATCGGATGCGAGGCGCGGGAATCCTCTCCGAGTATCGGCGGCTCGGGGCGCGTAAGGGGCTGAAAGGACCACCAGGAGCGGCCTGCCTCTATGTCCACGCCCTCCTCATTCGCCCCTGCAGCGCTCGTGGGCCAGGGAGCCCCCAGATCGATCCAGGTGGCGATGGCGTCCATCTCCGCCTGGGTGATGCGCTCCTCCGGGGGCATGCGCAGGTCGGGATCCTCGTGGCCCACGGCGCGCATCAGCAGGCTCTCGGCCGCGTCGCCGGGCACGATCGCAGGCCCGCTCGGACCGCCGGCGAGCAAGGCCGCGCGGCCAGTCATGCGCAGGCCGCCCTCGGGTTTGGCGACCTCCGGACCGTGGCACTCGTAGCAGCGCGCCGCGAACACCGGCCGCACATCAGCCTCGAAGAAGCGTAGCGCCTCGCGTTGGGTGTCGGGGATGGCCGCGGGGGGCCAGGGAGCGCCCAGCTCGACCCAGCGCTCCAGCTCAGCCACTTCCTCGGCCGAGATGCGCCCCTTGGGCGGCATCTCAAGGTCCCCATCGGTATAGCGAACGGCGCGGATCAGCAGGCTGGCGTTGGAGTCCCCCGGAACGATCGCGGGCCCGCTGTCTCCGCCAGCTAGCAGGGCCTCGCGGTTGTCCATGAGCAGGCCGCCCTTGACGCGCCGGGCCTCGGTGCCGTGGCAGCGGCCGCAGCGCTGCTCGAGGATCGGCGCGATGCGCTCGCGAAAGAGATCGTCATCAGCGATCGACTTCTCGGTCGGACCTGGTCCGTGAGCGGTCGCGCTCGCGAGGAGCAGAAGTGGCAGGAGGGGCGTCATCCGTCAGGTCGTGGCTACGCGAGCGGAGAGGGGCGCTTCGGGACGCCTCCCGCCCGGCGGCGCAGGTCGCTGGTCATCCACGGGGCGCTCCGTCCGGCTCCAGTCTACTCCCCTCCGCAACCACTCGGGAGCGGCGAATCGTGCGCATCGTGCCCGCCACGAGGCGCTCGGTGTCGTGCCCTCCGTGGAAGGAGTTCACGTTCGGGGCACCCACGCGCCCCCAGAGGTAGGTCAACCACTCGACGGCCAGGGCCAGGGCTACCTGTCGCTCGAGGGGCGAGCCCTCGCCGGTGGGGTACTCGATGCGCTCGACTGCCTCGGCCCATGGCGTAGCGATGTCTGCTGCGCACAGAAGCACTACCTGCGCCTCCAGCAGTTCGGCGAGAACGCCGACGATCTCGCCGGCCCGGCGGGCGCTGTCCTCGTCATCCAGGAGGCACACGATCGCTGCCCCGGGGCGCGTCACGAAGTAGTGGGTGTGGCAGTATTCTTCGAGGTCGGCGAAGTGCGCCGGGCGGTCGAACTCGAAGAGCTTGTAGGCTGCGAAGCGCGCCAGGGGCAGGGTCTGCGCACCACCCAGGAAGAAGGCCTCGCGGGCGTCGGCACAGGCTTCCGCCTGGCGGCGCAAGGGCTCGAAGAAGGAAGGCGCGACGAGCTCGCAGAGCGTGCGCTCGAGACGCGCCCAGTCGGTCGTCCCCGAGGTTCCCTCGCGCGCGCGGGCGAGGGTCAGCACTCCGGCCAGGAAGGTCTTGGTCTGGGCGACGTCGTGGTGGTAGCCGACGTACTGCCGTGCTTCTGTGCCCTCGTAGTCCGTGCTCTGGAGGGC
>DASCMO010000075.1:0-54552 GCA_036010965.1 Planctomycetota bacterium | reverse complement strand
CGTCGGAGCGCAGATCGGCGAAGCTAGACCACATGGCGCTCAGCACGGTCTCGCGCGCGAGGACCTCCCCGGCGACCACGACGTCGGCTTCGTCGGCGCAGTCGCAGGGTGCCCCCTCGCGGCCCTCGACCTGCTGCAGGAGGACCTCTCCTCCCTCGACGCGCGGCAGGCGACCTTCGCGCTGGAGGTGATCGTGGAACACGTTGCCCGCGATGGTCACCACCCATGACCCCAGGCGCGCGGGATCGGTCAGGGAGCCGCGGTAGCGCGCGGCACGCATCAGGGTCTCCTGGACCAGGTCGTCCAGCTCGTTCTCATCTCGACAGCGCCGGGCCAGCCGGCGGCGGATCCTCGGGCGCAGCTCCTCCAGTTCGTTCCAGGTCCAGGTCCTCTCGCGGGTCTCCAAGATTCCTCCTCGCCGCCCCGGGGATCGGCTCTCGCGCCTTGGCGGAGAGACCGGGGGGCGAAACAGGAGACAGGCGTCCGGCGCGACGGGAGCGCGAAGGGGTCGTTGTGGAGAGCTGCGAACCCGTGGAGCGTCTCGCGGCCTGGGGAATCCCCTGTCGCCGGCCGGGCCGTGGCGAACGCGCGGCGGGAGCACCGGCTGGGGCGCACGCTCGCGGGGCGCAAACGGAAGGATCGAGGGCAGAGCCTCCCCACTCCGGCCGTCGCCGCGAAAAATCGGCCCCCGGCGGCCCGCGCCGCGTCGACGGCCGTCGGGCCGAACGCGCCCTACTTCTTGAAACCGCGCGCTTCCTGGGCCCAGGTCGAGCCGTCGTAGAGGCGCATCACGGTGCGGTAGAGGCGCTGGGCGCGGTCCTTGGAGACCTCCTCATCGGCCTGGTCGAAGATCCGCGCCGCCAGGAGCATGGCCTTGGGCACGTAGCGGACCTGATCGGGGTAGACCACGATGACGCGCATGAAGGAGAGCAGGGCCGAGCGGTAGAGCCGGTCCTGGGCCGTCCCGTCGGCAATGGCGAAGGCTCGCTGGAACAGGCAGTCCCCGTGGCCCGTGTAGGCCGCGGCGAGAGTGCTCGCGTCGGCCTTGGGGTCATCCACGATGCGCTGGAAGATCTTCTCGGCCTTCTCGAAGTCCCGCGACGCGAGCCAGGTCTCCGCCTCGGCCACGTCCGCGCGGTTGCGGACTGTCGGGTATTTTCGGCCGGCGAGGCCGGAGACTTCCGCCAGCTTATCGCGTCGCGCGTTGCCCTTCAGGGAGGCGTCGAAGAGCACGCGGGCCAGGTCGCACTCGAGCTCCCAGCGCTTCGACATGGACGCTTTCTGGATGGCGGCCTCAAAGGCACGCAGTGTCGCCTGCGCCTTGTCGCCACCGCCCTGGTCAAACTGGGCCTGAGCCTTCGCCAGGTAAGCGAAGGGCATGTAGCGCGAGGTGGGCGCGTTCTCGATCAGAAGGTCGGCGGACGCCTCCGCTCCCGCGGCGTCCCCTACCATGAACTTCAACTCGACCAGGCGAAACATGGCGTGGGCCGGAGCCCACGGATACCTGCGGTCGCTCCCGCCCGCTCCCGCCACGTACTCCTCCATGTCGGCGATGGCGTCGAAGACCTGCTCGTCCTTCGCTGCCGTCTCCGCGCGGTCGAGGAGGGCCGGGAGTGCGCTGAACTCGATGCGCAGCACGCGGTCGGTGGCCACCTCGCCGCTCCTGCCACCGTCGCGGTACTCGATCTGCTCGTAGGATTCGGTCCCGATCTTGCAGTCCTCGATCGACTTGCCGTCGGTCAGGTGGATGGTGTCCGCCGTCGCGAAGGCGGCGAGGAGCGAAAGGATGAGGAAGGTCGAAGTGGCGTGGTTCATCGGAGGGGTTCTCGTGCGGAGCGGGGTTCGGCTTTCGCGTTCTACCCGGAGGAGCGCGCGGGGTTACGGGCGCCGAGCGGGCCCATCCCGGCCGGGACGGGGCGCGGCAGGATAGGTGCCGCCCCGGAGGGCTGTCAACGCGGCCCCCCCCGGCAACGCCGGAGGAGCCCGCGGCACGGGAATGGACCTCCGCGCCGGACCCCACCGGCCGTTATCCTCTCGCTCATGGGAGACGAGACCGAGGCGCGCGAGGTGGAGACGGTCCTGGTGAGCGCCTGCCTCCTGGGCCGGCACTGCCGCTATGACGGCCACGCCCAGCTCGACGAGCCCCTCGCGCGGGACCTCGAGGCGCAGGGCGTCGAGATCCTGGGATTCTGTCCGGAGGAGGAGGGCGGCCTCTCCACCCCGCGCCCGCCGGCCTCGATCGGAGGCGAGGGAGCACCAGGCGTCCTCGACGGCACCGAGCACGTGCTGACCGACGCCGGCGCCAACGTGACCTCGGCCTTTCGAGCCGGAGCAGAGGCGGCCCTCGCCGCCTGCCGCGCCCACGGCGTGCAGCGAGCGTTCCTCAAGGAGCGCTCGCCCTCCTGCGGCGTCGCCTCGACCCATGTCGAAGGCGCATGCGTTTCGGGCCGGGGGGTGACGGCCGAGCTGCTCGTGCGGGCGGGGTTGGAGGTCGAAGGCGTCGAGGGACGCCGCAACGCGCGCTGATCCGCCCTCAGCGCGCGGCCGGACGCGCGACGATGACGATGTGAAACGCGAGCAGGTTCAGGATCGGCAGGGCGCACAGAACGCGATCCGCGGCGATGAACAGACGCGTCAACAGCGCACTGCCGGGGATGAAGCGCAGCACGCCGAGGTGATCGGGGAAGCCGGCGAACACGTAGGCGAGAATGCCGTACTTCTTGACGCGCACGATGTCGAACCCGGCCTGCTCGCAGAGCCCGACGATCCCCTTGCGGGTAAAGCCCTGATCGCCCACGTCGAAGTGGCGGCTCCTGCGATAGAGAACGGCGCGCGCGAGACGGATGAACGGGTTGTCGTTGCAAGGCTCGCTCATAATCAGCACGCCGCGCTCCCCGAGCACCTCGCGGCAGTTCGCGAGAAAACCCACGTGGTCGCGCGTGTGGTGCAGGCTGCCCTTGCAGAAGACGACATCGAAGACTCCGCCCGCGAAGGGAAGTCGCTCGGCGTCACCCGTTACCAGTCGCGCCTCGGGGACGTACTGATCCGAGACCTTCAGCATCTCGTGGCTGATGTCGAGGCCGACGCTGCCGGGGTGACGCGCCTCGAGCTCGGCCAGAAAGAAGCCGGTGCCGCAGCCGAGGTCGAGGATGCGCTCGGCGCCCGCGGGCACGTGGGAGATCATCTCCCCGTGCCAGTCCTGCTGGAACAGGCGCGAAAATTCGAAGCTGTAGCGGTAGGCGTAGCGCGGAGCGAGGGCCCGGTGCAACTCGATCTGGGCTTCGGCGTTGGTCTGGGGCATGATCCGCGGCGAGAGGACTGCGACAGAGTCTAGGATGACGATCAAGTGGCTCAAGTGGAGTCTCCCGGCAGGCGTCGCCGCGACGCTCGCGCTCTCGTGGTTCGACGTCCTGCCGGGTGCGTGGCAGCTGCACGGGATCGTGCTGGGCGAGGAGGGCCGTCAGACCTGGCTGCGCGAGCGGCACGCCGACCGGCGCCTGGTCGAGTTTCGTCGCGAGCGAGCCCGCGTGGCCGAGGGCAGCGTGGTCTTCCTCGGCGCCTCGACCGTCGAGCGCTTCCCCCTCGAGCGCTGCTTTCCTGACAAGCCAGCCCTCGACCGCGGCGTCCACGGTGACACCGTCGCCAACTTGACCGAGCGCCTTGAGTCCAGCCTCCCCGAGCGCGCTCCCGCCGGCTTCGTGCTGGCCGTCGGCGCCAACGATCTGCGCCGCGAGCGCGGCCGGCCGGCGGCAATCCGCGACGCCTACGCCGTCCTGCTCACGCGCCTCGCAAGCCTCCAGCCCGGCAAGCCGGTGGCGCTCCTGGGAGTCCACCCCACGCGCGACACGACCGCTCGCGAGCGCGAGGGGCTCGAACGCCTCAACGGTGCGCTCGCCAGGATCGCACGCGAGCACGGAGCGGCCTTCGTCGCCGCCGACAGGCCACCGCTCTCCAGTCCCGACGGCCGTCTGGCCGAAGAGTTCAGCTCCGACCCGGTCCACCTGAACCTCTCCGGGTACCGGCAGCTCGCGCGCTGGATCGCGGCGGAGGGCGGCGATGTGGGCACGCTCCTCTCCCCCTGACCAACCCGGGCACGCGCCTTGCTCAAGCACATCGGATCCAACTGGGCCCTGAACATCACCGGCATCGCGGTGATGCTCGTGCTGTCGCCGTTCATGGAGCATGTGCTCGGCAAGGGCGAGTACGGGGTCTGGATCGCGATCACCGCCGCGACGGCCATCCTCGACCTCCTGGCCCTGGGGGTCCCGATGGCCTCGGTGCGCTTCATCTCCGAGCACCTCGCGAAGGACGAGATCGAAGAGGTCAACACCGTCTTCTCCACCGGCATCGCGATCTGTCTCGCCACGGGAGCGGTCGTGATCGCCCTCGGGGCCCTGTTGCTGTTCGGCTTCCAGGAAGTGCTGCTGGCCATGCCCAAGTGGGCCGAACTCTCGCCCGTGACCCTCGACCAGGCACGCCTGGCCTTCATCGTGGCGGTGGCGCGCATCGCCGCGAGCTTCGCGATGCGCTTGCCGATCGCCATCTTCGATTCGCATCAGGACTTCGCCCTGCGCAACGGCGTCCTGATCGGCGGCATCCTGTTCCGCCTGGGCGCCATGATCGCCTTCCTGTCCGCGAACGCCTCGATGGTGGTCGTGCCGGCGGTCATGGGCGCCGAGACCGTGCTCGTCTTCCTCGGCCTCGCCGTCCTCATGCGCCGTCGCTACCCCGGCATTCGCTTCAGCCTGGGGGCCGCCCGGCTGGGCAAGGTGCGCACGATCATGAGCTTCGGGATCTTCGGCAGCCTGCTGAACTTCGGGGTCCTGCTCGCCTACCAGTGCGACGCGCTCGTGATCGGGCGCTTCCTCGATCCCGAGCAGATCACCTCCTTCGACTTCGGCAACAAGTTCTTCCTGCCCCTGGGGCAGTTCATGATCGGCATCGGGACGGTCGTGATGCCCTTCGCCGTGCGACTCAAGGCGCGCGGCGACCTGGACGAGCTGCGAGTCGTGTTCTTCAAGTGGTCCAAGATCAGCCTCTCCATCGTGGGCTGCGCTGGCCTCTACCTGAGCGTCCTCGGGCCGGAGTTCCTGGGCACCTGGATCGCCCCCTCCTACGCGACGGAGTCGGGCCCGATCACTCAGATCCTGATGCCTTCCTTCGCCATCTACCTGACCGTGCGGGCGGTGGCCCTGCCGATCCTGCTCGGGGTCGGCCGCCCGGGACGGGCAGCCGCGGGGCTGGTGGTGATGGGGGCCGTCAACCTCGCCCTGAGCGTCGCTTTCGTGCAAACCCACGGGATCATCGGCGTGGCCGTCGCCACGGCGCTGCCGAACGTGCTCTACGCGGGCTGGCTGCTGCACCTCGCCTGCCGCGAGCTCTCTACCAGCGTCGGCGCCTACCTGCGGCACGTCGTCGCCCGACCCGTCCTGGGCATGATCCCCTCCCTCGCCTTCCTCCTGACGGTCAAGCTCGCGATCGGCATCGACGGCTGGGGCGGACTGATCGCCGCCGGGTTCGGCCTGGTCGCGATCTACTCAGCCACCTGGGTCTTCTTCGTCTATCGCGACGATCCGCACATCGACCTGCGCGCGGAGCTCGCGGCACGCCTGGGAGCAGGGAGGAGCGAATGATGGAGAGCGCGCTGATCCTCGTCGCCGTCCTGGTCGCACTGGAGATCGCCTCGCGCGCGTTCCTCGCGCGTCGCGGCCGCTACCACGTCTGGCTCCCCTTCTCGCGCTCGCGGCACGAGCTCGACCGCGAGGCCCTGCCGATGCTCGAGGAGGTCGTGGAGTGGAGGGTCAACGCCGACGGCGAGCGCGGCGATCCCCTGCCCGACGAATGGACCGACACCTACCGCGTGCTGGTGATCGGCGGCAGCACGACCGAGTGCTACTTCATCGACCAGGCGAGCACCTGGCCGGCCGTGGTCCAGGAGGCCCTGCGGCGGCCCGAGCACCTCGCGCGCCTGGGCGTCGGCAGCGTGCACGTGGGCAACCTCGGCCGCTCCGTCACGACCTCCGACCAGATGCGCGAGGTCTTCGCGCGCGTGCTCGACCGCTACGAACGACTCGACGCGGTCGTGATCCTCGGCAACGCCAGCGACATCGTGCGCTGGACGCACCTGGGCACCCCCGCGGTCTGGCCGGACACGGGGCCGCCGGTCTCGGACATGTTCGCGGCCCACCCCGAGGGGCCCCACGGCTGGACGCCGCGTCGCCTGGCCGCCCGCCGCCTGCTCGGCGGCCTGCGACAGCGCCTCCTGCGGCCCGTCGACCGCCGCCGCGACGTGGGCCGACGCATGATCGAGCTGCGTCGGCGGCGCGCCGACGCGCGGCTGATCGAGACCCTGCCCGACACCTCCGGGCTCCTCGACCACTTTGAGACACACCTCGCCGCCTGTCTGCGCGAGCTCGTCGAGCGCGACCTGCGCGTGCTCTTCGTCGCCAACCTGTGGCTCGACGGGGAGCTCGAGCCGTCCGAGGAGGCGCTCTTGTGGAACTTCGGCCACGGGCGGCCCTACGAGCGGCCGCTAGAGCGCTACTACGCCCATCCGGCGATCTGCGAGGTCCTGCGGGAATTCCACGATCGCGGCCTGGCGATCGCCGAGGCGGCGGGCTGCGAGACCCTCGACCTGATGCCCTCGATGGAGTCGAGCGCGCGCACCTACTACGACCTCCTGCACCACACGCCGCTCGGCAACCACATCCTGGGCGAGGCCATCGCCGCGCACCTCGCGAGCTCCTCCGTCGAGCGCGGTCAGTCGGGCGGCGACGATGGCGATGCGAGAGCCATCGCAATGTGACCGACAAGGCCGAGGGCGGCCACGTTGAACAGCTGCACGACGTGCACGCCGAGGCCGCTGGAGAGCGCCAGCTCGCGCGAAACGCCGAGGGTCGCGAAGCCGACCACCCAGCCGGTCTCCTGGGTCCCGAAGCCCGCAAAGCCGTTGATGGGCAAGAGATTCGCCAGCACCGCCAACGAGGAGCCGAAGGTCGCCTCGGCCAGGCCGATATCGGGGGCCATGCCGAACTCGCGCGCGAGGATGGCGTAGAAGCCGAAGACCCCCAACCAGATCGGCCCGGTCAACAGCGCCGCGATCGACAGGCCGCGGCCCTCGCCCGCGGCCGAGAGGGCGGCGCCCACGCCCGCCGCGCGCTGGGTGATGCGGCGGCCGATCGCGAGGCGCTCGAGGCCGGTCAGGCGCGCGAGGCGCGTGCAGGCGCGCACGAGCCGCTCGCTCCTCGTCGCCAGCCAGCCCAGGATCAGGGTCGAGAGCGCCAGACCGATGCCCAGGGGCGTCATCCATGCCGCCGAGGACGATGCCGATCCGCCGACCACGAGGCAGGCCAGGGCCAGGGCGCCGCACAGGGCGGCCCCGTCGAGCATGCGGCTGACCAGCAGGGACGCGAGACCTTCCGCCGCCGGGACGCCGCATACGCTGCGCATGTAGATCACGAGAGACGCCTCGCCGGTCTTGGCAGGCAGGACGTAGGAGGCGAGGTTGTGGGCGGCGCTGACGCCCAGCAGGCGGCGAAAAGGAGGGCGGTGGGCAGCCGGGATCAGGGCTCTGAAACGCGCGGCGCGCGCCAGATAGACGGTCGAGTGGACCGCCAGCACCGTGAAGTAGGTTGAGGGCGACAGCCGGCGCCAGACACTCCAGAGCTCCTCGGAGCTCACGCCGCCCCAGGCGAACAGGGCGGCGAGCAGGAGGCCCGCGAGGGCGAGGGAGATAAGCAGGCGCACCGAGGCCCTCATGGACCCCGCCGCGCGGAGCTGGAGCGTGAGGGGGAGTGGGCGCTCACCGGAAGTTGACGTGCTGGCCGCCGGAATCCTCCGCCAGCCACTCGAGGACCTGCAGGTTTCCGCCGCAAGCGATGGTGTTGATGACGATGCCGCGGTTCTCGTTCCACTCTCCCACGTGCTCGCGGATCATGTGTGGATCGGTCTCTGCGCCAGCGGTCGGTTCTCCGTCGGAGAGGATGAAGATCGTGTCCACGTCGGGGTCATCGAATGCGAAGCGGATCGCATCGTAGAGGTTGGTCGCCCCCATCGCACCCAGACGCTCAACCCACTCCTTGGCCTCCTCGCGCGTCTTGCCCGTGGAGCCGCCGATGCCCGTGTCGAGCCAGCTGCTGACGTCGCTCGAAAAGGTGATGATGTTGAACAGGGCGCCGCGATCGAGCCCGTCGATGCAGGTCGCCAGCTGACGCTGGGCGACGGTCAGGCGCGTCGTGTTGGCGTTCTCACCGGCCAGGCTCGCGCGCATGGTCTCGTTCATCGAACCCGAGACGTCGACGATGAAGATCGCGCGTTTGGAGATGATGCGGATCCCGAAGAACTTGACGTTGGTGATCTGCTTGAGCCTGCGGTCCTCCTCCTCGATGCGCCGCTTTGCGAGATCCGCGAGCCCGATCAACTCGAAGCCCGCGCCCTCGCGCTCCCACCACGCCTTCCAGTTCCCGGTGGCCGTGCGGAACGGCTGGCCGGTCAGGCGGAAGAGCGCGTCGGCGAACTCGTGCAGCATGCGGCCCTGCTCCTCTCCCATGCGCCCGATCAACAGCGGGATGGCGGCCGTCGTGCGCAGGCGCTCGAGGCCCAGGAGGGCAGCGTAGCGCGTCGACCAATCGCCGTGCCCCAGGGCCTGCGCCAGGAGATCGGTGTGCTGCAGGCGACCCTCGGCCCCCAGCTGCTTCAACGCCGCGTTGCGGATGCTGCTCTCCTCGTGGGTCGCGTAGGCGACCAGCTCTGCCTCCCACTCCGGGTCCTCGGCGCGTAGCACGCTCATGGCCCCGACGGCGGCGGCGATGGAATCGGCACCCTTGGTCTTGTCGATCATCTTCTGCAGGGCCTTCACCGCGTCGGCGTCCCCGCGCTCGGCGAGCACCCGGGCGGCCGCCACACGCACGCTCTCGTCGCGATCGGTGAGGCAGCGCTGGATCGACCTCGAGAGCTTGGGATCGGCGTTGTGGCGCACGGCGCGCAGGACCCAGAGCTTGTTGAAGGGCTTCTTGCCCTTGCCGACCTTCCTGGCGAGCTTCTTGTCGACCTTCTCGTCGCCCATCTCCGCCAACAGGTCCGCCAGCAGATAGCGCAGGCGCTGGGGCGTGATGAACTTATCGGCGGTATCGATGAAGTCGTCGGCGGCACGAGCCCCGTTCTCCGCCGCGATGATGCGCGCGGCGGTGATCCGCAGGTCGGGATGGGCATCGTTGGACTCGAAGACCTCCGCGGCCTTCGCGAGCGCCGGACGCGGGTTTCGGGCGTGCAGCGCCTCGAGAGCCAGCCGCCGGATTCCGTGCCACGGATCCTCGAGGGCGTCGGCGATCTCCCCGTCCTTGAGGGACGAGGAGAGCGCCTCGAAGGCCATCTCGCGCACGGATGCCAGCCCGTGGATGATCAGGTCGCCCTGTTCCTCTTTCTCGCGCCGCTTGCGGTCGGCCTTCTTCTCCTTCCCGGCGCCCTTCTCGATCACGAAGAGCTTGCGGTACCAGACGTGGTCCTCGCTGCCGGCGCGCTCCACGTGCAAGCGCATGGCGTGCTCGCGCACCTCGTCGTCGGCGGCGGACTCGACGATCTGCTCCAGGAAGGTCTTGCCGAGGTGCGAGGCCTGCCCCAGGGCCTCGATCGCGGCCTGGCGCAGCTCCGGTTCGGACGAATCGGTGGCAATGCCCATGATGTGCTCGAGAGCCTGTTGCTCCGCGTCGCCGACGCCGTCGAGGGTGGCGAGCGCGCGCACGGTCTCGCGCTTCATGTAGATGCTGCTCATCTTGCCGTAGAGCTCGATCAGCCCATCGCAGGCGGCGCGGCTGCGCTTGCCCGCCAGCTGCATCAGGAGATCGGGATCGGCGTTGTCGCGAGAGCTCGAGAGCTCCGCGATCAGCTGCTCGGTGTCGTCGATCGCGATCGCGCGGGGAGCCGCGGGAGCGGCCAGGCCCAGCAGCGAACCGAGGGCCAGGGCGGTCACGGTGGCGTGCATCTCGATGCTTCTCATGTCGTGTTCTCGCTCGGTGAGGGGGGCCGGTCCCGGAGATGACACGCGCATGCGGCGCAGGTGTCAACTTCGGCCGCCGCACGGTCGAAAGACACCACCCCTACCCGCGTCAAGCGGGTCGGTATCCGACCAGGAGAGCCCCCATGATCCAATCCGACCGAGCACTCACCGACAGCCAGGCACGCGCGCTCCTGCGCGGCCTGCGGGACCTGAACCTCGGCTCCTGCCACATATTCCTCAGCGCCACACACTCGATCGCCATCCAGGGCTGCGCGTCCACCGACGGCCCGGTCGAGCAGGGCGTCCGTTACCGCCTGCGCGACGCGAACGGCGAGCCGGGAATGGTCACCATGACCTGGGCCGGCGGCCGCCTGGCGTTCGAGCTCTGCGCCGGCTGGCAGCCCGCCGCCCCCGTGACGCGCGAACTGTCCGTCGATCTGCGCCGCGGGCCCGACGGTCGGCTGGTGGCGCCAACCCTCGGGGTGCGGGTGGACCTCGCGCAACTCGGCCCGGCGGAGCTCGAGCACCTGATGCGCCGCATCGTGCGCGTGGTCTGCGGCGCCGCCTGAAGGCTACAGGCGCGACTTCTTCTCGATCAGATCGGCCAGCAGGCCCACCGAGAGCACCTGCACCACGGCCACGAAGAGCACGACCGTCGAGTCGCCCAGGTTGGGCGGGTCGCTCATCACCAGATCGTGATAGAGCAGCCCGGCGAGCAGCACGCCCATCAACCCGGCGAGGGGATAGAAGACCTTGAGCGGGTTGAAGTAGAGCACCGTGCGCAGGATCAGCGCCAGGAAGCCCAGGGTGTCGCGGATGGGTCGGATCTTGGAGCGGCCCTCGCGCGCGGCGTAGTTGATCTGGACGTAGTCCACCACATGGCCGTTGGTCAGGGCGGCGAGGGTGATGGTGGTCGTGAAGCTGAACCCCTGGGGTAGGATCGGCCGGTAGGCGAGCACGAGTTCGCGCCGAAAAGCCCGCAGGCCCGAGTTGAGGTCGGGAATGGACGTCCCGGCGAGAAAGGAGGCCATCCAGCGCAGGAAGGCCTTGGCCGGGCGGCGGATGAGCGGGATGTGAACATCGCTGCCCGTGCGCGCTCCCACGGCCATCTCGGCCCCGTCGTCGATGCGCTCGAGCAGCTCGACGATGCTCGACTCGGGGTAGGTGCCGTCGGCGTCGGTGATGACGACCACGTCGTGGCGGGCGCGGGCAAAGCCGGTCTTCAGGGCCGCTCCGTAGCCGGCGTTCTCGCGGTGGCGCACCACCGTCAGGCCCGGAAAGCGCTTCCCGAGCTCGACCAACGCCGGCGCTGTGCCGTCCGTCGAGCCGTCGTCCACCACCAGCAACTCGGTCGGGACGCCGAGGTCGAGGGCGCACAGGCGCTCGACGACGCCGCCGATCCCACCCTCCTCGTTGTAGGCCGGCACGACGATCGTCACGCCGGCGGCGGAGAGGCACTCCCTGCTCACGCTGTCCTCCGTGCGGGCCCCAGGCGGCGCGCTCATCCGGTCTCTCGTCTCCGTGGTCATGACCCCAACTCCACTGGAGCATATCGACCGCGAAGGTCAGATGCGGCTCCTATCAGTCGAGGAAACCGGTCCGCAACACCTTGCGCGTCATCCCGGTCAGCTCGGCGCCCTCCAGTTCGCTCCGCCGACGCCAGGCGAGGCCGTCCGGCGGAGCGCCGCGGAAGGCCGCCCGTCCGGCCCGCACCCAGGCCAGGATGCGGTGGTGGGTGATGGCGTGGCGCAGGCGGCCCAGCACCTCTCCGGACTTGAGGGCTCCCCGGGAGAGCGTGAAGAGGCCGCTGGGTTCGCCGGAGGGAGGCACGCGTTCGAGGCTCGGAAACTGGAGCAGACCGGTCATGGCCGCGCCCGCTCCTCGGCGCTCGACGAGCCAGCGCCCGGCGCGACCGATCAGCAGCACGTCCAGCTCGACCGTCCGCGTGGCGCGCGGGGCGGCCAGCTGGGGCAACTCGGCGGTGCGGTCGGTGCGGCGCGCGGCGCAACCGTCCGCGATGGGACAGGTCCCACAGGCTGGCGCGCGGGCGGTGCAGACGCGCGCCCCCAGTTCCATCAGGGCCTGGTTCCAGTCGCCGGCGTCGCCGCGCCCCTCCTCCACGAGGTCGCGGGCGAGGCGCCAGAGCTCGCGCCGCAGGAGGCCGCGGGCCGGATCGCCTTCGAGACCGAAGAAGCGGCAGAACACGCGCGCGACGTTGCCGTCCACCAGCGCCTCGGGCAGGTCGTGGGCGATCGAGAGCACCGCGCCCGCGGTGTAGGCCCCCACGCCCGGCAGGGCCTCGGCTGCGGCGCGCGAGGCGGGGAAGCGGCCCGCGTGCTCACAGACCACGATGCGCGCCGCCGCCAGGAGCCGGCGCGCCCGGCCGTAGTAGCCCAGGCCGCTCCACAGGGCGAGCACCTCGTCCTCCCGCGCTCCGGCCAGGGCCTCGACGGTCGGAAAGCGCTCGACGAAGCGCGTCCAGTAGTCGATGACCGTCTCGACGCGGGTCTGCTGCAACATCGCCTCGCTGATCCAGATCGCGTAGGCATCGCGCGTGCGGCGCCACGGCAGGTCACGGCGCGTGCGGCGGTACCAGGCCAGGAGGTCCGCGCGCGGAAGCGTGGGGGGCAGAGCGGGGAGCGAGGACACGGCACGATGGTACCCGTGCGACCACCCCATGCTTGCGGGCCTGCTCCAGACGCGTCGAATCGCTGCCGCGGGCAGGCGGGCGACGAGGTCGCTCCAAGGCGGGTCTCCCGAGAAGACGCGTACCCCGGATCGTGCCGCCGGGAAATCGAGAGGATGGGGCGGGTGTGCGTGTTCGCGATTGTGGCGAGGTAAGATCCCCCCGCCATGCGAGCCCTGCTGATCGGAGTTCTGGCCGGAGTGACCCTGATCGGGCTGCGGGCGCCCCTCGGCCTGGAGCTGGTGCAGGTACCGGCCACGAGCGCCGCGGTGGCCCACGCCGTCCGCGCCGCCGCACTGATGGTGGTCGCCCTGGGACTGATCCTGGCAGGCAGACGCCTGTTCGAGCGCCCCTTCGCCGGACGCCTGCTGGCGGGCGCGGCTGCGGGGATCGCCTATCGCGGCCTCTTCTTCGAACCCGATGGGCGCGGCTTCTGGATCACGGTCGCGGGGATCACGGCGCTCTGGATCCTGGCCCACCGACGGCGCACGGCCCTCTGGTTGGCGGCCGCGGGGGGCGTCCTCTCGGGGCTCGCGGTCTGGGTGCTGTGCCGCACGGCCCAGCCCGAGGGCCATGCCGAGATCGTGATCTTCGCGCTGATCGCCCTGGCAACCATGACGGCGGTGGGCCGCCTGGGATTCCTGGCCCCCGACGGGCCAGCGGAGGAGGGATCGGAGCCGGCCGAGGGCGGCGACGACCTCGACGGGCTCGCGAAGGCGGCCGACTCCCTTGGCCAGGCCAAGGAGCTCTCCATGCCCATGCGCGGCGAGTTGACGGGCCTGGCCCTGGGCGGCTGCGGAGCGACCCTGGCGATCTGTGGGGTGATGCGCCTGTTGCGCCTGCTCGGCGGCGGCCAGCCGACCGACGATGTGCTCTTCACCCTCTGCCTGGCGGTCTTCGCGGCCCTGGGCGCGGGCGCCTTCACCCAGCTCCTCGGCGAGCGCGGGCCGCGGCGCTTCGGTCGCCCCCTGGGCCTGATGGCGGCCGCCGGCGCCGGCTTCGCCTCCCTGCGGGCCCTGACCAACCTCTCCGGCCCGCGAGGGCTCGATCAATTCCTGCGCACCTTTGGGATCGACACCTCCCTGAACGGCACCCTGGCCTATGACCTGGCGATCGCGGTGCCCGTCCTGGCGGGGACCGGCCTGCTGCTCGGCGCCGCCCTCAAGGCCTGCCGCCAACCGGTGCAGCTGTCGGCGGTCGGCCTGGGAGCGGCGGTGGGCACGGTCCTCGTCCCGCGCCTGCTGGCCGTCACGATAGGGATCGGCGAGAGCGGCGAGCTGGCCCTGCTCGACGCGGGCTACAGCGGACGGCTGATCGGCCAGGGAACGGCCCTGGCAGCCCTGGGCGCCATCGTCGCCCTGGCCACCTCCGGGCGCGGCCTGCGCCATCTCGGCGGGGCCGCGGCGGCCTGTGCGGCGGTGGCCGGCGGGGTGCTGGCCTGGGTCCAGCCGGTCGAGGAGGTGCACGCCGTATCACCCTGGCTGAAGCGGCCGCCGACCCCGGAGCTGGTGCTCGAGATCCCCGAAGGCCTGGTCACGATCGAGCCCTCCGCGGGCGGAATCGGCGTGGTGACCCTCGATCGCCTGGCCCTCTCGCCGCCGGCCGGCGAGGCCCGGGCAGACCGGCTGCAGCTCGAGCAGGCCTGGAGCATGCTGCCCGAGCGATCCGCCGACGCGGAAGCGGTGCGCGTGCTGCTGGTGGGACAGCTGACGCCGGGGCGCGCCCTGACCCTGACCAGCCTGGGGGCCGGCACGATCGATCGCACCGGCAGCTGGTCCGCCGCCATGCCCCTGCTCGAGAAGCACCTGTTCGGCGATGAACCGCGCCCAGCGGGCAACACGCTCTCGACGGCCACCGCCCGCTCGCGCATCGCCGAGGGCCAGTACGACCTGGTGATCGTGCCGCCGGTGCCCGGGGCATCGCCCTCGATGCGCAACCTCGCCTCTCCGCCGGAAACCACTGCGGTGTTGTGGCTCGACGCGCGCGGCTGGGTGGCGCAGCGCGAACTGGGCGCGCGGGTGCTGCCTTGCACGGCGGACCTGCTCGACTACGCGGTGGCGGTGGTCCACGGCCCCGAGCAGGCGCGCACGGCCCACGAGCTACCCTTCAAGCCGCGACTGGTGAGCGCGGGCACACCGCTCGCCGCGCCCGACCCCCTCGACCTGCTCTCCATGACCGTGGCGGAGCGGGAGCGCGACGCGCGCCGCGCCCTCGCCCGGCGCCTTGCGGGCGGGGCGCAGGGGAGTTCCTCGGCGCTCCTGATGAGCGCCCTGGCGGTCTACTTCGACGCGCAAGAGCCGAGCTCCCAGTTCGAACGCCTCGCCCAGCGAGTCGAGTTGCCCGAGGAGACCATCGCGCGCGTCGGCGTGGCCGCCACGCGCGGGATCCCCGGCGCCTTCACGCGCCAGGTGACCGAGGGCATGACCGCGATCCTGCGCGGCAAGCGCTGGCCCGACAGGATCACGCGCCATCTGGAGGCCCCGGCGGCGGAGCACTTTCCCTGGCCAGCCCTCGAGGAGGCCCTGGCCTACGCGGACCTCGAGCTGCTTGAGCCCGAGCTGTGCGCCGAGCGTCTGACCCGCCTGCTGGAGGCGGTCGAGGGGACGGCGGAGCAGTGGGTCTTGCTGGCAGACGCCCGCGCCCAGGCCGGCCAGGGCCCCGCATCGGCGGCCTGCTGGTGGAAGGCCCTCGAGCTCGAGGGAGACAATCGCTGGATCCGGCGCGCCCTCGCGATGCAGCTGGCACGCAACGGCGACGCCGATGGAGCGGAGATGATCCGTGACCTGCTCCTGGAGGATCCCGACGACGAGGCCCTGCGGCCCTTCCTGGAGACGGGCCCGTTCCCGGCCGTGGAGCGCGGCTACCGCCTCCCCATGGCGGGCCACGGGGACCACTGAGAAGTGCGACTTCGAAGAACAAGCTCTCATTGAGAACTTGTCAGAGCGTATTTTTGCGCGCATAATAAAGGTCGTGGGGCTCAGAAGGAGCCTCCAGAGAACCGCTAAGTCCTTTCTATTAATAGCTTTAAGAGATTCTTAGCCACTTCGATCGCTCCGTTTTAGCCGCTCCCTGATCGCCCGCAGAGGCGGGATTGGTGCCCCAGAAGGTAATGCGCGTTCGTAAGATAGTAGCCGCCCGAGTCCCAGCCAGCCCGATCGCCTGCCAGGTCCCGGGCAGGACTGCATGAAGCTCCACCACCTGCTGCTCCCCTCCCTCGCCCTGGGCGCGGGGGCTCTGCTGACCGCGACGGCTCCCGACGCCGCGGGATACAGCCTGCTGGGCTTCTCGCTCGACCTCGATCAGCGCGACTTCCGCGTCTTCAACAACTTCAGCGATCCCTCCGCCAACAACAACCAGGACCTCGACGACAACTTCCCGGGTTATCGGGGGGCGATCATGGCGATCTGGAAGGCGCACGTGGAGTGGCAGAGCGTCGCCCACGGCACGGGGGACGGCGATTCGACCCAGCCAGGCGGGCTCGGGTCGGGCAGCGCGAACTTCGATCCATCGTTCCAGGGGGAGTCCCCGCTTCCCGGCGGGATCGACGAGAACATCCACTCAGAGATCAGCGGTTGCAGCGGCGGTCTCTACGCCTTCACCGAGCAGCCTGACGCCGGCGGCTGGCGCGTCCGTTACTACGCCTGCGTGGCCTGGGCCGACGGCCCCGACGGCCAGCTGGACCCGGGCGAGATCGACCTGCAGGGCGTGGCCTGTCATCAGGCCGGGCACGCGGCGGGGCTCGGCCACAGCGTGGATCACGACGCTTCGATGTACGCCGTGGTCACAGGCACCGGCGTCAGCTTGCGCTCGATCGAGTCGGACGACCGCAGCGGGATCATGGCCGCCTACGGCTCGGCGGGAGCGAACAAGCCTCGCATCGATCAGGTGATCGTCGTCGGCGATGTATTGACGGTTCATGGCGCGCATTTCTCCCCGAACGACAATCAGATCTGGTTCACGCGCGGCGGCCCGGGTGGAGACGGCTATCCGGTCAAGGCTACGGGCCTCCCCTCGAACGGACTGCAGCTCACCTGCATCATTCCCCCGGAGGCTGGCAAGGGCGACATCCTGGTGCGGCGCGGGGCCACGGCCCACCAGGACCTCTCCGCAGCCCATCCGTCCTACCTGGCGGAGACCTGTTTCGAGCCGACGAGCTACTGCACGACGACGCCGAACTCGGTCGGCCCCGGAGCGATCATCAGCTCGCGCAACATGCCCAGCACGACCGAACAGATCTTCACCCTCGAGGTCGACGGCGGTCCGCCGAACCAGTTCGGGATCTTCTACTACGGCACGGACCAGATCGCGACGCCCTACGGAGACGGCGTGCGCTGCGTGGGCGGCGGCAACCTGGGCGTGTTCCGCCTGCCGGTCCTGAACTTCGATCCCTTCGGCATGGTCGGCCTGATGGTCGACTGGAACGTGATCCCTGTGGGCGGAGGTCCTGGGGAGTGGTTCATCGGCGACACCTGGTACGTCCAATTCTGGTACCGCGACCCCACCGGCGGCCCCTCTGGCTTCAACTTCTCCGACGCCCTCTCCCTAACGGTCTGTCACTGAGCGGCGTACGCGAGGACGCAAGCGACAGCCGCGGCCACCGGATTCAACCTCTCCGGCGCCCTCGAAATTTCCTTCTATCCCTGAGACCGGCGAGCACCTCAGGGTGCCCGCCGGTGGTCGAAACCGATCTCACTCACGGTCGCGGCGGCGACCGCTGATCGGCTCAGGGACCGAACGTGACCTCGGTCGCGTTGGTGGTGTTGAAGCCCGCGCCGCAGGTGGACTGGACGTTGCGGTAGAAGATCTGGAACTGACGCGTGTCGCCGGGCAGGGCACCCGCCTCGGCCGCCAGGAAGTCTCCATCGCCGTTAGTCCACTGCGCGACGCCCGCCGCGTCACACAGCTTGGCTGAGTGACGGATCAGGCTGACGCCGGTACAGCGCAGACCGTCTCCGAAAGGCGCACCGGCACCACCTTCGAGCTGCTGCGTGGCGGAGAACAGCTGGCACGGCTCGCCGAGCAGCATCCCAGAACCGAAGATCGCCAGGTCGTCGACGGTCGCGTCGTTCGAGCCGCCCGAGGTCAGCACGGCGCCGGCGCCGTTCGTGTTGGCGCAGCCCGCGCCGAGGTCGTCCGCGCCGCACGGACAGGCCATGCCACAACAGTAAGGGGTGCCGGGGCCCGGATCGTCCAGGCTGCACTCCACCGCGCAGCCCACATGGACGCCGGGGGTGGTCAGGTCGAGCATGTTCTGCTCCTCACACGCGTCGTCGCCGCCGCAGCCCGCCTCGAGGGCGTTCGCTCCGCCGAAGACCCAGTCGCCTTCATCGAATACACCGCCGTTGGCGCTGTCGCCGCAGCGGTAGGAGTAGGCGTCGGTGTACTCCCAGCTCTCCCCGCTCCCGTCCACGCCGAGCACGCCGTAGACATCGACCATGGTCGCGTCGCTGCCGTCACCGGTGGCGGCGCCCAGGAACAGGGCCAGGACGTCGTCGCCGTTGACGTATCCGCCACCCATGAAGAAATCGGGCGCGAACCCGTAGACCGACTCGAAGACGGAGACCTCCGGAGCGGTCGGCTCCCCCTCGTACGAGATGATGTAGGAGCCGCCGGCGTCCAGCACGCCGGTCAGAATCTTCGCCGAGCCGCTGCTGAGGTTGGTGCCGCCGTTGTTGAAGTTGCCGAAGCTGTAAAGCGTCATGTCGTACGAGCCGGACGCGTCGGTATTCGTCAGTTCAACCCACTTGGGCTGTCCTCCCGGGAGGGGGCCGTCGACTATCTCGGTCATCAACAGGTCGGCCTGAGCCGCACCGGAGAACGCGACAAGGGCAGCCAGGGCGAGGAAATGCTTGGGTCTCATGTTGTGAACTCTCTTCTGATCGGAGCTGGGGGATCGCGGGCCTCGTGGGCTGCAGGGTGAAGCCCGGATAATAGCCCGAATGGCGAGATCCTGCCGAGATACCGAGCTCGGTCTGGTTCACCAAGATTCGATCACTCCGGCCACCCTCCGCGCCCAGCTAGCCCCAGTTCCCAGCGTCAGGGCGCCCCGCGCTGGGGACGAGGCCGGAGCAGCAGCGGGGAGCGAGGATTGGTGAACTCAACCCGGCTCGGTACGACACGATCCGATCGAAGGTAGGGAAGGTAGGATGGGGTCTCGCGAGAGAGGGCGAGGACACGATGATGGGAATCGGTAACAAGAGGATGGCGGGCACGATCCTGCCGGCGGCGGCCCTGGCCGTGGCGGCCTGCGGCGTGCTGTTCACCGGCTCCGCGCGAGGCTACTTCCTGCTCGGGTTCGGCCTGCCCGTCGGCCAGCGCGACTTCCGGGTCTTCAACAACTTCACCAGCCACAACGCCAACGGCAACCAGACGCCAGACGCGAACTTCCCCGGCTACCAGGGCGCCCTGATGGCGGTCTGGAAAGGCTGCGTCGAGTGGCAGAGCCGACTGCACGGCAACGGCGGCGGCGACCCCCACCAACCTGGCGGCATCGGATCGGGCGGCGCCAACTTCGACCCCAGCTTCCAGGGCGATGCGATCGAGATCGGCGGCCTGAACGACAACACCCACTCGCAGATCTCGGGCTGCAACGGCGGCATCCTGGCCTTCTGCGAGGGGCCCGGCGAGAACGGCTGGCGCATCCGCTACTACGAATGCTGGGAGTGGGACGACGGGCCCGGCGCGTCGGCACAAACCTGGGACCTGCAGGGCATCTCGGCCCACGAGTACGGCCACGCCCTCGGGCTCGGCCACAGCGGCGCCCCCGCGGCGACCATGTGGCCCAGCATCGGGCCCGGCAGCGTCTCCGAACGCTCCATCCACGAGGACGACATCGCCGGTGTGCAGGCCGCCTACGGGGTGCACTCGGCGGCCAAGCCGATCATCAGCGGCGTCACCGTCTCGGGCAGCCAGCTCTCGATCAGCGGTTCTGGATTCCATGCCTCCGACGCGCGCGTGTGGTTCACCCAGGCCAACGCGGGTGGCGACGGCTCTCCGATCAAGGCCTCCGCCGGCACCTCGAATGGGAACCAGATCATCGTCGACGCGCCCCTCAACGCCGGGCCCGGGGACGTGCTCGTCGTCAACCCTGGTGCGACGCACGACGTGCTCTCCAACGCCTGGCCTGTCGATGTCTTCGGGCTCCAGTGCCCGCCGCCGATCTCCTTCTGCGTCACGTCGCCGAACTCGGTCGGGAACGGGATGGTGATCGGTCACCAGGGTTCGACGAGCGTCAGCACCCAGAGCCTGGCCCTCACGGCCCACGACGGCCCGCCGTTCCAGCCGGGGATCTTCTACTACGGCCCGGAGCAGATCGTCCTGCCCTTCGGTGACGGCGTGCGTTGCATCGGCGCCGGCTCGCTCGGGACCTTCCGCCTGCCGGTGGTCGTCCTCGGTCCCCTGGGCGCGGTCATCCATCCCCTGGACTGGAACGCACCCCCGATCTCCGCTGGGCCCGGCGCAATCGGAGCCGGGGACGAATGGAACTTCCAGTTCTGGTACCGCGACCCCGGCGGCGGCCCGGCGGGCTTCAACTTCTCCGACGGTCTAGAGATCCAGTTCTGCCCGTGAAACCGCCAGCGGGCAACTGCTAGAAGAGGGCGTGATGCAACCCAGCGAGAGGGCGCCGAGAGTCTTCGGCCGCCTGTGGCGCGTGGCGCTCCTCGTGCTCGTGACCCTGGCGGCCTACTGGCCGACGCTCTCGGGAGAGCTGGTCTACGACGACAACTACATCATCGGGCAGAACCCGCTGATCCGATCCGCCGCGAATCTGGGGGAGATCTTCGCCAGCTCCTATTGGGACTTCCTCGACCCCGAGACAGCCTCGCGCGTCGGTTACTACCGCCCGCTGACGATGACCGCCCTGACCCTCGGTCACGCCTGGGGCGGCGGCGATCCGTGGCACTTCCACTTCCTCTCGATCGCCTTCCACATCCTCGCCTCCCTCGCCGCCTGGCGCTTCGCGACGCGCCTGACGGGCGACGAGCGGATCGGATTCTGGGCCGCGCTGCTGTTCGCCCTGCACCCCATCCACGTCGAGAGCGTGGCCTGGATCTCGGCCCTCAACGACCCGCTCTTCGCCCTCTTCGGCTTCCTCTCCCTGGCCTCCTTCTTGAGCTGGCGCGACGAGGGCTCCCAGGGTGCTCCGTGGAAGGCGGGGCTGCTGCTCCTGCCCGCGCTGTTCTGCAAGGAGGCGGCGGTCAGCGTCGTGGCCGTCGCCCTCGCCGCCGACATCGCCCGACCTCGCCGCGACGGGGAAGACGGGATCCTCGGCGGCTTCACCCCCCTCGCGCGCGCCTACGCCCCCTTCCTGATCGCCGGCCTGCTCTGGTTCGGCGCGCGCATGGCGGCTTTCGGCGACCCCCTGGCTGGTTTTGACCGCACGACGACCGACTTCAACGTCAGCCCCGCGCGCCTGGTCCTATTGCGGGCGGAGCTCCTGGGCGGCGCCGCCGGCCTGCTGACCTGGCCCGCACAGCTGAACCTCTTCCGGCCCTTCCGCCCGACGGTCGCCCTGACCCATCCGGCCATCCTCTCGGCCATGATCTGGTCGGCGGTGCTCGCCGCCTCGATCACCCTGCTCGCCCTGCGACGACGGCGCTTCTGGCTGGGCCTGGTCCTGATCGCCCCGGCCGGGATCCTGCCGGTCGTGCTGCGGGTCACCTCCGTGGGCACCTTCCCGCTCTCCGATCGATTCCTCTACCTCTCGGCCATCTCGATCGCGCTGCTCGCGGCGGCCTTCGCCCTGCGACACCTCCCGCGCCCGGCGGGGCTCCTCGTCCTGACGGTCCTCGCCTGCGCCTTCGGCGCACGCACGCGCGCGCAGACCCACAGCTGGCTGAACGAGGAGAACCTCTTCCGCGCAGCGGTGGAGCAGAACCCGCGCAACCCAAACGTCTACTGGGGACTCGGGCGCGTCCTGCTCGGGAACTACCGCGCCACGGGCGAATGGGAGGCCCTGTCCGAGTCGCGGGCGTGCTTCAACGACTCGATGGATCTGCTCGAAGCCGCGGTCGAGGACGATCTGGCCATCTTTGCCACCCGCGACGACCACCTGCAGACCAACCTCGGCCTGGCCTGGACCTACGTCTTCGAGGCGCAGTTCGACCCCTACCACGACTTCGAGACCGCACGCGTGATCTTCGCGCGCATCGTCGAGCACTACCCCTCGAGCGAGCGCGGGTTCGTGGGGCTGGGCGTGGCGTCCATGCTCGCGGGAGATCTCGAAGGAGCTGGAAAGCACCTGCGCAAAGCCCTCGACATCAACTCCCGCTCGCCCGAGGCGCACCACGACATGGCGCGCGTCCTGATGCGGCTGGAGGACTGGAACGCCGCCGCCGACCACTTCCGCTCGGCGCTCGAATACCGCGCGGGCGACCTGGGCGACCTGGTCGGGCTGGCGCGCGCCCTCGAACTCAGCGACCGGCCGCAAGAGGCCTTCGAGGTCGCCCGCGAGGCCAACGAGCGCCACCCCGCATCCGGCGACCCGATGGTGCTGTTGGGCAAGCTCTGCGCGAGCGACGGCCGCTTCGGCGAGGCTCTGGGCTGGCTGGATCGGGCGGTCGCGGCCGAGCCATTCAACGGCGCCGCGCACCTCGACCGGGGGAAGGTCTTGATGGTGATCGGTCGTCTGGCCGACGCCACCGGCGCGCTCCAGGAGGCTTGCAAGATCATGCCCGGCAACTTCGAGGCGCACTACAAGCTGGGCAGCCTGCTGATCGAGCGCACGACCAACGCCCAGCAGAGCGCCATGCCCTTCCTGCTGGTGGCCTACCGCACGCGCCCCGACGACGTGCGCGGCCGCGAGCTCCACAAGGTGCTCTCAGCGATGGAGATCGTGAACGCCGACTACCTCTACGCCCTGGCCGAAGCGGACGCCGACGCGGGCCGGCACGTCCAGGCCCTCGAGTGGGCCGAGCGCGCCCTGGCACTGGATGGCGAGCACGGGCCGACGAACTTCCTGGTCGGGATGATCGTGAAGGGCCAGGAAGACCTCGGGCCCGAGGCCGCCCAACTGGCGCTGGATCACCTGCAGCGCTCGACCGAGGCCATGGCGGACAGCTTCATCGCACACTTCGAGTACGGCAAGCTCCTCGGCCAGCTCGGTGCGCCGCAAGAGGCACTCGGGGTCCTCGAACAGGCGCTCGCGCTCCTGGCCACCGAGCAACTCCCCGCCGACCAGCGCGCCTACCAGGAAGCCGGCCTGCGCGAGGCCCTGGACAAGCTCCGAGAACTCTCGAGCGAGGGTGCGGAAGCGAGCGACGGCTAGGCGGACAGACTAGTCGACCAGGAGCGTGATCTGCTCGGTCGAGAAGACCGGGCCCTCAACGCAGCACTTGGCGTTGGGCCAGGAACCGAGTGGACCCTCGGGGCACGTGGGGACCGGACAGCCGTTGCAGATGCCGACGCCGCAACCCATCAGCTCCTCCAGGCTCAGCCAGCAGGGCAGATCGCGCTCGCGCGCGAGGCGCTCGACCGCGCGCAACATCGGGTCGGGACCGCAGGCCAAGAGGCGCACCGCGCGCGGCAGAGCGCCCGTCTCCCATTCGCGCTCGAGCAGCTCGCAGACGTTGCCGCGAAGACCGCGCGAGCCGTCATCGGTGGCGGCGAGGACGCGCGGACCGAGAGATTCGAAGCGCTCGATGTCATAGAGGAAGCCGGCCTGCGCAGCGCCGTAGAGATAGGAGAGGTGCTCGGGGGACGCGGGACGCGCGCCGTCCATGCCGGCGAGGGCCTGCTCGATCGCCATGAAGAAGGGCGCGGAACCGATCCCGCCGGCCAGCATGACCCAGGGCGCGCCGTCGCCGTCGAGGGTGGGCCAGCCGTTGCCGAGGGGGCCGATCACGCGTAATTCCATCCCCGGCGTGCAGGCCGCGAGGGCGCGCGTGCCTCGGCCCATGACCTTCAGCAGAAACTGCAGCTCGCCGTTGGTCTGGCGGTAAAGCGAGAAGGGGCGCGGGATCGCCGGTGAGGCGCCGTCCTCGCGCCGCAGCATGAAGAAGCGCGCCGCGCGCAGGGGCGGCAAAGGGGTCGCGGGCCGCACCGAGAGCAGCACGCCGTCGGCCCCGCAGGGCTCGACCGCACAGACGGTGGCCGTGAACGAACGGGCGTCGGGCGGCGGAGCAGGCACGGGCGGATCTTAGCTCCGCGCCGCGCCGTGCGCTAACCTGCCCGGGCCATGAGCAGCCTCTTCACCAAGATCGTCCGCGGCGAGCTTCCCAGCCACAAGGTCTGGGAGGACGAACGACACCTCGCCTTCCTCGACATCCGCCCCGTCCGGCCCGGCCACACCCTCGTCATCCCCAAGCGCGAGGTCGACTACCTCTTCGACCTTGAGCCGGGGGAATACACGGCCTTCTGGGAGGCAGTGCGCACGGTCGAGGCGCGCCTGCGAGAACGCCTCGGCTTCGCCCGCACGGTCGTGGTCGCCATCGGCTGGGAGGTTCCCCACGTTCACGTGCACCTGATCCCCACCGACGGCATCTCCGACGTGCCCATGCCGCCGCACGTCGAGATGAGCCAGGAAGAGCTCGCGGCGCTGGCCGAGAAGATCCGCGACTGATCCCGCGCGGCGGGACGGGCACGAACGACGTGCCAGGAATCGACAGGTAGCGCGGCCGGGCGCCGCTATGCTCTCTCGCCCGAAAGGCGCCCCGTGTCGCTGCTCATCCTCGAAGACGTCAAGAAGCATTACGGCGCCCAGGAGATCCTGAGCGGCGCCAGTCTGCGTATCGATCCCGGACAGAAGGTCGGCCTGGTGGGCCGCAACGGCGGCGGGAAGACGACCCTGCTGCGCCTGATCGAAGGCCTCGAGACGCCGGACTGGGGGCGCGTGAACCTGCGCAAGGGCGCGGACCTGGGGTACGTCCCGCAGCGGGCACAGTTCGACGCCGGCGTCACCGTGCGCGCGCACGTCGAGGAAGGCCTGGCGGAGGCGCGCCGCACGGTGGAGAAGCTCGAGGCCACCGCCGAGGCCATGAGCACCGCCGAGAGCGCCGACCTCGAGCGCCTGATGGCCGAGCACCAGCGCCTCACCGAGCGCGTCGAGGTCCTGGGCGGCTGGGAGATCGAACGGCGCGTGGAGACAGTCCTCTCGGGCATCGGCCTCGAGCCGGCCCTCTGGGAGCGCGAGGCGATCACCCTCTCGGGCGGCGAGAAGAGCCGCACCGCCCTGGCCCGCGCCCTGGCCGCCGGCCACGACCTGCTGCTCCTCGACGAGCCCACCAACCACCTCGATCTGGAGGGGATCGAGTGGATCGAGGACTACATCGCGAACATGGACGGCGCCGTGCTGATCGTCAGCCACGACCGCAGGCTGCTCGAGAACGCGGTCGATTCGATTTTCGAGCTCGAGCGCGGCGGCATCGCGCGCTACGCGGGGAACTACCCGACTTACCTGCGCCTCAAGCAAGAGCGATACGAGAGCGAACGGCGCGCCTTCGAGCAGCAGCGTGACCGCCGGCGCAAGGAGATGTCCTTCGTCAAGAAGCACATGGGCAGCCAGCGCACCTCCGAGGCCAAGGGCCGCCTCAAGCGCATTCAGAACGTCGAGCGCCTGCCCGAGCCCTTCCATGACGTCCGCCGACCCGTGATCCGCCCGCCCCAGGCCCTGCGCGGCGGCGAGCTGGTGCTGGAGGCCGAGTGCATCAGCGCGGGTTTTGGCGAGCGGACGCTCTTCGAGGGCGTGAACCTGCGCATCGGCCGCGGCCAGCGAATCGGCATCGTGGGAAGCAACGGCGTGGGCAAAACGACTCTGCTGAAGATCCTCGCCGGCATACTGACACCCCGCAGCGGCAAGGTCCTGCGCGGTCACGGCTCGATCTGCGGATTCCACGACCAGGAGACCACAAGCCTGCGCGAGGACGGCACGGTGCTCTCGGAGATCCGCCGCGGTCGGGCGACGATGACCGACCTGGAGGCCCGCTCGCACCTGGCCCTGTTCCTCTTCCGCGGCGAGACGGAGCTCGAAAAGCCCGTGACCTCGCTCTCGGGCGGGGAGCGCGCGCGCCTCGCCCTGGCGCGCCTGGTCCTGACCCAGCCGAGCTGGCTCGCGATGGACGAGCCGACCAACCACCTCGACCTCGCCAGCCGCACGGCCCTGGAGGAGATGCTGAGCGAGTTCTCAGGCGCCCTCCTGTGTATCAGCCACGACCGCGCCTTCCTCGACGAGCTGTGCAACCACATCTTCGTGGTCTCGCCCGACGGCGTGCGCGTCATCGAAGGGAACTACACACGCTGGCGGGCGGTGTGCGTCGAGGAGCGTGAACAGCGCGAGGAGCAACGCGCGCGCGACACGGCGCGCGACAGGCGCAAGCAGACCGCGCCGCCTCCCAAGCGGCAGAAGCGCAAGGCGCGCAACCCCTACAAGCTCGCCCGGCTCGAGGCGCGCATCATCGAGCTCGAGGAGAAACTGGTCGAGCTCAACGCGGAGCTGGGGCTCGAGCGGATCTACCGCGACGCGGCCCTCATGAAGGAGCATCAGATCGCGATCGCGGAGATCGAGCACGAACTGTCCGAGGCCAACGAGGAGTGGGAGAACTGGACGTAGGCGCCTCGCGCCCGGAGAGTGGGTGATTCCGGGCGCACCCGCGGCTATCCTGCGCCACGCGATGGAGCAGTTCGAGGAGCCCATCCGCCGCTCCCTGGCGGCGCATACCGATCTTTCCGTGGAGGAGATCCGCATCGAGGTGCCGCGCGACGCGGCCCTGGGCGATCTGGCGTTCCCCTGCTTCGCCCTGGCGAAGACCCTGCGCAAGGCGCCGCCTGTGATCGCGGCGGAGCTGGCCGCAGCGGTGGGCTCCGACCTGGAGCGGATCGACGCCGCCGCGAGCGGGCCGTACGTCAACTTCACGATCGAGCGCGCCCTCCTGGCCCGCTCGGTGATCGAACAGGTCGAGGCCCAAGGCGAACGCTACGGCCACTCGCAGGCGAGCAGAGGCGAGACGGTCGTCATCGATCTGTCCTCGCCCAACATCGCCAAACCCATGTCGGTCGGGCACTTACGCTCGACGGTCATCGGCGCGGCAATCCAGCGCATCCTCGATGCGCTCGGCTATTCGACGGTCGCCATCAACCACATCGGCGACTGGGGCAGCCAGTTCGGCAAGCTCGTGGCGGCCATCGACCGCTGGGGCGAGAGCGTGGACCTCGAGGCCGACCCGATCCGCGCCCTGCTGGCCCTCTACGTGCGCTACCACGAGGAGGAGGGGGACGATCCCTCCCTCGCCGAGCAGGCGCGCGCGAGCTTCCAGGAGCTGGAGAGCGGCGTCGACGGCCCGGTCCGCGCCCAGTGGAGGCGCCTCACCGAGCTCTCCCTGAGCGAGTTCGACAAGATCTACGCGCGCCTCGGTGTGACCTTCCAGCTCGTGCGCGGCGAGGCGTACTTCGAGCCCATGCTCGAGCGGACCGTCGAGCGCATCACGGCCGCCGGCATCACCGAGGTCTCAGAGGGTGCCCTGATCGTCGACCTCTCCGAGATTGAGAAGGGCATCCCCCCCTGCCTGCTGCGCAAGTCCGACGGGACGACGCTCTACGCCACGCGCGACATGGCCGCGCTCTTCCATCGCTGGGAGGAGTACGCCTTCCAGCGCTGCCTCTACGTGGTGGGTTCGGATCAGAAGCTCCACTTTCGCCAGCTAAAGGCCGTCCTGACGCGTATGGGCCTCGACTGGGAGCCGCGCGTCGAGCACATCTGGTTCGGCATGCTGCGCCTGCCGGAGGGCAAGATGAGCACGCGCAAGGGGCGCGTCGTCTTCCTCGAGGAGGTGCTCGACCGCGCGCGCGACGAGGCGCTGCGCATCATCGAGGAGAAGAACCCCGACCTCCCCGGGGCCGCGGAGATCGCCGAGCAGGTCGGGGTCGGCGCGGTGGTCTTCAACGACCTCAAGCGCGAGCGCATCAAGGACATCGAGTTCGAGTGGGAGGAGGTACTCTCCTTCGAGGGCGAGACCGGGCCCTACGTCCAGTACACCCACGCGCGCCTGGCCTCCATCCTGCGCCGCGCCGAAAAGGCCGGCGAGGGGGGCGCGAGCCCGGACTGGGCGGCCCTGGAGGAGGCCTCCGGCGTGATCCTGCGCATCGGCCGCTTCCCGGCCGTCCTGCGCGCCGCCGGCGCCCACGCCGAGCCATCGGAGGTCACGACCTGGGTCCTCGGCCTCTGCCGCGAGGTCAACGCCTGGTACACGCAGCAGCGCGTCCTGGGCCAGGAGCCGGCCCTGACCGCCGCCCGCCTGGCCCTGGTGCGGGCGGCGGCCACGGCCATCGCCTGCGGCCTCCACATCCTGGGGCTCAGCGCGCCGCGGGAAATGTGAGCGTCCGCTGGGCTCCACCCTCATCCTCCGGCGCGTTTCCGCCGATGTTTCCTGGACCCCACCCTTCCACTCGCCGTCCCCAAGCCCTTTCCTGTTCGGAGCGGAGAGCCGCTGCCCACAGCCCCCGGAGAAGCCCTTGCTGGAACGCTACATCCGTGATGTCCCCGACTTCCCCAAGCCGGGGATCGTCTTCAAGGACATCACGCCCCTGCTCCAGAGCCCCGAGGGCTTGCGGGAGTCGATCGACGCCCTCGCCGCCGCGGTCGATCCGGCCTCCTACGACCTGGTGTGCGGCATCGAATCGCGCGGGTTCATCTTCGGGACGGCCCTGGCCAACCAGCTCGGCAAGGGCTTCATCCCTATCCGCAAGCCGGGCAAGCTCCCGGCCGAGACCGTCTCGGAGACCTACGAGCTGGAGTACGGGTCTGACTCGATCGAGATCCACACCGATGCCGCGGCCGAAGGGCAGCGCATCCTGATGGTCGATGACCTGCTGGCAACGGGCGGCACGATGGCCGCCGCCCTGAGCCTCGTGCGGCGCATCGGCGCCGTGCCGGTCGCGGCGGCTTTCGTCATCGAACTTACCTTCCTTCCAGGACGCGAGAAGCTCGGCGAGACACCGATCCACTCCCTGCTGCAGTACTGAG
The DNA here is from genome assembly GCA_036010965.1 of Planctomycetota bacterium. Lineage (GTDB taxonomy): Bacteria > Planctomycetota > UBA1135 > UBA1135. The sequence continues at coordinate 25,917 of DASCMO010000075.1, read as the reverse complement.
CCGAACATGAGCAGCAAGCCGAGCCCCAAGCGCAGGACGCCCCAAAAGCTGAAGGGCGCGCCCACGCGCGCGCGCGCCAAGAAGGGCTCGAAGGGAGAGGGGGCGGATTCCGCCCGGAATATCGCGGAGCTGGAGACCGAGGAATTGTGGGTCCTATACAAGCGCACCGCGAAGGCGGAGCAGCAGACCGAGGCCCTGCAGGAGCTTCGCAACGAGTTGATCGAGCGCCACATCCCGCTCGTGAAGTACATCGCCGAGAGGCTACTGCAGACGCTCCCGCGCTCGATCCAGATCGATGATCTGAAGAGTGCCGGCCTGTTCGGCCTGATGGACGCCATCCGGGGCTTTGACCCCACCCGTGGCATCAAGTTCAAGACCTACTGCACGACGCGCATTCGCGGCTCGATCCTCGACCAGTTGCGCTCGGAGGACTGGGTCCCGCGCCTGGTTCGATTGAAGGCGGGGCGCATCGACAAGGCCCTGCAGCGGCTGACGAGTCAATACGGGCGCGAGCCGACTCACGCCGAACTGGCCGAGTCCCTTGAGATGGAGCACAGCGAGCTCTCGAAAGAGCTGAACGATGCCAGCGCCAGGACGATGTTCTCCCTCTCGGAGAAGTGGGAGGACCACGACGAGGACGGCTCGGGCGAGAAGCTGGAGATCCTCGAGGATCAGTCCGCCGTCGATCCGCTGCACGAACTCAACCGCCAGGACGTCTTGAATTTCATGACGCGCGCCCTGACACACAAGGAGCGCTTCATCATCGAGCAGTACTACGAGGTCGGCCACACGATGCGCGAGATCGGCGAGATGCTCTCGCTCACCGAGAGCCGCGTGTGCCAGATCCACTCGAACGTGATGAGCCGCCTCAAGGGCCTGTTGGGCGAGAAGCGCGGCACGCTGCTGCTCTGAATCCCGCCTGACCCTCTTCCCGCACCCGCGAGTGCGAAGCCTCGTGGGGACGGAAGTGGGCTAGTCGGCGAAACCCGAGTGGCGCAGGAGCGCCGCAGTTTCGGGTTCACGCCCCCTGAAGGAGCGGAAGACCTCCATCGCCGGACGACTGCCCCCGAGGGCGAGGACCGTCTCGCGGTAGCGCCGGCCGGTCTCCTCCAGCTTGCGCTCGTCATCGAGCCCGACCTCCTCGAAGGCGGCAAAGGCGTCGGCCGAGAGCACTTCGGCCCAGTGATAGGAGTAGTAGCCGGCGGCGTAACCACCCGCGAAGATGTGGCTGAAACTGCACAGGAAGCGATCCTCGGGCAGGGGCTCGATCACGGTCGTGCGCTGTGAGACACGTCGGTGGATCTCGTGCGGCGTCTCGGCGTCGGCGGTCGAACAAGCGCCGTGGAGGTCCAGGTCGGTCATCCCGAAGTTGAGCTGGCGCAGACGATGGCTGCCGATCTGGAAGTTCTTGGCCGCGATGACCTTCTCGAACAGCTCGTCGGGCAAGCGCTCTCCGGTCTCCACGTGGGCGGTCAGGCCCCTCACGGTCTCCCGGTGGTAGCACCAGTTCTCCATGAACTGGCTCGGCAGCTCGACGGCGTCCCACTCCACGTTCTCCGTGCCGGCGGACATCGAGTTGCCCACGCGCGTGAGCATGTGGTGCAGGCCGTGGCCGAACTCGTGGAAGAGGGTCTCCACCTCGCGAAAGGTCATCAGCGAGGGCCTGTCGCCCACCGGCGGCGTCCCGTTGCAGACCAGCACGGCGATCGGGTTGCGCACGGCCGCGCCCTCGTGCGCGAGCTGCACGCTGCGGCCGAGCAAGCCGTGCATCCAGGCACCACCGCGCTTGTCGGCGGGGCGGCTGTAGGGATCGAGCGCGAACGACGCGATCTCCTCGCCCCCGCCGTCGAGGATGCGATAGGCCCGCACGTCGGGATGCCAGACGGGGACGTCGTCGCTGTCCTCCACGACCTGCACGCCGAACAGGCGCGTGGTCAGGGCGAAGAGGCCCTCGAGCACACGCGGGAGCTGGAAGTAGGGCCGCAGGTCCTCCTCGCAGAACTGGAAGCGCTCCTGGCGCAGGGCCTCGCTCCAGAAGGAAATGTCCCACTGACGCAAAGCCTCGGCTTCACCCTTCGAGCGCGCGAAATCTCCCAGGTCCCGCAGGTCCTCGGTGGCCGCGTCGAAGCACACCACGCGCAGCTCCTCGAGCAGGCGGTCCACCGCCGCCACATCCGGCGCCATCTTGCTGGCCAGACTGACCTCCGCGTAGTTCCCATACCCCAGGATCTGCGCAAGCTCCACTCGCAAGGCGAGGATGCGCTCGATCAGGTGCGAGTTGTCCAGGGCGTCGGCGCTAGCGCGCGTGATCATCGCCCGGTAGAGCTGCTCGCGCAGGTCCCGGCGCGTCGCGTACTTCAAGAAAGGCAAATAGCTGGGGATGTCGAGGGTCACGCGCCACGGACCGCTCTCGGCCGTCGCGCCCTCGTGACCGTGATCGGCCGCCGACTGGGCGGCGAGCTCCCGGGCGCTCGCCGGCAGCCCCGCGATTTGCGTCTCCTCGGTCAGGACGAGCTCGAAGGCCTTGGTGGCGTCGAGCACGTTGTTGGAGAACTTCGTCCCCAGCTCGGCCAGCTCAAGCTGGATCGCCTCGAAGCGCTCGCGCGCCTCTCCCTGGAGGGCAACGCCTGCGAGCTCTGCATCGCGGATCGCGCTACGCACGAGATGGCGCGCGTTCTCATCGAGGTCATTCCAGGCCTCGCCGTCCCGCAAGCCCACCAGGGCGCGGTGGATTGCCTCGCTCTGGCCGAGCTTCACCGAGAGCCGTACGACCTCCGGCTCGACCTCCTCGAAGGCGGCGCGCAGCTCCTCGCTGTTCTTCACGCCCAGGAGGTGCGAGACGATCCCCCAGCGGTAGGAGATCGCGTCGTGGATGCGCTCCAGCGGCTCGACGACGCCCTCCCAGGTGGGTGCGGCCGAGGATTCGAGGCGTGTGAACTCGTCCTCGACGCCGGCCAGCAGGGATCGCACGCCGGGCACCACATGGGCGGGTTCGATCTCGTCGAAACGGGGCGGGCCGGTGGCCGCCAGGATGGGGTTCGCTGCCGTACTCATGATCGCGCGGGTTCGGTCAGGGGGGGTCGGTCAGGGGACGGAGAAGGGGATCGGGGCACTACGCGGTCCATCCCGCCAGTCTTGGGCGTGCCATCTTAGTGCGCCGGCCAGATTCCCTCACGAGAGATCGCTCAGGCGTGGACAGGACGGTCGCTGGTGGACGGGGAAACCGACCGCTTGAGAGCCCTGGCCCAATGCCTGGTGAGTGAGAGGGCTAGACTGAGGGCGTGCAGTTTCGTCTCGTGCAACACGATCTGGTCGACTCGACCTCGGAGCGAGCCCTGACCGCCCTGGCCACGGGCGACGCTCGACATGGCGACGTGCACATCGCCCGCGGCCAGTCCCTGGGGCGCGGTCGCCGGGGCCGGCGCTGGCACAGCGCCGCGGGCGAGGGCCTCTACATGAGCGTCGTGCTCCTGCCGCCGCCGCCGCCCATCGCGCCGGCCGCCCTGACCCTCGCGGCCGCCCTGGGTCTGCTCGATGGCTTGCGAGCTCTCGGTCTCGAGCGCGGCAGGCTCGAGTGGCCCAACGACCTGACCGTCGATGGAGCCAAGCTCGGCGGCTGCCTCGTTGAGAGTCGCGGTCTCGACCCCGCCCGCCCGCATCATGTGCTGGGCATCGGAGCCAACATCGCCCAGCGTTCGTTCCCCGCCCAGCTGCTCGAGGAACGTCCGGTCACCAGTCTGGCCCTGCAAGGGCTCTCGACGGCTGTCTCCGAAGCCGCGGCCAGGGTCTTGGAGGCCCTCCCCGCGCGACTGGCCCAGGCCGGCGAGGGAAGCGAGCGCCTGACGCGCGACTTCCTGGCGGCCAGCGCACTGCTCGGCGAGCTCGTGACCGTCAAATCGGGCGCCGCGCAGAGCACGGGCGTCGTACGCGAGCTGACTTTCGCGCGCGGACTGGGCCTGGAATGCCCCGACGGCGCGCTCGAGACCCTGGCCCTCGAGCACATAAGCCGACTCGAGATCCTGAGCGGGTGAACGAATCGGCCTGCCGCGGCGCCTATACTGTGCGGCTCCCCAACCGCCGAGATTCCATGAAACGCGACCACGACAGAGCTCCCAACGAGATGCGCCCGATCTCCTTCGAGCGCGGTTTCAACAAGGCACCCGGCTCGGTGATGGCGTCCTTCGGGGACACGCGCGTGCTGTGCACCGCGATCTACACCGACGGGGTCCCACCCTTTCTGCAGGGCAAGGGACGCGGTTGGCTCACGGCCGAATACTCGATGCTCCCCTCCTCCACCGGCACGCGCAAGCAGCGTGACCGCACCGGACGGGTCGACGGCCGCTCGGTGGAAATCCAGCGCTTGATCGGACGCTGCCTGCGAGCAGTGATGGACTTCAAGCAGATGAGCGAGCGCACGATCTGGCTCGACTGCGATGTGATCCAGGCCGACGGCGGAACGCGCACGACGGCCATCTCCGGCGCCTACGTGGCGCTGCACGACCTTCTGACGACCATGGACGAGCGCCGCATCCTGCGCGGCTGGCCGCTCCTGACCCAGGTCGGCGCGATCTCGGCCGGAGTAGTCGGGGGCGAGGTTCTGTGCGACCTCTGTTATGCCGAGGACAGCACCGCAGACGTGGACCTGAACCTCGTGATGACCGGCGACGGACAGTTCATCGAGGTCCAGGGCTCCGCCGAGGGTGCACCCTTCGACCGCGAGTCCCTCGACAGCATGCTGGAGGTCGGTGACGCGGCCATCCGACGCATCTTCGAGGCCCAGACCCAGGCGCTGCACGGCGCCTGATCCGAAGAGGCGGCATACGTGCGGATCCTGATCGCCAGCGGCAACGCGAAGAAGCGCCGTGAGCTGGTGGAGATGCTCACGCCCGCGGGCGTGACCGTACTCGGTCCCGAGGACGTGGGCGGCCTGCAGGAGGTGATCGAGGACCAGCCGACCTTCCTCGGCAACGCCCGCAAGAAGGCGGCCGCGGCGGCGTGCGCCCACGGCTGCTGGGCCCTGGCGGACGATTCCGGCCTCGAGGTGGACCACCTCGGCGGCGCCCCGGGCGTCCACTCCGCGCGCTTCGCGGGCGCCCACGGCGACGACGCCGCGAACAACCGCCGCCTCCTGAGCGAGCTGGAGGGGGTCGGCGAGGCCGATCGCACGGCGCGCTTTGTGTGCGCCCTGGTCCTGGCGCGCGCCGACGGTTCGTCGGCCATCGAGCTCGAAGGAACGGCCCGCGGCCGCATCCTGACCGAGCCTCGCGGCGACGGCGACTTCGGCTACGACCCCCTGTTCCTTTTCACCGAGGAGGGCTTTGAGCAGACTGGTCGCGGATTCGCCGAGCTTTCCCTGGCGGAGAAGTCCGAGGTCAGCCACCGCGGACGAGCCCTGCGGCAGCTCCTCTCACGACTGAACGAAGCGACGGCGACCAGCCGCTGAAACGACGGTCCCGGTGGACACCCAGCACATCCGCAACTTCTCGATCATCGCGCACATCGACCACGGGAAGTCCACCCTGGCCGATCGCATGCTCGAGATTTCCGGAGCGGTGAAGAAGCGCGACATGCGCAGCCAGATTCTGGACGACATGGAGCTGGAGCGCGAGCGGGGCATCACGATCAAGGCGCGCGCCGTGACGATCCATCACGAGGTGGACGGCGAGCGCTACCAGCTCAATCTGATCGACACGCCCGGGCACGTGGACTTCAGCTACGAGGTTCAGAAGAGCCTGCAGGCCTGTGAGGGCGCAGTGCTGCTGGTGGACGCTTCCCAGGGAGTCGAAGCCCAGACCGTGGCCAACGCCTACCTGGCCGTCGAGCAGAACATGGAGATCCTTCCGGTCTTGAACAAGATCGACCTGGCCCATGCACACGCCGACGAGGTGGCCGAGGAGATCGAGAACAGCCTGGCCATCGAGGCCACCGACGCCCTGCACATCTCCGCCAAGACCGGCAGCGGCTGTCACGAGGTGCTCGACCGCATCGTCGAGCGCATCTCGGCGCCCCAAGGCGATCCCGACGCCCCGCTCCAGGCCCTGATCTTCGACGCCGTCTACGACGAGTACCGCGGCATCATCGTCTACCTGCGGGTGTTCAACGGAACCCTGCGGCGACGCGACATGGCCCGCATGATCGGGACCGGCAAGGTGTACGAGGCGGTCGAGATCGGCCGCTTCTCGCCGGCCATGACCGCCTGCGAGGAGCTCTCCACGGGCGAGGTCGGCTATCTGGTCTCCAACATCAAGCGCCTCGGTGACGTGAGCGTGGGCGACACGATCACCCTCGACAAGGGGCCCGAGGTGGAGATGCTCCCCGGCTACGAGGAGCCCGCTCACATGGTCTTCGCGGACTTCTACCCCACCAACCCCGGGGAGTTCCAGCACCTCCGGGATGCGCTCGAAACCCTCTCCCTCTCGGACTCGGCCCTCTCGTTCCAACCCGAGAGCTCGGACGCCCTCGGCTTCGGTTTCCGCTGCGGATTCCTCGGCCTCTTGCACATGGAGATCATTCAACAGCGGCTCGAGCGCGAGCACGACCTCGACATGATCCAGACCGCGCCGTCTGTGACCTACCGCATCCGGGATGAGGCCGGGAAGGAGACGGAAATCCGCTCCCCGGGCCAGCTCCCCTCTCCGGACACCTTCGTGGATCTCTTGGAGCCAGTGGCGCGCACCAGCATGTTGATCCCCGTGGATTTCATCGGGGCGCTGATGCAGATCGCCAGCGACCACCGCGGGACATTCGTGCGTCAGGAGCACCTCTCTCCCACGCGCGTTCAGCTGGTGTTCGATCTGCCGATGGCCGAGATCATCTATGACTTCTACGACAAGCTGAAGTCGGTCACGCGCGGCTACGGGACGCTCAACTACGACCTGCTCGGGTTCCACGCCGATGACCTCGTGCGGCTCGAGATCCTGGTCAATGGAGAATCGGTCGACGCTCTCTCCAGTATCGTCCACCGCTCCCAGGCCGACTACCGCGGCCGCCAGACCCTCAAGCGTCTGCGCAAGGAGATCCCGCGCCATCTGTTCGAGGTCCGACTGCAGGCCGCGATCGGCAGCCGCATCATTGCCCGCGAGTCCATCGCCGCCCTGCGCAAGGACGTGACGGCCAAGTGTTATGGGGGCGACATCACGCGCAAGCGCAAGCTGCTCGAGAAGCAGAAGAAGGGCAAGCGCCGCATGCGACAGGTCGGGAACGTGGACATCCCCCAGAAGGCGTTCCTCGCTGTGCTCGGCGGAGACGAGAAGTGACCATGAGCGACCGGAAACAACCCGGTAAGAGCGGCGGCGAGTCCAAGCATCCGTGGCGCGACAACATCGAAGCGATCACGATGGCCATCATCATGGCCGTGATGCTGAAGTACTTCGTCGTCGAGGCCTACAAGATCCCCACCGGGTCCATGCAGCCCACGCTGATGGGCAACGTCGAGACGCAGATCTTCGATCGCATCCTGGTGGACAAGTTCTCGTTCCACTACCGCGACCCCAAGCGCTTCGAGGTGGTCGTCTTCAAGTACCCGCTCGACATCTCCAAGAACTTCATCAAGCGCATCGCGGGCATCGGCCCCGAGGAGTTGAAGGTCGAGAACGGAGACCTGTGGCACCGCGCCGACGCCAACGAGCCCTGGAGCGCCCTGCGTCGCCCGCGTCCGGTGCAGGAGTCCGCCTGGAAGCGGCTGTATCCTGGCGCGCCAGGCAGCAAGACCTGGAAGGTGCTCGCGGGCACGGAGGATTGGAGAGCCTCGAAGGACACGATCATCGCCCGCGGCTCCGGCTCCGTGCGCTTCCCCCAGAGCGGGCTGATCACCGACCAGTACCGCGACGGCTACCCGCTCAGCATCCGCGACAAGATCGTGCGGCGGGTCGGAAGCTCGGCGCACATGGTCGGCGACCTGCGCATCTCGGCAGAGCTGGAGGCCCTGGCCGGATGTGAGTCCGTCACGGTCCAGCTCCGCGAGGGCGACCGTCGCTACCTCTTTCGCCTGCCGGGTCCCGCGGCCCCGCCGGACGCCCGCCCCTCGATCCGCTTCGAGCGAGCCGGAGCGATCGGCGGCGGGCCGGGCGGTGCGATCGAAATGGCGGGTTCATGGCGACTCGAGGCGGGCCGGGCCATCGAGTTCTCCGCTCAGAACCTCGACGACATGCTGACGCTCGAGCTGGACGGAGAGGTCGTCCTCGAACTCGAGGTCCCCCCGGCCACCGACCAGAGCTCGTTCCTGTTCTTGCACGTGGAGGGCGAGGGCGCAGACTTCTCCGAAGTTCAGGTCGAGCGCGACATCTACTACATCTCCGACGCGCGCAAGATCACGCACTGGAAGATCCCCGCGGGCCACTTCGTGATGCTGGGTGACAACACCCAGGACTCGAGCGACAGCCGCGAGTGGACCTGGCGCTCCTACGCCTTGCCCGGAACAGGCGTCGTGCGGGGAAACCTGCGCCTGAACGAGGAGAACCCGCGCACCGTGAAGGGCCTGCCCGGCGGGCCCGAGGTCTGGTTCCGGGACGAGTGGGGCGAGCGCCACCACTGGCGAGGGGGCGAGGCGCGCCTGCTCGGCGACGAGGAGGCGCCCTTCGTACCGCGGCGCCTCATCACCGGGCGCGCCGTGGTCGTTTTCTGGCCCATCAAGTGGGGTCTGGGGCTCTGGCGCCTGCGCTGGATCCGCTGATTCGCAAGCACCGGTTTTCCACAGACGCCGCGTAGCCCGCCGAAAGGAGCTTCGGGAGAGTCGTGGGTCAACAACGAGCCCGCCGCGCAAGGGGGCACCTACCCCGTCCAGTGCTTTTTCCGCCTCATCTGGGCATAAATACCGGCCCGGGACAGCCTTGGGGCGATCCCGAGATTGCGATGACATTCGAGCTATCGTCCGAGCACCAACGGCGCTCTGGCGCTCCAGCGTGTTCTCGTCGGAGACCTTCGCAGGACTACCCACAGGTTATCCACAGAGTTGCGAGGGCTCTCGCGACCCCAGATGGAATGAAACATCCCTGCTGGATCCGGTTCGCAATCCTCCTCTGGCGACCTTCCCAGGCCCGCCTCTATCGCCGAAGTCTCTACATCACCGAAGCTTGCAACGGTTCGTCGCATTCCAGCCAACCCCTGCCGCCCAGCCAGTTCGAACGCCTGCGGCGGGCCTCTTCGCCTCGCTCGGCGTTTGCGCTTTCTGGCGTGAAGGCTCGTGAAGGAAGCGGGCTAGACTGCCGCGTCCCATGGCGACGCTTCCCGAGCCCCGAGACGAGACGACCCTGCTGGAGGTCGAGGGCCTGGTCAAGGCATTCCGCGGGCGGCGGGTGGTGGACGGCGTGAGCTTCCGCGTCGGGCGGCACGAGATCGTCGGCCTGCTCGGGCCCAATGGCGCGGGCAAGTCCACCAGCTTCCGCATGACCGTCGGCCTGACGCGCCCCGACGCGGGCGCGGTGCGCATCATGGGCGAGGACTGCAGCCGCCTGCCGATGTTCCGCCGGGCGCGGTTGGGCATGGGCTACCTGCCCCAGGAGCCGAGCGTCTTTCGCCGCATGTCCGTGCGCGACAACCTGCTGGCCGTGCTCGAGGCCATGCCGCTCTCGCGCGCCGAGCGCCGGCGGGAGGCGGACGAGTTGATGGCAGACCTCGAGCTCACGCACCTGGCCGACAACGAGGCTCAGACCCTCTCGGGCGGCGAGCGGCGGCGCCTGGAGCTCTCGCGCGCCCTGGCCACCCGCCCCTCGGTGCTGCTGCTCGACGAGCCCTTCGCGGGCGTCGATCCGATCAACGTGCAGGAGATCCAGGGCCTCGTCCGCAACCTGCGGGAGCGGGACATCGGCATCCTGATCACCGACCACAACGTCCGGGAAACGCTCCAGAGCACCGACCGCGCCTACATCATCCACGAGGGCAGGATCCTGCGCGAGGGCTCGGGCGTGGAGCTGATCAACGACCCGCGGGTACGCGAGGTCTACCTGGGCGAGCACTTCGACCGCCCGCTGGGCGAGGTCAGCCCGGCCGAGGAGCGCGAGCTCCTGGAAGACTGAACGCCCCCGTTGCCCCTCCCGGGGGTCAGCGATATCTTGTTTCGCATCGAATCCCCGAGCATGCCCATGAAGATCGTCGCCTGCATCAAGCGCGTCCCCACCACCGACGCCCAGACCCGGGTGTCGGGCGAGAGCGCCCTGGACACCGGCTCCTTTCAGTACATGACGTCGTTCTACGACGAGATAGCCGTCGAGGAGGCCATCCGCACGCGCGAGGCGCACGAGGGCGAGGTCACCGTCCTGACCATCGGCCCCCCCGAAGCGTCCAAGGAGCTGCGCGAGTGCATCGCCAAGGGCGCGGACCGCGGGATCATCCTGACGGATGCGAGCTGGAGCGAACGCGACTGCCTCTCCACCGCGCGCGCTCTGGCCACGCAGCTGCGTGAGCTCGAACCCGACCTGGTGTTGATGGGCAAGGTCGCTACCGACCGCGACAACGCGGCGGTCGGCCCGATGGTGGCAACGATCCTCGGCTGGGCCTGCGTCACTAACGTGATCGAGCTCGACCTCAGCGACGGCGCGTGCAGTGCGAAGCGCGAGACCGAGCACGGCATCGAGACCCACGAGTTCTCCCTGCCGGCGGTGATCACCTGCGACAAGGGCCTCAACGAGCCGCGCTACGCCGGCCTGAAGGGGATCATGGCCGCCAAGAAGAAGCCGCTCGACGAGCTGCCCTGCGAGGCGCCCGAGAGCCAGGTCACCGTTCGCGAGCTGTCCTTGCCCGCCCCGCGTGCCGCCGGGCGCATCGTGGGTGAGGGCGTCGAGGCCGTGCCGGCCCTGATCGACGCCTTGCGCAACGAAGCCCAGGTCCTCTAGAGCCGGAGCACTCCGATGACCACGATCCTGATCTTCGTCGAACACACCGCGGGCAGCGCGCGCCGCGCGAGCCTCGAGTGCCTGGGAGCCGCCCGCGCCACCGACGCCACGGTCCTGGCCGCCGTCATCGGTCCCGGCGCCGACGCGGTCGCCGCCGGCCTCGGCGCCCACGGCGCCTCGAGCGTCGTGCACCTCGCCGGTGCGGCCTCCTTCAGCCCCGACGGCACCGCCCGAGACCTGGCCGAGCTGGCCCGCGAGCACGAGGTCGACGCCTTCCTGGCGGCGGCCACGATCACAGGCCGCGACATCGCCGCGCGCGTGGCCGCACACCTCGACTCAGTGATCTTCAGCGACTGCACGAGCTTCACCCATTCCGCCGAGGGTTTCGAGATCACCCGACCCTGGCTGGCGGGCAAGGCCATCGCGCGCTGCTCCTCCTCCGCGCCGGTCTTCTGCGCCACGACGCGTCCGAACGTCTTCCCGACATTGACCGACGGCGCCGCGGCCGAGGTCGTCGAGAAGCCCGCAGGCACAGACTGCAAGGTCACGGTGACGGCCGTCGCGCCCAAGGAAGAGGGCAAGCTCGACGTCACCGAGGCGCCGGTGGTGGTTTCCGGCGGTCGCGGCCTGAAGGGCCCGGAGGGATTCGCGATGATCGAGGACCTCGCCGACGCCTTCGGCGAATCCGCCGTGGGTGCCAGCCGGGCCGTCGTGGACGCCGGTTGGCGGCCCCACAGCGAACAGGTCGGCCAGACGGGCAAGGTCGTCTCGCCCGAGCTCTACGTGGCGGTCGGCATCTCCGGAGCGATCCAGCACCTGGCGGGCATGAAGACCTCGGGCACGATCGTGGCGATCAACAAGGACGCCGACGCGCCGATCTTCAAGGTCGCTGACCTGGGCATCGTCGGAGACGCCTTCGAGATCGTGCCGGAGTTCGCCAAGGCCGTGCGCGCCACGCGCTCCGGGGCCTGAGTCCGGGTCACTCGCCTTCGTCCGGTCGAGCGGCGCAGGTCATCACTTCCGGCGCAGTCTCCCGCGCCGGCGCGTTCGCCGGCGCTCGGCTCCCCGGCGGAGCGGGCCGATTACTCGCTCTGACCTGAAGCCTCGTGACGGATGCGGGCTAGGCGTTCGGGCTCTCGGAGCGGGCCAGGACTTCCAGGAGCTCCGCCGCGGTGGAGATGGCGATGGCGCCGGGCTCCTTGGAGGAGCGCGTCAGGCCGATGGGACAGCGCACGGAATCCAGCGCCTCCTCGCTCACGCCCTTCCTCGAGAGTCGCGAGCGGAAGCGCTGCCACTTGCGCTCGGAGCCGATCATCCCCAAGTAGGCGAAGGGCTCTTCGCGCCGCAGGGCGTGCTCGACGAGTTCCTGGTCGAGGGCGTGGCTGTGGGTCATGACCAGCACCGCGGCCGTTGCCGGCAGGTCGGCGATCTCGTCCTCGGGAGCGTCGACGGACAGGAGCTCGAAAGCCGGGTCCGCCGGGAGCGTCGGCTGGATCTCGGCCGGTGTGCGCGGGTCGATCAGGAGCACTTCCGCCGCCAGGTGCCCCGCCAGGGCCCCGAGGGCCTGGGCCACGTGGCCGGCACCGAAGATCACGACCCGGCGCGCACGCCAGGCGAAGGGCTCAAAGAACAGGGTCACGGCCCCGCCGCAGCACTGACCTGTCGCCTGCCCCAGGGGATACTCGACGCTCACCGAGCGCGCCCCGGGTCGCTCGATGAGCTCGCGTGCGGCCTCGATGGCCTTGAGCTCCAGGTTGCCTCCGCCGATCGTTCCCCACGCCAGGCACCCGTCGGCGACGATCATGCGCGCCCCGACCTCGCGCGGAGCGCTGCCGCTCACGCGCGCGACGACGACAATGACACAAGGAGTCCCCGCGGCCCGCAGGGCCGCCAGTTCGCCGAGCCAGCTCATCGGTGCGTCCATCGTGCCCGAGTGTAGCCCAGTTCATTCACCAGGGTCTGCTCGGGAGCGGGCAAGCCGCCCGTGCCTTCTCGCATGAACGCTCTCGACGAGAGGGGCGCGGGGCCGTGAGGGTCTGAAGCTGGCCGATACGCGAACGTCAGCGGTCACTGAGGGGAAAGCTACGGCTCACGACCGGAAGGGTCGTGGTGGGCGACACTGGACTTGAACCAGTAACCTCCACGCTGTGAACATGGCACTCTGCCAATTGAGTTAGTCGCCCGTGGAGCCCCAGCGGCGAAGGCCGCTCTGGGCCGCAGAATGTAGGCTTCGCCGGCGCCCCGGGCAAGGCCAGTGGGCCTGCGCCCTACGAGTCCGAGCGGCGATCCTTGCCCAGAGACGGGCGCAGGAGCTCGCGCAGGCGACCCTCGGCGCGACGCAGGAGCATGCGCACGGCGTCCTCGCTGCGCCCGCCCATCTGGCGGCCGGCCTCCCGCAGAGTCAGGCCCTGGAAGAAGGCCAGGGTAATGGCCGTGCGGTGGTCGGAGGAGAGCTCGGCCAGGGCCTGGTGCAGCTTGTCGTAGTTCTCGCCGCGCGCGACCTGGGTGGTGATCGTCAGGTCCGGGCTGGGGAGCTCGAAGGGCGAGCGCATCTCCCCCCCGCTGGTGGGCGTCGCGTCCATGCTGCGTTCCTTCGACAGGTCGCGCTTGCCCGCCGAGTAGAACTCCGCCCGATCACGGATCTTGTTCTGAAGGATCTGGAGCAGCCAGCGCTGCAAGCTGCCCTCTCCGCGGTAGGCGTAGTTGTGAAAGTCGCGCGTGGCCTCGCGGAAGGTCGTCTGGGCCAGGTCGTCGGGCTCCTCCTTGGACTTCAAGCGCGCCCCGAGGCGGCGGCGTGCCGTCTCGACCATCAGCTGGTAGTGGCGGGCGAAGAGTTCGTTCAGCGCGGCCGCGTCGTCCTCCTTGGCGCGCGTGATCAACTCCGGGGTCTCGACCTCGCGCAGTTCGAGCGCCTGCTCCCCGGCGGGCTCGCCGGCGGGTCGGTCCACGGCGCCCTCGCGCCCCTCCTGAGGATCTTCGGTGAACATGACGGGACGGGTCAGGATAGCCGCAGGGCCCCCTTGAGGCCAGTTGTCGCGCTCCTCACCCGTCGTCGTCAGCGCCGGACTCACCGTCCAGGGCCTCCAGGAACGCTTCCTCTAGCAAGACCTCGACACCGAGCTCCTCGGCCTTGCGAGCCTTGCTGCCGGGCTTCCCTCCCACGATCATGAAGTCGGTCCGCGCGCTGACGGAGGAGGCGACGCGCCCGCCTCCGGCCTCGACGCGCTGCTTGGCCTCGGCGCGCGTCATGCCCTCGAGAGAGCCGGTGAAGACCACCGCCTTGCCCGCGAATGCGCCCTCGCCCGGTGCCTCGCCACCGCCCACGACCGTCACCCCGCCTTCGGCCAGGCGCTCCATGAAGGCGCGGTTGAGAGGTTCGGCGAACCAGGCCACGAGGGTCGCCGCGACCTCCGGGCCGATCCCACCGACCGCTTGCAGCTCCTCTTCCCCGGCCCCAACGAGCTCATCGAGGGAGGTGAAGTGCGCCGCGAGCAGTCGGCCGGTGGCCCGGCCGACCTCGGGGATTGAGAGGGCCACGAGGTAGGGCGCGAGGCGCACCTCGCGGCGCTGCTCGATCTCCGCGAAGAGGTTCTCGACGCTCTTCTCGCCCCAGCGTTCCAGCTTCAAGAGCGCCTCGCGCCGGGCCGGGTCGCGGTCGAGGTGGAAGAGATCCGCCGGTCCCTCGATCAGCCCGGCCTCGAGCAGTTGACGGATCTGCTTCTCGCCGATGCGGTCGATCTCGAAGGCCTCGCGGCCGGCGAGGACCGCGCTGCGCCCGACGACCTGCGGCGGACAGGCGTGGAGGTTCGGGCAACGCCAGTACTTGCCCTCGGCCACGGTCCGCGCCCCGCAGGCCGGGCAGAGCTCGGGAGGCGCAAATTCGTCGCGCCAGCCCCAGAAGACCCCGGGTACGACGGCTCCCTCTTCGTCGAGGAGCTCTTTGGGGACGCCGTCGGTCCACTTCGAGGGCTCGGTGCGCGGCGCCCGCCGGGACACGCCGATGATCTGCGGGATGACGTCGCCCGCCCGCCGCAGAAAGACGCGGTCCCCCACGCGCAGGTCGAGAGCGCGCACGTAGTCGGAGTTGTGGAGCGTCGCGTGGCGCACGCTCACGCCCCCGACCTGCACCGCATCGACGTGGGCGCGCGGGGTCAGACGACCGTTGTTGCCGACGCTGACCTCGATCGCGCGCAGGGTGCTGGTCGCCTCACGCGCGGCGAACTTATGGGCGTACTGCCAGCGCATGGCGCGCGCCGTGCGGCCGAGGCGCTCGCGCAGGTCGAAGTCGTCGAGCTTGGCCACGATCCCGTCCAGGTCAAAGGGGATCTCGTCCCGGCGCGCCTCCATCCGCCCGTGATAGGCGAGACACTCCTCGAGGCCAACCACGCGCCGCGCGTGGCCCGAGAGGGGCATGCCCCACTGGGCGAGCGCCTCGTAGGTCTCGGTCTGCGAGGAAAACGACGGCCCCTCGATGCGCGGCGCGGACCAGACGTGGAGTTCGAGCGGGTAGCGCGCCACGGCTGCGGGATCGTTGCGTCGCAGGGCTCCGGAAGTGGCGTTGCGGGGGTTGGCGAGGGGAGCGCTGCCCTCGGCGACACGCCGCTCGTTGAAGGCGTCGAACTGGCCGCGCTCGATCAGGACCTCGCCGCGCACCTCGAGCAGGGAGGGCACGGCTCGCGCGCTCCCGTCCAGTTCCAGGGGCAGGTTGCGCACCGTGCGCAGGTTCGCAGTCACGTCCTCGCCCACCTGCCCGTCGCCGCGGGTCAGCCCCCGCGCCAGGAGGCCGTCCACGTAGAGCAGGGATGCGGAGACGCCGTCGAACTTCGGCTCGACCGACCAGGCCAGCGCTTCACCGCCCTCCATTCCCAGGAAACGCAGGATGCGCTCCTCGAACTCCCGCACTTCGTCCGCGCCGAAGAGGCTGTCGATCGAGAGCATCGGGATCTCGTGGCGGACCTTGTCGAAGCCCCGCCCCTCACTGAGGGGCGCGCCCACCCGGCGCGTGGGGCTGGACGCGACGACCAGGTCGGGATGCGCCGCCTCGAGTTCGACCAGCTCCCGGAACAGGGTGTCGTACTCCGAATCCGAGAGTTCGGGACTGCTCTCGACATAGTAGAGCCGGTCGTGGCGGGCCAGCTCGCGGCGCAGGGCGGCCGCCCGCTCACTCGCGACCTTCGGCGCACTCATGACCCGTCCCCCATCACCGCGAGCCGCCGCGCAGGTCGTCGGGCGCGAAGGCCTCGGGCAGGAGCTCGCCCAGGGTGCGCTCGCTGCGGTCGCCGCCCATGCCGACCGATACGATGCGCAGGTCCTCGGCGAACTCGCGCAAAACCTGTCGGCACGCTCCGCAAGGCATCAGGGGTTCATCGAAGCTCGAGGTGATGATCACGGCGGTGAAGCTCCGCGCCCCTTCGGCCACGGCCCGCGAGAGGGCCGCCCGCTCGGCGCACTGAGTCAAGCCGAGGCTCGCGTTCTCGACGTTGCAGCCCGTGAAGACCCGCCCGTCCGCGGCCACCAGCGCCGCGCCGACGCGCACCTTCGAGTAGGGGCTGTAGGCGTTCTCCTGCGCCGCGCGGGCGGCGTCGATCAGGACCTCATCGTCGGCAGGCGTGCTCGGAGCCGGTTCGGGAGTCGGGGACATGGGTCCATGATTCGACCTCGGCCCCCCGACCGTCAACCGCTAGGCGCGGCCGTTTCCCTCGCCGTCCCCCTCCGGGCCCTCCGCCGACATCTCGCGCCAGCGCTCGGCGGGGACGTAGCCGTCGTAGGGCACTCGGTTGCGGAGCTCTCTTCGCCCGCTCAGGGGGTCCTCGCGCTCCTCCGGCACGACCTGCACGCAGGCCCGCAGGTCTACGAGGTCATCGGGCGCGATCTCGACCACGCCCTCGGTCTCGACCCCCAGGGAGTCGAGGACGAGCTTGACGCGGTGGATCCCACGCTCGCTCCAGGTGATCGAGTCCCAGGCCGCCGTGCGACCGGCGTGGTCGCCCTCGGCCACCTCGAGCCGCAGGCTCCAGCGCGGGCTGCCGTCCCGCGCCACCCCCTCGCGCACCTCCTCCACGCGGCACAAGTAGTGTCCCTCGGGGACGGAGGCGTAGGAGATCATGTTCGCCACGGTGCTGAAGTCGTACTGCATCGGTCCATTCCTCTCGTGAAGCGCCCGCGTCGAGCGCTCGTGGGTCTGCGTTGACGGTATGTGCCGGCCTACGGATCTCCCGGCGCGAGCTCGTGTCTTGCCCTTGCGCGTCTCGCCCCCTGGGCGCGTCCGGCGCGCCGGGCCCCGCCGCCGGCCCTCGTGGCCGGCCCACTCCCTGGACCGCCGCACGCCCGCGCGGTTTCCCCCCGTCGGGACCCCGCCCTCGCCTGTCCCGCTTCGGGCCGGCCGCCCGTTAGGATGTCGCCCCCTCAAACCCCGTCCGAAGCCCTCAATGAAATTTCGTCCCGCCCACGTCCTGCGCCTCGTCGCCCTCGGCCTCGTCGGGTTCTCCGGCGCCCTCGCCGCGCCCCAGATCAGCGCCGTTACCGGTGCGAGGTTCCTGCCCATCGACGGCCCGCCGATCGCCGACGGCGTGATGCTCGTCGAGGACGGTCGCATCCTCGCCATCGGCCCCGCCGACGAGCTGGCCGTACCCGCCGGCGCCGCCCTCGTGGACGCGCACGGCAAGGTGGTCATGCCGGGACTGGTGGATACCCACTCGCACCTCGGCGGGGTGGGCGCTGCCGATCGCTCCGGCCCCCTCCAGCCCGGAGTGCGCGTCTTCGACTCGATCAACGTGCGCTCCTCGGGCTTCCGGCGCGCCCTGGCCGGCGGACTGACAACCCTCAACCTGATGCCGGGCTCCGGACACCTCTCCTCGGGCCAGACGACATACGTCAAGTTGCGCTTTGGCGAGGGAGCGCCGCGCACGATCGACGCGATCGCCTACCGCTTCGCCGACGGCGCTCCGATGGGCGGGCTCAAGATGGCCAACGGGACCAACTCGATCCGCAACGGCGGCGAGGGCGGCTTCCCCGGCACGCGCGGGAAGTCGGCCTTCCTGGTGCGTGAGCTGTTCATCAAGGCGCGCGAGTACGGCGCCAAGCTCGAAGACGCCACCGACGAGGAAGGGGTCGTGGACCCCGACGAGCGGCCGGCGCGCGACCTGCACCTCGAATGCTTGCTGGAGGTCATGGACGGCAAACGCATCGTCCACCACCACACCCATCGCCACGATGACGTGCTGACGGTCCTGCGCCTGGCGGAGGAGTTTGACTTCCGCGTCGTGCTGCACCACGTCTCCGAGGGCTGGAGGGTGGCCGAACAGATCGCCGCGGCGAAGGCTCCCTGTTCCCTGATCCTGGTGGACTCGCCGGGCGGCAAGCTTGAGGCCGTACACCTGGTGATGGAGACCGGCGCGGCTCTCGAGCAAGCCGGCGTGCGGGTGGCCTTCCACACCGACGACTGGATCACCGACTCGCGCCTCTTCCTGCGCATGGCGGCGCTCGGGATGCGTGGCGGCATGAGCCGCCAGGCGGCCCTGGAATCGGTCACCCTGGCGGGGGCGGAGATGCTTGACCTCGACGAGCGCGTCGGCTCGCTCACCCCGGGCAAGGACGCCGACTTCGTGATCCTCTCGGGCGATCCGTTCAGCGTCTACACGCGGGTCGAAGAGACCTGGGTCGAGGGCGTCAAGGTCTTCGACCGCGCCGATGCCGACGACTTGCTGCACGCCGAGGGCGGCTGGGGCGCGGCGGACGACGTGACGCCCTACCTGTGCTGCCACGGCGACGGCGCGAGCGAAGGAGGCCGCTGATGGGCGCACGCACCCTCGCAGCCGCTGCGCTGCTCTGCTCGGCGCTCCCCGCCACGGCGCAAGTCGCCGTGCAGGCGGAGCGGATCCACACGGTCTCCGGCGCGATCATCAGCGACGGCGTGGTGGTCGTGAGCGACGGCCGCATCGTCGCCATCGGCCCGGCCTCCTCCACGCCGATCCCCGCCGGCCACGAGGTGCTGCACGCGGCCGTGGTGACCCCTGGGCTGGTAAACGTGCGCACGGTCGCCGGACTGTCGGGCATCTACAACGGCGATGACCAGGCCCACGACCAGGACATGCTCGAGCGCTCCAGTCCGATCCAGCCGGGCCTGCGGGCGATCGACGCCTACAACCCGCGCGAGCCCCTGTTGGAGTATGTGCGCTCGTTCGGTGTGACGACGATCCACGTCGGCCACGCACCGGGCGAGCTCGTCTCGGGCCAGACGATGATCGCCAAGACACGCGGGACGACGGTGGCCGAGGCTGTCGTGAACCCCTTCTTCGGGATCGCGGCGACCCTCTCGCCGTCAGCCCAGAAGAGCGGTGGCTCTTCTCCCGGAACGCGCGGGAAGATGATGGCCATGCTGCGCGAGGCCCTGATCGAGGCGCAGGACTACCGGCGCGAGCAAGTCGAGCACGACGGTGAGGGCTCTCCGCCGGCGCGCGACCTGGGCAAGGAAGCCCTGGCCGCCGCTCTGGCCCGCGAGGTGCCCTTCATCGTCACGGCCAACCGCGCCCAGGACATCTCCAGCGCCCTGCGCCTGGCGGAAGAGTTCGGCCTGGACCTGTGGCTGGACATGGCCGCCGAGGCCTACACGCTGATCGACGAGATCCGCGCGGCCGGCGTACCGGTCTTGTTGCACCCGACGATGTACCGTGGCTGGGGCGACACGAAGAACCTGTCCTTCACGACGGCCGCGCGCCTGGTGGACGCGGGAATTCCGGTGGCGATCCAGACGGGTTTCGAGAGCTATGTCCCCAAGGTGCGCGTCTTGCTCTTCGAGGCCGCCATCGCCGCCGCCCACGGCCTCGGAGCGGAGCGCGCCCTGGAGGCGATCACCCTCACGCCCGCGCGCATGCTCGGCATCGACGGGCGCGTCGGCTCCCTGGAGATCGGCAAGGACGGCGACCTCGCGCTCTATGACGGCGACCCGTTCGAGTACACGACCCACTGCATCGGGGTCGTGATCGAGGGCGAAATCGTCTCCCGTTGACCTTACGGGGTCACACACCACTCCTCTCTGCTTCGTCAGCGAAGTGGGTTCGTTCCACAGATCGTCGTGGTGACGGTCTCGAGGAGCAGGGGAAGGGACGAGACGCGTGAGCGACAGGACCGGCCGCATCCCTGGCACTTCAGCTCCGGGCAGGTCCGTCGGGAGGAGAGGGTCGGGAATCGGACGGGGACCGTGACGCGCGCGTCCCCGCGCCCGTCACCTCGCTGAAGACGCGGCGCATGTTGGCGCCCAGGATGCGGTCGAGTTCCTCGGAGCCGAAACCGCGGCGGGTGAGGGCGTCGGCCAGGGCGGGATAGCAGCTCGCGTCCTCCAGACCCGCCGGGGTGTGGTCGATGCCGTCGAAGTCTGAACCCAGGCCGACGTGCTCGATCCCGGCCACCTCGACCGCGTGCAGCACGTGGTCGGCCACGCGCTCCAGGGAGAGCGGGCGCACGGAGCGCTGCAGGTGCTCATTGCGTGCCAGAGCGCGTTCGACGGGGTCGGCGCTGTCGATGGCGCGGAAGGCGTCCGTGCGGCGCACACGCTCGGCCTCCGCACGGGCGTCGGCGTCGAGGAAGCTCGGCAGGAACACAATGCCGCACACGCCACCGTTCGCTCCCAGCGCGCGCAACTGATCATCGGTCAGGTTGCGGGGATGGTCGTGCAAGGCACGGCAGGCGGAGTGACTCGCGATCACCGGACGCTCACTCACGTCGAGGGCGTCGAAGAACGCGCGCTCGGACGCATGGGAAAGGTCCACCACCATCCCCAGCTCGTTCATGCGCCGCACCACCGAGAGACCGAAGTCGGAGAGACCCTCGGGAACCCCCGGGCCCGCGCCGTCCTGACAGGAACGGATCCACGAGAGGTGGTTGTTCCAGACCAGCGTCATGACGCGCACGCCGCGCTCGAAGAAGTGCTCGAGCGTCTCCAGGCTCTCCTCGATCGAGTGCCCGCCCTCGATACCGGCGATGCCCGCGACCACGCCAGCCTTGCGCGCCCGCTCGAGGTCCTCGCCGTTGCCCGCGAAGCGCACCCGCTCGGGGTGGCGCGCCAGGAGGGCGTGGAACTCGCCGAGCAGGGCCTCCGTGCGCGCCCGCGCGCCGGTCGTCTCGATCCAGCGTGGCTCCACCCAGCAGACCAGCACCACCACCCCCAGGCCGCCGGCCAGGCCACGCTCCAGGTCCAGGTGCCCAGGGGCCGCCACCCCCAGGTCGCAGCCCGCGTCCAGGGACAGCTGGAGGGAGTCCACGTGGGCGTCGAAGACCGACAGGGGCGGGATGGGGATCGAGGGAGCGCTCACGGGTCGCGATCCTGGCCCCCACCCTCCCCCGGCGCAACGCGAACCAGCCTGTCATCGTGACAGGTGGCGCCAGGGGCCCGCACCCAGGCTGCCACCTTGGCAGCCTGGGGCGAGCGCCGGAGTGCCCAGCCGCATCCTCTCCGATCGATGGAAACCCTTGCGGGACAAGGGCTGGCGACCCCCTGGTGCACATCGGGCCGGCCCCCGGAGAGCGGGCACGCGGTTTGCTTCTGCGGCGCCACCGGGCCCGCGTCCCGGGGAAGCCCCATGGCCATCGACCCCACCATCCTGATCGCCGACGACGAGCCGGAGATCCGTCACGGTCTGGCGGACCTCCTGTCCGGCCTGGGCCTCGCGGTCCTGATGGCCGGCTCCGGTGGCGAGGCCCTGGAGATCGTCCGAGCGCGGGCGGTCGACCTGGCTCTGCTCGACCACCAGATGCCGGGCAGCGATTCCCCGCACATCACGGGCCTCGACATCCTCCGCACCGTCCGTGCCGAGGAGCTCGCGGTCCCCTGCATCTTCTGCTCCGCGGACGCCCACGGCGACCTGGAGCAACTCGCCCTGCAAGCCGGCGCCGTCGCCGTCCTGCGCAAACCCGTCCAGCCCGTCCAGCTCCGCACCGAAGTGTGCCGTGTGCTCGGACTGGCGTGAACCGTCACCGTTCTCCCCTAGAAAAGAAGAGACCTGAAACCATGGCTACCAAGACGAAGTCGGCCCGCAAGGCCAAGACCGGTTCCCCCATGATCCGCCCCCTCGGTGATCGCGTCCTCGTCCAGCGTATCGAGGCCGAGGAGATCACCGCCGGTGGCATCCTGCTGCCCGAGAGCGCCAAGGAGAAGCCCAAGGAAGGCGTCATCATCGCCGTCGGCGAGGGCCGCATGCTCGACAACGGCGAGCGCTCGACCTTCTCGGTCAAGAGCGGCGACCGCGTGCTGTTCACCTCCTACGGAGGTACGGACGTCAAGTACTCCGGCGAGGAGTACATGATCATGGAAGAGCGCGACATCCTGGGCGTGATCGAAGGCTAGATCCCTCCAACACAGATCCTTCGAGCACACTCACGAGAGGCCGGAGCGCTCAAGTCTCCGGAGAAAGAAAATCATGGCCAAGCAGATCACTTACGACGCGAACGCGCGTGAACACATCAAGAACGGCGTAAGCAAGCTGGCGCGCGCCGTCAAGATCACCCTCGGTCCCCGTGGCCGGAACGTGATCATCGAGAAGTCTTTCGGGAGCCCCACGGTGACCAAGGACGGCGTGACGGTCAGCAAGGAAGTCGACCTCGAGGACGCCTACGAGAACATGGGCGCTCAGCTCGTGAAGCAGGTCGCCTCCCAGACCAACGACCAGGCAGGCGACGGCACGACCACCGCCACGGTCCTGGCCGAGTCGATCTTCCTCGAAGGACTCAAGAACGTCACCGCCGGCGCCAACCCCGTCGAACTCAAGCGCGGTATGGACAAGGCCGTCACGGCGGTCGTGAAGTCCCTCGCGAAGGCCTCCAAGCCGGTCGCCGGCGACGACGTGGCCAAGGTCGGCTCGATCGCCGCCAACGGTGACGGAGAGATCGGATCCATGATCGGCGAGGCTATGGAGCGCGTCGGCAAGGACGGCGTCATCACCGTTGAAGAGGGCAAGACCCTCGAGACGAAGGTCGAGTGGGTCGAGGGAATGCAGTTCGACAAGGGCTTCCTGTCGCCGCACTTCATCACCAAGCCACAGACCATGGAGTGCGTCCTCGAGGACGCCTACGTCCTGATCCACGAGAAGAAGATCTCGAACATCAAGGACATGATCCCGCTGCTCGAGCAGGTTGCCCAGAGCGGCAAGCCCCTGATCGTGATCGCCGAGGACGTCGAGGGCGAGGCCCTCGCCACCCTGGTCGTGAACCGACTGCGCGGGTCGTTCCCTTGCTGCGCCGTGAAGGCCCCCGGCTTCGGTGATCGCCGCAAGGCGATGATGGAAGACCTGGGCATCCTGACGGGCGCCAGCCCGGTCTTCGAGGCCACGGGCGGCAGCCTGGAATCCCTGACCATGGCCGACCTCGGCCGCGCCAAGAAGATCATCGTCAACAAGGACGAGACGACGATCATCGAGGGTGCGGGCAAGAAGAAGGCCATCCAGGGGCGCATCGCCCAGATCCGCGCCGAGATCGAGGTCACCAAGTCGGACTACGACAGCGAGAAGCTCCAGGAGCGCCTCGCCAAGCTCTCCGGCGGTGTGGCGCAGATCAACGTCGGCGCCGCGACCGAGGCCGAGATGAAGGAAAAGAAGGCCCGCGTCGAGGACGCGCTGCACGCCACGCGCGCTGCGGTCGAAGAGGGCATCGTGGTCGGCGGCGGCGCCGCCTTGGTGAGCGCCATCGACATGGTCGAGAAGCTGAAACTCGTCGGCGACGAGCGGGTCGGAGCCATGATCGTGCGTCGCGCGATCGAGGCGCCCATGCGTCAGATCGCCATCAACGCGGGTCAGGACGGCTCCGTGGTGGTCCAGAACGTGCGCTCCAGCGGCAAGGGCTACACCTTCGGCTACAACGCCGCCACCGACACCTACGAGGACCTCGTCAAGGCCGGTGTGATCGACCCCACCAAGGTCGTGCGCACTGCGCTCCAGAACGCGGCCTCCGTGGCGAGCCTGCTGCTCACCACCGACGCTCTGGTCAGCGACCTCCCTGAAAAGGAGAAGGAGCCCGCGGGTCACGCCCACTGAGCCACTCCTCTCCCCACGACAAAGAGCCGCCCGGCCTCAAGCGAGGTCGGGCGGCTCTCTTCGTCGGGGGCGCCTGTTCGGTCCGCCCCCGGCCTCGATCCACTCCAGGAGGCTCCGGTGACCCAGACCAGACGCTCGCCGTTCCCGACCGCCCTGCTCCTCAAGGGGTGAGCGAGGCGGCTCGGGCTAACCGGCGCTCAGGATCTTGCGCAGGGCGCCGCGTGAAACCGGCCCCGCCGCGCACAGACAGCAGGCGTCGGGGCGCAAGTGCGCGCGAGCCGCGCGCTGGATGTCCTCGGGTTTCACCGCCGAGAACTCCCGCGGCATTTGTGCGAGGATGTCGTCGGGCAGGCCGTGGATCTCCTTGGAGATCAGGTAGCTCGCGCGCCGCGACGCGCGATCGAACCCCATCGAGAAGGAGCCGATCAGGTAGCTGCGCGCCACGTCGAGCTCTTCGGCCGAGACGGGCTCGTCCTGGATGCGGCGGATCTCGCGCAGGAAGCCCTCGACCGCAACCCCCACATTCTCGGGCGAGGTCCCGATGTAGGCCGTGAATAGCCCGGGCAGGATCCCCGCGGAGGAGTGGATGCTGGCGTTCACCGAGTAGGCAAGGCCCAGCTCGTCTCGCAGGCGGCGCGCGATGCGATTGGTGAAGCCCGGGCCCGTGCCGAGGATGTGGTCCATGACCACCAGCGCTGCGTAGTCCGGGTCCTTGCGACGGATGCCGAGATGGCCGAGGTAGACGTGCACCTGCTTGCGCTCGGCGGGGAAGACGTCCATGCGCACGGAAGGCTCGGGCATGGTCGCCTGGCGGCTCGGGCGGGGGGCGCCTCTCTCCCAGCCCGCGAGGACGCGGGCGAAGGCGCGCCGCACGGCCTGGGGGTCCACATCGCCGCAGACGGCGATCGTGGCGCGGCCGGCGACCCAGTTCGTTCGGTGGTGGGCCCGCAGATGGCGCGGCTCGATGCACCTCACGCTCTCGAGGGTCCCGTAGGCCGGCCGGCCGATCCAGTGATCGCCGTACACGAGCCTGCGGAAGCGGACCCCGCCCTGGCGCCGAGGATCGTCGCGCTCGACGGCCAGGCGGTGCTGCATGCGCGCGAGCTGCACGCGCACGTCGCGCGCGGGGAAGGCGGGCTCGGTGAGGAGCTCGGCCATCACGCGCACGAGCAGGCGCCACTGGTTGCCAACGATCGATCCCCGCAGCCCCGAGGCATCGCCGCTGACCTCGCCACCGGCCGGTTCGAGCAGGGTCGCGAGCCCACGCTCATCGTGGCGTCGCGTCCCCTGATCGAGCAGGGCACCGGTCAGGTAGGCGGTGCCCTCGCGCCCGGACGGGTCGAGGGACGCTCCGCCGCGCAAGTGGACCCGGATCGCGCAGACGGGCGCTCCGGTCCGCGGCGTCACGAGCAAGAGCGCGCCGCAGGGCAACTCGAAGCGCTCCACGGGCAGGTGGATCGTCGGCAGGGACGAAGAAGCGGCCGCCGAGACCGCGGATCGACCGCTCATCCTCGAACCTTCCCCGCCTCATGCGGTAGCGACCAGCCGAGCACGCGACGCTCGGGACGCAGGAAGCGGCGCACGGCGTCGCGCACAGCGCGCGGTCGAACCGCGGACAGGCGCTCGACGCTGGTCACCGCCAGACGCCAGTCCGCATCCACGGCGTAGCCCCCCAACTCGTCGGCCAGGTCCGCGACGGTCTCGGACTCGTAAGCGTCGGCGGCGACGAGGATGTTGCGAGCCCGCCGCAGCTCCGAGGGACTGACGAGCTCGTCCGCCAGGCGCGCGAGCTCCCCATCCACGGCCCGCTCGAGCTCCGTTGGGGCGTGCCCCTCCTTGCACTCCGCGAGGAGCCAGAAGGCGCCCGACTCCACCCGCGTGTCGTTGTGGGTCGAGACGCTGACCGCCCCCCCCTTGCCCTTGACGAGCCGACGGTACAGGCGCGAGAGGCGGCCCGTGGTGAGGATCGTCGAGACAAAGTCGAAGGCGTAGTCCTCGTCGACGCCGACGGGAACCGTGGGCCAGGCCATGCAGAGCCGACGGACGGAATCGTCCCAGGTTGTCTC
>DASCMO010000074.1:0-11117 GCA_036010965.1 Planctomycetota bacterium | reverse complement strand
GGCCGTCGTGCGAGGCGAGGTGGCCGTCTGGGCCCGCCTGGCGCAGGGCTTTGGCGATCCTGCTCAGAGCGCGGCGCTGGACGATCTGCTGGCCGAGGGCGGTCTGCGACTGCGCGCCGACTCCGAGGCTGCCGGCGCGCGCGAACGCGAACGACGCGCAGTCGACCCCTTGCTGGGCGAGGCGTCGCGTCTGCGCCTGTCGCTGATGCGCGAGCGGGCGGCGGGTGCTCCCCTGGCACCGCCGACCTTGACGGAGCTGGCGCGCGCCGTGGCGGTGCACGAGGAGGGCCACCTCTGTGACCGCGCGCGCTTCCTGCCACTGGGCCGTCGCTTGGGGCGTGTCCTGGGCTTGTTGTTGCGCGGCGGAGTGACCCCGCTCGCCGTGCAGCGTCGGCTCGAGCTGCGGGCCGAGCTGGTGGCGATGTGCACCCTCGAGGATCCGCGCCTGGTCCTGGTGGATGTGCTGGCCGCTGCGGAGGGCGGGGCCGGCGGCTCCTTGCCCCACGGCGCCGCGTACCGCGAGCTGCTAGAGGACTTCGTGCGCGTGCTCGACGAAGAGCGCGAGCGCGACCCCGGCGCCTGGAGCGTCCTCGATCCCTCGCGCACCCTCGTGCACCAGCTCCACCACCTCGCCCCCGAGCAAGTGCGCACCGTCGCCCTCCTCCTGGCGCGCGCCGCACATTTGGTGGAGGAGTAGGCCGGGCGTTCAGCTCGCCTTCTGGCTCAACCCCGCCAGGACCTCGTCCGCGGTGGCGAGCAGTTGGTTGAGGCCTTCCTCGGTGTGGTCGCCCATGTGGCCGATGCGGAAGGTCTTGCCCTTCAGGTCGCCGTAGCCGTTGGAGATCGAGAAACCACGCTCGGCGAGGCCGGACACGAACGCGGCCACGTCCAGGGAACCGGCGCGCACGCAGGAGACGGTGGGGGAGGCGAAGCGCGCCTCGGGGAGCAACTCGAGGCCGTGCTCGTTCGCCCAGCTGACCGTGCGCGCCTGCATGCGCTCGTGGCGGGCGAAGCGCGCGCTCCAGGCCGCGGCGCCGGGTGCGGCGTCCGTTCCGGCCGGCAAGGTCACCCCGGCGCTGATGTCCTCGAGCTGGCGCGCGAGGGCGTAGTAGAGCGGCGTGCAGGGCGTCGCCGGCGTCTTGCGCGCCGCGTGCCCATCGATGATTCGCACCGGGTCGAGGGCCCAGCTCCTGCGCTCCAGAGCGCGAGCGCCCGCCATGTAGCGCTCCGACGCGCAACACACGGCGATGCCCGGCGGCAAGGCCAGGGCCTTCTGCACGCCGGCGAAGGCGAAGTCGATGCCGTGGGCGTCAAAGTCCACCGGTGCACCTGCGATCAAGCTCACCACGTCCACCAGAAGGCGCGTCTCGCCGTGCTCGCGCAGGACCGCCGCGATCGCGTCGAGGGGCGTGCGTACGCCGGTCGAGGTCTCGTTGGCGACCAGGGTCAGCGCGTCGAAGGGACCGTCGCTCGCCAGACGCGCCGCCAGCTCCTCGGGCTCGACCCCCGCGCCCCAGGCGACGTCGAGCCGCTGGACGTCCTTGCCGAGCAGCTCCGCCATCTGGAAGAAGCGGCGGCTGAAGGCGCCGTTGACCACCGAGAGCACACGCGGCCCCACACCGCGCAGGGAGGCCTCCATCAGACCCGAGGCGCTCGTGGAGTGGACGCCGACGTGAGCATCGCTGCCCTCTGCCAGGCCGAAGGCCAGGGGCAGGTGAGGGTCCAGGCGCTCGATCAACTCGACCATCTGCGGAGCGCGGTGGCCGATGGCCGGACGGGCGCACTCGGCGAGGATTTCGGGACGGATTTCGGTCGGGCCGGGGATCCAGAGCATGGGAGATCTTCCGCTAGGTGTGAGGCTCGATGTCTCGTGTGAAGCTACCGAAGCGCGGTTCACTTCGCAGCACGGCGAGTTCATCTTCCGAGAAGAGCAGCGGCGCCAGGGCGGCGAAGTCGGGCTCCTCGCAGGTCACGGCGGCGCGCGCGAAGACCGCCTCGCGGCGCTCGACGCCGCCGAAGGCCACGAAGCGCGCCACGGCGCCCGCTGCCTCCAGATCCGTGACGCCGTCGCCCACCAGGCAGACTGGGCCGGCGTCCGGAGCGGCGGCGATCGACTCCAGGATCGGGACCTTGCCGCCCGCGCGCGCCAGGGGCGAGTCGCGGTCGAAGTCGAGGTAGGTCCCGTCGGCGGCGAGGGTGACGCCGACGGCGAAGACGTCCTCTTCGGCCACGCCCAGGTGGCGGGCGAGATGGAGGACGGCCGGGTGCAGGCCGCCGGAGACGATCACCAGGCGCTTGCCCAGGAAGGCCAGGGCCGCCAGGCAGATCCGGGCGTTGCACACCAGCTCCTCGACGTAGCGTACGCCCACCGCCTGGAGGCTCGCCCGCGAGGGACGCACGAGCTCGAGACGTCGGCCGTAGACCTGCTCCAGAGGAACCTCGCCCTCCATGGCGCTGGCCGTCATGCGCGCGATCTGCGCGCGCCGCGCTCCCGAGAGCTCCTCGATGCCCTCGATGCGTGAGAGGGTCGAGTCGCAGTCAAAGACCACGGTCGCGTAGGGCGGAGGAGCGTCGGTGAGGCTCACGGCGCGGCGGTGTTGGCGGTTCGGGCGGAGTGCAAGGGTCGCTAGAGCTCGACCAGGCGCACCTGCTCGATCGGTTCGAGTTCCCCGATCCTCGCGAGGACCTCGTCGGTCGGACGCTCGTCCAGGGAGAAGAAGCCCGAGGCCGGGGCCTCGTCCTCGGACGGCGCGGAGCCCAACTCCACGCGCCGGATGTTGACGCCCGCCTCGCCCAGGATCGTCCCGATCCGGCCCATCACGCCGGGTCGGTCGCGGTGGACCGTGAGCAGCATCACGCCCTCGGGCTCGAGGTCGAGGTGCAGGTCGTCGACGCGTACGAACTTCGGCGTGCGACCGAAGACCGTTCCGGCGACCAGATGGCTTTCCTCGCCGCCGCGGCTGGTGGCGCGCACCTTGATCATGCCGCTGTAGAACTGGGCGTTCTCCTCCGCCCCTTCGAGCAGGCGAACGCCCTTCTCGCTCGCGATCAGGGGGGCGTTGACGAAGTTCACTCCGCGGTCGGAGCGGCGCAGGACGCCCACCAGGACCGAGAGGCCCAAGTAGCCCTCGCCCTGGCGTGCGATCTCGCCGCAGAGGGTCACCTCGACCTTGCGCGGAGCCTCCTCCATGCGCTGGGCCAGGAAGGTCCCCATGCGCTGGGCCAGCAGGACGTAGGGCGCGAGGCGCTCCAGGAGGTCGGCCGAGAGGGCCGGCGCGTTGACGGCGTTGTGGGCCACGCCGTCGCTGAAGAAGTCGCAGATCTGCGCCGCGATCCCCACCGCCACGTTGTGCTGCGCCTCGCTGGACGAGGCCCCCAGGTGCGGGGTCAGGATCACGTCGTCGCGGCCCATCAAGGGGTGCTCGGGGCCGGGAGGTTCCTCGGCCAGGACGTCCAGGGCGGCCCCGGCGACGCGGCCCTCCTCGAGGGCCTCGGCCAGGGCCTGTTCGTCGATCAGACCGCCGCGGGCGGCGTTGATCACGCGCGCGCCGGGCTTGATCAGGGCGATCTTCTCGCGTGACAGCAGGTTGCGCGTCGAGTCGAGCAGGGGGACGTGCAGGGAGATGAAGTCGGAGGTCGCCAGCAGCTCGTCGAGCTCGACCAAAGCGACGCCCTCGACCGGAGACGCGACACCGGTGGAGGAGAGGTAGGGATCGTGAGCCACGACCTCCATGCACAAGCCGCGGCCGCGCTGCGCCACGACGCCGCCGATGCGCCCCAGGCCGATCACTCCCAGGCGCTTGCCAGTCAGCTCGCTGCCCACCAGGTGCTTCTTGTTCCACTTGCCCTCACCCACCTCCCGGTCGGCGCGCGGGATGTGCCGGGCGAGGGAGCAGAGCAGGGCGATCGCCAGCTCCCCGGTGGTCGTCGTGTTGCCCGTCGGCGTGTTCATGACGACCACCCCGCGCTCGGTGGCAGCGTCGCAGTCGACGTTGTCCACGCCGACCCCCGCCCGACCGACCACGCGCAGGGATCCCGCCGCTTCGAGCACGCGGCGCGTGATGCGCGTGGCGGAGCGCACGATCAGAGCGTGGACCTCTCCGACGCATGCGCAGAGCTCGTCCTCGCTCATCCCGGTCTGCACGCGCGGTTCGAAGCCGCGCTCACCGAAGGCCTCGAGGGCGGCGGGTGAGAGGGTGTCGCAGATCAGGATGCGGGTCTCGGCCGGCGTGAGCGGCGTGGAGCTGGGAGTCATGGGTGCAGGTGCCTCAGCCTTGGAGGGCGGTGCGGACGAGCAGTTCGAGGTCCGTTGAGTCGATCGACTGTGCGGCCCGCTCGACCTGCCGCCTCGCTTCCTTTTCCTTGTAGCCGACGGAGACGAGGGCGGCGACCGCGTCCTCCAGGTTTCCCCGTTGCTCGCCAGTACCGGGCGCCGGTGTGGGGCCGAGTTGGTCGCGCAAGCTGGCCGCCTTGTCCGACAGGTCGAGCAGGATCTGCTCGGCCGTCTTGCGCCCCACGCCCTTGACGCGCGTCAAGGGCGCCGCGTCGCCGCCCACGATGGCCTCCAGCAGCGGGCCGCGCGAGAGCCCCGAGAGGATGCCGAGGGCCATCTGCGGCCCTACGCCGCGCACGGAGAGCAGCAGCCGGAAGAGGTCGCGCGTCTCGCGTTCGGCGAAGCCGAACAGCTGATGGGAGTCCTCGCGCACCACCAGGTGCGTCCAGGCGCGCGCCCGCCCGGAGGGCGGGAAATCGGAGCCGAGGGGCACGGAGAGGTCGTACCCCACGCCACCCACGTCGAGTATCAGTCGCGTGGGGGAGAGCCCCGCGACATCTCCTTCGAGGTACTGGTACACCGCTCCTTCTCACTCGCGGACCTCGCTGGGACCGCGCCTGGCCTACATCATCATCATCCGGTTCTCGTTCGGCGGCTTCAGGGAGAGCCCGTGTTCGACGAGCTTGTCCTTTAGCTCCTGGAGCGAGGTGATGCCGAAGTTGGGCATCCCCAACAGCTCCTCTTCGGAGTGCTGGACGACATCGCCGAGGGTCAGGCAACCGAGGGCCTCGACCGTGCGCCGCGCGCGGATCGACAGCTCAAGCTCCGCGATCGAGCGGTTCATGGCCTCGACGTTCTCGCCCGAGGTGTAGCGCCGCCCGGAGTGAGACTCGATGCTGGCCACAGCCTCGTCGCGGGCCATGCCCAGGCGCAGGGCCTTGCTGCCAAGGATCTCCTTGATCTCGTTCAAGGATGTCTCGCCGAAGTTCTTGTAGGTCAAGAGCTCCTGCTCGGTCTTCTTGACCAGGTCACCGAGGGTCAGGATGTTCATCTTGTTGAGGCAGTTGCGCGCCCGCACCGACAGCTCGAAATCGGTGATCGGGATACGCAGGATCTGGTTGAGGCGGTCCTCCTTGCGCTCCAGATCCTCGTCGTAGTACATGTCCATCCCGGCCCGCGCATCCGCCAGATAGAGGCGCGCGCGACGGTCGGTGGGGCAGAAGCGCGCCACGGTGTCGTAGCAGGTGGCCGCTTCCTGGTCGCGCCCGAAGTCCTCGTACAGGCAGCCGAGGTTGAGCAGCACGTTCTTGTCGATGGGCTGGATGGCGGCCAGCGCCTCGTAGGTCTCGAGGGCCAGCTCGTCCAGGCCCCAGCGCTCGGTGAGGCGCGCGAGGCGGAAGAGGTTGCGCCGATGGAACGGGTCGAGTTCGCGCGCCGTCGTGTAGTGGTCGACGGCCGTCTCCCACTCCCGGCGCAGTTCGCAAATGCGTCCCTGGATGTAGAAGCCGTCGGCGCTCTCCATGAAGCTCTCGGGTGCCTCGGCGCAGATCTCCGCCGCGGCCTCGGCGGCCTGCTCGCCGTCGTCTGTCTCGGCCAGTGCCGCCTCGAGGCGCGCCTCGATCCAGCCGGCCCGCGGGCGCGGCTCGTCGGCGTAGGCTTGCGAGAGGCGCAGGAATACGGGCACGGCGTCTCCCGGCCGACCGAGGGACATCAGCGCGTTGGCGTGGGTGAAGGACGCCACGTCGTCTTCGGAGTGACCTTCCAGCATCTCCACCGCCTCGTCGTAGCGCCCGACCATCCACAGGCCCAGGCCGCGGCGACGCCCTTCTTCACCTTCGTTGCCGAGGGCGTCGATCTGGAGACCGAAGGAGTCCAGCGAACGGCGGTTCTGGAACACGGTCCCGCGCGCGGTCTGCAGGGAGGCGAAGCTGGGGATGGGGTCGTTGCGCAGGTCCACCGTCTGGACTACGGGGGCCGCTGCGCCAGGGGACAGGGCGGGCTCTTGCAGCTCTTGATTCATGGCGGGCTCGGAGCGTGGAGGGACCACGAAAAGACCACGGGGAGGGCGCGGATTCGGCCCGGGACCCCCGTCGTTCAGGCGGCGAGATGATAGGCCCGGGCCGGGGTGGGAGTCAACCTGGAGCAGGCTCGCATCTGACTTCGACCTCGGCGCCCGAAGGCGCGAACGGCCGGCTTGGGCGCTCTGGAGCGAATCCTGGTGCTGGAGGCGGGCCGGGATTCCCGACGAGGAGGGAGCATCGCCCTTCGGCGAGGCGTACCTTCGCTACACGAGTACGGATCACGAGCACCAGGGAGGGACGAGATGGACAAGTTGGTCGTGGAAGGTGGTCGCCGCCTGGAGGGCGAGGTCGACATCGCGGGGTCGAAAAACGCGGTCTTGCCGGTGCTGGCCGCCGCCCTGTTGACTCGCGAGACGCTGCGGGTCGAGAACGCTCCGCGCCTGGCGGACGTGGAGTCGATGCTTGGGGTCCTGCGGGATCTGGGGTGCGCCGTTCAGGGCGGCGAGGACGAGGCGATCGAGGTGAAGGCCCCCGAGCATCCCTCCCAGCGTACGGACTGGGAGCTGGTGTCCCGCATGCGCGCGTCCTTCTGCGTCCTCGGCCCGCTCGTCGCGCGCACGGGCCGGGCCGAGGTCAGCCTCCCCGGTGGCTGCGCCCTGGGCGGCTTCCGCCCGATCGACATCCATCGCAAGGGGCTCGAGGCCCTCGGCGCCAGTGTGCGCACCGAGGGCGGCTACGTGATCGCCGAGGCCCCTCCGGGCGGGCTGCGCGGCGCCGAGATGTACCTCGGGACGGCCTTTGGCTCGTCGGTGACGGGCACCGCCAACGTCATGATGGCGGCCACCCTGGCCGAGGGCCGGACCGTCATCCAGGGCGCGGCCTGCGAACCGGAGGTCGTGGACCTGGGCCGCTGCCTGCAGGCCATGGGCGCCCGCATCGAGGGGCTCGGCTCACCCCGGGTCGAGATCGAGGGCGTGTCCGAGCTGGGCGCTGTCGAATGGAGCGTGATCCCCGACCGCATCGAGGCCGGGACCTACGTGATTGCGGGTGCGATGACCGGCGGGCGCGTGCGCGTGCGGGGCTGCCGCCCCGAGCACCTGGTGACGGTCCTCGAACGCCTGCGCGAGGCGCAGATACCTTTCGAGGTCGGCCCGGACTGGATCGAGACCCAGGCTCGCGATCCGCGCGCCGCCGGCGAGCAGCCGCGCCCGACCGACGTCACGACCCATCCCTTCCCCGGATTTCCGACCGACCTGCAGGCCCAGTGGATGGCGCTGATGACCATGGCCGAGGGTCGCAGCGTCATCACCGAGCGCGTCTATCCCGAGCGCTACATGCACATGGCGGAGCTCGCGCGCCTGGGGGCGGACGTGCGCCGCGAGGGAGCTCTGGCTCTGGTCAGCGGTACTCCGCGCCTCTCCGGCGCGCATGTGACCGCCTCCGACCTGCGGGCGTCGGCGGCGCTGGTATTGGCAGGGCTGGTGGCCGAGGGGGAGACCCATGTCCACCGCGTCTACCACATCGACCGCGGCTACGAGTGCATCGAGGAGCGCCTGCGCGCCCTGGGCGCCGGGATCCGCCGCGAGCGGGTGGAGCGCGAGCGGGTGGAGTAGCCCGCGCGCGAGCGCACCGGCGGTGGAGTTGGTGAAGTCGTCGTAGGGCGGCCTCCGAGGTGCTGATAGAGTCAGCAACCCGTGTTTGAGACCCTCACACAGCGCCTGACCGCCTCGTTCTCCGCCCTGCGCGGGGGGCGGACCCTCTCCGAGGAGCAGCTTGAGCTAGGCCTGGCAGATGTCCGCCGTGCCCTACTGGAGGCGGACGTCCACATCCAGGTCGCCCGTCGCCTGACCGCTGGCGTGCGCGATCGCCTGGTGGGGGAGAAGCGCGTGGAGGGCGTCGATCCCTCGCAGCAGTTCGTGCACGCGTTCCACGACGAGCTGGTCGAGGTCATGGGGCCCGAGGACGCGCGGCTCTCCTTCGCCAAGAGTGGTCCGACCGTGATCCTCATGGCGGGCCTGCAGGGCGCCGGCAAGACCACCACCTGCGCAAAGCTCGCGCGCTGGCTGCGCGACGAGCACCAGAAACGCCCGCTGCTCGTGGCGGCCGACGTCAAGCGTCCCGCGGCCGTCGAGCAGCTCCAGGTCCTGGGGGGCCAGATCGACGTGCCTGTTTTCCGCCTTGAGGGCGCGACGCCCCCCGAGGTATGCCTGGCCGGCGTCGAGCACGCTCGGGCCACGGGCGCCGACGTCGTGCTGCTGGACACCGCCGGCCGCCTGCACGTGGACGATGAGCTGATGGCCGAGGTGGCCGAGATCGCCCGCGTCACTCGGCCTCACGACCAGGTCCTGGTGGTCGACGCGATGACCGGCCAGGACGCCGTGTCCTCGGCCGGCGCCTTCCACGCCCAGCTGGCGCTCTCCGGCGTCGTGCTGACCAAGCTCGATGGAGACGCGCGCGGCGGCGCGGCCCTGAGCCTCAAGGCTGTCACCGGCTGCCCGATCCTCTTCGTCGGCACGGGCGAGAAGGTCGAGGACCTCGACGCCTTCCACCCCGACCGCATGGCCGGGCGCATCCTCGGCATGGGCGACGTCGTGGGCCTGGTCGAGAAGGCCCAGGAGCAGATCAGCGAAAAGGAGGCCCAGGTCTCCTTCGAGCGCATGGTGATGGGCAGCTTCACCCTCGAGGACATGCTTTCCCAGCTGCGCATGATCCGCAAGATGGGGCCGATGAAGAAGGTCCTGGGGATGATGCCGGGCATGTCCGCCAACCTCGATCAGCTCGATGTCGACGACGGCCAGATGAATCGTTTGGAGGCGCTCTTCACCTCCATGACGCCCCGTGAGCGCCTGCAGCCCGAGGTGATCGACATGGGTCGCCGACGGCGCATCTCGCGCGGGGCGGGTCAGGAGGTGGGAGCTATCAACGACCTGCTCAAGCGCTTCCGGGGCATGAAGAAGATGATGAAGCAGATGGGGAAGATGGGCCTGGGGGCCAAGATGGGCGCCAGCGCCAAGCGCTCCACCTTGCGCGATCTCTCTCCCAGCGGAGAGCTGGCCGGAGGTGGGGGTGGGCTTCTGGGCGGGCTCGGCGGTCTGCTCGGTGGTGGGGGAGGCGGCCTCGGTGGCGCCGGCGGAGCCCCTGACCTGGCGGACCCCCTGGGCGGCGGCGCCCGGCCCATGGGCTCCTCGGCGACCCGCAAAAGCAGCTCCAAGCGCCGCAAGAAGGACCGCCGATCTCGCAAGGGGCGCAAGGGAAGGCGGAAATAGTCCTCCAGCGCCTTGCCTCGGCGGCCGTTTTTTCGTCTCCTGTTCGGCCCTCGTCTCGGGCACAGGGCGTCTCGCCGACCCCCGCGCAGCCCTCGCTTGAGCCCTGGGGCAAGCACCCGCGCGAGCCCGCCGTTGTCGGCCGCGAGCGATCCCCACCACCTCCGCATCCATGGCAGTAGTCATTCGTCTGAAGCGCACGGGACGCCGGAACCGTCCCTGTTACCGCATCTCCGTTGCCGATCGGCGTTCCCCGCGCGACGGGAGGACCATCGAGCATCTGGGCTTGTACGACCCCATCGCGGCCGACCCCGATGCGCAGGTGAAGCTGAACGTCGAGCGCGCCCGGCACTGGATCGGCGTCGGCGCCCAGCCCTCGGATACGGTGCGCTCGATCCTCGGTCGCATGGGTGTGTTCGAGGGCGTCGAACCCCGCAAGCCGCGCAAGCGCCCGGGGCGCAAGCAGACTGCCGGGAGTCTGCGCCGCAACGCCCGCAAGGATGAGCGCGCCGAGCGTAAGACGGTCCGGCGCACTGAGCGCGTGGCAGCCCGGCGAGCCGCCGCGGTGTCCGCAGCGGACGAGGACCAGGGCGAGGAGTGACCTCCTCAGGAGGCGCGCCCGTTGCAAGTTCGCACGGGCAGCGGTCGAGATACCTTGATGATCCGGGCGGAGCCCGGACGATGGAACGGGGAGAGGTGTGAGTAAGAATTCGGAACGCTTGAGCCGCCTGCTGGGGAAGATCGAGTTGACCGTGGGGGTCCCGGATTCCATTCTGGACTGCACCCTGTTTGAACTCGGTATGCTGCTGGTGCTGCAGCGGGAGCTGTCCACCACCCGCGCGAAAGCGGGCATGAATAACCTGCGAGCGGCCTTTGATGACTGGAATGAGGCGCGCGTCTCCCAGGCTCAGGAACTCGCGCTCTGCTTCGC
Organism: Planctomycetota bacterium; assembly: GCA_036010965.1. Taxonomy (GTDB): domain Bacteria; phylum Planctomycetota; class UBA1135; order UBA1135. The sequence goes on along the minus strand of DASCMO010000074.1, from coordinate 629 downwards.
GCCCCCCGGCACCAACACGCCGGCGGCGGCCGCCCGCTACCTGGGTGCGGCGCGCTCCCTGAAGATTTACATGCAGGAGGTCTTCCAGAAGACCCACGGCCTGGACCTCGAATCCCTGCGCGAGGATGAAACAGCCGCATCCCGCCTCGTGCCCCAGCTGGAGACCCTCGGTAATACTCTGGGCAGCGTCCTGCTCTGGAGCGCCGCCGAGGGCGCCCTGCCCGTGACGACCGGAATCACGCGCGTCCTCGACCGCCTGGATCTCGTGGCTCGCACCTCCTCGATTTCGAAGCTGCGGGCGAGCGTCGAACCGCTGATCGGCTCCGGGGACGGCTTGCGGTCATCGATGGGATTCGGTCGCGTAGCGGACCTGTGGTGCGACCAGCGCAAGCCCCTCTGCTGGGAGTGTGTCCTGGTGGACGACTGCGCTCATGGCAAGAAAGTGCGCGTGGACTGGAAGGCCCAGCAGGAGCGCCTCGCGATCCAGGCCGCCAAGGAAGAGGCCAGGCTACAGGCTGCCGAGGAGCGCGAGCGAGTGCGCCAGGCGAAGGAGGCCGAGCGCGAACGAGAGCGGGCTGCGGTCAAGGCCCGACACCTCCAACTCGTGGAGCAGCGCCGCCAGGCACACC